>JBKBWK010000014.1:0-69328 GCA_046313895.1 Paracoccaceae bacterium
TTCCGTTGCGGCCATGTTGGGTCCCTGCATTGCGCCGTCGCGGTCAATGTCGGTGTAGATGATCGCGGCGACGCCTGCGTCTTCAAAGCTGCGGGCAAGGTCGGTGACTTGCACGGTGGTCGCTGTCGCCCAGCCTTTCGTCGCGACAAAGCCATTGCGGGCGTCAATCCCGACCGCGACTTTGCCGGGGAAGTTGCGGGCGGCGGTCCGGACCAGATCGGGATTTTCGACGGCCACGGTGCCGAGGATAACGCGGGCGAGCCCCTTGGACAGCCACATCTCGATGGTGGCCATGTCGCGGATGCCGCCACCAAGCTGGGCCGGGACGCTGACGCGGGCGAGGATAGCCTCGACCGCCGCCGCATTGACGGGCTGGCCGGCGAAAGCGCCGTTGAGGTCAACGAGATGCAGCCAGTCGCAGCCAGCGGCTTCGAACTTGGCGGCTTGTGCGGCCGGGTCGTCGCCAAAAACCGTGGCGGCGGCCATCTCTCCGCGCAGCAGGCGGACGCATTGGCCGTCTTTGAGGTCGATGGCGGGATAGAGGATCATGGCGCACCTTTTTTGGCTTTTCCTCCCTTTGGCATGGCAAAGCCGTGATGCCAAGGGGGCCGCGACCCAACGTCATGCTTGCAAGACCGACGGCAGAGTGAGGATGATCCGTCCAGCTTCAGGGAGGAGACCCAAATGAGCAGTTTCGTAACGCGTGTGGCGGTGGCAGCGGCTTTTGCCTTGGTTGCCGGGGCGGCCGTTGCCGAGCCAATTGTCGGCCTTTGGCAAACGCAACCGGATGACGGGGCCTATGCCCATGTGCAGATCGCGCCCTGTGGCGCGAATTTCTGCGGCACCATCGTCAAGAGCTTCAAGGGCGGGGCCGAATACAAATCCGAAAACCTTGGCAAACAACTGGTGCGCGACATGGTCGCTCAGGGCAATGGTGCCTACGAGGGCAAGGTCTGGCGGCCGTCGAACAACAAGATCTACATGGGCAAGATCGCGATCAGCGGCACCAGCATGAAGTTGTCGGGCTGCGTGGCCGGTGGGCTGATCTGTTCCAAACAGGATTGGAAGAAAATCCAGTAAGCGCAACTTTCGGGTCGCAATCAGGCGCGGACGGCGGGATGCTGACCGCGCCTTTTGTTTTTCATTGTGGGGGGCGCGATGACGGATCAGGACTGGGCGGATCTGATTGCGCGGCGGGTTCGGTCCGGGGTGATCGGTGTGCTGAGCACGGGCATCTTTTGTGGCTTTGGGTGCCCGGCGCGCACGCCGCTGCGTCGCAATGTCCGCCTGTTTGATAGTCGCGCGGCGGCAGTGGCGGCAGGTTTGCGCGCCTGCAAGCGCTGTGGCGGTCTGCCAAAGACCGACCAGACGGTGGCGCAGACCAGATGCTGCACCGTTTCAGCACCCAGATTGGAATTGCCCTGAGAGTGGAGAACCGCCGGAAAGACCAAGCCCGTTGCCGCATTGGTCTGGGCAGATTCGATCCCTGAATGTACGATTCATTCAAAAATGAAGCGAAAATCGGCGGGGTTCATGGCTTCCATTGCAGGAAATTCGCAATGATCCGCAATCCCGTGGCTTGTGATTTTTCGGGGTGGAACTGGGTGCCAACCATGGTGCCGCGTCCGATGATGGCCGTGATGTCACCGGCATATTCGACATGTGCAAGCCGATGCGACGGGTCATCGACCCGGACGTGATAGGAATGAACAAAATAGGCGTGATCGCCGGTCTGCACGCCGTCAAGCACCGGATGCGCATGATCGATCACCAGATCGTTCCACCCCATATGCGGGACTTTCAACGCGGGATCGGCCGGCACGATCCTGACCACTTCACCCGCAATCCAATCAAAGCCCTTGGTGTCGGCATATTCGCGGCCCCAGGTCGCCATCATCTGCATACCAACGCAAATACCCATGAAGGGCCGGGCCTTGCGGGTAACGGCGTCTTCGATCGCCTCGAACAAGCCTCCAAAGTCGCCCAAGGCGCGGCGGCAGGCCGGAAAGGCACCGTCACCGGGCAACACGATCCGGTCGGCGCGTGCCACATCCTCGGGGCGCGACGAAACAAGGATCTGGCCACTATCGGTTTCGGCAGCCATCCTTTGGAATGCCTTTTCGGCAGAGTGCAGATTGCCGCTATCGTAGTCGACGAGGACGGTCAGCATGATATTGCCCCTTGCGCCCGACCAAAGCGCAGGACGCCATGGGTGGGATTGTCTTGAGAACGAAGAAGGTCAGAGCGCGCCCTTGGTCGACGGAAGCCGCCCCATCATGCGGGGGTCGGTTTCGACGGCCATGCGCAGGGCACGGGCGACGGATTTGAACGTCGCCTCGGCGATGTGGTGGCTGTTGAACCCATGTGTGCGGTCCACATGCAGGGTGATGCCGCCATGGGTCGCAAGAGCCTGAAAGAATTCACGCACCAGTTCGGTATCAAAGGTTCCGATCTTGTGTGTGGGAAACGCAACATTCCAGACCAGAAAAGGACGCGCAGACAGATCAAGCGCGCAGGCGATTTGCGTGTCATCCATGGCAAGGTTGAAATGGCCATAGCGCCGGATGCCTGTCTTGTCGCCCAGGGCGCGGGCCAAGGCCTGACCAAGCGCGATGCCGCAGTCCTCGACCGTGTGGTGATCGTCGATATGCAGATCGCCCTTGGCATGCATCGTGATGTCGATCAGCGAATGACGGGCGAGTTGATCCATCATGTGATCAAAAAAGCCAACGCCGGTTTTCACGTCATAGGCCCCGGTGCCATCAAGGTTGACGGTCACGCTGATCTCGGTTTCAGCGGTTTTGCGGATGATTTCGGCGGTGCGCATCGGCTTTGCCCTCGTTTGGCGTCGCGACCTTATAGGCCCGCGTGCTGGCGATGGGAAGTCATGAGCGCCGCCGCAGCCAACAGCAGACCTGCAACCGTGGCGATCATGCCAGAGGCAGACAGCGTGAAGGGAAGGCCAAGCCAGAGCGGCACATACCCCGCCAGCACATAGCCAAGCACCGCCGAGGTGACGGCCAGACCAAGCGACACGGCCAACTGAGTCGGCAGTCGGCGGGTCAGCAGGCGCGCGGCAGCGGCGGGACAGATCAGCATCGCGATGGTCAGGATTGAACCCACAGCCTGAAACGCGGCAACGGCGGCAAGGGCGGTGGCGGCTGTCAGTCCGGTGCGCAACCAGCCGACCGGGATGCCTTGGGTCTGGGCAAAGACCGGATCGAAGGTGGCCATCACAAGCGGCCGCCAGACCAATGCAAGCGCACCCGCAAGCACCGACGCAATCAGGCCCAGTCGCAGCAATTCGGGCGGCGGTCCTGCCAGCCAGATCAGGCTTTCCAAGTTGCCGTACAGGGCATGTTCCACATCAAGATGGATGCCAGAGGTTCCGGTCATTTCAAGCAGCACAACACCTGCGGCAAACATGGTGGTGAACACCACCGCCATCGCGGCGCCCGGTTCCATATGGGCGCGACGGGTCACAACCTCGATCAGAAGGGCCGAAAACCCGGCCGCCACAAGCGCCCCTGCCCCCATGACAACACCATTGCCAGATCCGGTCAGCAGAAAGGCCACCACGATGCCGGGCAACACCACATGGCTCATGGCGTCACCCAGCATGGCGCGGCGCGACAGGACAAGAAAGTTGCCGGGCAGCGCGCAAGCGATGGCGGCAAACGATGCGATCACCATGGGCGGAAGCGAGAGAAACAGAAATTCATCCATTGGCGCGCCCCCTGATCAGCAGAGACACCGCAAAGGCGGCAGCGGCCAAAAGAACAATGACAGGACCGGTCGGCAGATCCTGTACACCGGCGGAAATTGCGGCACCCACATATCCACAAACAGCACCCAGAACGGCCGAAAGGCCCGCGGTTCCCGCGACGGTGGAGGACCACAATCGGGCTGTGACGGCAGGGGTGACCAGCAGGGCCACAATCAGGATCAAGCCTGTCACGTTCAATCCCACAAGCACAACGGCCAGCACTAGCGCCATCAGGGCGGCATCCATTCGTCTCGGGTTCACGCCCATGAGCGATGCGTGCACCGGATCAAACGCCACCATTGCCAGCGGGCGGCGCAACACCCAAAGCATCCCCACAACGGCCAATCCACCGCAGCCGATCACCAGCGCATCGGCGCGCAGCATCCCGGCGGTGGAGCCCAGAAGCACGGTTTCAAGCCCGGCCGGACGGCCTGCGCCAAGGCCCTGAATCAAGGTCAGGATCACGACTCCTGCGCCGTAGAAACTTGCCAGAACAGCACCTGTGGCGGCATCTTCATGCATTTGTCGGCTCAGGCGTTGCACCGACCAAAGACCGATGACAGCGGTGGCCGCCGCCCCCAGCATCAGGCCGGGCAGAAATCGGCCATCCCCGCCCAGTGCAACCATTGCCAGAAACCCAAGGCCAACCCCCGGCAGGGTGGCATGCGCCATCGCATCCGACATCAGCGCCCGCCGCCGCAGGGTCAGAAACGCTCCGGCCGCCCCTGCCGCCGCCCCGAGCAAAGCCGCGCCAAGGCTGACCAAGGCCGCATTGTAGCCCGCCTGAAGCAGCATGGCTTGCCAGATCATGCCGCTTTGTCCAGCGGCAGGGCGGGACCATAGGCCAGCGCCAAGGCGGCCCGCGAAAATGTTTCGGCCACCGGTCCTTCGGCAATCGTGCGGCGGTTCAGCAGCAGAACCCGGTCAAAATAGCCCGCGACGGTGGACAGATCATGGTGGACCGCGATGATGGTCGCCCCTTCATCGCGCAAGGACTTCAAGACCCCGATGACCGCTGCTTCGGTCGCAGCATCCACACCTGCAAAGGGTTCGTCCAGCAAGAACAGGTCGGCGCCCTGCGCCAGTGCGCGCGCAAGGAACACACGCTGCTGCTGCCCCCCAGACAATGCCCCGATCTGGCGCCGGGCGAAATCCTGCATGCCGACACGGGCAAGTGCCGCCATGGCTTGGGCATTGGTCTGACGGTCAATGCGGCCTAAAAGCCCGGTCTTGCGGTAGCAGCCCATCAAAACCACATCAATCACCCGGACGGGAAATCCCCAGTCAACCGCAGCGCGCTGTGGCACATAGGCAATGCGTGGCATGGCCTGCGCCACCGGTACCCCAAAGGCCCTGGCCTGCCCGGTCGCGGGGACCAGACCCAGAATGGACTTGAGAAAGCTAGATTTGCCGGCCCCATTCGGTCCGATGATGGCCGTCATGCTGGCTTTGGGAAAATGCCCACCGGCCCCGTCAAGCGCCAGAACCTCGCCGTAGCACAGGGACATGCCCGTGACCTCCATCGCAAGCTGACCATGGTCTTGCATCAGCCGGCGGCCCCCAGAAAACCGTTTGCGCCGCGATCAGGGGCCGTTCCACCCAACGCCCGTGCGATGGTGGTGGCGTTGTGGTCCATCATGCCGACCCAAGTGCCTTCATAGGTGCCCGCAGCCCCCATCGCGTCGGAAAACAACTCGCCACCAACCCGCACGCCGTGGCCTTTGGCAGCAGCGCCTTCGATCAAAGCCCGCAAGGCACGATCAGAGACAGAGCTTTCGACAAACACCGCTGGCACGCGGCGGGTGACAAGCAGATCAACCAAAGTCGCGATGCGCGACAACCCGGCCTCGGATTCCGTCGAGATGCCTTGCACGCCTTCCACCTCCAGCCCGTAGGCACGGCCGAAATAGGCAAAGGCGTCATGTGCGGTGATCAACAGGCGGGACTCGGCGGGAATGGTATCAAGAACGCCCTTGGCGTAAGTCCCCATCGCCGCGATGCCGTCACGATAGGCCGCACCTTTGCTGGCCACATCGGGCGCAAAGGCGGCGAGCGCCGGTTCTATGGCCTGCGTGACGCGCGACCACAGCGCCGGGTCGAACCACACATGCGGATCGGGCAGGTCCGGATGGTCCGGATGCGCCAACAGCAGGTCTGGCTGCAAAGCCTCGGCCACAGCAAGCACTGGGGATTTCCGGGACAGGTCGGCCATCAGCCCGGCAAACTGCGCCTCAAGGTTCAGACCGTGCCACAACACCAGATCGGCACGGGACAACGCCAGAATGTCATTCCGGGTGGGCCGATGGCCATGCGGGTCCATCCCCGGCCCGATCAGTGCCGTCACCGGCAGGCCAGTCAGCGCCCGCGCAGCATCGGCGATCATTCCTGTGGTTGCCACGATGGCAGGGGCCGCCGCAAATGCGGTCTGCGGCAAGCTTGCTGCTGCCATCAGTCCAATAAGCGTGCGTCGCGTCAGCATCATATCTCACCGTGCAGGACAGAAAATCCTACTCGAACAATATGCGACTAATTCGCAATGTCAAAGCATATGCGAACCATTCGCAGCTTTGGTGATCAAGTTCACGGCATCAGGATGGCCTTGCGGTCATAGTCCATGCGGTCTTCGCTGCCATCATCATAGACCACCACCACAGAGACGGTTTCAGTCATGCCAAGCGGCAAGACGATATAGGACAAATGTCCGTCCAACGTCAGCGCATTGGGCTGCGCTGTGCCGTCATAGCAAGGCTCCATCTCGCGCGTCTTCGTGGCGGCGGTGGAGTTCACTGAAAAGCGCACCTCGGACAGCCCGCAGCGCCAGCTTTCCAGATGGGTGAAATAAAGCAGGTCCTTGCCATCATATTCCCGCAAGGCAACCCAGTTTGCGCGGGTGGCCTGCAGGATCGGCTTCACCTCGGCCGCTGTTGAAAAGGGTTGCGCAAAGGCGGGCATCGCCAGAGCGCTACAAAGCATAAATGTGCCGTACAGTTTCATCGTGGACTCCTTTTTCGGATCGTGAAAACCCGCTACAGCAAGAACAGTCCGTCAACGGAAAGCATGATGCCCGACCAACGCACCACCCGGCAAGACTTTACCGTGATGGCCATCGGTCAACAGGGCCGCCTGCAATACGAGGCGATCCTGCTGGCAGGGTCTTTGCGATTGACCAATCCGGAATACTCTGGCCGCCTTGTGATCTGCGAACCGCAACCCGGACCTTTGTGGAAAAGCGATCCGCGCATGGACCAGCAGGCACGCGACGTGCTGGAAAGCCTTGGGGCGACCATTGTGCCGTTCGACTCGAAAGTTTTCGGTCAAGCCTACCCCTACGGCAACAAGATCGAGGCTCTGGCCGCCCTGCCCGACGCGCCGTTCCTGTTTCTGGATACCGACACGCTGATCACCGGTGATCTGTCCAGCCTTGCGCTGGATTTCACCCGTCCGTCGGCCAGCATGCGCAGGCAAGGAACCTGGCCCCAGATCGAGCTTTATGGCCCCGGCTATGGCGCAATCTGGAAGTCGCTTTATGACCGGTTCGGGCTGGATTTCGCGTCGTCTCTGGATTTTGACCAACCCGATGAATACTGGCGACGATATCTTTATTTCAACGCGGGCTGGTTTTTTCACGAAAGCCCGCGCCGGTTTGGGGCGCGCTTTCTGTCTTATGCGCGGTCGATCCGCGATGACCGTCCGCCGGAACTTGTGCTGCAAGAACTCGACCCATGGCTGGATCAGGTGGCGCTGCCATTGGTGATCCATTCCTTTGGCGGCCAGCGCCCCGGCCCCGGTCTGGCGGGCCTTGATGGCGACGTCACCTGCCACTACCGCACCCTGCCCCTGCTCTATGCCCGCGAATCTGACCGGGCGGTCGAGGTGCTTGAGGCGGTGGCCAAGGATCAGCCCCTGCGCAAGGTGCTGCGCGACCATGCCCCGGTCAAGGCAATGGTCTATCAGAATCAGGGTCGCCGGGCGCGGGGATTGTTTGACCGCGCAGACCTGCCACATCGAGAGCAGGTGATCCGCAACACCTTGAAACGCGAAGGTTTGTGGCTGCGCTAAAGTCGCAGCACCGGCCAAAGCGACGCCACCAACAAAATCGCCATGGTCCAGTTGAACACCTGAAGCCGGCGGTTCGTGGTCAGCCAGCGCCGTACCTGCTGACCCGTGGCTGTCCAGACCGAAACCGATGGCAGGTTCACCATGGCAAACACCGCTGCCACGGTCAGCATCGCCAGCCACCCCTCGCCACCCGCGTAAACCGTGACCGCCGTCAAGGCCATCGCCCAAGCCTTGGGGTTCACCCATTGAAAGGCGGCTGCCTGCAAAAAGGTAAACGGATGGCCGCTCACCGCCCCCTCTTGTGGGGCTGCGGCATGCGCGATCTTCCATGCCAGCCAGACCATATAGGCGACCGAGACGAATTTCAGCGCCACCCCCAGCACCGGCATCGAATGAAACACCTGTGCCAACCCCATCCCGACCAGAAACACCATGAGCGCATGGCCAAGACTGATGCCCAGCATATGCGGAACACTGCGGCGAAAGCCGAAATTCGCCCCGGATGCCAGAAGCATCATGTTGTTCGTCCCCGGCGTGACCGAGGTGGCAAAGGCAAAGCCCATCAGAGCAAGGAGCAGATCATAGGTCATGGCTTGCCGTTTTTGACATACGACCGGCCGCATGAGGTTGCAAAATATCGCACAGATTGCCAATATTCACAATAAATGACCAAGATAGACGAAACAGACCAAAAGATATTGCGCGAATTGCAGCGCGACGGCAGGCAATCCAATCTGGATCTGGCCGCGCGCATCGGCTTGTCACCATCCGCGACCCTGCGCCGGGTGCAAGAGCTGGAACGTCATGGCGTGATCCGTGGCTATCGTGCCGTGCTGGACCCGGCGGCGATGGGGATCGGCTTTGTCGCCTATGTGACGGTCGGTCTGAACATCCACACCAAAGTGGCACAAGAGGCATTTGAACGTGCCATCGCCCGCGCACCGCAGGTCGCGGAATGTCACAACATCACTGGCACGGTCGAATATCTTTTGCGGGTCGAGGCTGCCACTCTGGCCGACTACAAGCATTGGCATACCGATGTGCTGGGGGTCCTTCCGCAAGTGCAGTCGATCACGACCTTCGTGGTCATGGGCAGCCCAAAGGATCTGCGCGCCTGAGCCTTGGGTTAGACGCGCGCCCCTGTCCCGTCGAAGAATAGCCCGCAGTTACCGTGCCATGGTTGCCGCCGTGCCCAATCCCCGCTAGCGTCTGGCCAGAATTTCAGTGGGGGGATACCATGACCGACACACCGACTTACGGCTTCGATACGCTTGCCATTCACGCCGGCACTGCACCCGACCCGGCCACGGGCGCGCGGCAGGTGCCGATCTACCAGACCACAGCCTATGTGTTTCGCGACGCGGACCATGCCGCGAAATTGTTCAACCTTCAGGAAGTCGGATATATTTATTCACGCCTGACCAACCCCACGGTTTCAGCGCTGGCAAACCGGGTTTGTGCGCTTGAGGGTGGCGCGGGTGCCGTCTGCTGTTCATCGGGCCACGCGGCACAGATCATGGCGCTGTTTCCGCTTATGGGGCCAGGGCTGAACATCATCGCATCGACGCGCCTTTACGGGGGCACGCTGACCCAGTTCAGCCAGACCATCAAACGGTTCGGCTGGTCTGCCAAGTTCATCGATTTTGATGATCTGGCGGCACTGGAGGCTGCAGTGGACGACAACACGCGTGCGATTTTCTGCGAAACCATCGCGAACCCCGGCGGGTACATCACCGATCTGGATGCGATTGCGGCCATTGCAAACCGCGTGGGGCTGCCGCTTATCGTCGATAACACCACAGCAACCCCCTATCTGTGCAAACCGATTGAACATGGGGCAACGCTGGTCGTCCATTCGGCCACGAAATACCTGACCGGCAATGGCACGGTCACAGGCGGTGTCGTGGTCGATTCGGGCAAGTTCGACTGGTCGGCCAGCGGCAAATTCCCGTCCTTGTCCGAACCGGAACCCGCCTATCACGGGCTGGCGTTCCATCCGGCGCTGGGGGCCATGGCCTTTACCTTCCATTCCATCGCGGTCGGCCTGCGCGATCTGGGCATGACGATGAACCCGCAGGGCGCACATTACACGCTGATGGGAATCGAGACGCTGTCCCTGCGGATGCAACGGCATGTGGAAAACGCCATGGCGGTGGCAAAATGGCTTGAGGCTGACCCGCGGGTCGAGACGGTGACATACGCCGGGCTGGACAGCAGCCCCTACAAGGACCGCATTGCGCGGATCTGCCCCAAGGGCGCCGGGGCTTTGTTCACCTTTGGCCTGAAAGGCGGTTACGATGCCTGCGTCAAGCTGATCGACAACATGAAACTGTTCAGCCATGTCGCAAATCTGGGCGATACACGCAGCCTGATCATCCACTCGGCGTCAACAACGCATCGGCAGTTGACCGAAGAACAGCAGATCAAGGCCGGGGCGGCGCCTAATGTGGTTCGGGTATCCATCGGGATCGAGGATCTTGCCGACATCATTGCCGATCTGGATCAGGCGATGGACAAGGCAACCGCCTGACCTGACGGCTTTCATCGGGCGCTTTGGAAAAGGGCGCCCGATGTGCACTTTGTTATTGTGCTATCTCAAAGACGATCGTCACGTTGGCGGTCGTCGCCACCTCTCCTGCGGCCACCGGCACCGGACTGGCCGCATCGGCAGCCTGACGGAACATCGGCGAGGGCTGTGTGTAACCGCCGCCTTCGCTGATCGACATGATCGGCCCCAAAGTGGCACCTGCCGCTTCGACCAGCAGCAGGGCGCGGGCGCGCGCATCTTCGACGGCGGCCTTGCGGGCGGCATCCATGGCAGGGCGCGGCTCGGACAACCCAAAGCTCAAGCCGTTCAACGTGTTGGCCCCATCCTGAATGGCGGCATCCAGCACCGCACCAAGGCCGTCCAGCGCCCTGATCCGCACCGTCAACTGGTTCGAGGCAGTATAACCGTCGATGCGTTGGCGCGCGCCGCTGTCGTAGCCGGTCCAATTCGGGTTGATCGACAGGTTGGTGGTCTGCATATCGCGATCTGCAATGCCGGCCGCCTTCAGGCGGGCCATGACGGTCGAAAGGGCTTCGGTGTTGGCGGCCATCGCGGCGGCGGCGGTGTCGCCTGTGGTCGTCACGCCAAGGGACAGCGTGGCGATGTCGGGTACGCCTTCCACCACGCCTTCACCTGTCACTGTGATCTGTGGTGCCGGAACGGTCTGTGCCTGCGCTGTCGTCAGCGCGGTGGCCGACAGCAGGCTGGCAATCAGGGCGGCGTGCAATACTCGCATGACTTTATCTCCATGGGGTAGTTTCAGTTTCCAGACATGGAACGCAGCGCGCAAGGCGTTCCTTGGGGATCACAGGTGTTTTTCTTTCATTCGGCGGAAAGCTGCTGTAGGAAAGGCAAAGTCCGAAAGGAGCGGTTTCCGCACCTTGTTTCCTTATGCTAGATCCCGGATATGAAACCGAGTTTTGCCCTAAATCTGACCGACGTCGGCATCACGCTTCTGCACCGGACAAAGCGGGGCTGGCTGGATGTAGGTTCTGTTGCCTTCAGTGACCCCGATCTGGGTGCCGCGCTTGACTACCTGCGCTCGTCTGCACTGGCTTTTTCGTCAAAGGCCATCACGACAAAGGTCATCATTCCGGAATCGCAAATCCTGTATTTGAAGGTTGATGCACCAGGTCCGGACGATGCAAGTCGGCGGGCTCAGATCGAATCGGCCCTTGACGGGCGTACGCCGTATTCGTTGGACGAACTGGCGTATGACTGGTCCGCAAGTGGGTCCGACGTCACGGTTGCCGTTGTCGCGCGCGAAACCCTGGACGAGGCTGAGAGTTTTGCCATCGAGCATCGGTTCAATCCGGTGTCGTTCGCCGCGCGGCCTGTTGCGGGCTTCGATAAAGAGCCATTTTTTGGCGCATCGGGGATTGCCCAAACCCTTTTGAAGGCCGGCGAACAGGTTGAGCCGGACGTTGCGCCCATTGCAATCATCCCACGCGATGCCCCTCGCGCGGATCCTGCATCGCCCCAACCTGCGACTGATGATGCACAGACCGCTGAGGCGGCAGTTGTAGCGGAACGCCAGCCACAGGAGCCCGGTCAGCCGGAACCCGATCAACCAAAGCCAGAGCCAGAGCCACCTTCGGCCCCGCAACTGCCGGCCCCCGACCTGCCGCCGCACGACTTCCCCGAACCGGCTCCGCCGCAGCCCGCGCCTGAACCCGTGACCGTTCCCCCGGTGGAGCCGATGCCCGAACCCGGTCCGATGGACCTTCCCTCCCCGGTGCCGGATCTGCCAGCCCATGACCCGTTGCCTCCACCGATGACCATGGCGCCCGCTGCGCTGTCGTCCGGCGACGAAGTCGAGGCCGAGGCCCCGATGGCGGTCGATGTTCCGCAGAACGATGCGCCTGACGACCTTCCCCCGGAATCGCTGTCGCGCGAACCCCGCTCGGCATCGGTTCTGTCAACGCAATCCCCGCCAGAGGATGAACTGCCCCCCCTACCTTCGTCCGCAGCCATGATGGCCTTCGCAAGCCGTCGCAGCGACGAAGGGGCCCCGCGTCCGTTGGGGGCAGCGGGATCACCTGTTTCGACAACGGGTTCACCCTCTGCAGCGCCCGAACTTGGGGCTGCGCGCACGGCGTCTTCCCCCACGGGCCGCCCCGCAGGGAAAAAGCCTATCGTCGAACGACCTGCGGGGGCGCGACCTCCTCCGAAGTTCAGTTACGACGATCCTGTTCCGCCGCCTCAACGGATGCCGGGTGATCCACCACTTGCGCCCGCATCGGTGATCGGCAAGACCAGCAAGGGGTTGCGGTCACTGGGAACCATGGTGACAGCCCCCAGTATTCCGGGAAGCCGACCGAAGAAGGCTATTGTGCCGCCGACCCCGGCAGGCGCGGCCATGGCAGCCAAGGGATCCCCACCCGAATCGACCCTCACCGCGCCGGTGGATCTGTCGCCAGCGGTTGCCAACATGAAGGCAGCCGCGCAATCTTTGGCGCGAACCAAGCCGCCTGCCCCGGATGCGATTGCGAGAGGGTTGAGCGCACGAACGATGCCGCAGAGGGGAAAGCCGCGCTATCTGGGTCTTATTCTGACCGGGGTTCTGTTGCTGATCCTTGCGATCATCGCAGCCTGGTCGTCGTTCTATCTGACGCGTGCCGACGATCCGGTTGCCGAGGTGCAGACCGCTGAAGTCGCGGCTGGACTGGACGACGAGGCCATCGCCGATGGTCAGATCCCCGGACCGGACGACGAAATGTTGGCCGATGCGCAAGATCCGGCGGGGGTGTCAGACGAAATCGATCTGACGACGCCCGTTGCCGACGCCGAAATCGAACAGCCGGTTGCGATCACCCCCGAACTGGAGGTGGCCGCTGCTCCGGAACCGGTCTTCGTGCCGGAAGAAACCGTTGCGGCTGAACCGCCGCCGCCCGAGGTGGCAGCGCCCGCACCGCAAACTGGCGTTCAGGATGTGGCAGCCGCTGCTGCACAACCAAACCCTCCCACCCAGGACGAGATCTTCCTCGCGGGAATGGACGCGCCGCCGGTGCTGAGCGATCCGCTGGTATTGCCGCAGCCTGCCACAAGCGGAGACGCGCCGCCCGCAGCTCAAATGCCGCCCCCGCCGTTTGGCACAGTGTATCAGTTCGACGAGAACGGCCGCATCAAACCCACAGCAGAAGGAATCGTCACGCCCGAGGGCGTGACACTTGTTTCTGGCAAGCCGCCTGTGGTTCCACCCAAACGATCAGCCACCGTGGTTGCGGCAGCGGCCACGCCGGTCACGCCAGCGCCTGCCGCTGATGCCGCACCCGTGGCTGACTTGGCTGCAGAAGGCCCGCTGCGCCCCGCCGATACCTTTGCCGCAGACCCTGCCTTGTCAGCAGCGCGTCCCCGCGTCCGTCCTGCCGGACTTGCACCAGAAGCTGCGGCCAATGATGACGATGCGTCGCTGGCCCCGGCCGAAGACAGCCGATTTGCCAGCCTACGGCCGCGTTTGCGCCCACAGGCGATTCTCGCCGCAGGTGAAGCTGCGCGCAAGGCGTCAGAGTCAGCATCCTTGGCGGCACAGGCGGCCATAGAATCAGCAGTTGCCAGTGCAGCCGATGCCAATCTGAGCCCGCTTGCCGTATCGGTGTCGCGTGTGCCGGCCCCGCGTCCCCGTGATCTGAGCCGTGCCGTCGAGGCGGCCGTTGCGGCCGCAACGCGTCAGCCAGAGGCCCGGCGCACCGTTGAACCGGACCCCGCGCCGGCAGCGGAGCCTAAAGCGAAAGCAACTGCAAAAGCCGAAGAAGAGGCCGATGACGAACCCGAGGTCGTGGCGAAATCGGCGGCACCGCGTATTCCGACCAAAGCAAACGTTGCCAAACAGGCGACCTTCGTAAATGCGATCAATTTGTCCAAGATCAACCTGATCGGCGTTTATGGCACACAGTCCAAACGCTATGCACTGGTGCGGCAGGCCAATGGCCGGTACCGCAAAGTGCAGGTTGGCGACAACATAGACGGCGGACGGGTGCAGGCGATTACTGCGTCGGAAGTGCGGTATCAAAAGAGCGGGCGCATGCTGACGCTGGCGATGCCAAAGGGCTAAGGCCCGCATGGATGGACAGTGCCACCCCGCCATCCTAGGCTGATGCGTAGCCCTTTTGACGGAATCATCTGATGGAAAGCATTTTGCTGCAGGCCAGTGTCTATCTGGGTGCAGCCGTGATCGTTGTCCCTCTCTGCATCAGGCTGGGACTTGGGTCGGTGCTTGGCTATCTGGCGGCCGGCATCCTTGTGGGGCCGGTGCTGGGCCTTGCGGGTGCTGAGACGACGGATCTTCAGCACTATGCCGAATTCGGTGTTGTGCTCATGTTGTTCCTGATCGGGCTGGAACTGGAGCCCCGCGCGTTGTGGGACATGCGTCACCGCCTTGTTGGCCTCGGCGGTGCGCAGGTGGTGCTGACATCGGCAGCGATTTGCATCGCATTGATTTGGGTGAACGTTGAATGGCGGATTGCCCTCGCAATCGGCCTGACCTTGTCGCTGTCGTCAACTGCGATTGTTCTGCAGACCCTAACCGAAAAGAACCTGATGCGCAGTCCAGGCGGCCGCGGGACATTTGCGGTTTTGCTGACGCAGGATATTGCCGTTGTGCCGATGCTGGCGCTGCTTCCCCTGTTGGCACCTGCGGGCGCGGTCAGCACCGAGGAAATGCCTGCCGACACAGGTTCTGCAGCGCCTTTGCTGACGCTTGTGGACAGCCTGCCGGGGTGGGCCGTTACTGGCCTGACCTTGGCGATTGTGGTCGCAATCATTCTGGGTGGTCATTTTCTGACCCGGCCGGTGTTTCGCTTTGTCCATGCATCCCGCCTCCCCGAGATGTCCACCTTCATCTCTTTGCTTCTGATCCTTGGCATTGCCTTTCTGATGATGCTGGTCGGCCTGTCCCCGGCCCTTGGCACATTTGTTGCCGGGGTGGTGCTGGCAAACTCGGAATTCCGGCATCAGCTTGAGGCGGATCTGAAGCCGTTCAAGGGGCTGCTGCTGGGTCTGTTTTTCATGACGGTTGGTGTTGGCATCGACACGCGCATCCTTGCCATGCAGCCCTTTCAGGTGATTGGCCTGACCTTGGGCCTGATTGCATTGAAGGCCGCAGTGCTGTTCGGTCTGGCGTTGGCGTTTCATCTGCGCGGGCGTGACCGGCTGCTGTTCACACTTGGCCTTGCCCAAGCCGGAGAGTTCGGTTTTCTGCTGGTCAGCTTTGCCCGGCAACAAGGTATTCTGGGCGACGGCGACAGCCAGATGACGCTGATGGTGATTTCTTTGTCGATGCTGCTGACACCGCTGCTGTTCATCGCGGCCGAAGCGTTGGGGCGGCGCATTGCCCAAGCCGCACCAACGGCACCTCCCGATGCCATCGACGAAAAAGGCCGCGTGATCATCGCCGGGATCGGTCGATTCGGCCAGGTGGTCAACCGGCTTGTGCGGATGTCGGGACTGTCCACCGTTGTGCTGGACGCGGACATGGCAACGATCGAAACCTTGCGCCGCTTTGGCGTGAAGGGGTTCTTTGGCGATCCGTCACGGCCCGAAATGCTGGCGGCGGCGGGGTTGGCCGAAGCATCGGTGCTGGTGGTGGCAGTGGATAACCGCGATTCTGCACTGCGGATTGTGCGCCATGCACGACAGGCGCGGCCTGATCTGCATATCGTCGCCCGCGCACGCGACAGGGTGCATGTCTATGAACTGTACCAGGCCGGCGCAAACGACATCGTGCGCGAAACCTTTGACTCGTCGATCCGTGCGGGGCGTTACGTTTTGGAAAACATGGGGTTCACCGATTACGAAGCCGCCCAGATGTCGAAGACCTATTTCAAGCTCGACCGTGCCGCTTTGCGCGACATGGCAGAGCTGTGGGTGCCGGGCCAGCCCGTTCATCTGAACGACGCCTACGTAACCCGGTCAAAACAGCTTGAAAGCGATTTGGAGGCGGCCCTGATCGACGCTTTGGAAGAAACGCGGTCGCAGACCAAATAAATCATCGGGGTCTAGCTGCCGCTGACGCCGGCTTCGGCAAAGGTGGCCATGCCCGAATGGCAGGCTACTGCACCCTGCACGACACCCAACGCCAGTGCTGCACCCGACCCTTCGCCCAAGCGCAGGCCAAGGTTAAGAAGCGGCTCTTTGCCCAAGGCGGCCAGCAGCCGACCATGCGCGGTTTCCGCGCTGACGTGACCGGCAAGGCAGTGATCCAAGGCGCCATCCTGGGCACGGGCCAGCACCAAGGCCGCTGCGCAGCATATGAACCCGTCCAGAACTACCGCCACGCGTTCGGCCCGTGCCCGCGCAATGGCGCCTGCCATCGCGGCAATCTCGCGCCCTCCAAGGCAGCGCAACACCTCCAGCGGGTTGGTCAAGGCAGTTGCGTGGGTGGCAAGTCCCGCACGCACCGCATCGGCCTTGCGCTGAAGTCCGTGGTCGTCCACGCCGGTGCCGCGCCCGACCCAATCTTCGGGCGCACCACCCAAAAGGGCGCAGGCGATTGCAGCGGCCGAGGTGGTGTTACCGATCCCCATTTCGCCAGTCACCAGAAGGTCTGCGGCGGGATCGACCGCCATCCAGCCGGTCGCCAAGGCGGACACGACCTCGGCCTCTGTCATGGCCGGGCTTTGGGTGAAATCAGCGGTGGGATGGTCAAGGTCCAGCGAATGGACCGTCATCTTCGCCCCAAAGCTGCGTGACAGCTGGTTGATCGCCGCCCCACCATGGCGGAAATTCGCCACCATCTGCGCGGTGACTTCGGGCGGAAAAGCCGACACACCCCGTGCGGCAACACCATGGTTGCCCGCAAAGATCACCACCTGCGGCGCGTCCGCCTTTGGTTTGTCGCGCCCTTGCCAGCCTGCCAGCCATATCGCCAGATCCTCCAACCGTCCCAGCGCACCCGGTGGCTTGGTCAACTGGGCGTTCCGTGCCGTCGCAGCCACCTGTGCCGCGCGGTCAGGGCCGGGCTGTTGGGCAAGAAGAGTGCGAAAGGCGTCAAGCGAAGAGAAGGGCGTGGTCATGGGATATCCTGCGTTGCAAGCCGTCGGTCCCTTGGCTACAGACTGCACAGCACAAATGCCAGATGGTAACGGACGCAATGACCCCCGAACGCGACACCGCGACGCGGCTTCTGGATGACGTGGCATCGGCCTTCGGCCTTCTCAGCCGCCTGCCCGCCCCCAGAACCGACCATCATCGCCCGCATGCAGCCTGGGCTTGGCCGTTGGTCGGATCCGTTGTTGGCGCAATCGCGGCAGCCACAGGGTGGGCGGCGCTGGCGATCGGTCTGCCCGCAGGGGTGGCTGCGGCGCTGGTGCTGACTGTCGGGGCCTTGGCAACCGGCGCGTTGCATGAAGACGGCCTCGCCGATACGGCCGACGGGCTTTTTGGGGGCTGGACCCGCGAGCGTCGGCTGGAAATCATGAAGGACAGCCATATCGGCAGCTACGGCACATTGGCCCTGCTTTTTGTGACGCTGGCAAAATGGTCAGCGCTTGCTGTTTTGTTGCCTTCGGGCGCCTTTGGCGCAGTGATAGCGGCAGCGGTCCTGTCACGGGCACCGATGGCGATGATCATGGCGCGGATGCAGAATGCGCGGGGCAGAGGTCTGTCAGAGTCAGTGGGTCGCCCGCCTGTTGCGGCAGCCGTGGTGGCTGCGGGGCTTGCGTTGGGGATTGCGTCCCCGTTGGGTTTGACAGCAGGTGCCATGGCTTTGGCGGCAGCCTTGGCCGCACTGGCCGTCGCTATGGTCGCACAGGCACGGATCGGCGGCCAGACCGGCGATATCCTCGGCGCAAGTCAGCAACTGGCCGAAGTGGCGGCACTCTGCGTCGCCGCAGCCCTTGTGCCATGAAAAACGGCGGCCCCGAAGGACCGCCGTTTTCTACTTTTCCACACTTCAGGCCGCGCGGCTGACCAACACGTCATCAACCGTTTTCGCGGCTGAACCGGCATCGACACCCGAAACAGCGGCAACTTCGCGGGTCAGACGCTCCAAAGCCGCTTCGTACAGCTGACGCTCGGAATAAGATTGTTCGCGCTGCTCGTCGTTGCGGTGCAGATCGCGCACGACTTCGGCAATCGCCATCAAGTCACCGGAATTGATCTTTTGTTCATATTCCTGCGCCCGACGCGACCACATGGCCCGCTTGACCTTGGCTTTGCCCTTCAGTGTTTCCAGCGCCTTCGACACGACATCTGGCGCCGACAACGGCCGCATGCCGATTTCGGTTGCCTTGTGGGTGGGCACCCGCAATGTCATCTTGTCTTTCTCGAAGGTGATGACGAACAGTTCCAGCTTGAAGCCGGCGATCTCCTGCTCTTCGATGGACATGATTTTGCCCACACCATGCGCAGGGTACACGACAAACTCATTCGGACGGAACTCGGGCTTCTTGGTCTTGGTCATTCAGTCGTTTCCTAACAGCGGATGCCCTCTGGCGACAAATAAACGCCCCGATCCCGAAAGGTCAGGCGATGCGATGGCAGATGTCGCAGAGAAACCAGTCCAGACGATCAGCGCTGAGCGGGTGTCAGGCTTCCATGATTATTTATGACGTTTGTATATCACAAAAATCGCATGATTCCAACTGCCACGAGTCGGGCTGTGCCTGCAAAGAGGCATTGAAATCGTTGAACTTTCAAAAGCCATGCCGAATCAGCATGCCTGATCTTCCAAATCGGGCGTTAATACGGCGTTAGTTGCCTTCGCCCGCAGATTCCGAAAAATATTTCGTCAGCTTGTCTTTTTCGCCGTCGCGGGCTTCGGCCTCGGGCAACGGATCCTTGCGCACTGTGATCACAGGCCACATCTCGGAATATTTGCGATTGAACGTCACCCAGGCATCCATATCCGGTTCCGTGTCCGGCCGGATCGCATCAGCGGGACATTCAGGTTCGCAGACGCCACAATCGATGCATTCATCCGGATGGATGACCAGCATATTTTCGCCTTCGTAAAAGCAGTCCACCGGGCAAACTTCCACGCAGTCGGTGTATTTGCAGGCGATGCAGTTGTCGGTCACGACATAGGTCATCGGATCAGGCCCTTAAATTTGTCGGGTCAGTAGCTAGAGCAACCAATGCGATCATTCAAGCGCATCCGGTGCCACAACACAGTCAAGATCCAGATAAAGTCGTTGGGCTTCGGGGGCAGAGCCACGGCGCAGGCCAAGCGCTTGGATTCGAACCACCCGGATGCGCGCACCCTGCGCAAAGGTCAGGACATCACCAATTCCGACACCGTGACCGGGCTTGCCCGTGCGATTGCCGTTCACTCGGCAATGGCCATCTTCGATGATTTCGGCTGCGAGGCTGCGCGATTTGAAGAACCGCGCATGCCAAAGCCATTTGTCCAGCCGCAGACGCGGCTGGATGCCGGGGACGGGCCTAGCGCCCGGCCCCGCCAAGCCTCAGACCTTACCCTTCAGGGCAAGCAGCGCTGCAAATGGGTTGTCCGGATCAACCGGCCTTTCGGCACGCTGCGGCCGCGCCTCGAACTGCCGTGGCTTTTCGCTGCGATCCGGGCGGTCGCCCTTGCCCTTTGGCTTGCCTTGATGCGGCTTGCCATCACCCTGAGGGCGGTCGCGCCGTTCGCCCTGCGGCCGGTCGCCCTTTGGACGATCCCCTGCCGGACGATCCGCCTTTGGCTTGTCACCCTGTGGTCGGTCGCGCCGTTCACCCTGCGGCCGTGCACCACGTTCCGGCCGTGCATTGCGCGGCTTGGGTGCCCATGTGAAGGTGTAGAACACTTCCATTTCCGGTACGACGTCAGCGACGGGCGCTTCCGGGACCGGGGCCAGAATCGAGATTTCTTCAGGAATCGGGTTCTGCGCCACCTCAGGGTCCACGACGGGCACCACCACGGGCTCGACCGCCTTGATCTTCGCCCGCTCGGCCTTTTCGCCCTTGTAGCCCAGCCCTGCCATCAGATCTGCAAATTGGTCCAGTGTCATCCCGGTAATCGACAGCATGTCGGGCGTGGCCTCAAACCCCACGCGGCTGTCCTTCTGGCGCAAAATATCCGCCAGACGTTCCAGCATGTCGATGCGGATCGCACGGCTGCCCGCCGGATGGTAACCCGCCAGCGTGTAATGCGATTTCGGCACTTCGGTCACGTTTGGAATGGTGACCAGACCGGGTGGAGGGCTTTCGGGGAATTCATCAAGACCATTCCACAGCGACCACAGCACCAACCGCAACCGCGTGGGCGCGGGCTTCAGCAGCAGGGGAAGAAAGATGGTGAACTGGCCAAACCGCACACCATGCTTGCGCAAGGCGCCACGTGCCTCCTGGTCCAGATCCTTCACCTCGACCGCCACCGCATCTCGCGGCAAAACGCCCAGGCACTCCACCAACCGGAAAGCAAAGCCACGGGCAAGGCCGGTCAGGGTCTCGTCGCGGCTCATGGCGGCAAGCGGCTCGAACAGCGCGGCCACCTTGCGGTCAATAAAGTGCTGCAGGCGACGACGAACTTTTTCGGCGACATCAACACCGGCCTCGTCATCGACGAAGGCTTCGACCGATGGGCGCAGCGCCTCGGCCCCCTTGACCAATTTGCCGACTGCGGTGGTGCCCCACATCAGGCCCCCCTGCTCGGTGAAATCCATCTCGGTGTCGGGCGCGTTGTAGAACCGGTCCGCCCGCAGATGGAATTCGGGGCGCAGCGCCTGCACGGCCGCCTGCGCCATCACCTTTGCCTCGTCGGGCGAGGTGCTGGCATCCTGCCGGAACCGGAATCCCTCGAGCTTGCCGACGAACTCGCCTTCGACTGTCACTTCGCCTTTGTCATTCACCTCGGCCACGAGGGTCTCCTTCTGTTTCAACCGGCGAAGCAGCACGCTTGTCCGCCGGTCTACAAATCTCTGCGTCAGTCGTGCGTGTAACGCATCTGACAGCCGGTCTTCTACAGCGCGCGTCTCGTCCCGCCAATGGCTTTCGTCATCCACCCAGCCTTTGCGCTGCGCAACATAGGTCCATGTGCGAATATACGCCAATCGTTTGGATAAGGCATCAATATCGCCATCCGTGCGGTCGATGCGCGCCACCGCCTTGGCAATCCAGTCCGACGGCACCCTGCCGCCGCCCAGACCCCGGCCACACAGATACTCGAAAATCCGAGCCAGCAAGGCGACATGGTCACTGTCCGAGGCCCCCCGGAAATCGGGAATCCGACAGACATCCCACAGAAGTTGCACCCGTTTTGGGCCGGTCAGGCGCTCGCGCACCTCTGGCATTTCGACCAGCGCTTTCAGCGACACCACGTCATCGGCATCGCGCGCGCGCGTCAACCATTCGTTTGACGTATGCTCTTCAAGGCTGCGGATCAGGCGGTCGGCATTGCCAAAATCAAGCGCATGGTTGCGCCACATCAGCTTTCGCACTGGCGCAAACTGATGGTTTTCGATGGCGTCGATGATTTCGTCGTCAAAAGGCCGCGCCTCGCCGGTAACGCCAAAGGTGCCGTTTTCAGTGTGCCGCCCGGCGCGACCGGCGATTTGCGCCAGTTCCTGCGGATAAAGCCCGCGCATCCGGCGACCATCGAATTTCGCGGTCGCGGAAAAAGCGATGTGCTTGATATCAAGATTGAGCCCCATGCCGATGGCATCGGTGGCCACCAGATAATCGACATCACCATTCTGATACAGCGCCACCTGCGCGTTGCGGGTGCGCGGCGAAAGCGCGCCCATGACCACGGCGCAGCCGCCCTTCTGGCGACGAATCAACTCGGCAATGGCATAGACGTTTTCGACCGAAAACCCGACGATGGCACTGCGTGGAGGCATCCGACTTATCTTTTTCGAACCTGTATAGGTCAACTCGCTGAACCGTTCGCGTTTCAGGAAGGTCACGCCCTGGACAAGCCCCGCAATCGCGGGGCGCATGGTTTCGGCCCCCAGAAACAGCGTCTCGTGCAGGCCACGCGCACGCAGCAGACGGTCGGTAAACACATGGCCGCGATCCGGGTCGGCGCACAACTGGATTTCATCAATCGCGACAAAGTCTGCGCCGATCTCCAGCGGCATGGCTTCGACCGTGCAAACCCAATACTGGGTGCGGTCGGGCACGATGCGTTCTTCGCCCGTGACAAGCGCCACCACCGAAGGGCCGCGCAGGGCAACGATGCGGTCATAGACCTCGCGCGCCAGCAGGCGCAGCGGCAGGCCGATGACCCCGGTGCGATGGCCAAGCATCCGGTCAATGGCGTAGTGCGTTTTGCCTGTGTTGGTCGGCCCGAGAACCGCCGTGACCCGGCCCGTGGTCGCGCCCATCAGTTTGCCCTTGCGCCCTGCCCCTAAAGGTCGGTTCCTGCGACCTTTGCTTCCAGTCGCTTTACGGACTCTGATACGCCGGCCAGGTTGGGATGTATAGCCAACGCAGCGCGATACACCTGCAGCGCCTTGTCAGGACGTTGCAATTCCTCATAAATTGCGCCCAGACCCGCCAGCGCCCCGAAATGTTTTGGGTTCAAGGACAAAGTCTGCGCGATGTCCGAGATCGACGGGCCGAATTGGCGCGCCTGATAGTAGGCTGTCGCGCGCGCATTCCAGCCTTCGGCAAAATCCGGCGCATGATCGGTCAGTGCCGTCAAATGATCGATGGCTTGCGCGGTGTCACCCGCCGCCATCGCATCACGCCCGCGCTGCAACAGCAAATCCATCGCCGGGGAACCGCTCTTCGACCACTCGTTCCAGATTTCCCGCTCCAACCGCGACGCGGCACGGGCATCGGCGCTTTTCAACCTGTCGAACAGGCTGTCAAGCGGCTCATCAGCCCACGCCGCCCCTGTCAGCAGACAAACTGCCGAAAGTGCCGCAACGATACGATTGAGAAATCTATGATGAACTTTCATATTCGGAATGGTAGCGCATCGGCGCAGGAAAACCATATCCAAGCCGTCACAAGGCAGAGAGGATTTTTACATGAGCGACGTGGTGAACGAGGCCGTAGAGGTATTGTCGAAAAAGCTTTCCGGCGGCTTTGACGGCATCGCCAAATTCGTGATCGAAGGCGAAGGCGCGATCATGATGGACAGCGCCGGCGTGCGTGCCGGCGATGATCCGGCAGATGTGACTTTGACGGCCAGTGCGGATGTGTTCAAATCGATCCTTGAGGGCGATCTGAACCCGACCATGGCGTTCATGTCGGGAAAACTATCTGTGGATGGCAGCATGGGATTGGCGATGAAGCTTGGGTCGGTTCTGGGGTGAAGAACACGTCTTTCCTGACAGCCCCGCTGCATGCGGATCTTGCACTTGGGCCCGAGGGTGGCGAAGCGTTCTGGCTGACCACATCAGACGGTATCCGGATCCGGGCCGGGGTCTGGCCGGTCGGGGCGAAGGGGACGGTTCTGCTGTTCCCCGGACGCACCGAATACGTCGAGAAATATGGCATGGCGGCCGGTGATTTGCAGGCCCGAGGCTTTGCGACCGTCGTGATCGATTGGCGCGGGCAAGGCCTTGCCGACCGTCTGTTGCCAGACCGCATGATGGGGCACGTCGGGTCGTTTCAGGACTACCAGCAAGACGTTCAGGCCGTGTTGGGTCTGACCCAGGGGCTGGGACTTCCGGAACCCTATTACCTCTTGTCACATTCCATGGGGGGTGCGATTGCCCTTCGCGCCCTGATCCGGGGATTGCCAGTCAACGCAGCGGTGTTTTCTGCGCCGATGTGGGGTATCTTGATGTCGGCATGGATGCGCCCGTTTGCGCAACCACTGGCTCAGGTGGCAAGCTGGTTTGGCCAAGCACACCGTTTCGCCCCCAGCACTTCTGACAAAAGCTATGTGGCCGAGGCCGAATTTGGTGGCAATGTGCTTACCTCTGACCCCGAGATGTGGCGCTACATGAAGCGTCAGGTTGTGGCGCGGCCAGAACTGGCCTTGGCTGGGCCAAGCATGGCGTGGCTGCAGACGGCGTTGATCGAGTGTCATGCGCTTTCCCTTGCCCCCGCCCCCGCCTACCCGGCGCTGACGGCGCTTGGGACGGCAGAGAAGGTGGTTGATCCGGGGCCGATTCACCTCCGGATGGCAGGATGGCGCGATGGACGGCTCGAGATGTTTCATGGGGCCGAGCACGAAGTGCCTATGGAAACCCCGGCGCACCGCGCACGATTTTTCGACCTTTCGGCAGACCTGTTTCAAGCACACCGCTAAGGTCAGACTTTGGTCGGTGCGTCCGACGCGAGTCCCGGTGTTCAGACTTCGATCTGCGTGAATCCGTCCCGCAAGGCCCGTGACCATGCCTCGCTCATGGCGCGAAACGATTCGTCCCCCGCCTCGATCCGGCGCAGCATAGAGGTGCGGCAGTCGTCGCGCTCGATCACGCACAGGTCCAGCGGCATACCCACAGACAGGTTTGACCGCAGTGTGGAATCCATGGACAACAGCACGGCCTTTTGCGCATCCGCCAGAGATGTCGCGGGCGTGACGACTCGATCCAGAATCGGTTTGCCATATTTATGTTCGCCGATCTGCAGGAAGGGCGTGTCTTCGGTGGCTTCGATGAAATTGCCTTCGGGATAGATCAGGAACATCCGCATGGCCCCGGCCTTGCGCTGCCCGGCCACGATCATGGTCGCACTGGCGCCTTGCGACATGGAAAGCTTTTCGTCGATATCACGGCGCACCTGGGCCAAGACATTTCCGACAATTTCCGCCACCTTCAGCATGGTCGGGGCCAACATGACGGAGGTATCAGGCGTCGCGTCCGAATCTTCCACCGCTTCACGCAGTCGGGCGATGGTGGTTTGTGTCACCGACAGACTTCCCGCCGCCACGATCGTGATGATCCGCTCGCCAGGATCTTCAAAGTGATACATCTTGCGATAGGTGGCGATATTATCCAGCCCCGCATTGGTGCGCGTGTCAGACAAGAGGACCATGCCATCGTTCAGCAGCAGGCCAACGCAGTACGTCATTCCAACATCCCCGAAATCCAGACGGGCAACGCTATCGCCCGCGCGTCAGGATGAAAAGGGGCCTTGATGAACGATGCCTTGCGGCAAATGCGCTTCTACAAGCTGGCAATCATTTGAAACGCCGGGCCGTTTGCCAGTTGTGCGATGCCCGCCATCAACCAAACAGCCAGAACCAACTTGAAATGGCGGTGCTGGCGAAACTTGTACCACATGGCAAGCTTTCCGACATGTTCGGTTTCGTTCGGCGCAGCCTTCGTGTCAAACATGGGCGGCATGATCGGCGTTCTGGACAGCATTATGTCACCGTTTGCGCCGCGCTGGTCGTGCAAGAACGCATGCGTCAAGGTCCTGTCCGCCCCTTCATCCAATGGTTCGGACTGGGCCAGTTCAGCAAGGAAGTCATCCAGACAAAACTGATCGCGATCGTTCGTCATATCTTCGGGCGGCGGCAGCGCAAAGCGCTCGGCATTTTTTGTCAGGCGGCAAATGATCGCCATCCGTGCGGCTTCGTCCTTGGCTGGATAGCGGCCCGTGGGTGCGCCCGACCGATACGTGTTAAGACCAAATCCAGATGCAAGGAAATAGTCGCGCAGGGCAGGTGATGCGTTGCGCAAGGCTTCTGCGGTCTGCGGATCGCGAAACAAGGCAACCGATGCGGCATCTCTGTTCGGTTTGAAACCGATCTCCTTCAGAAAACCATCGAATTGTGGATCGGACACGTCGCCTTCGGGCATCATGTCTAGGATATCGAAGTCATAGACCAAAGTCACGGCACACCCCCTGCGCATTCAACTCTTGGTAAAGACTGCGCAACTTATGTGGCGATGGCGGGGCAAAAATGCGGAGCTTCTGCCATATTTGGCCTTATTGCTGGGATTGAGAGCTTGTTTGGGCTGCCTGCACGGACACGGAAACGTCAAGGCTCTCTTCGCCGTGACCGCGTGCTATGCCACGGATCATGGCCGCATCACGCGAATCCAGCCCCGACCCCAGCCGGATATAGCGCGCGTCCGGGCAGCAGCGGTTCGCAGGGTCAAAGCCGACCCAACCAAGCCCGGCAATGAACACTTCGGCCCAGGCGTGCGACGCCTCGTGCGGGGCGCCATCTTCCCCGACCAGCAGATAGCCCGAGACATAGCGCGCCGGCAGCCCGATATGACGCGCCACCGCAATCAGGGCATGGGCATGGTCCTGACAAACCCCTTCGCCTTGCGCCAGGGCTTCTGCGGCTGTTGTATGAGCATGTGTTGTTCCCGGCTGGTAGGCAATCGCGTCGGACACGCGGGCGGAAATTTCATGTGATGCCGCAAGTGCGTCTTTGGCAGGCAGCAACCCGTCGCCCAAGGCCGACAGGGCGATGTCGGCTTCGGTTGGATGCGTGGTGCGCAGATAACATTCAGGCGGCGTGGTTTCCTTGTGCCCGCGCAAGACGCCCGCAAGATCGATCGTTTCGATCTCGCCCACCACATGCACCGTGATTTCACTGACCGGGCCCAGTACCGTCCAGCCCTGCACCCAATCACCTGCGCCATCTCGAAAGCCACCGCCCATCTGGCCGTCGCTGACACTGATCTTCCAATGTCGCATCTTTTGACCATCGCAGATCGAAGGCATCAGACGGTGGCTTTGCACCACTCCGCGCACGGGTTGGTCATAAAAATAGCGGGTCACATGATCGACTGTCAGCAGCATCAGCGCACATCCCCGTTCAGATAGCAGTCGTGTATGATGGAACCGGCCAAGGCCATGTCACCAATGAACCGGCTGAGAAATTCATGCAGGCCCTCGTCGAAAATGTCCTCGACCCGCATCTCGGCCAGTTCGGCCTGTATCCCGCGCGCCTTGTCCTGCGCCCGTGTCTTGCGGTGATAGCTGCGTGACAGCCGGTCCAGATGGCTTGTCATGCCTTCGACGCAGGTGATCAGGCTGCGCGGGCACTGCGGATTGAGGATCAGGAAATGTGCGATCTTGGCCGCCGTCACCTCGCCGCCATAGGCCCAATGGAACGCCCGATGCGACGACATTGCCCGCAGCAAGGTTGTCCACTGGTAGTTGTCCAGACCCGAACCGACCAATTCAAGACGCGGAAGCAGGACATAGTATTTCACATCCATCAGGCGCGCGGTGTTGTCAGCGCGTTCCAGATAATAGCCAAGGTTCAGGAAATCCCAGCCATCATTGCGCAACAGCGTTGCATCGATCGACCCGCGCACAAGGGCGGTGTGCCGCATAGTCCAATCGGTTAACAGCGACAGGTCCAATTCGCTGCGTGGACGCCGCTCCAACTGGCGCAATTCCTGAAAGCCGGTATTCAGCGCGTCCCAGACCTGCGTTGTCAGGGCCGTGCGCACGATACGCCCGTTTTCACGCGCGGCCGTGATGCACGACGCCACCGATGACGAGTTATCCGGGTCGAAAAAGAACCAGCTTTCCAGATTGCGCTGCACGGCGTCGCCATACTTTTTGGCAAATCCGTCGGCCGTGCCGCTGGCGTGCAGCAGCGATTCCCATTCGTTGCGATACCCGGCGGCAGACGGCGTCAGCGCGATGCGTGCGCCGACCTCCAGAAGCCGGGCAGAGGTTTCGGCCCGTTCCATGTAGCGTGCCAGCCAATATAGGTTGTCAGCGGTTCTGCTCAGCATGTCCGTTACTCCGCCAGCACCCAGGTATCCTTGACGCCCCCGCCCTGCGACGAGTTCACCACCAGCGATCCTTCGGTCAACGCGACCCGCGTCAGCCCGCCAGGCACAAGCTCGATCCGTTCCCCAACAAGGCAATAGGGGCGCAGGTCCACATGGCGGGGCGCGATACCTTCTGCGACAAAGGTTGGCGTCGTGGACAGTGCCAGCGTCGGCTGCGCAATGTAATTGCCGGGATGTGCCACGATCCGGGCACGGAACGCTTCGATCTGGTCAGGCGTCGCTTTTGGCCCCACCAACATGCCGTATCCACCCGATCCGTGGACTTCCTTGACCACCAGTTCAGCCAGATGCGCAAGGACATATCTCAGATCTTCCGCCTTGCCGCACTGCCATGTCGGCACATTCTGCAAGATCGGTTCTTCGCCCAGATAAAAGCGGATCATCTCGGGGACATAGGTGTACACTGCCTTGTCATCTGCCACGCCCGCCCCCGGCGCAGAACATATGCTGACCCCGCCCGAGCGATAAACGTCCATCAACCCCGGCACTCCGAGCAGGCTGTCGGGGCGAAAGCACAGCGGGTCGATATAGGCGTCGTCAAGCCGGCGATAGATCACGTCAACCCGGCGCGGTCCTTCCGTCGTGCGCATGAAGACAAACTCACCTTCCACGAACAGATCCTGTCCTTCCACCAACTCCACGCCCATCAGATCGGCCAGAAAGCTGTGTTCATAATAGGCGCTGTTGAAATGGCCGGGCGTCAGAATGACCACAGTCGGCTCGCGGTCGCATTTGACCGGGGCCACCGATGCCAGCGTCCGGCGCAGAATTTCGGGGTAGCGGTCCACCGGCTCGATCCGGTTGCCGCGAAACAGGTCGGGAAACATCCGCATCATGATCTCGCGGTTTTCCAGCATGTAGGACACGCCCGATGGCGTGCGGCAGTTGTCCTCCAGCACGAAAAAGTCGTCCGGACCTGTGCGCACCAGATCGATTCCGACGATATGAGAATAGACGCCCTTTGACGGCACAAAGCCCACAACGGACTTTTCGTAGGCTTCGTTCAAATAGACAAGGCGCGCAGGAATCCGGCCAGCGCGAACGATTTCGCCCCGGCCATAAACATCGACCAGAAAGGCATTCAAAGCCCGCGCGCGCTGTTTGATTCCTTTTTCCAGACGCGCCCATTCGGCCCCCGAAAATACCCGGGGGAACATGTCAAACGGGATCAGCCGGTCAGGATCGCCGCCTTCCCCGTAAACTGCAAAGGTGATCCCGATGCGGCGGAACAGAGCTTCGGCCTCAGCCTGTTTCATCTGGCGCAATTCCGCCGGCATGGCCTGCATCCAGTCTTCAAGCCGGGCATAGGGAGGGCGCACCGCAGCGCCGTGATACATCTCATTGAAATAGTTGGTCACAAACGGCCCCCGTTTCGCAGTCGTTGATGGTCAGTTAATCAGCCCGCTTGGGAACGGGAAAGGGCAAGTTCACATATCTGGCCGATTGCGGACAAATCCGCACATATTTTGGGCATCCGCACCAAGGCACCAAGCCTTCCCCCACTGCTGTGCCGTGCTATCATCCTGAAATGGCTGTTCCGTTGCTCAGTTTCACCGACCGCGGCATCTATTGCGCCGAAGGTGGGTTTTACATCGACCCATGGCGCCCGGTAGATCGGGCGCTGATCACCCACGGCCACAGCGACCATGCGCGTTGGGGACACGGATCCTATCTGTGCACGCATCAGGCGCTTCCCGTTATCCGCCACCGCCTTGGCCAAATCCTGGTCGAAGGGATTGCCTACGGCGAAGTGCGCCAGATCGGCGCAGTGCGGGTCAGCTTTCACCCTGCCGGACATGTGCCGGGATCTGCGCAGATCCGCGTGGAACACGGCGGCGAAGTCTGGGTCGTGTCGGGTGATTACAAGGTCGAGGACGATGGGTTGTCCGAGGCCTTTGCGCCGGTCCGTTGCCACACCTTCATCAGTGAATGTACCTTTGGTTTGCCGCTGTTCCGGTGGGCGCCACAAGCGGATGTCGCAGCGCAGATTGCGGCATGGTGGCAGGCCAATGCCAGCGATGGGAGGGTTTCGATCCTCGCGGCCTATGGGTTGGGCAAGGCACAGCGGCTGATGTCGATGCTGCCCGACCTTGGCCCGATCCTGACCCATGGCGCGGTCGAAGAAACCACCCGTATCCTGCGCGATCAGGGCTATGTGCTGCCGCCGACCACCCGCGTCGTGCAAGGAGTTGATGGCACAAGCCACCCCGGAGCCTTGGTCATCGCGCCACCGTCGGCGCTTGGCACGCCATGGGCCGGGCGCTTCGGGGCCTATGCAGAAGCCTTTGCCAGCGGCTGGATGGCGTTGCGCGGCATCCGCCGGCGCCGGGGGCTGGGAACAGGTTTTGTGATCTCGGACCACGCGGACTGGCCCGGACTGAACACCGCCATCCGGGACACCGGGGCGGAACGGGTCTTTGTTACCCACGGCTATACCGCCCCGTTCCGACGTTGGCTGGAGGATCAGGGTTATGACGCCGGAATCGTGAAAACCGAATTCGGGGGCGATGAGGCGGCGGACCTGACCGATGCCGACGAGGTCGCATGAAACGCTTTGCGGCCTTGTTCAACGCATTGGACGCCACCACCAAAACCGGGGCCAAAACGGCGGCATTGGCCGCCTATTTCCGCACCGCGCCCGAAGCTGACCGGGTCTGGACCGTTGCGCTGTTGTCCGGTCGCAGGCCAAAGCGGGCAGTAAACGCCACCGAACTGCGGTCTTGGGCTGCCGATGCCGCCAGCATACCGCTGTGGCTGTTCGAGGAAAGCTATGCCGTCGCCGGAGATCTTGCCGAAACCATCGCCCGCCTGTTGCCCCGGCCTGAAACAGAAGCCGATCCCGGCCTTGACGCCACCTTGCGCGCCCTGATCGCGCTGACCGGCCGACCCGAGCCGGCGCGCCGCGCCCATGTGACGGCAGCCTGGGCAATGCTGGGGCACGACGAGCGATTTGTGTTCAACAAGCTTCTGACTGGCGGCTTCCGAATGGGTGTCAGCCAAGGGCTGATGACCCGCGCACTGGCGCAGGCGACGGGCGTGGATGATGCGGTGATGGCGCATCGTCTGATGGGCGATTGGGATCCGGCGCGCACCAGCTTTGCCGCGCTGACACGCGACGGCGGGTCCGATGGGGCGACCCGGCCCTACCCCTTTGCGCTTGCCAGCCCGCTGGAGGCGGATCCGGACAGCCTTGGTGCCGCGCACGACTGGCTGGCCGAATGGAAATGGGACGGCATCCGTAGCCAGATCATCAACCGCGCGGCCGCCTTTGCGGTCTGGAGCCGGGGGGAAGACCTGATCACCGACCGCTTTCCCGAATTCGCGCCGCTGCAAGACCATCTGCCCCCCGGAACCGTGATTGACGCCGAGATCGTGGCCTGGGCTGGGGCGGCGCCCCTGCCCTTTGCCGATCTGCAAAAGCGCCTTGGCCGCAAGACCGTGCCCAAAAGGCTTCTCGCCGAAGCTCCAGCGCATCTTCTGGCCTATGATCTGCTGGAAGAGCATGGTCAGGATCTGCGCGACCAACCCCTGTCCCACCGCCGGGCACGGCTGGAGGCGCTGATGGACGCGCTGCCCGCTGGACTGCCGGTGTCGGCGTCGCCCATCGTGACGGGGGATTGGGCAATGCGCGCCGCGATGCGCGCCACAGCGCGGGGCCGGATGGCCGAGGGCTTGATGCTCAAACGCCTGTCCTCGGCCTATCATGCAGGTCGCAAGCGTGGGGATTGGTGGAAATGGAAGCTGGACCCCTATTCGGTCGATGCGGTGATGATCTACGCGCAGGCAGGCCATGGGCGACGGGCCAACCTATACACCGATTTCACCTTTGCGGTGACGGACGGCAATGATCTGGTGCCCTTTACCAAGGCCTATTCCGGCCTGACGGATGCGGAATTTGCCGAGATCACCCGCTGGGTCGGCAAGCATACGCTTGAACGTTTTGGTCCGGTGCGGCGCGTGGTGCCGCAACTGGTGTTCGAGATCGGCTTTGAGGGAATTCAGGAAAGCCCGCGACACAAATCCGGTATCGCCTTGCGCTTTCCCCGCATGTTGCGCTGGCGGCGCGACAAAGGTGTTGCGGATATTGATACGCTGGAAGGCTTGCGCGCACTGTTGCGTCAAACCACAAATCCGGGGTCTTTTCCGACACCGCCCAAGGATATTTAGCGACGGAAAAAGGGGCTTGGCCTTGCAGCCGGGGGGCCAGCCGCCCTAGATGAAGCCCAAACCACGAAAGGTATGACCATGACCCTGCCGATGCCCCGCCCCGTGTTTGACGCCAACGCCGCCTCGGGCGGGTTCGGGAACCTGCCGGACTGGGATCTGACCGACCTTTACCCGGCGCCTGAGTCTAAGGAGTTCGCGGCCGATATGACGTGGCTGGAGTCGGCCTGTATTGAATTTGCCGCGTCATATGAAGGCAAGCTGGCCGAGTTGGATGCGGCTGGACTTCTGGATTGCGTGCTGGCCTATGAAAAGATCGACATCGTGGCGGGACGGCTGATGTCCTTTGCCGGCCTGCGCTACTATCAGAACACCATGGACAGCGACCGCGCCAAGTTCATGGCCGATGCGCAGGACAAGATCACCACCTTCACCACGCCTCTGGTGTTCTTCAGTCTGGAATTCAACCGGCTGGAAGATGCACATCTGGATGCACAGGTCGCGGCCAATGCCGACCTTGCCCGCTACAAACCGGTGTTCGACCGGATGCGCGCGATGCGCCCGCACCAGTTGTCGGACGAGTTGGAAAAGTTCCTGCATGACGAATCTGTTGTCGGCGCCAGCGCATGGAACAAGCTGTTCGATGAAACCATGGCCGGATTGATGTTTTCGGTCGCCGGTGAGGAAGACGAGCTGAACCTTGAAGCCACGCTGAACCTGCTGACCGATCCGGACCGTGTAAAGCGCGAGGCGGCAGCACGAGCGCTTGCGGCCGTGTTTGACAAGAATATCAAGCTGTTCGCCCGCGTTCACAACACGCTGGCCAAGGAAAAGGAAATACACGACCGCTGGCGCAAGATGCCGACGCCGCAGCACGGCCGGCATCTGTCGAACCATGTGGAGCCCGAGGTGGTCGAAGCCCTGCGCAATGCGGTTGTCGCGGCCTATCCCAAGCTGAGCCACCGATACTACCGGCTGAAGGCAAAGTGGATGGGCCTTGAGACGTTACAGGTCTGGGACCGGAATGCACCCTTGGCTTTGGAAACCCCGAAAATCGTCGGCTGGGACGAGGCCACCAAAACCGTGCTGGATGCCTATGGCAGCTTTGCGCCGGAAATGGCCGATATCGCCAAGCCGTTCTTCGAAAAGGGCTGGATCGACGCGGGCGTGAAGCCCGGCAAGGCACCGGGGGCCTTTGCGCATCCGACCGTGTCGACCGTGCATCCGTATGTCATGCTGAATTATCTGGGCAAACCGCGCGATGTGATGACCCTTGCGCATGAGTTGGGGCACGGCGTGCATCAGGTGCTGGCCGCAGGTCAGGGCGAATTGCTGTCATCCACCCCCCTGACGCTGGCGGAAACCGCGTCGGTGTTTGGCGAGATGCTGACCTTCCGGGCGCTTTTGGACAAGGCCAAGACACAGGCCGAGCGCAAGACCCTGCTGGCCGGCAAGGTCGAGGACATGATCAACACCGTCGTGCGTCAGATCGCGTTCTATGACTTTGAATGCAAACTCCATGCCGCGCGGGCCGAGGGCGAATTGACTCCGGACGACATCAACGCGCTGTGGATGAGCGTTCAGGCAGAATCGCTGGGCGATGCCTTTGAATTCATGGACGGATACGAAACATTCTGGGCCTACATCCCGCATTTCGTCCATTCGCCGTTCTATGTCTATGCCTATGCCTTTGGTGACGGATTGGTGAACGCGCTTTATGCCACCTATGCCGACGGCTTGCCGGACTTTCAGGCCAAGTATTTCGATATGCTCAAAGCCGGGGGATCACAGCACCACAAAGAGCTTTTGGCCCCCTTTGGCCTTGACGCTTCGGATCCGAAGTTCTGGGACAAGGGCCTGTCGATGATAGCTGGCTTCATTGATGAACTGGAAGCGATGGAGGCGTAAGCCCCATCGTTTTCGATGGTCAGATCCGGTTGGAGCGGCGATCGACAAGATCCGCCAGACGGGCCAACATCAGGCGCTCGGCCTCATCGGCCGAGTTTGCCACCGCATCGGCACCGGTCAACGCCAGAAGATCGGGTTCTTCCGTGGTGATGGCGCCGCCGATCATGACCCAGACACCCGGAATATGCGCGCGCAGCGCCACAACAAGCCGTGCCAGCGGCAGGGTCATTTCGGCAGTTGACGCCCCAAGCGCGACACTGATCGGCCATCGTTGCTCGATCTGCCCGATCAGATTGTCATGATCGTCGCTTGACACTACTTCGATTTCCCAGCCACGGCGACGCAGATCATCGGCGGTCATGGTCAGGCCGATCATGTGGGTTTCTTTCGGACAGGGTGCAAACACCGCATGCTGTCCGGGCTTTCGGTCCGAAATCCGCACGAAAACATCACGCAGATCATTCATGATCCGCCACACGCGATGCGACGTGCGCAGCATGTCGGGCATCGCAATATCATCCCGCGCCCATGCCAGCCCGACTTGCTGAACCGCGCCGGCCAGGAGTCCGTAATACAGCGTGTCGGCCGTCATTCCGCCCAGCCGCGCATCCCGCACGAAACCAATTGCGGCCTGATCATCCGAACTCAGCAAGGCCTGGGACAGTTGGGCGATTTTCGGGGCCGTCGCGTCCATCTTGTCACGGCGCGCCTGTGCGGCAACACGCAGGATCACCTCTTCGGCGAACGAATGAACGACGGCCGTTGTAGCCACCGAGCCAACGACCACAGAACTATAAGCCTGCCCTGCGTCAGCGGAAAGCGCCGAACGACGTGTTGCCATGTCAGGTCTTCTTCGATTTCTGGCCGCGCGCCGTACCGGCCAGACGGCCGTTGAACGCGGGGCATTGCTCCCCCGGACGATTCCCGCCCTTGACGAAGTGTGGTGCGAAAGCGTGGGGCCTGTCTAGGACCGTTTTTCCCAAACTTGCCGCCATCGGTTCCGGAGCAAACATGGCAAACCGACGCCGGGTATTCGTCACAGCGACACTTCCACCGCCGAATCCAGTGCAAGGTCCATCATCGCTTGCGTTCCACGCACAAATTCCAGCGGGCAAGGATAGGCCGCCCCGGTGCGGATGCTGCGGCCAAAGGCTTCGACCTGAAGCTTGTAGTGGTTCGCCGTGGGAAAGCGGTCGGTGATCACGCGCTGCCCCGGCAGGTGCAATTCAACCTCGGCCACATCATGCACATTTGCGTTGAACGGGGCCGACCCGACCCGGATCATCCCCTTGTCGCCCTGAAACACCACCTCCTGGCGGTTTGAAAGCCGCATCGAGGTCATCGAGCCATAGGTGAAACGCCCGGTCGGGCCCTGCATCATCGCCGTTACATGGGCAAAAACCTCGACCCCGGCTTCCATGATGACACGCGCCGCCACATCCACCGGTTCAGCGCCGGTCACAAAGCGCATCGAACCAAGAGTATAGACGCCGATGTCGCGCAACGATCCGCCGCCAGTATCGGGGCGGTTGCGGATATTTCCCGGCTCAGCCGCGTTGTTATAGCTGAAGGCCGCATCCACATGACGCAATTGGCCGATCTCGCCCGCGTCCAGCCATTCCTTCGCGCGGCCCCATTGCGGATGATGCACGATCATGTAGGCCTCGGCCGCCAGCAGACCACTGGCATCGCGGGCAGCGATGATCTGGTCAATGTCTTCGGCCCGCAACGCCATGGGCTTTTCGGTCAGCACATGCTTGCCTGCCGCCAGTGCCTTCAACGTCCACTCTACATGCAGGTGGTTCGGCAGCGGGACATAGACTGCCTCAATCGTCGGGTCAGCGAGCAACGCATCGTAACTGCTGTGCAGTTGCAAACCGGGGCAAAAGGCGCGGAACCCCTCAGCCTTCGCCGGGTCCGAGGTGGCCAATGCCGCCAGTTCGGCGCCCTCGGCCGCATGAATGGCAGGTGCCATATGCTCGCGTGCGAATTTAGCGGCGCCCAAAACGCCCCATCTGACCGGTTTCATCTGCCATTCTCCCCTGTTAGCGCCAGTACGCTAACGCGGGACGGGCGAGGAGGAAAGGTCAGTCTTTGCGAAACCGCATCAGCGTCATCATGCCAAAGGGGGGCAACGCGGCTTCTTCGATCAACATCAGGCCTTGGGTTTGCGTCACCGTGCTGCGCGCAAAATCAGAGTGCCAACCCAAACGGTCGGCAAAAGGTGCAAAGACCCGCTCCAGCCACGGCAGCGCGCCCTTGTCCATGGTATCACGCGCAAAGTGGTTGACCATCACAATGGTCCCGCCCGGCCGCAACACCCGCGCCATTTCGGACATCACACGCTCGGGGTCGGGCACCACCGACATGATGTGCAACGCGCTGATGTGGTCAAAACTGTTGGCGGGAAATTCCAACGCGCGGGCATCCATCAACCGCAGCGCTTCGACATTGCCCAGTCCAAGCTCGACCACTTTTTCACGCGCCTTGTCCAGCATCTCGGCACTGGCATCGATGCCCGTGACCGACACTTCGGGACGGTACGCCGGCAGGGACAGCCCCGTGCCAACCCCCACCTCCAGCACCCGCCCGCCAAGGCCATTCAGTACCGAAACCGCCCGCCGCCTTCCGACCCGTGTGATGATCCCAAAGGTGGCATCATAGATCGGCGCCCAGCGGGCATAGGACTTGCGGACAGCGTGGATATCCATGTCAGACAACACTCCTCAAAGAACGCGCACTTTTGCGCCACAAAAAAAGGATGGCGACAAGATAGACGACATCCAGCAACAAGAGCGTGACCCAAGGATAGGTGAGCAATGCGGCGATCAGAGCCACTGACCCCACAAGTATGAACCGCGCGTTTTCAGCGTAGATCCGCACGCCCTTGAACGATGGTGTCGGCATCCGTGAAATCATCAATGCGCCGACAAAGACCATCCAGACCGCCACCGCCCATGGGGGCAAGCGGAGCGCATTGTCGAACGCATAGGCGAGATAGATCGGCAAAAGCGCAAGCATAGCGCCCGCGGGGGATGGTACACCGACAAAGCCTTTGGGCTTTTCCTCGCCCTCGGCCACACGGTTGCCAACGTTGAAGCGCGCCAGCCGCAGCATGCAGCAAACCGCATAGATCAACACCGCAATCCAGCCGAGCGACGTGTCGGCCCGCATTCCCCAGTAATAGAGCACCAGCGCAGGAGTGACGCCAAAGTTGACGAGATCACACAGGCTGTCCAATTCGGCCCCGATGGCACTTTCGGACTTGAGCATCCGCGCCAGCCGACCGTCGATCCCATCAAGGGCTGCCGCCAGACCTATCAACGCGACCGCCCAGCCGAAGCGCCCTTCAACGGCCATTCGGATCGCCGTAAGACCGGCACACAGCGCCAGAATGGAAATCAGGTTTGGCAACAGATGCAGGATCGGCATCCTGCGCCGGGGCGGAAGCGGTGGTTCGTCGGTCATTCTATCCGGCCCACGGTTTGCGGCAGATCACGTCCGAGGACGGCAAGCACGGTTTCACCCGCCACCATGGACTGGCCCAGCGCCACCTGCGGCATGACACCTTCGGGCAGATAGACATCGACGCGGCTGCCAAAACGGATCAGTCCGAACCGTTCACCCGTACGCATACCCTGTCCTTCGCTTACCCACCACATGATGCGGCGGGCGACCAGACCAGCGATCTGAACCACCGCGATCTGGCGGCCATCGGCCAGATCAATCCGCAGTGAGTTGCGTTCGTTGTCCACCGATGCCTTGTCCAGCGAGGCATTCAGGAACTTGCCGGGGCGATAGCTCATGGCACCGATGATGCCAGCGATGGGCGCACGGTTCACATGGCAGTTGAATACGTTCATGAACACCGACACCCGCACCAAAGCCTCTGGCCCCATACCCAATTCTTCCGGCGGCACCGCGCGTTCGATCAGTGAAATCACCCCATCGGCGGGTGACACAAGAATACCGGCGCCTTGCGGGACCGTACGCTTGGGATCGCGGAAAAAGTAGTAACACCAGACCGTCAGACCGACGCCGATCCAACCCAATGGTTCCCACAGCCAGAACAACACGAGGGTGATTGCGGCAAAGATCGCCACGAATTTGTACCCCTCGGGGTGCATCGGCTTTAGAAATGTGCCCAGCATCGTCATGGTATGACCAGTCCTTTCAACCTTAGGCCGAGGGCGTATCCTGCCCGCCTATCCGGGGCAAACAAAAACGACGCATCAGCCATCAAAAACGTCAGATCGCCGGCGGATGGCCGCCGAATGTGCAAGATGTCGTATCCGTCCGTAGCGCCAAGGCCAAGGCCTGCCGAAAAAATGAAAAAGGCGGCCCGATCAAGGGCCGCCCTCTGACAGATTGGCACGGCCATCTCAGCCCGGCACGACCATGCCTTTACCTTTGGCCAATTCACGCATCTTGGACTGCAGCTTTTCAAAGGCGCGCACCTCGATCTGGCGAATCCGTTCGCGGCTGACCGCGTGCTTTTCGGACAACGCTTCAAGCGTGACAGGCTCATCCGACAGACGCCGCTGCATCAGGATTTCCTTTTCGCGGTCATTCAAAACCGACATGGCCTTCACCAGCAGTCGACGACGAATGTCCATCTCATCGTTTTCGGCATAGGCTTCGGCTTGATTGCTGTTTTCATCCTCGAGCCAGTCCTGCCACTGCGCCCCGCCATCTTCCGATCCGACCGTCGCATTCAGGGACGCATCCGCCCCGGACATCCGGCGGTTCATATCCACCACCTCGGCTTCGGTCACCGACAGATCCTTGGCGATCTGCGCCACATTTTCGGGCCGCAAGTCGCCCTCTTCTAGCGCGCCCAACTTGGCTTTGGCCTTGCGCAGGTTGAAGAACAGCTTTTTCTGCGCGCTGGTGGTGCCCAGTTTCACAAGGCTCCAAGACCGAAGGATATACTCCTGGATGCTGGCCCTTATCCACCACATCGCATAGGTGGCCAAACGAAAGCCCCGTTCCGGATCAAAGCGCTTTACGGCCTGCATAAGACCGACGTTCGCTTCGGAGATAACCTCGGCCTGCGGCAGGCCATAACCACGATAACCCATGGCGATCTTGGCGGCCAGACGCAGGTGCGACGTCACCAGCTTGTGCGCAGACGCGCTGTCCTGCCGGTCGACCCACGCCTTGGCCAGCATGTATTCTTCTTCCGGTTCAAGCAGCGGAAACTTGCGGATTTCCTGCATATACCGGTTCAGGCCCTGTTCCGGGCTTGGTGCGGGTAGATTGGTATAGGTGCTCATCTCATGCCCCCTGTTATCTTCGGTGCCATCAGCCCCCGAAGAGGCGACGAACCTAAGGTCTTTGCGCCGCCCGTTCAAGAGGGCGACTTATCATCTCTGAGTTAACGCAGAATGAAGGGGGTTCCGTTCCCAGATAGGAAGATTGTGACCAAATTCTCACGCGAATGTCAGTCTTTCGGCGTGCGCAGTACTTTCAGAAGCCCCACCATATCGTCGGGGAGGGGCGACGTGAACTCCAGCCACTCATCCGTGACCGGATGGGTAAAGCCCAGCGTGGCCGCGTGCAGCGCCTGCCGGGGAAACCCGTTGCCCTGCTCTGCCGCCTGCGGCGTCAGCACGCGCGGCGACAGTTTGCGCTTTCCGCCGTATGTCTGATCGCCCAAAAGACCGTGCCCGGCATAGGCCATATGCACCCTGATCTGATGCGTGCGTCCGGTTTCCAGCCAACATTCCACCAATGCAGCCTGATCGGCAAAAGCCTCCAGCACCCGGACACGCGTAACCGCGTGGCGGCCATCGTGCCAGACCACGGCTTGCCGCTGGCGGTCGGTCTTGTGGCGGGCCAGCAAGGTGGCAATCTTGATGATGCCGCCGGTTTCAAAACTGATCCCCTTTATCCCGCGCAGACGCGGGTCGGCCGCATTGGGCACGGCATGGACCAGCGCCAGATAGCGACGGTTGACGTCGTGCTTTTCAAACTGCGCCGCCAGACCGTGATGCGCCTTGTCGGATTTTGCCACAACCAAAAGTCCAGTGGTATCCTTGTCGATCCGGTGCACAATTCCCGGACGCCGTTCACCGCCGATGCCCGACAGAGTATCACCACAATGGGCCAGCAAGGCGTTGACAAGCGTGCCTGACGGTGTTCCGGGGGCCGGATGCACCACCATCCCCACCGGCTTGTCCACCACAATCAGGTGGTCATCCTCGAACACCACGGACAGCGGGATATCCTCGGCCAAAGTCTCGACGCTCACCGGCGGTTCGAGCAACAGTGTAATCACCTCACCATCGTCAACACGGGTCTTGGGGTCTGTCAGCGCCACACCTGCGCGCCAGACCGCCCCCTCACCGATCATCTTCATCAGACGCGTGCGCGACAACGCGGCTTCCTCTGGCACCGACCGCGCAAGCGCCTTATCTAGACGGTCAGCGCAGCCATCGGCGATCGTTACGTTCAGCGTGAGATCGTCGCCATCGGACGCATCGGCAAAAGGGACTGACATGAACAACACTCCTGCAACCGAAGCGCTTCCGCCTTCGCTGAGACTTCTGAAATGGCTGGTGATCATCCTCACCGCCACGATGATTGTGGGTGTCATAACCGTGGTTGGCCTGCTTGTCACCCGGATGCCCGATGGCACTGCCCCGGTTGCGATGCCGGAAAATCTGATACTCCCCGAGGGCAGCCAACCCGCGGCGCTGACCATGGGCCGCGATTTCATCGCTGTGGTCACCCAGGACGACCGGATTCTGATCTTCGGGCGCGACGGGCTGTTCCGGCAAGAAATCCAGGTTGCACCAGAGACACAGCCCTGAGTGTCAGGCCCGCTTCAGCCGGATCACCACATCGACACGCGATATCTCGGTGCCGTCCGGTGCCGCTGGCAGACCGCTGATTTCCAGCTGGTCTTTCGGCGCGTCGGTAAGTTCGGCAGTGTCTTCCCAGTAAAAATGCGGGTGATCGTCGATCCGGGTGTCGAAATAGCTTTTTGATCCGTCCACCACCACCTCGTTCATCAATCCGGCGTCGCAAAATGCGCGAAGCGTGTTGTAAACCGTGGCAAGGCTGACCCGATCCCCCGATTTGACCGACAAGGCAAACAGACTTTCCGCCGTAACGTGGCGATCAATACCATCGCCCACCAACAGCGCGGCCAACGAAAGCCGTTGGCGTGTTGGGCGCAAACCGCCCTGTGCCAGCCATTCCGTTCCGCGTTCCAAACCCGAGTTTTGCATTGCGACAATCCTGTATCTCCACCGTATATAAAGGACGCCATCGCTGAAATTCAATTGAAAACCGGACAAGGCGCCATGCCCGACCCAAAAGGGCCGCCCTTGCCACCCGTTCCATGCCGGTGCTAGACGTGGGGCCGAAGATGACACGTTCAGGGGAGCCGTCGGCGATGGGGCAATTTCCGTCCAGCTTTGACAAAGAAGCACTTTTGGCTTGCGCGCGGGGCGAGTTGTTCGGCCCCGGCAATGCCCAGCTTCCGGCACCGCCGATGTTGATGATGGACCGGATCACCGAGGTCTCTGAAGACGGCGGATTGCACGGCAAGGGCCATGTGGTGGCGGAATTCGACATCACCCCGGACCTGTGGTTTTTCCAATGCCATTTTCCCGGCAACCCGATCATGCCGGGCTGCCTTGGCCTTGACGGGTTGTGGCAACTGACCGGCTTCAACCTTGGCTGGCGCGGCTGGCAAGGGCGCGGTTACGCGCTTGGCGTGGGCGAGGTCAAACTGACCGGCATGGTCCGTCCCGACCGCAAGATGCTGCGCTATTTTGTGGATTTCACCAAGGCCCTGCAAACCCGCCGCCTGACCATGGGCGTGGCGAATGGCCGGGTGGAAGCTGACGGCGAAGTGATCTATCACGTCACCGATATGAAAGTGGCACTCTCGTCCACCTGACCCCAAGCGAAGGAGGCGCCCATGCGTCGCGTCGTCATCACCGGTATTGGTATCGTATCGTCCATCGGCAATTCCGCCGCAGAGGTCGAGGCATCCCTGCGTGCGGGCAAGTCGGGGATCGTGTTTGCCCCCGAATATGCAGAACGCGGCTTTCGCAGCCAGATCCATGGTCAGCCGCAGATCGTGCTGGAAGACAACATCGACAAGCGCGACCTGCGCTTCATGGGTGACGGCGCGGCCTATAACTTCATCGCCATGCGTCAGGCAATCGAGGACTCGGGGCTGGAGCCGTCAGATATCTCGAACGAGCGCACAGGTATCATCGTGGGTTCGGGCGGACCGTCAACCAAGTCGTTCTTCAAAGCCCACAACATCGTCCGCGACACCGGCAGCCCGAAACGGATCGGCCCCTTCGGTGTGACCAAGGGCATGTCATCGACCACATCGGCATGCCTTGCGACTCCGTTCAAGATCAAGGGTGTGAATTATTCGATCACCTCTGCCTGCTCCACTTCCGCCCATTGCATCGGCAACGGAACCGAGCTGATCCAGTTCGGCAAGCAGGATATCGTGTTCGCTGGCGGCGGCGAGGAACTGGACTGGACGTTGTCGTGCCTGTTCGACGCCATGGGCGCGATGTCGTCGAAATACAACGACGCCCCCGAAACCGCCTCGCGCGCCTTTGATGCCTTGCGCGATGGCTTTGTGATCGCGGGCGGTGGCGGAGTGGTGGTGCTGGAAGAGTTGAACCACGCGCTTGCCCGCGGCGCCAAGATCTACGCCGAAGTCACCGGTTATGGTGCCACGTCGGATGGTCACGACATGGTGGCGCCAAGTGGCGAAGGCGGCGAGCGGTCGATGCGCCAAGCCCTGACCACCCTGCCCGAGGGGCGCCGCATCAGCTATATCAACGCTCATGGCACCAGCACACCCGCCGGCGATGTGACCGAGGTGAAAGCCGTGCGCCGCGTCTTCGGCGACGGTAATGTGCCCCCGATCTCGTCCACCAAATCACTGACCGGCCACAGCCTTGGTGCCACCGGCGTACATGAGGCGATCTATTCGCTGCTGATGCTGAACGGCAACTTCATCACTGCGTCCGCAAACGTCACCCAGCTTGACCCCGAATTGAAGCCCGAAGAAATCGCCACCGCCTATCGCGACGGGGTGGACATGGACTCGGTCCTGTCGAACAGCTTTGGCTTTGGCGGCACCAACGCCACGTTGGTGATGAGCAAGTATCGCGCATAAGGAGCTGGCATGGCCAACTGGATGAAGGGCAAGCGCGGGCTTGTCATGGGCGTTGCGAATGAACGCTCCATTGCATGGGGAATTGCCAAGACCTTGGCCGATGAGGGTGCTGAACTCGCGTTTTCCTATCAGGGAGATGCCTTTGGCAAGCGGGTCGAACCCTTGGCGGCCAGTGTCGGGTCCGAATTTCTGGTCGATGTCGATGTGACCGATGATGCCAGCCTCGACGCCTGCTTTGCGGCGCTGAAAGACCGTTGGGGGACGATGGATTTTCTGATTCATGCCATCGCCTTTTCCGACAAGGCCGAGCTGACAGGCCGATTCATCAACACCTCACGCGGGAATTTCCAGAACTCGCTGACCATCTCGTGCTTTTCCTTTATTGACGTTGCGCGCCGTGCGTCCGAGATGATGCCGGATGGCGGCAGCCTGATCACCCTGACCTTCCAGGGGTCGAACCGCGTGTCACCGAACTACAACGTGATGGGAGTCGCCAAGGCGGCGCTGGAAAGCGCAACCCGGTATCTGGCCAATGACCTTGGTCCGCAAAAGGTGCGGGTGAACGCCATTTCACCAGGCCCGATGAAGACGCTTGCCGGGGCGGCCATCGGCGGCGCCCGCGCCACGTATCGCCACACCGAAGAAAACGCGCCCCTGCGCAGCAATGCGACACTGGATGCCATCGGCGGCACGGCGGCGTGGCTGTGTTCCGACTTTGGGGCTTCAACCACCGGCGAGGTGATCCATGTCGATGGCGGCTATCATGTCCTCGGTTTCCCACAGCCTGCGAACATGTGACCCTGTCAGATCACAGCCAAACGCCCGGCCCTTTTTCAAGGAACCGGGCGTTTTCAGTTGGATCACCTGTCAGACCGTGTGCAGATACAGATCGAAATCCACTTCCGATACAGTCCGCATCACACGGGCATATTCCGCCGCCTTGATTGCGGTAAAGGTACGGTGCATGTCCGCGCCCAAGGCATCCTTCAGAAAGGCCGACGCCGTTGCCGCCTCGATCGCCTGCCGCCAATCCAGCGGAATCAGCGGTGCATCCTGCCCGGCTTCATAGCCATTCCCGACCGTTTCAGGCCCCGGATCAAGGCGATGTTTCAACCCGTGCCGGATCCCTGCCAAAACGGTCGCCGCCACCAGATACGGGTTGGCATCCACCCCCGCAGGCCGGTGTTCGATCCGGCGTGCACGAATGTCACCGGCCGGAATCCGCAGCGCCACCGACCGGTTGTTCACACCCCATGTCGGGCTCACCGGTGCGTAGCTTTGACTGGCAAATCGACGCCAGGAATTCGCATGCGGCGCGAAGACCAGCATCGATTCCCCCATTGTGGCGCGCAACCCCCCGATGGCATGCAAGAGGCTATCGTTCCACTTGCCCTCTTCAGCCTCGACAAAGACATTGATGCCGTTCGCGTCCATCATCGAGACGTGAAAGTGCATTCCGGACCCGGCATAGTCTTCGTTCGGCTTGGCCATGAAACAGGCTGTTACTCCGTACGCGCGCGCCTGGGCCCGCACGATGCGTTTCAGGCGAATCAGATCGTCTGCTGCCTGCATCACGTCCGTCCGGTAGTGCAGTGTCAGTTCATACTGACCGGGTGCATATTCCGAAATCATCGTCTCGGCCGTGATCCCGGCCTTGGCAGCCCCGGCGTAGATGTCGGAAAACAGCGGCAACATCCCGTGCAGATGATCGACCGAATACACTTCCGTCTTTGCCGATTTACGCCCATCCAGCACATCGCGGGCAGGCTGGACCTTGCCATCGGTGCCACGTTCATTGGCCAGCAGGAAGAATTCCAACTCGAACGCGCCTGCAGGATACAGCCCTTCGGCGGCAAGCGCATCGACCTGTCGCTGCAACGCATGGCGGGGATCAGACGGCATCGGTTTGCCGTCCAGATCATACATCGACATCAACAACTCGCCACGAGGCGGGGTTGTGTTGTGCAATGGCACCAGCGTGCCGGGGATGGGCCATGCGCGCAGGTCGCCGTCGCCCTGTTCCCAGATCAGGCCGGTTTCGTGAACATCCTCGCCGCAGATGTCCAAGCCCAGAATGGAAATCGGCAGATGCCGACCGTTGTTGTAAAGTGACAGAAGTTCATGCCGCCGAATGATCTTGCCCCGGCCGATTCCGTTCGAATCGTGCAATACGATATCGAAGGCTTCGATCTCGGGATGAGCGGCAAGAAACGCTTCCGCCTCGGTGACGGTTGAACCAGATGGGCTGTGGGGTGCGGTCATGGCAATCTCAGGCAAAGAGTTCGGTCAGGATTTCGTCAAAGGCGAACACCAGACGGTCGATCTGGCGCGATTTGGTCGCTGGACTGACCAGCATCATGTTGTGGAAGGGCGCGATCAGGCAGCCCCGGTTCAACAGGGCAGTGTGCAGCGCGGCCTCGACCTGTGGCTGATGTGCGACGGCGGCGTCGGACCCGTTGCGCAGCGGGCCGGGAGCGCAGATGAATTCCACCCGCGCGCCGACGCGCACCACATGCCACGGCGCACCATGTGCCTTGATCGCCTTCTCCAAACCCGACGACAAGCGGTCTGCGCCCTTGTCCATATGGGCATAGGCGTCGGGGGTCATCACATCGGACAGGGTCGCCACCAGACAGGCGAATTGCATCGGGTTGGCTGACAGCGTTGTGCCCATACCGGAATGGCCCGGCAACCGCGCGGCATCGTAGCTGTTGAATCGCTCGGCCACATCATCAGTCATGCCCCAGACCGCCGTCGGCATTCCGCCCGCCACGCACTTGCCGGCAACGAACATATCGGGTGCCAATGAATGAACGCCGGTATAGCCACCCAAACCGGTGGAAATGGTATGCGTCTCGTCGATGATCAGCAAAGCCCCGTAGCGGCGCGCGAGGCGCTGCAAGCCATCAAGAAAGCCGGGTTCGGGCAGCACCATGCAGGAATTCGTCATCACCGGTTCGGTCAGAATGGCGGCCACATCGCCCGTGGCCAAAGCGGCCTCGACCCCCGCCAGATCATTGAATTCGCAGACCACAGCGGTTTTGGACAGATCCTGCACCTGCCCGACCAGACCGGCCCGGTTGACGGTCTGGCCATCCCGGAGTTCAACCATCGTGTCATCCAGCGTGCCGTGATAGCAGCCGTTGAACACCAGAACCTTGGGCCGCCCTGTAACGGCCCGCGCGACTCGCAGGGCAAAGCGGTTGGCATCGGTCGCGGTGGTCGCAATCTGCCAGCGGAAGGCGCCAAAGCGTTCGGTCAACAACCGCCCGGCCTCGAGCGCGGCGAGCGTGGGCAGCATATAGGTCAACCCGCGCCGGGCCTGTTTGCGGATGGCATCGGCAACCGGCTTGGGAGAATGGCCGAACATGCTGCCGGTATCACCCAGACAAAAGTCATCAATGCCATAGCCGTCTATATCGGTGATCCGCGCGCCCTTGGCCTTGGCGACAAGCGGCAGGTGCGGCATCGGCCAGTCGCGCATCCAATGCATCGGCACGCCGTTCAGAAATACATTGGCCCCGGCCGCCAATGCTGCAGCGGATTTGGGGCGGGATTGGGCATAGCGCTTGGCTTCGCGCGCGGCAAAGACGGTCAGGCGGTCAGACGAAATTCCGGCAATCACTGGATCTGGCATGGCGGGCCTCTGGCTTTGCCCTCTTATCGCCGGAAATTTGATCAAATGGAAGGGCGCTGATTGAACGCCTGGCAGGAGCAGGGAACGCACGGTCCGGACAATCGCGTTCCGGGACAGTGTCGGTCAAAGCCAGTGGGACCGGCCCGTTCCGACGGCGTCCGCAACGGATGCGTGCCCATCGCGGGCCAACAGAGCATCAAGACCACGGGCAATCTCGGCTGCCACACCGATGCCAGCAAAGACCATGGCGGTATAAAGCTGCACCGCCGACGCCCCGGCGCGGATCTTGGCGTAAGCCTGCTCGGCGGTCGAGATTCCCCCGACGCCAATCAAGGGCAGCGTGTTGTTGGTGGCTTTCGACAATTGCGCCAGAACGCGTGTCGATTTTTCAAACAATGGCGCTCCGGACAGACCACCCGCTTCGGCTCTGTCCGCACTTATCAGTCCCTCACGCGATACCGTGGTATTGGTGGCGATGATACCCGCCAGACCCGCCTGCACCGCCACTTCGCCAATCTTTGCAATCTCGTCCGGGGTCAGATCCGGGGCGATCTTCAAGAACACCGGGATCGGACGCTCCAACCCGTCGCGCACCTCCATCACCCGCGCAAGGAGCGCCGACAGGGCTTCGGCCCCTTGCAGGTCACGCAATTTTTCGGTGTTGGGCGATGACACATTCACCGTGGCGAAATCGACATACGGACCACATGCCGCAAGAACATGCGCAAAATCAGCCGAGCGATCGGGCGAGGTCTTGTTTGCCCCCAGATTGAGGCCGACCGGCACGCCCTGCGGACGCCGGGCAAGACGTGCTGCAATCACCTGCATGCCGTCGTTGTTGAACCCGAACCGGTTGATCGCGGCGCGGTCTTCGGTCAACCTGAACAGGCGTGGCTTGGGGTTACCGGGTTGTGGCAGGGGCGTCGCGGCACCCACCTCCAGAAATCCGAAGCCCGCGCGCGACAATGGCCCAAGCGCGGTCGCATTCTTATCGAACCCCGCCGCCAGCCCGATGGGGTTGGCAAGCGCCATCCCGGCAAGAGTGCACGACAGGCGTGCCGATGTCACCGGACCAGACAAGGGCACCAGCCCCGCATTCAGCGCGGTCAGCGACAGGCCATGAGCCACCTCGGGGTCCATCCGGTGCAGGACGGCAAGCCCCGCGCGTTCGATCAGGTTCACCAGACACCCTCGGGGAAAATATGACCAGTGGCGCCAAGGGGCAGCGATTTGTCCCAAACCACGTCGGATATCCGCAGGCGCCGGTAAAGATGCGGGAAAAGCGCGCCCCCGCGTGACGGCTCCCATTTCAGATCCGGACCCAAAGCGTCGGACCGCAGAGCGACAAGCACAAGATCACTTTCGGTGGCAAAATGGCGCTCGGCCGTTTCGGCCACCTGGGCCGCAGTGGAAAAATGGATGAAGCCGTCGGACACATCGACAGGGGCGCCCGCGGTTTCGCCTGCGGCACGAAAAGCATCCCATTCGGTGCGTCGGAATATCTTGTAAATCAGCATGGCTTTCCATGCCCTTTGCGGCCGCTTTGGTCAATGGGCTGTGCGATATCAGCAATGTCATACCATTGTCGTCTGCATCATCCATCGCTGCGTCGAAGGGCTTTGACAGCAACTTCCGACGGAGTCACGCTGCACGGCATACACTCAGCAATGAAGTTTTCCAGATGACCCACCGTTTCCTTGGCACTGTCGCGGTTGCGACGCTGATGGGCTTTTCCAGCCAGGCCAGTGCGGAAAGCGTGAAGCTTACGCTGTTGGGCGTGGGCGACGTTTACAATTTTTCGGAGGAAAGCGGCCGCGGCGGCTTTGCCCGGTTGAATGCAGTGGCAAAGGCCGAGCGCGCAGCCAATCCCAACACGCTGTATCTGTTCGATGGCGACATGCTGTCGCCGTCGCTGCAGTCAGGGTTCGACCTTGGGCAGAACACCATCGATTTCACCAATCTTGTGCCCTTTGATCTGGCAGTGCCCGGCAACCACGAATTCGATTTCGGACCCGACAACTTTTTCGAAAAGATGAAAGCCAGCACTTACCCCTGGGCCGCGATCAACATCACACATGAGGATGGCGCGCCGGTCGACGGACTTGGCGGTGTGATGGTCAAGGAAATCGCTGGCCTGAACGTGGCGCTGATCCCGGTCGCACAGGATACCTCACCCGAAGTGTCCTCGACCGGAAGCCTCAAGTTTCTGCCGACGGTCGAAACCGCAATCGCCGCCGCCAAGCAGGCCCGCGAGGACGGCGCACACATCGTTGTCGGCGTGGTGCAGACCAATATGGCCAATGACCGCGCGCTGATCGCAAGCCATGTGTTCGACGTGATCCTGTCCGGCGATGACCATTCCTATGCCACGTCCTATGACGGGGTAACGGCCTATGTCGAAACCTCGATGGACGCCCGCTATCTGTCGCCCGTTGACCTGTTGATCGACGTCACGGAAAAGGATGGCAAGAAGACCGTCAAATGGACGCCCGTCTTCCGCTTTATCGACACGGCCACCGTCACGCCCGACCCGGAAAGCCAGGCTTTGGCGGATACCTACACCGCCAAGCTTGATGCAACCCTGAACGTGGAAATCGGCGTGACCGAAACCGCGCTGGACAGCCGGCGCAATGTTGTCCGGGGCGAAGAATCGACCATGGGCAATCTGATCGCGGATGCGATCCGCGTTCAGACCGGGGCCGACATTGCGCTGATGAACGGCGGCGGGATCCGGGGCGACCGCACCTATGACGCAGGGGCAAAGCTGACACGCCGCGATATCTTGCAAGAACTGCCATTCGGCAACGTCACCATGCTGACCGAACTGCCCGGCAGCCAGGTGCTTCTGGCGTTGGAAAACGCGGTCAGTCAGGTCGAGAAAGGCGCAGGCCGGTTTGCCCAGATCTCTGGCGGCACCTTCAAGGTGGATCCGTCAGCCGAACCGGGCAAGCGTGTTTCCGAGGTGATGGTCGGGGGCGCCCCGCTGGAGGCGGACAAGCTCTACAAGGTTGCGGTCAACGACTACATCCTTGGTGGAGGTGATGGCTTTGCGGCACTTGGCGGCGGCAAGGTGCTGACCAATGCCGGGGCGGGCAATCTGATGGCCAATGACGTGATGGCCTATGTCGAAAAGCTGGGGACCGTGAAGCCCGCGGTTGAAGGTCGGATCACATTCCTCGGCAAATGACCCGAGCCAGGGGGCGCATGGCAAACATGCGCCCCTCTTGCACGCGCACCCTGACAGGTCCACCTTTGTGCCATGTGCGGACGGTTTACCATCACTCACCCGAATGAGGCATTGGCCGCCCTGTTTGGCGCCACCCCTGGCAATGACCTGCCGCCTTTGCCACGCTACAACATCTGCCCGACCCAAAGCGTGGCGGTGGTCACGTCGGACAGTGGTCAGCGCCGATTGCGGGCGATGCGATGGGGGTTTGTGCCCGCGTGGTACAAGACCCCGGCCGATGGTCCCCTGATCATCAATGCCCGGTCTGACACCATCGCAACGAAGCCAGCCTTTCGCGATGCGGTGCGCAAGCGGCGTTGCATCGTCCCCGCCAGTGGGTTCTACGAATGGCAGACCGCGCCGGATGGCACCAAGCTGCCATGGTATTTCACCCGTGCAGACGGACAGCCGATGGGACTTGCCGGGATCTGGCAACGCTGGGGGGATCTGGATACCTGCGCCATCGTCAGCACCGGTGCCGGCCCCGGCATGGCCGCCTTGCACCACCGCGAAGCGGTGATTCTGGAACCCGACGACTGGCCTTTGTGGCTGGGCGAGGTGGGGCACGGGGCGGCACCTTTGATGAAGGCTTCTGCCGAAGGCGTCCTGACGTGCCACCGTGTGGACCGCGCTGTGAACTCGAACAAGTCCGAGGGTGCTGCACTGATCCGGCCCGTCGCGGCGTGACCTTGCAAGGTCATTTCGAAAGGCGCATATGTGCAGCAACGGGTGACCGGGCCCCTCTGGCAGGATTTGCGGCGTTCCTGCGATGTCGGCACCTGAACTGACACACGCCCGCGCGGTCCACCCGATCATGTCCTCTTTGCCCCTTCCGGCGCGCAGCACGCTGTCTTATTTCACTTGGGCTTTCGTCGTCACGGCCATTGGCCTTGTGCTTGGCGCAATGCTTGGCTGGCAAACCTCCGGCACGGTTTCCGGCACATTAGCGGTCTTCTTCATCGTGTCGGTTCTGGCCGTGCTTGAAATCTCGCTGTCCTTTGACAACGCCATCGTCAATGCCAACAAACTCAAAGACATGACGCCTGTCTGGCAGCATCGGTTTCTGACATGGGGCATCGTGATCGCCGTCTTCGGCATGCGGATCGTCTTTCCCCTTTTGATCGTGGTGATCGCGGCAAATATCGGCCCGTGGCAAGCGCTGGTTCTGGCAGCGTCGCGGCCGGATGAATACGCCCGCATCATGCAAGACGCGCATATCCCCATCGCCGCCTTCGGAGGCACCTTCCTGATGATGGTGGCGCTGAGCTATTTCTTCGACACCGACAAGGAAGTGCACTGGCTGCGCTGGCTTGAAGAACGGGTCGCCGCTTCGGCAACGGTCCGCGGCATCGAGGTCGGTCTGGTGCTTGGACTGATCCTTTTGTTTTCAAAGCTCTTGCCTGCCGCAGAAAGCAGCGTGTTCGTGTCTTCTGCACTTTATGGATTGTTGACCTTTCTGGCGGTCGAGGTGATCGGTGGGCTACTGGACAAATCCAACGAGACCATGAGTGCTGCCGCCAAAGGCGGGCTTGGCGCCTTTCTGTACCTGGAAGTGCTGGACGCCAGTTTCAGCTTTGATGGCGTGATCGGGGCCTTTGCCCTCAGCCAGAACCTGTTCGTCATCGCCATTGGTCTCGGGATCGGGGCAATGTATGTGCGATCAATGACCATCATGCTGGTCGAACGCGGCACGCTGGCGCAATACCGCTTTCTGGAGCACGGCGCATTCTATGCCATTCTGATCCTGTCGGTGATCATGTACGCACAATCGCTGGTCCACATCCCCGAGGTGCTCACCGGACTCGGAGGCGCAGCTTTGATCGGGGTGTCGCTCTGGTCATCGATCCGCTGGAACCGGACCAACGCGCAGGCATGATATTGGCAATGGACTGGAGCGGGCGGCGGGAATCGAACCCGCGTCTTCTGCTTGGAAGGCAGAGGTCTTACCATTACACAACGCCCGCGCTCTGGGACTGGCAATAGCGGAGCGCGCAGGCAAGGTCAACGGGGGGGATGCGGGATCCGGGGCAGAATTTGTGCCATTGTCCGCAGTCCGATAAGCCTAGCTTCGGACCAGACCCGCGTCGCGGGCAATCATGGCGGCATGGGTGCGATTGCGGGCGTTCAGCTTGCGCGCCAAGGTCTTGACATGCAGCTTGACCGTCACTTCCTGCACCACAAGGTCACGGGCGATTTCCTTGTTGGACTTGCCCGCGCATATGCCTTCGAGTACCTCCCGCTCGCGGCGGGTCAAGTCGTCCAGCGGTCCGGCCTGCACCGGTGGTTCGTCCAGCATCGCCATGGGGGCGAAGGTGCCACCTGCCGCCATCAACTGCACAGCAGTGATCATGGCCTTGACGCCAAGGGTCTTTGGCACAAATCCCACCGCCCCCCGCTGGAGCGCTTCTTCGGCAAGACCACGAAGAGTGGTTCCCGAAATCACCGCCACCGGAACCCCCGGTGCGGCGGCCCGTACCAGATCAATACCATCCAGACCGTTCATCCCGGGCATCTGGTAATCCAGCAGCACCAGATCAAAATGCTGGTACATCAGACGGTCGATCACTTCCGCAAGACTGGAGACGGATACGACAGACACCGCACCGTCGGCTGAAACCATCGCGGAAACCGCCTCGCGAAACAGATCATGGTCGTCTGCCAAAAGCATTCGCACTGTGAAATCACCTTTGCCTGATTGCAAATATCTGGTGGAATGGACACCTGACCCCCCTAGTCGCGGCCCACGATGCAATCGTGCCTGCAATTGGCCCGCATATGCAAGGCTGTCGATGACAAGACCAGTGACTCAGTCCAACAAACAGTCGACGGCGTCCGTTCGCCTGATGGCTTTGATCAGCCTTGTGGTCGCCCTGCTGATCATCATAGCCACACTGGCGCTTGATGTCCGCAACCGTCTTGCCGCTATGGAACGGGCCAATAGCGACAACGGCAACTGGGTCATGATGCAGACCGAGGTTGAAGTCTTGCGTCTGCAATACACACTCAGTGCGGCGCGGTCGGGCAGCACCGATCTGGCAGAAGTACGCCGCTGGTTCGATGTGCTGTACAGCCGTCTGCGCATGGTACGGCAAAGCCCGCTTTATGCCAGCTTCATTCAGGATCCGGCCAATCTTGACCGGCTGGATCATATGCAGGCCTATCTGGACCGATGGTTGCCCGCCATTGACGGACCGGACAGCGCCTTGCGCGCAGCCTTGGTCGAGATGGAAACCGAAAGTGCCGAGGTGCGGCAGATGGCGCGGTCCTTGTCATTGGACTCGCTGCTGATCTTTTCGGCAAGAACCGACGAAACCCGTTTGCGCGTGTCTGACACGCTGCTGCGGTTGGCAATAGCCATTGGCGCCACCATACTGCTGTTGGGTGTCCTTGCCGCAATGGCCACACGACTTTATCGCATCACCCGGCGGCAAGCAGAAGAAAACCAGATCACCGGCACAAGGTTGCAAATGATCATCGCGACCTCGCCCGACGCGATCGTGGTGACAAATCGCGGCGGCTGGGTCGTGGAATTCAATCAAGCTGCAGAGAAGATGTTCGGCTGGTCCCGGTCCGAGGTCATGGGCCGCCAGATCGTGCCGATCATATTTTCGGATGAGGACAAGATAGCCTATCAGGCACGGCTGAATGACCTGATCACCCACGCGGTCGTATCGGGGCCACAACGGTTCGAAATGATGGGCCGCCGGGTGGACGGACGCCGTTTCCCGTTGGAAATCTCGATGGCCATCCGCGACCTGAACCGGGGCGCGCTGATCGTGGGGTTCCTGCGCGATGTGTCAGACCGCAAGGCCGCACAGCTTGTGCTGGAAAGGGCGTTGACCCATGCCCGCGCGGGCGAGAAAGCCAAGTCGGATTTTCTGGCCGTCATGAGCCACGAAATGCGCACGCCCCTGAACGGGCTGATCGGGTCGATGGACCTGTTGCGCGGGACCACACTCGACGCAAACCAACAGGAACTTCTGCGGGTCATGCAGGTGTCTGGTGATATCCTGTTGGGGCATGTCAATTCAGTTCTGGACATCTCAAGCTCCGAGGCCGGAGAAATCCGTTTGTCCAAGACGGCGTTCGATCTAGACCGTCTGATCGAGGACTGCATTGCCACACAGGTCGGCGTGGCCCGGACAGGCGGCAACACCATCCGCCACGTCCCCCTGACAGGACAGTTGGGGACAGTCTGGGGCGATCCGGGCCGGTTGCAGCAGATCCTGTTGAACCTGATTGGCAATGCGGTGAAGTTTACTCGCAACGGAACGATCACGGTTGAAACCGAACGCCTGCCGCAACGCCCCGGCGTCGCCGCGCCGCAAATGGTGGAATTCCGGATCATTGATACGGGCATCGGAATCGCCATGGCCGATCTGGACCGCGTGTTCGACGATTTCGCCACTGTTGATTCGTCCTACGGGCGCCAAACCAGCGGCACCGGCTTGGGGCTTGGGATTGCCCGTCGCCTTGTTCATGCCTTGGGTGGCATCATCGGCGCCGAAAGCGAACCGGGCGACGGCAGCGTGTTCTGGCTGCGCCTGCCCCTTCCCGTGGCAGACGCCCCGCATCGGGCATCCGGCGCGACGAATACACCTGTCCCTGCCACAGCCCGGGGGCAGTCTGGCCTCGACATCCTTTTGATCGAGGACAATGATATCAACCGCTTTCTTTTGCGGCGCTATCTGGCAGAAGACCATCATCGCGTGACCGAGGCCGCCGACGGGCTTGAAGGCGTGGCCTTCGCGCAGACAACACGATTTGACCTGATCATCACCGACATTTCGATGCCAGGACTCGATGGGATCGAAGCCACCCGCCGCATCCGCGCGTCGGGCGCGTCCGTCAAGGCGCGTATCATCGCTTTGACGGCCCACGCCCTGCCAGAAGATCTGGACCGCTTTCGGCAGGCAGGGATGGACGTTTGCCTGACCAAACCCGTATCGCGGGCAGATGTTTTGGCGCAAGTGCATCGACTGCCCGCTTCGCCGCAACTCTCCCCGTCCGCGCAGACGGCTTGCGTGTTGGACACGGCATTGCTGGCGGACCTGAACGACCATCTTGGGTCTTCCATGGTCGCAACCCTGATACGCAAGATGCTGGACGATGGCGACACGACGATTGCAAGCATCACCTCCGATCCCGAACCGAAGGATACCACCGCCCGAGCGGCGCATCAGTTTGCCGGGCTGTGTGCCACATTCGGAGCGGTACGCCTGCGCGAAGCCCTGACCAGACTGGAATGGTCGATCACGCACGCGGACGGGGATGAAGCACGGCGTCTTGTGGCGGGGCTTGGCTCACTTTGGCAAGAGACCCGGCAAGCAATGTACCATCACACCAATAGCCTGGAGGCTGCCCCCTAAGCCACGGCCCTGCACATCGCCGCCGCAATCAGGGCAGGCACCCGTTCGTCACAGCCCAGGGGCGGCATGATACGACCGGGAAACCCTGCCGTGGTCAAGGCGTTTGGCAGATCTTCGGCGACATGGTCGCCCTCGGCGGCAAAGTAGGGAAGGCACACCGCGTCAGGCCCGAAACCGCTGACGTCGGCAAGGCGCGGGATCTGATCAATGAACGCCGCCTCGCACCGCGACAACAAAAGCCCCTGCATCAATCGCGCGGCAACCGCGTTTGCGACGTCCGACGGCGCCGCACTTCGGCTGGACCCATGCGCCGCCAGCAGAACCTCGCCCCCCGGTGGCACCCCGGCCTCGTGCAGCACGCGGAGCGCCAGATCCTGCACCGCCCTATCCAGACCGAATGGCGGCAGGATCTGCCAGCGTGCACAGCCGGCACCACCGCCGCATCCGTCCCGGTCGCAATCCTTGCCATCGAACAGCGCCGCACTGCAGGCAGCGACAAGCCTTTCGGGCAAGTGGCGCCGGGTGAACCAGCCATCCGCCATGAACATCGGATAGACCACCCCCCCACCTCCTCCAGCCCGCTGAAGGGCATCGGTCAGTGCTTCGGGTGCGGCAAGTGTTGCCGCCGCAACCTGCCAGTCTGGAAGGTGCAGTGCCACCCGGCCGGCCAAATCAGCGAGCGCCGCCTCGGCGGGTGCGGGGTCGGACGGTTGGCCATGGGCTACGATCAGGGCTGTCTGTGTCATGATTGCGTTTTAGCGGCCTTGACCGTCACGGCAAGCCTTAGGTTTCATAGGGCCACGTGGCTTGGGAAAAGACTCCGCCATCGACCCAGAGTGTCTGTCCAGTGATAAAACTGGCAGCAGGCGAGCACAGGAACACCACCGGTCCTGCGATATCCTTGGGGGTGCCGACCCGGCGCAGGGGCGTGACCTTGGACCATGTGCCCGCGTAATCACCAGCCTCGGCGGAAGTGCGTTCCGTGGCAATCGCACCGGGTGCGATACAGTTCACGCGGATACCATGCGGGCCAAGCTCGACAGCCGCCGATTTGGTGAACTGTTCGATCCCGCCCTTGCTGGCAGTGTAGTCCACCAGCTTGGGGAAGGCGAGTTTGTTGCAGCCCGACCCAAGGTTGACGATACTGCCCCCTTTGCCTGCCGCCACCATCGCCCGGCCTGCGGCCTGGGTATTCAGAAACGTGCCCCGCAGATTGGTATGCATCACCGCATCCCACTGATCGGCCCGCAACTCCAGCAGTCCCGCCCAGGTCTGGATCCCGGCATTGTTCACCAACACATCAGGCGCATCACCTGCCCAATCCGCAGCTTGTGCATGAAACTCATGAACCGCCGCCTCGTCTCCGGCGTCGGTTTCCCACGCCCTTGCCTGGCGGCCCAGAGCCGTGATGCCCGCCGTCAGGTCCATCGCCGCCACGTCAGCCCCCAGATGAGTGAAGGCCACATCATATCCGGCTTCGGCCAAAGCCGTCAACAAGCTGCGGCCAATGGCCGATGGCCCGGCGGTAACGATGGCAAACATGGTGATCCTCCCCGTCATTCCGTCGCAGTTGTGGCGCGGAATGTGGCGGCTCGCAAGGGATCAGGTCACGGGGCGACGGATCAGTGACGCCGCTTCCAGAACCAGCGGCCGCAAGCCCACACCGCCCGCATCCAGCACCTCGAACAACTGGCGTCGCATGCGCGGCTCCCAGAAGTCGTTGACATGGTTTGCTAATCCCGCAACGCCTTCGGCGTGTGGTTTGCTTTCCATGAACTTCGCGATCTGGTTCGCCATCACGATAAGCTTGTCATGCGGGCGGGTTTCAAGCGACATGCGCAGCCTCCGTTGCATCACTCAGACGATGGGGGTGGGTGTAACAATCGAAGCCGTCAGCGCGGGCATTGGCGATCAGGGTCAATCCAGCAACTTCGGCCATCTCGACAGCCGCAGCCGTGGGGGCGGATGCCGCGATCAATACGGGAAAGCCCGCGGCGCAGGCTTTTTGAACCAGATCAATTGACACCCGGCTGGTCAGCACAATCGCGGCCGCGTGGGTCGGCTGGCCCGCCGCATGCGCCGCACCGACCAGCTTGTCCACCGCATTGTGCCGCCCGACATCTTCACGCGCCAGCGTTATGCCTGTGCGGCCCCACAGCGCAGCACAGTGCGCCGCGCGGGTTGCATCATGCAGCGGTTGATGCTGTGAAATCCCGGCCACGGCGGCCATGACCTGATCCGGCGTCATCACCATGTGGCCCGTTACCGCCGCAGGAAGGCGAGTCGCCTCCTCCAGACTGTCCAGCCCGCACAATCCGCAGCCAACCGGACCTGCCATGCTGCGTCGGCGCTGTATCTGACGCGCCGCCGCCCCTTCGGTCAGCCAGATCTGCAAATCGATGCCAAGCGCTGTCTCCACCACATCGACCCGCTCGATCTCCGCCGCCGCAGCAATGCCTTCGCCCAAGGTGAAACCAAGGGCAAAGTCCGTCAGATCAGCCGGGGTCGCCATCATCACCGCATGGGTGGACCCGTTATAGCTGAGCGCCACCGCCACTTCGGACGGTAGCTCGCGCACTCCGGCCCGCGCGATTCCGCCCGCAAAGGACAGCCGCGAAAGGGGGCGATGCGCACGCATCACTCGGCGGCCGGCAGGATACGCCGCGCAAGTGCCGCTTGCGCCGCATAGTCCTCTTGCCACTCGCTCGGACCGTTCGACGGGCTGACCTGTACCGCCGTCACCTTGTATTCCGGGCAATTGGTTGCCCAATCACTGAAATCGGTGGTGATCACGTTGGCCTGCGTTTCGGGGTGGTGGAAGGTGGTATAGACCACGCCCGGCGACACCTTGTCGGTGATCTGCGCACGCAACGTCGTCTCACCCGAACGGCTGGCCAGCCGCACCCAAGCCCCGTCATGGATGCCCCGCACCTCGGCGTCATGCGGGTGCACCTCCAACACATCCTCGGGATGCCAGACCACATTCGCCGTCCGCCGCGTCTGCGCACCAACGTTGTATTGCGACAGGATGCGCCCCGTGGTCAGCAGCAGCGGAAAGCGCGGCCCGGTTTTCTCATCGGTCGCCACATATTCGGTGCGGATGAACCGCCCCTTGCCGCGCACAAAGCCATCGACATGCATCAGGGGGGTGCCTTCGGGGTTGGCCTCGTTGCACGGCCATTGCACCGAACCAAGCGTTTCCAGCTTTTCGTACGACACCCCGGCAAAGCTGGGGGTGGTCAGAGCGATTTCATCCATGATCTGGCTGGGATGGATATACCCCCAATCCGCCCCCATCGCGTTGGCAAAGAGTTGCGTCACCTCCCAATCGGCATAGCCCTGCTTTGGCGCCATGACCTTGCGCACGCGGTTGATGCGGCGTTCGGCATTGGTGAAGGTGCCGTCCTTTTCCAGAAAGCTTGAGCCGGGAAAGAACACATGCGCGTAGTTGGCGGTTTCATTCAGGAACAGGTCATGCACGATCACACAATCCATCGCCGCCAGACCTGCCGCGACGTGCTTGGTGTCGGGGTCCGATTGCAGAATGTCCTCGCCCTGACAGTACAGGCCCTTGAACGTGCCCTCCACTGCCGCATCCAGCATGTTGGGAATACGCAGGCCAGGTTCATTGTCGATCTGCACCCCCCAGACCCGTTCAAACACGGCCCGCACATCGTCATTCTTGACATGGCGATAGCCGGGCAACTCGTGCGGGAATGATCCCATGTCGCATGATCCCTGCACGTTGTTCTGCCCACGCAGCGGGTTTACCCCCACACCGGGGCGGCCGATGTTGCCGGTCAGCATGGCAAGGTTCGCAATGCCGATCACGGTGGTTGACCCTTGCGAATGTTCCGTCACCCCCAGCCCATAGTAGATCGCGCCATTGCCGCCCGTTGCAAACAACCGCGCCGCCGCCCGCACATCCGCCGCGGGAACCCCGGTCAGCAATTCAACCGCCTCTGGCGCGTGATGCGGGGCGGCGATGAATTCGGCGTAATCCTGAAACGCGTCCCAATCGCAGCGGTCGCGGATGAACACTTCGTCCATCAATCCTTCGGTCACGATCACATGCGCCATGGCGCTGATGATGGCAACGTTGGTGCCGGGTTTGACGGCCAGATGATGCGACGCCTTGTAATGCGGCCCCTCGACCATCTCGGTCCGGCGCGGGTCGATCACGATCAGCTTTGCCCCCTGCCGCAACCGCTTTTTCAAGCGGCTGGCAAAAACCGGGTGGCCGTTGACCGGGTTGGCGCCAATGACGATCACCACATCGGTTTGCTCGACCGAGTCAAAGTCCTGCGTGCCGGCACTGGTGCCAAAGGTCTGCCCAAGGCCGTACCCTGTGGGCGAATGGCATACCCGCGCGCAGGTGTCAGTGTTGTTGTTCAAAAACACCGCCCGTGTCAGCTTTTGCACAAGGTAGGCTTCTTCGTTGGTGCAGCGGCTTGAGGTGATCACCCCCACCGACTGACGCCCGTAAGTCGCTTGAATGCCTTTCATCCGGTCGGCAGCAAAGGCCATCGCTTCGTCCCAAGACACCTCGCGCCACGGGTCGGTGATCGCCTCGCGGATCATCGGTGACAGGATGCGGTCCTTGTGCGTGGCATAGCCATAGGCAAAGCGCCCCTTCACACACGAATGGCCCCGGTTGGCCTTGCCATGCTTGTAGGGCACCATGCGCACCAACTCGTCGCCCCGCATCTCGGCCTTGAAGCTGCACCCTACCCCGCAATAGGCGCAGGTGGTGATGACCGACCGTTCCGGCGTGCCGATGTCGATGATCGAGTTTTCCTGCAAGGTCGCCGTCGGGCAAGCCTGCACGCAGGCCCCGCAGGACACGCAGTCACTGGTCAGAGCAGTGTCGGTCTTGGCCCCGAACGATACCCGGCTGTCAAAGCCACGCCCTTCGATCGTCAGCGCGAATGTACCCTGCACCTCTTCACACGCGCGCACGCAGCGGCTGCACACGATGCATTTGGCAGGATCATAGGTGAAATAGGGGTTGGAGTCGTCCTTTGGCAGCCACTGCGGATTGGTCTCTCCACTGGTGTTCTTCGCCCGGAAATGCGTGTCCACGGCGTCATAGCGGACATCACGCAAACCAACGGCCCCCGCCATGTCCTGCAATTCGCAATCGCCATTGGCCGAACAGGTCAGGCAATCCAGCGGGTGATCGCTGATATACAACTCCATCACCCCGCGCCGCAGCTTTTTCAGTCGGGCGTTCTGGGTGGAAACCTTGATCCCTAGCGCCACCGGCGTCGTGCAGGACGCCGGCGTGCCATTTCGCCCTTCAATCTCGACCAGACACAACCGGCACGACCCGAAGGCATCCACACTGTCGGTCGCGCACAGCTTGGGCACCGAAATCCCCGCCACTGCCGCCGCACGCATGATGGATGTGCCCTCGGGCACCGTCACGTCAAAACCATCAATCGTCAGCGTGACCATGGTTTTCGACTTCGCCGCTGGCGTGCCGAAATCGCGATCCGGGAGGATGAAATCTTTCATTCGGCAGCCTCCTTGGCGCGGGCAAAGTCACCCGGAAAATGCGTCAGCGCCGACAGCACCGGATAGGGCGTAAACCCGCCCAGCGCACACAGCGACCCCGCTTTCATCGTGTCACACAGATCGGTCAGCAGCGGGATGGCTGCCGCGTCGCCCTGCGCAATCCGGTCCACCGTCTCTACCCCCCGCACCGCGCCAATCCGGCAGGGCGTGCATTTGCCGCAGGACTCGATGGCGCAGAACTCGAACGCAAAGCGCGCCTGTGACAGCATGTCGGCGGTATCGTCAAACACCACGATCCCGGCATGGCCTACCAGCCCGCCAGCCCCGGCGTATTCCTCATAGCCAAACGGCGTGTCAAACAGCGCGGGTGGAAAATACGCGCCCAAAGGCCCACCCACCTGCACCGCCTTGACCGGCCGCCCCGAGGCCGTGCCCCCCGCCAACCCGATGACGATATCGCCAAGACTCATGCCAAAGGCGGTTTCAAACAGCCCGCCCCGCGCCACATTCCCGGCAATCTGCAACGGAATTGTCCCGCGTGACCGGCCCAGCCCGAAATCGGCATAGGCCTGCGCCCCGCGTTCAAAGATCACCGGGATGGTGGCCAGCGAGATCACATTGTTCACCACCGTCGGCTTGCCCATGAACCCTTCCAGCGCCGGCAGCGGCGGCTTGGCCCGCACCACGCCGCGCTTGCCCTCAAGACTGTTCAACAGGCTGGTTTCTTCACCGCAGACATAAGCTCCGGCACCGACACGGATTTCCATGTCGAAGGCCAGACCGGACCCAGCCACTGACGCCCCCAGAACGCCTGCATCCCGCGCGGCCAGAACGGCACGTTTCATCACGGCAATCGCATCGGGATATTCGCTGCGAAGATAGACAAACCCCTTGGTCGCCCCAACGGTGATTCCGGCGATCGTCATGCCTTCGATGACACTCAGCGGATCGCCCTCCATGATCATCCTGTCGGCAAAGGTGCCGCTGTCGCCCTCATCGGCGTTGCAGACAATGTATTTGCGGTCAGCCACCGCCCCGGCGACCGTGCGCCACTTGATGCCGGTGGGAAAGCCCGCGCCGCCACGTCCGCGCAGACCCGAGGCGGTCACTTCCGCCAGCCGTTCTTCCACGCTCATCGTCAAGGCACGGGAAAGCCCCGCAAATCCGCCATGCGCGCGGTAGTCTTCGACAGACAGCGGATCAATCACCCCGCAGCGTGCAAAGGTCAGCCTTGTCTGCGCCTTCATCCACGGCAGATCCTCGACCGGGCCCAGCGCCAAGGGCCCACCGTCGAACACCTGCGCCACCTCTGCGGCGATCATCGGGCCAAAGCCGGTCCGACCGTCGGCGGTTTCCACTTCGACCAGCGGTTCCAGCCACACCATACCCCGGCTTCCGGTCCGCACCACGGCAAGCGAGACCCCACGCCGGTCGGCCTCGGCCTGCAATGCGGTGACGACCTCATCCGCGCCCAACGCCCGGGCGGCAGCGTCAAGCGGCACGAAGACCTTCATGGCCGCCCCTCCGCCAAAAGCGTTGCAACCCGCGCAGCATCTACACGGCCCACCAGTCGCCCGTTCACCTGCGCGGCCGGGGCACAGGCACACAGGCCAAGGCAGAACACCGGTTCCAGAGTGACCGCCCCATCTGCGCTTGTCCCGTGCCAATCCAGCCCAAGTCGCGCCTGCACCCCGGCAGCCACCGCATCGCCGCCCATTGCCTGACACGCCTCGGCCCGGCACAGGCGCACAACCTGTTGTCCGGCGGGCGCATCGCGGAAATCGTGATAAAAGCTGATCACCCCATGCAGTTCTGCACGCGTGATGCCCATAGCCTCGGCAATCACCGGCAGGGCCGCTTGTGGCAGGTGGCCAAACACGCCCTGCACCGCATGCAGAACCGGCAGAAGCGACCCCTCAACACCATGATGGAGCTCTAGAATTTCGGTCACGCTTGCGAGAATGGCGGCTTCGTCCGGCATGGATCACCCTGTGATACTGGCTTGGCGCAGAAGCGTAACCGCTTCACCCACCAAATCAATATCGAAGTCCCGTTGATTGATAGGCAAAACCTATCACTCCGCGACCCGCCGCGCCGCCTCCATCAAGGCGACGATCAACGGCGTGGGTGTGTCGCGCTGCGCGGCGATCAGACCAACCAGATGCTCTGCCTCCGGGGCAACGATCGGCACCGCCTTCACCCGCCCCGATTGCGCAAACAAATCTGCCAGAGCCTTGGGCAGTATCGACACCCACTGACCGGTGGCCACATGCGCCAGCAAGGTGATGGTTGAATTCGACTCTACCGCTGGCTCTGCCCGCACGCCTGCCTCGGCCAGATGCTGGTTGACGATCCGCCGGTTCTGCATGTCGCCGGTCAGAAGACACAGGGGCAACCCCGCCATCTCGGCCCATGTCACCTGCGGGCGGTCCGCCATTGCCGTTCCCGGCGCACAGATCAGCCGGTAAAATTCGGCATAGAGAGGTTGAAGCAGCACCCGACCCAACGGCTCGTTGTCCAGATAGGTGATCCCTGCGTCCAGATCCAGCCGCTCGATCCCGGCCAGAATCTCGGCGCTGGTGCGCGACAGGATCGTGACCCGCACATTGGGGTGCCGGCGCGTGAAGGGTGTCGTCAACTGCGCCACCATCGGCAAAGCAGTCGGAATGACACCGATCCGCAGATTGCCCGCCAGACCCGCCTTCACTGATCGCATCTCGTCGCGCAGCGCACGCGTCTCGGCCACAATGCCTCTCGCCCGGTCCAGAACCCGCTGACCTTCCGGGGTCAGACCCTGATAGCGCGAGCCGCGGAACACCAGTTGCACGCCCAACTGTTCTTCAAGTTGTTTGATCGCCGCAGACAGCGAAGGCTGGGTCACTCCGCACGCCTCGGCCGCCCGGCCAAAATGCCCCTCCCGCGCCAGAGCGATGAACATTTCCAGCTTGTCGATCACGGCCGGATGCCTTCGGCTGGCCCGTGGCGCGCCGCCCGACGTTCCTTTGCGGCAGCGCGGCCGAGTGGGGGCTCGATGCCCCCCGAGGTCGCCCCCCGGCGCAAAATCACGGCATCACCTCGAACCGGTCCACATCTACCATCCCCATGTCAGTGATCTTCAGATGCGGAATCACTGGCAAGGCCAGAAAGGCCAGTTGCAGGAAGGGCTCCTCCAACTTCACCCCCAACCCCTTTGCTGCCGCCCGCAAAGCGATCAAAGCGTCGCGCACCACCTCGAACGGTTCCAGAGACATCAACCCCGCCACGGGCAGGGCCAGCTCGGCCAGAATCCGGCCCCCTTCGACCACCACAAATCCGCCCTCGATCTGCCTCAGACGGTTGGCCGCCATGGCCATGTCGTCATAGTCCACACCTACCACGGCGATGTTGTGATGGTCATGGCAAACGGTCGATGCAATGGCCCCCCGCTCAAGACCAAAGCCTTTCACGAAACCTGTCGCGCGATTGCCGTTGATCCCATGCCGTTCGATCACCGCGATCTTGATCAGATCGCGGGTCAGATCCGGACGCTTGTCGCCATCCTCCGGGGCAATCTCATACGTCAGATGTTCGGTTATGATCTTTCCGGGCAAAATGCCGATCACCGGGGTCTCGGCGCGGTTGCCCCCGGTGCGGAAATCAGACGCCGAGACCAACCCGGCCTTCACCGACTGTCGCCCAATCGGTTCGATGCCCGTCCGAGCCGCAAAGGCCGCCGCATCGGCCACCACGCCGCCCGCCACCACCATCTGGGCATGGCAGCCCTCCAACCCGTCGATCACCACAATATCCGCGCGTTTGCCGGGCGCGATCAGACCGCGGTCCTTCAGGCCAAAAGCCTCGGCCGCGGACAGCGATGCCGCGCGATACACAGCCAGCGGCGGGCACCCCAGCGCAATCAGGGTGCGGATCATGTAGTCAAGGTGGCCATGCTCGGCAATGTCGAGCGGATTGCGGTCGTCGGTGCACAGGCACAGATACGGGGCATGCCGTTCCGTCAGCAAGGGGGCCAACGCGTGCAGGTCTTTCGACACCGATCCCTCGCGGATCAACACCCGCATCCCCTTGCGCAGCTTTTCCAGCCCCTCCTCGGCCGTGGTCGCCTCATGCTCGGTGCGGATGCCGGCACTGAGATAGCCGTTCAGGTCATGGCCGCGCAAAAGCGGTGCATGGCCGTCGATATGACGCCCCTGCCAGCCTTCCAGCTTGGCCATGCAACCCGCATCCTGCATCAGCACGCCGGGAAAATTCATGAATTCGGCAAGGCCAATACCGCGCGGATGATCACGCAGTGGCAAAAGATCTGCCGCGTCCAGTCGCGCACCTGCCGTTTCCATGTGGGTCGAGGGCACACAGGACGACAATTGCACCCGTATGTCCATCAAACAGGAGAGTGACGCATCAAGAAAGTATTTTATCCCCTTGATCCCACACACGTTTGCAATTTCGTGCGGATCACAGATCGCCGTCGTCACCCCGCGCGGGGTCACGCAGCGGTCGAACTCGAAAGGCGTGACCAAAGACGATTCTATGTGCAGATGCGTGTCGATGAACCCCGGCACCAGCACACGACCCGCCACATCGATCTCGCGTCGTCCGGTGTAATCCCCGAACACACCGACAATCGTATCGCCACAGATTGCCACATCGGTCTGCACCAGATCGCCGGTGACAAGGTCAAACACACGACCACCTTTGAGCACCAGATCGGCCGGTTCAAGGCCGCGCCCTTGGGCAATTCTGGCAGCAAGTGGGGCCGTGGGGGCGATCTGGGGCATGGGCGACTCCTTTGCGTCAACAAATCAGACCGGCGCCGAACAGGAAAGCCGCGATTGTGCCGGGGACAATCGTACGCTTGCAGCGGCGGGCCTGTCCCGCCACCATAGAGGCATCATGAATCCGTTGCACGGCATCGCCCTCAAACTCGTCTCGGTCCTGTTGTTCATCACGATGTCGGCGATGATCAAGGCCACTTCGGCCCATGTGCCGCCGGGAGAAGCGGTGTTTTTCCGATCCTTCTTTGCCATTCCGGTGATCCTTGTCTGGCTTGTCTGGCGGCGCGAACTGTCCACCGGATTGCGCACGCAGAACCCCTTTGGCCATTTCTGGCGCGGGCTGATGGGCACCACCGCGATGGGGCTTGGCTTTGCGTCACTTGCCTATCTGCCGCTGCCGGAAGTGACCGCCATCGGCTATACTGCGCCTTTGCTGACTGTGGTCTTCGCCGCAATGTTTCTGGGTGAAGACGTGCGCGCCTTTCGCATCTCTTGCGTCATTCTTGGCATGATCGGCGTGCTGATTGTCGTCTCGCCCCGCCTGACGATCGTCAACAGCGGCGCCGACCATGCAGAGGCGTTCGGCGCAATGCTGGTGCTGAGCAGCGCCGTCTTTGCCGCACTCGCACAGGTTTTTGTGCGAAAACTGGTGCAGGCGGAACAGACCGCGACAATCGTTTTCTGGTTTTCGGTCACTGCCAGCCTGCTGTCGTTGCTGACACTGCCCTACGGCTGGGTCGTACCCACCCCGACCGAGATCGGACTTCTGGTCACGTCCGGATTACTGGGCGGGTTGGGGCAGATCTTTCTGACCTCGTCCTATCGCAGCGCCGATGCGTCGGTCGTGGCGCCATTCGACTATGCTTCGATGCTGTTTGCCTTGCTGTTTGGCTGGTTCTTCTTTGACGAAGTACCAACCGTTACCATGCTGGCCGGGGCGGCGCTGGTGATCACGGCTGGTGTGCTGATCATCTGGCGTGAACGCACTTTGGGGATCGAGCGTGCGCGCCAACGCAAGGCAATGGCACCGGGATCATAGGACCGGACGGTGCGGCGGTTGACCCGTCAAGACGGGGGGCTGTCTGCCCCCCTCTTGGCGCGCGCGCCAATTCACCCCCCGAGGATGTTTGGACCAAGATAAAGGCCGATGACCAGGGAGGAGGAGGAGCCCGCAGTCAGGCAAAATCGGACAGTTTGGAAATCGCGGCAAAATGCTGACGATGCAGAGATCACGGCGGTTTCAGAGCCAGCGAATCACCACTTCTGCAGGCCGGGAACCAGCGATGGTGCGACGGATGTTGGGCATGTCGTTTCTGTCAATCCAGTCGCGCGCCTCGTCGGGCGTTTTGCCATGCTGTGACCAGCGGATCTGCAGGCGGCGATTCAATTCAGGCTCGGGCACGTCGATCCAGACCGTCAGATCGAAGGCGCTGCGCAAGGCAGACCAGGGCATTTCATCCAGCAACAGATAATTGCCTTCGATCACCAGAAACCGGTCGTCGGGCAGAACGACATCGGCTGCGGCCCGCGAGAGTTCCATGCTGCGGTCGAACACGGGAATCGCCACTTCGGCTTCATCACGCAGCCGTTGGACCAGATTGATGAAGCCGGCCGCATCAAAGGTATCGGGTGCCCCCTTGCGGGCCTGCATCCCGCGCGCGGTCAGCACAGCATCGTCATAGTGAAACCCGTCCATCGGCACGACCCGGCCCCCGGGGCCGATGGCTTTGACGACCGCATCCGCCAAAGTGGATTTGCCCGAACCGGGTGGCCCGGCAAGGGCGGTCAGAAACCGCCCCGGCCCTATCGCGCGTGATCGGATCAGATCGGCAAGGTCCTGCGGTGTCATGCCTGCTCGGCCACGCCTTCGGGTACCTTGGCGCCGGTCATGAAGGCGACCGCATCCGACATGGTATAGTCGCCCGGCTTGATCACACAAAGCCGCTTGCCCAGACGGTGGATGTGGATCCTGTCAGCGACTTCAAACACATGCGGCATGTTGTGGCTGATCAGAATGATCGGAATACCCCGCGCGCGCACGTCGCGGATCAGTTCCAGAACCCGCCGCGATTCCTTGACACCCAAGGCCGCGGTCGGTTCATCGAGGATCACGACCTTTGAGCCGAACGCCGCAGCACGGGCCACCGCAACCCCCTGGCGCTGGCCGCCCGACAGGGTTTCAACCGCCTGGTTGATGTTCTGGATGGTCATCAGGCCCAGTTCGTTCAGCTTTTCACGCGCGAACTTTTCCATCCGCGGACGATCAAGCTTGCGAAACACCGACCCGATGATGCCCGGTGCACGCAACTCGCGCCCCATGAACATATTGTCCGCAATCGAGAGCGCCGGAGACATGGCGAGTGTCTGATACACGGTCTCGATCCCCGCGGACCGCGCGTCGATGGGCGAGGCGAAGTGGATGGGCTTGCCCTCCAGCGTTATATCGCCCTCATCCGGGATGACCGCGCCCGACATGGCCTTGATCAGCGTCGATTTGCCGGCCCCGTTGTCGCCGATCACGGCGAGGATCTCGCCAGGATAGAGCTCGAAGTCGCAATGATCGAGAGCCGTGACTTTGCCATAGCGCTTGACGAGGTTTGTGCCTTTCAGGATCGGTTCCATCAGCCTGATACCTTTCTGATCCACTGGTCCACGGCGACCGCAAATATGATCAGTACGCCGATGAGGAAAAACGTCCATTGCGGATCGGTGCCGACCAGGCGCAGACCCATTTCAAACACGCCGACGATCAGCGCCCCGAAGAACATGCCGACAATCGATCCACGCCCGCCGAACAGGCTGATCCCCCCGATCACGACCGCAGTGATCGACTGGATGTTGCCCAACTGACCGGTGGACGCCGTTGGAGAGACAGAGCCGAAGCGGCCGATCATGACCCATCCGGCAACGGCGCAGAAAAAGCCGGCAAGAGCATAGACCTGGATCAGGACCTTGCCGGTTGGCACGCCCGCCAGTTCAGCAGCCTGCGGGTCGTCGCCCGTGGCATAGACGTGGCGCCCCCATGCGGTGTGGCGCAGGATGTAGGACATGATGGCCACCAAGGCGATCATCAGGAATACGGCATAGAGGATCTTGACCCCGCCGGGTTGGATCGAGCCACCCCAGAACTGCAAGGCAGCCGCCTTTTCCTGAATATCCGAGGACCGGATGGTTTCATTGGCCGAAAAGATGAAGTTCGACGCCAGCAGGATCTGCCAGGTGCCCAAGGTCACGATGAATGGCGGAAGCTTCATCTTGGCAATCAGGACACCGTTGACGGCCCCCATGGCCGTGCCAAGGATGAGCCCGATCACGATCGATATTTCCGCCGGGAACCCGTAGCGAAAGGTGATCTGCCCCATCAGAACGGACGAAAAGACGGCAATCGCGCCGACCGAAAGGTCGATGCCGGCGGTCAGGATCACAATCGACTGCGCGCATCCCAGAATACCGACGATGGCGATCTGTTGCAGGATCACGGACAGAGTGGCGGCCTTGAAGAAGTTGGCCGAAAGCAATCCGAAGACAATGATGGCGACGATCAGCACGATCATCGGCACAGCCGACGGGGTCTGATGCAACCAATG
>JBKBWK010000015.1:0-66377 GCA_046313895.1 Paracoccaceae bacterium
CTACGGCAAAACCAAGAATTTCGAGACATTCAGCGAGACATATAACGCATGGGGGGCATGGGTAGTGCTGATCGCCGGTGTCACACCCTTTCCGTACAAGGTGATCACCATTCTGTCCGGCAGCACGGGCCTTGATGTCGTCGTGTTCACCTTTGCGTCGATTGTGGCGCGCGGGCTGAGGTTTTTCGTTGTGGCGGCCCTGTTGTGGAAATTCGGCGCACCCATTCGTGATTTTATCGAAAAACGGCTTGGGCTCATGTTCACGCTGTTTGTCGTGCTGCTGTTGGGTGGCTTTGTTTTGCTGAGGTATGTGTGATGCTGACCAACCTGTCCTCGCGCTTTCTGGTGATCCTTGCCGGGGCTGGCTCTGCCGCCCTGCTGGCCGGGGCGTTTGCATTCCAATACATCGGTGGCATGGCCCCTTGCACGCTGTGTCTGTGGCAACGCTGGCCCCATGCGGCGGCGGTTGTGATCATGGCCTTGGCCCTGCTGGTGCCGAACCGGATTTTGATCGCGCTCGGGGCTGTGGCCGCGCTGACGACGGCGGGCATTGCCGGGTTTCACGTCGGGGTGGAACAGGGCTGGTGGCAAGGTCTGGCCTCGTGTTCCGGCGGATCAATCGCGGGCATCAGCGTCAGCGATTTGTTGAACCCCAACGCAAATGTGGCCGCCCCGGTGCGCTGCGATCAGATTCCATGGTCGATGGCCGGCATTTCGATGGCGGGCTGGAACATGCTGGCCTCGCTTGGATTGGCCGGTGTCTGGTTGCTGGCAGCCCGCCGCGCCTGACCTCAGGCAGCAAAGTCAGGCGGGGAAGTCCGGGCCAGTGTGGGTTTCGATCAACGCACCTCCGCACAGGCGGCCGTGTTCCTGAATGGCAAAGCGATCCGTCATGCCTGCCACATAGTCGGCGATGGTGCGCGCCAGTTCGGTCTGGTCCTTGCAGGCGGCAACCGCGTGTTCCCATTCGTCGGGCAGCAACCGCGGGTCCGCCATGAAGGCCGCAAACAGATCCTGCACCACCTGAGTCACCTTGGCCCGCACCTCCATCACTGATGGCGCACGATACATGCGGTGGAACAGAAAGCTGCGGATCGCCTTCAACTCTTGATACAACGGCTTGGAAAACCGGATGATCGTGGTCCCCATCATACGGATGTCGTCCACCGACTGCGGTTGCGCGGCATCAAGCCGACCCTGAGCCACCGCGATCACATCTTCAACCATACGGCCGAACACCCGGCGCAGGGCCTCGTGCCGGCGCCGCATCGGGTCCAGCCCGGGGTAGAGCGTGTCCACTTCGGCAAAGGCCGGACCGGTAACGGGCAGATCCATCAGATCGGCTTCGGAAAACAGACCGGAGCGCAGGCCGTCATGCAGGTCGTGGTGGGAATAGGCCACATCATCGGCAATCGCCGCCACCTGCGCCTCGGCCGAGGCGTGGGTGTGCAGCTCCAGATCCCATTCGGCGTTCACTTCGGCCAAAGCATAGGGCAACGGGCCGTCGTGTTTGGCATCGGCGTTCGGGCCGATCACCGGACCATTGTGTTTGGCAATGCCTTCCAGCGATTCCCATGTCAGGTTCAGACCGTCGAAATCGGCGTAGTGCCGTTCCAGCTTTGTCACGATCCGCAGCGCCTGCGCATTGTGATCAAACCCGCCATAAGGGGCCATCAGTGCGGACAGCGCGTCCTCACCTGTATGGCCAAACGGCGTGTGGCCAAGGTCATGCGCCAGGGCGATACATTCAGCCAGATCCGTGTTCAGCCCCAGCACACCGGCGATGGTGCGTGCCACCTGTGCCACCTCGATCGAGTGGGTCAGACGGGTGCGGTAATAATCGCCCTCGTGTTCGACAAACACTTGTGTCTTGTGCTTCAGCCGGCGGAAGGCCGACGAATGGATGATCCGGTCCCGGTCCCGTTGATAGGGCGAACGGAACGATGACATCCCTTCTTCGTGCAATCGGCCACGCGAGGCATCGGGTTGGCAGGCAAAAGGCGCAAGCATGGAACTGCCCGTTCTTGTTGAAATCTTGTCCACGGCTTATATTGCAGCATGAACCCCAAGGATATGTGAAAAATCATGGACCTGACCCTTCCCCCCCGCGTCACAGACCGCGCCTTTGCCCGTCTGGCCGAAATTGCCGCAATGACCGGCGAACACAAGGCGTTGCGCGTTGCGGTCGAAGGTGGCGGCTGTTCGGGGTTTCAGTATGACATCCGGCTGGATGATGCAGCGTCAGACGATCTGGTTCTGGAAAAGGATGGGCAGCAGGTTCTGGTGGATCAGGTATCCCTGCCCTTTTTGCAAAATGCCGTGATCGACTTCACCGAAGAACTGATCGGCGCACGGTTCGTCATCGAAAATCCGAATGCCAGCAGCAGTTGTGGCTGCGGGACATCCTTCTCGATGTGATCGACAACCTCTGCGCTTACGGCGTCTGCGCGACGATCGGGGCGGCGCGAAATCCGGCCGCCGGACTTGCGTTGAGAGCCCCATTGCCCGATAGCTTGGGGGACACACAAAAGGCAGGCGCCCATGCTGATCGCGACGTTCAACATCAACGGGATCAAAGCACGGATCGATGCCCTGCCGCGCTGGTTGACCGCTGCCAAACCCGATGTGGTCTGCTTGCAGGAAATCAAGTCGGTGGACGAAGCCTTCCCGCGCGCGCTGTTCGAAGACATGGGCTACCGCGTCGAAACGCATGGGCAAAAAGGCTTCAACGGCGTGGCGATCCTGTCGCGTTTTGCGCTGGAGGATGTGACACGCGGCCTGCCGGGTGACGACAGTGATGAACAGGCCCGCTGGATCGAAGCCACGGTGATGGCCCCGCGCCCGATCCGGGTCTGCGGGCTGTATCTGCCCAACGGCAATCCGGCACCGGGGCCGAAATACGATTACAAACTGGCGTGGATGGCCCGGATGGAGGCGCGCCTGCGCGCGCTTCTGGCCGTGGAAGAGCCATTTGTCTGCGCGGGCGATTACAACGTGATTCCGCAGGCCGAAGACGCAGCCAAGCCCGAGGCATGGGCCACCGATGCGCTGTATCTGCCCCAGTCGCGTGCCGCGTTCCGCCGCATGCTCAATCTGGGGATGCTCGATGCCTTCCGCGCCCGCACCCAAGGGCCGGGGCATTACAGTTTCTGGGACTATCAGGCCAATGCGTGGGAACGTAACAACGGCATCCGGATCGACCACCTGCTGCTGTCACCGCAGGCCGCCGACCGGCTGACCGGCGCGGGGATCGACCGCGACGTGCGCGCCGGCGACAAGCCGTCCGATCACGTTCCGGTCTGGGTCACGCTGGACGATTGACCCCGCCGTCCGCGGGCCCGCAGCATCGACACGCTGTAGATCACCAGCGCCATCCAGATCATCGGGAAGGCAATCAGCCGGACGGTGCCGAAAGGTTCGCCGAACACAAAGACCGCGATCAGAAAGATCATCGTCGGCGCGATATATTGCATCATCGCAATGGTGGACAGACGCAGCCGCTTGGCCCCGTTGGCATAGACCATCAGCGGAATCGCCGTCACCAGCCCGGTGCCGATCAGCAAAAGATCATCGCGCCCGACACCTTGCAGGAAATGCGCCTGCCCCTGCCACTGCACCCAGACCAGATAGCCAAGCGCCAAGGGAGCCAGCAGCATCACCTCCAGCGTAAAGCCCTGATTGGGACCGATCGGCAGCGACTTCTTCAGATAGGCGTAAAAGCCCCATGTCACGGTCAGCCCCAAGGCCACCACGGGCAGACGCCCAGCCTCGAACGTCAGCAGGACCACTGCCGCAGCGGCAAGGCCGATGGCCGCCCATTGTGCCGGTGTCAGGCGTTCGTTCAGCAAGACCCGCCCCAAGAGCACACTGAACAGCGGGTTGATGTAATAGCCCAACGCCGCCTCCAGCGCATAGCCCGCGCCGATGGCCCAGACGTAAATACCCCAGTTGACCGAGATCAGCGCCGCCGTTGCCGCCCCCATCATCAGCGTGCGCGGTGTGCGCAAGGCTTGGCGCAAATCTGCCGTCCGTCCCAGCCAGACAATCACCGCAAGCGCAATCGGCAAAGACCACAGCACCCGGTGCGCAATAACTTCGACCGGCGGCATATGCGCCAAAGCCTTCATGTAAAGCGGCAGAAAGCCCCAGAACACATAGGCAAACAGCGCCAGGAAAAATCCGGACAGGCTGTCCTCGTTCTTGGGTTGGGGTGTATCGCTCATGCAGGCCCCATAGCGGTTTGGCAGCGCCGCGACCAATGCTAAGTTGTGACCGGAACAATCACAGGATCAGATCAACCACGCGGCAGATCACATTCGGGTGGGGCCAACACAAAGCGCGCCTGCTTTGGGCAAGAACAGGATGGCGGTGCCGGGTGGACGATCCGCCACCCTTTGGCAAAACCGATGTCTGGCGATACCAGCCACCTTCGGGGTGCGGGGCAAGGCCAGGATGCGCGATGATACGGTCTGCATCATCCATGGCGCACCCTGCCCTTCCCCGATCTCTGGCGCGACCGACCGGCCGCGCCCGTTGGGCCTGTCAGCCCTTCAGGATCGACCGGCCGGCATACTCCGCCGTCTCGCCCAGCAATTCCTCGATCCGGATCAGCTGGTTGTATTTTGCCAACCGGTCCGAGCGTGACAGCGATCCGGTCTTGATCTGGCCACAGTTGGTGGCGACTGCCAGATCTGCAATCGTGCTGTCCTCGGTCTCACCCGAGCGGTGGCTCATCACGTTGCTGTAGCGCGCGCGATGCGCCATATCGACGGCCTGCAGTGTTTCGGTCAGAGTGCCGATCTGGTTGACCTTGACCAGCATGGAATTGGCCACGCCTTTCTCGATCCCTTCAGCCAGACGGCGCGGGTTGGTGACGAACAGATCGTCGCCCACCAACTGGATCTTGTCGCCAAGAGTGTCGGTCAGCAGTTTCCAGCCATCCCAATCATCCTCGGAACAGCCATCCTCGATGCTGATGATCGGGTAATCCTTGGCCAGAGCCGCCAGAAAATCGACATTTTCCGCGATGCTGAGCGAACGCCCTTCGCCCTTCATCTCATACTTGCCACCCTTGAAATATTCGGTCGCGGCGCAATCGAGCGCAAGGAAGATCTCCTCGCCCGGTTTGAAGCCGGCTTTTTCAATGGATTTCAGAATGAAATCAAGTGCGTCGCGCGCAGAGTTCAAGTTTGGCGCAAAGCCACCCTCGTCGCCGACATTGGTGTTATGGCCGGCTTGCGCCAGTTCCTTTTTCAGCGTGTGGAACACTTCCGACCCCATGCGGATCGCGTCGCGGATATTGTCCGCGCCAACCGGCATGATCATGAATTCCTGAATGTCGATCGGGTTGTCAGCGTGTTCACCACCGTTGATGATGTTCATCATCGGCACGGGCAGCACGCGGGCAGAGGTGCCGCCCACATAGCGGAACAAGGGCTGCGCGGTGAATTCGGCGGCGGCCTTTGCCACAGCCAGCGACACGCCCAGAATGGCGTTGGCGCCAAGGCGTGACTTGTTCGGTGTGCCGTCCATCTCGATCATGGTGCGGTCGATGCCGACCTGTTCGGTGGCATCATAGCCGACCAGTTCTTCGGCCAACTCGCCGTTGACGGCGGCAACTGCCTCCAGCACGCCCTTGCCCATGTACCGGCTCTTGTCGCCGTCGCGCTTTTCATTGGCCTCATGCGCGCCGGTCGAGGCACCCGATGGCACAGCGGCCCGGCCCATGGCGCCGCTTTCCAGCGTCACGTCCACCTCAACAGTGGGGTTGCCGCGGCTATCGAGGATTTCGCGGGCGTGAATGTCGATGATCGTGCTCATGGGGGGCTCCGTAATGCGGATGATGCTCTCGCGCCTGTCTTTACCTTGGCTCGGCCTTCAAGGAAAGGGCGCGCTTGCCGTCATCTGGCCAGAGGCACGAAGGCCGGGGATCTGGCTTATGACTTTGGCGGCTTGTGGACGGGCACACCCAGAAGTTCCAGACGGTGCCCGATCAGCCGATAGCCAAGACGTGCGGCGATGCGTTCCTGCAACGCCTCGATCTCGGGATCAACGAATTCGATGACCTGCCCTGTGTTGACATCAATCAGATGGTCGTGATGATCGCGCACCGCATCTTCATAGCGCGCGCGTCCATCGCCGAATTCGAGTTTTTCCAGAATACCCGCCTCTTCAAACAGCTTCACCGTCCGATACACGGTGGCGAGCGAGATGCGCGGGTCCAGACGGGCCGCGCGGGCATACAGTTCCTCGACATCCGGATGATCCTCGGCCTCGCCAACCACACGGGCAACGATGCGGCGCTGGTCGGTCATTCGGAGGCCCTTGGCCTCGCAACGGGCAATGATATCGGTCATGGGCGTGCTTCGCGCAGATGTCTTCCCTTTGCTGTAGCGGAGTGGCGCAGATCGCGCCACCCCCAAGCCGGTCAGGAATAGATCCGCGGCGCTTTCATATGATCGTGCAATGCGTTGACCTCTTGCTGGGTCAGGCCCAGAGCCTGCGCAAGTTCGTGCAGATACTGTGCCTCGGACCGGTCATCCAGATTGATCGCCATGACCGAGGCCATATAGACCTTTTCCTCCATCCCGCGCGGCACGTCGTTCAACAATCCGTCGATATCGACCGGGGTAGCCAGTTCGCGGTTGATGAAATCAATCTCGGCCCGGCTGGCATCACCAACGGCCTGCATCAGATTGGCCTTTTCGTCGGCATCCAGTTTGCCATCAGCCTTGGCGGCCATGATCATGGCGCGCAACAGTACGGCAGCCTGCGCCTCGTCCTGCGGGTCCGGTTCGGGTTCAGCCTGCGCCATCCCCCCGGTCAACCCGCCCAATGCCCCGCCAAGGGCACCGCCGCCCAAAACCGCCCCGAGAAGATCGCCAATGCCGCCGGAACCGGCCTTGCCGCTTAACAGATCCTCAAGCCCGCCCTTTGGCGCGGAGGTGCGGCTGCGAGAGGTGCCAGACCCGGTTAGCGAGCCCAGAAGATCTTCAAGTCCACCGCCGGAAGGTGCGGTCTGACGCGTGGTCGTGGTGGTGGTACGACGGGTGGTTTTTCCGGCGCCGAGGATCTCATCCATGATGCCACCCATGCCCGACTCGTCGGGTGCATAGGTGCTGCCGGTTCCAGGACGGCGCGACGGGGTTCCGGCCCGGGATGTGCCTGTGCTTCCGGTTGTTCCCGCATTTGCGCGCGTGGTCACATGTTGCACCCCCTTGGCAACGGCAATGCCGATCGCAACCTTGGTCAATGTCTTCATCAAACTCATCTGGACTTCCCCCAACGAACACGACCTTTCTGGTCCGCATCAGACTTGCCCGAGTGTCGCCTTCGGTCAATGGGAAACCCAGCGGCGCTTTCTCCAGCCCGACGAACCCCTGCACCGCCAGTGCTTGACCCGGCCGCGCTCCCGCCCCACTGCTTGGCGCAGCAAGCGGAGGCATGCGTGAAAAAAGACGGGCTGGACAGAATCGGCGCTGCGTCGCTGATCGGGGTGACACTGCTGCTGGCGGTCAATCAGGTGATCATCATCGAGGTGAACCGTGGCTTTCAGCCGGTGTTCTTTGCCGGGGCGCGGTCGGCGCTTGCCGTGGTGTTTGTCGGCCTGTGGATGTGGTCGCAAGGCCGCCCGCCCGTGTTGCAACGCGCCCATCTGGGGCCCGGACTCTTGGCGGGCACGCTTTTTGCAGCCGAATTCCTGTGCCTGTTTCTGGCGCTGGATCTGACAGCGCTCGGCCGCGCCAGCGTGATCTTTTATTCCATGCCGATCTGGCTGGCGCTGATGGCCCATTTCGGTCTGCCGGGCCAGCGGATCACCCGCGGCAAGGCGCTTGGATTGCTGCTGGCCTTTGCCGGCACATCGGTGGCCATCCTGTCGCGCCAGCCCGGCACCGGAGGAAGCCTTGCGGGCGACCTGCTGGCGCTGGGGGCAGCGTTCGGATGGGCGGGCACAGCTTTTGTCGCCCGCCGCTCGGCCTTGCAAACCGCCGGGGCAGAGTTGCAGTTGTTCTGGATGGTCCTTGTGTCGGCCCCGCTGCTTCTGTTGGCCGCCCCTGCCTTTGGCCCCATGCTGCGCGACCCGACCGCCTACCATATTTTGGGGTTGATCGTGCAGTCGTCGCTGGTCGTAGCGGGGGGCTTTATCTTCTGGCTCTGGTTGTTGTCGGTGTATCCGACTGCCGTCGTTGCCTCGTTTTCCTTTCTGACACCGGTGTTTGCCATATTTCTGGGCATGGTGATCTATGGCGAACAGGTCACACTGTCGCTGATTGCATCGGCGGGCTTGGTGGCTGCAGGAATCATCTTGATCAATCGCAAGCCGGCCGTGGTGCGCCCGCCGCACATTCAGACCTGATCTTAATGATTTTGGCCAACTCTGCGGCTTTGATGGGGAATTGGCATGCCCACATCACCGTATCCCCGGTTTGTCCCCGACTTATCCTCAGTCCTGCCCACAGGCTTTGGCCAAGGCCAGACTCAAACGTTAACGGCTCCGTGAAAACGGTGTGATGTGGTCAAGCATTTTTTTGCCGAAATTTTGTAAAAAAGTGGTTGATCCGCCCACGCCGATACGACAATTTGACCTTCGGACCTGACGAGGCACTAAATATGGTGTCCGGCACGGCTCGGCAGAAACCACGCAAAGGTCGTCAGCGCCAAAATGGCGGTGCCGTCCTGTCTGCGATTGCAGGCAGGCTCATGCTTGGATTTGCCCTGTTTTGCGAACCGGGTTGGACGATTTTAGGGACCAATGGGCCGCAACCGGATGTCAACCGGGGCCATATCAGCGAGGACGGGGCAGATGAAAATCGAGCGGAAGTTTACGACGGAATCCACCGGCGCATATGGCGCGATGGCCTTTACCACCACAGTGTCGGAAATCCGCAACCCGGATGGCAAGGTCGTGTTCCGCAATGATGCCGTCGAGGTGCCAGAAGGCTGGAGCCAGGTCGCGTCTGACGTGCTTGCCCAGAAGTATTTCCGCAAGGCCGGTGTGCCCGCACGCCTGAAGCGGGTGCGGGAAAAGAACGTGCCGGAATTTCTGTGGCGGTCTGTCGCCGATGACGCCGCCTTGGCCGACCTGCCGCATGATCAACGCATCGTCGGCGAAACCAGCGCCAAGCAGGTGTTCGACCGTCTGGCCGGCGCTTGGACCTATTGGGGGTGGAAAGGTGGCTATTTCACCGCCGAGACGGACGCCCGCGCCTATTACGACGAGATGCGCTTCATGCTGGCCCGCCAGATGGCAGCGCCGAACAGCCCGCAGTGGTTCAACACCGGCCTGCACTGGGCCTATGGCATCGACGGCCCCAGTCAGGGCCACTTCTACGTCGACTATCAGACCGGCAAGCTGACGAAATCCACCAGTGCCTATGAGCATCCGCAGCCGCACGCCTGTTTCATCCAGTCGGTCAAGGATGATCTGGTCGGCGATGGCGGCATCATGGACCTGTGGGTGCGCGAAGCACGCCTGTTCAAATACGGATCCGGCACCGGCACCAACTTTTCAAGCCTGCGCGGCGAGGGCGAAAAACTGTCGGGCGGCGGCAAATCGTCGGGTCTGATGGGATTTCTTAAAATCGGCGACCGGGCGGCAGGCGCGATCAAATCGGGCGGCACCACCCGGCGCGCGGCCAAGATGGTGATCTGCGACATGGATCACCCCGATATCGAGGCTTTCATCAACTGGAAGGTCATTGAAGAACAAAAAGTGGCGTCTCTGGTCGCCGGGTCGAAACTGCACGAAGTGCGACTGAACGAGATTTTCACCGCCATTCGCCTGTGGGACGGCTCTGCCGAAGATTCGGTTGATCCGGCCAAGAACGCGGCGCTGAAGGCCGCGATCAAATCTGCCAAGAAGTCGATGATCCCCGATACCTATACCTATCGCATCCTGCAATATGCGCGTCAGGGCTATACCTCCATCGAATTCCCCACCTATGATGTGGACTGGGATTCTGAGGCCTACATCACCGTGTCGGGTCAGAATTCGAACAACTCGGTTCGCGTCACCGATGCTTTCATGAAGGCGGTCAAGGATGATGCCGACTGGGCGCTGATCCGCCGCACCGACGGCAAGGCCGCCAAGACCATCAAGGCGCGCGATTTGTGGGATCAGGTCGGCCATGCCGCCTGGGCCTGTGCCGACCCTGGCATCCAGTTCCATGACACCGTCAACGCCTGGCACACCTGCCCCGAGGATGGCGAGATCCGCGGCTCGAACCCGTGCTCGGAATACATGTTCCTTGACGACACCGCCTGCAACCTTGCGTCGATGAACCTGCTGACCTTCTTTGCAAACGGCAAGTTCGATTCCGAGGCGTACATTCACGCCTCGCGTCTGTGGACCGTCACTTTGGAAATCAGCGTGATGATGGCGCAGTTCCCGTCGCCCGAGATCGCCCAGCGGTCGTACGACTTCCGCACGCTGGGTCTGGGCTATGCCAACATCGGCGGGTTGCTGATGAACATGGGGCTTGGCTACGACTCAAAGGAAGGCCGTGCGCTGTGTGGTGCGCTGACCGCGCTGATGACGGGCGTGACCTATGCCACCAGCGCAGAGATGGCGGCCGAGCTGGGTGCCTTCCCCGGGTATGTCCGCAACCGCGCCCACATGCTGCGGGTGATCCGCAATCACCGCGCCGCCGCCCATGCGCACGACACCTACGAAGGTGTGAACGTCAATCCGGTGGCACTGGATCACATCAACTGCCCCGATCAATCCCTTGTCTTGCTTGCCAAATCGTCTTGGGACGAGGCACTTGCCCTGGGCGAGGCGCATGGCTTCCGCAATGCGCAGACCACCGTCATCGCGCCGACCGGCACCATCGGTCTGGTGATGGATTGCGATACCACCGGCATCGAGCCCGACTTCGCGCTGGTGAAGTTCAAGAAACTGGCCGGCGGCGGCTATTTCAAGATCATCAACCAGTCGGTTCCGGCTGGCTTGGAAGCATTGGGATACCCCAGCCACCAGATCGCCGAGATCGTCGCCTATGCTGTCGGCCACGGTTCCATTGCGCAGGCCCCGGCCATTAACCACACCGCTCTGGTGGGCCACGGTTTTGGTCCGCGTGAGATCGAAAAGATTGAAGCGGCCCTGCCCTCGGCCTTTGATATCCGCTTTGTGTTCAATCAGTGGACGCTGGGTGAGGATTTCTGCAAGGGCACTCTGGGTATTCCGGCCGAACGGCTGAACGACCCGACGTTTGATCTGCTGCGCCACCTTGGCTTTACCCGCGCCCAAATCGACGCCTGCAATGATCATGTGTGCGGCACCATGACCCTGGAAGGCGCGCCTTTCCTGAAAGAGCACCACTATCCGGTGTTTGACTGCGCCAATGCCTGCGGCAAGAAAGGCAAGCGCTATCTGTCGGTTGACAGCCATATCTACATGATGGCCGCCGCGCAGTCCTTCATTTCGGGCGCAATTTCCAAAACGATCAACATGCCGAATTCGGCAAGTATCGAAGAAACGCTGGCGGCGTATGAGCTGTCGCACAGCCTCGGCATCAAGGCCAATGCGCTTTATCGTGACGGGTCCAAACTGTCGCAACCGCTGGCAAGTGCGCTGATCGAGGATGACGAGGAAGCCGAGGAAATCCTTGCCACCGGGTCATTGCAGGAAAAGGCGATGGTGATTGCCGAGAAGATCGTTGAAAAAGTGATCGTCAAGGAAATCGTCCGCAGCCACCGCGAAAAGCTGCCTGAACGGCGCAAGGGCTATACCCAAAAGGCCATCGTTGGCGGCCACAAGGTCTATCTGCGCACCGGTGAGTATCAGGACGGGTCGCTTGGCGAGATCTTCATCGACATGCACAAGGAAGGTGCAGGCTTCCGCGCGATGATGAACAACTTCGCCATCGCCGTGTCGGTCGGCCTACAATACGGCGTGCCGCTGGAGGAATTCGTCGAAGCGTTCACCTTCACCCGGTTTGAACCGGCGGGCATGGTGCAGGGCAATGACAGCATCAAGAACGCGACCTCGATCCTGGACTATATCTTCCGCGAACTGGCGATCAGCTATCTGGACCGCACAGACCTTGCCCATGTCAAACCCACCGGCGCGTCGTTCGACGACCTTGGCCGCGGCGATGACGAAGGCAAGCCGAACGTGGCCCCTGTGAATGACGCCGCCGCCAGCCGGGGGCTGGAAGTGCTGCGTCAGATCTCGTCCACCGGCTATCTGCGCAAGCGCCTGCCGCAAGAATTGGTGGTGCTGCAAGGCGGCATGGGGGCAACTGCCCTTGCCAATGGCACCGATCCGGTATCGGTCCTGAACACGCTGGTCCCGCAGGCCCGTGCCGCCGGATTTTCCGAAACCACCTCGACCTACGCCATCGGCACCGCCACCGCCACCGGGATGGACGCCCGTGTGAAGGCCAAGATGCAAGGCTATGAAGGCGACCCCTGCGGAGAGTGTGGCAACTACACGCTGGTCCGCAACGGCACCTGCATGAAGTGCAACACCTGCGGCGGCACAAGCGGGTGCAGCTGATACTGGCATCCTTGGGGGCTTGGGTCGCCTGACCCATCCTGAACCTTGGGGTTGAAACCGAACAAGGGGCGCCGATCCAAAAGGATTGGCGCCCCTTTTCTTTGCGCGACGCGCCCGCTAGGCACGGGATCAGGTTCAGCATGGGAGTTTCGCATGAACAACGACATCACACGCCTTGGCACCGGACCGCGCATGAGCGAGGGCGTTTGCTATAACGGCATCATCTGGGTGGCGGGTCAGGTTGGCACGCAAGGAGATTCGGTCGCGGACCAGACCCGCCGCTGCTTGGCCGAGGTGGACCGGATTCTGACCGCCGCCGGCACCGACAAGACCCGCGTGCTGTCGGCGCAGATCTGGCTGGCCAATATGCAAGATTTCGCCGAAATGAACGCTGTCTGGGACGCATGGGTTCCGCAGGGCCACACCCCGGCGCGGGCTACGGGCGAGGCAAAGCTGGCAGCCCCCGGTTATCTGGTCGAAGTCATCGTGACCGCAGCCCTGCGCAGCTGATACATGACGCCAGAATTCGTCTGGAGGTCGGGAGTCCGACCTCCAGATCCACTCGGAATCAATGTTATTATTGTTTTTTTATATCAGCGTTTTGCGCTTATTTCCTAATGTGCAATCTTAGCTTCTCTCAGCCTCATCCCCGGAACCATGCAGCCAGTCGCGCCGTTGATCCATCCTTGCCTTCGGTTCCGGCCTTGCCTTCCAGAACCGGTTGCAAGGCCAGCGCCAGTTCCTTGCCCAGTTCCACACCCCACTGGTCATAGGAATTGATGCCAAGGATCACGCCTTCGACAAACACCCGATGTTCATAAAGGGCGATGATCTGGCCGAAGCTGAACGGTGAAAGCTGGTCATAGGCAAGGGTTGTGCTGGGACGGTTGCCGGGAAATACCCGGTGGCGGGCTTGCCGGTCCAGTTCCCCCCCGGTCAATCCCTTGCGCGCCATGATCACGGTCGCCTCGGCAAGCGAGCGTCCGCGCAACAAGGCCTCGGACTGCGCGAGGCAATTCGACACCAAAAGCAGATGCTGATGCACTAGGTCCGGTTCATGCCCGCGCCGGGCCACAAGAAATTCACATGGCACGATTCGCGTGCCCTGATGGATCAGTTGATAAAACGCGTGCTGGCCATTTGTGCCCGGTTCACCCCAAACCACGGGACCAGAATGATACGGCAGATCGGAGCCGTCCATGCTGACGCGCTTGCCGTTGCTCTCCATCTCCAACTGCTGCAAATAGGCCGGCAGCCGGCTCAGGCGCTGGTCATAGGGCAGAACCGCGCGGGTGGCATAGCCGCAAATCTGGTTGTGCCAGATCCCCACAAGCGCCAGAAGCACCGGCACGTTCTGCGCAAAGGGCGTATCGCGAAAATGCGCATCCATTGCCGCACCGCCGCGAAGAAATTCGGCAAAGCCAGCCGGACCCACCGCCAGCATCACCGAAAGACCGATCGGACCCCACATCGAATAGCGCCCGCCGACCCAGTCTTCGAAACCGAACACCCGTTCACTTGAAATGCCAAAGGCTGCCGTCTTGTCGGCCGCCGTGGAGACGGCCACGAATTGCGCAGCCGGATTGGCCACCTTTTGCGCCATCCATGCCCGCACCGTCTGGGCGTTGGTCATGGTTTCGATGGTGGTAAAGGTCTTTGACGCGACAATCACCAGCGTCGTTTCCGGGTTCAGGTTGCGCAGGATGTCGGCGGCATGCGCGCCATCGACGTTCGAGATGAAATGGCAACGCGGTCCGTCATGGAACGGGGCAAGGGCCAGAACCGCCATGGCCGGCCCAAGGTCCGACCCGCCGATGCCGATATTGACCACATCGGTGATCTTCCCGCCCTGCCCGGTGAACCGGCCGTTGCGCACATCGTCGGCAAAGGCCTGCATCCGGGCGTAAGTGTCGCGCACCGGGGGCATCACATCGATGCCATCCACCACCACCGCCACGTCCAGATTGCGCAGCGCCGTGTGCAGGACGGCACGACCTTCGGTTTCATTGATTCTGTCGCCAGAGAACATCGCATCGCGCTTGGCCGCCACCCCGGCACTTTCCGCCAGTTGCATCAGCAAACCAAGTCCGCGCGCGTCGATGTTGGTCTTGGCATAGTCGAGGATCATGCCGTCGGCCTGCGCGCTGAACGCCTGCGCCCGGTTGGCATCAGCGAAAAGGTCAAGGATCGGGCGACCCTCGACCGCAGCGTGGTGATCTTTCAGGGCTTCCCAGAATTGGTTCATGTCATTCGGTCCAGTGAACTGTTGCGGTATCCAGCACCGCGCGCACCGGCGCTTCGCTGGGAGACAGGCTTTGCGCGCGTTCCAATGCCGCCCGCTTTTCCGGTCCCTTGATCAGGATATGCGTGTGATACGCGCCTTTCAAAGCGCGGGCCGTCAGGGTTATGCGCGGCTCTCCGGCGGCTTCGGCCCGCAGCGCCATCAGGATCGGCGCATCCGGAGCCAGTGCCTGTTCCAGAAGATCGGCCCCCGGAAACAGGCTGGCGGTGTGCATGTCCGCCCCCATGCCCAACAGCAGGACCGAAATCGGCAGATGCGGGGCGATGCCATCCGACAGCGCCTCCAGCATATCCTCGGGCCGGTCAGCAGGGGCATAAAGTGGCACCAGTTGCGCCCGCGCGGCGGGTCCGCGCAACAGCCGCTCGCGCAGCAGGCGGGTGTTGGATCGCGGGTTGCTTTCCGGCACCCAGCGTTCGTCGTTCAGAAACACGGCCACATTGGCCCAATCCAGATCGGCCCCCGACAGCGTGTCAAACACCGGCCCCGGCGTTGTGCCCCCCGGCACACAGAACGAGGCCCGGCCGTCCCGGCGCAAGAACGCCCCCAACTCGCCCGAGATCTGCTTGGCAAGGGCAAGATACATCAACTCGGAATCCGGATAGGCGATGAACTCCATCAGCGGATCTCCCTCCAGCGGCGACCGTCGCGGTGCAGCAGCATCAAGGCATCCTCGGGACCGGACGAGCCGGGATCATAGCCTTGCGGCTTGTCCCCCCGCGCGGTCCAGCTTTCGATGATCGGGTCAGTCCAGGCCCAGGCGGCTTCGACTTCGTCGCCGCGCATGAACAGGGTCTGGTTGCCCCGGATCACATCCATGATCAAGCGTTCATAGGCATCGGGAATATCCTCGGCCTCTTCGCCCAGAACCCCGGCAAAAGACATGTCCAAGGGCACCTGCATCAAGCGCATGCCACCCGGCCCCGGTTCCTTGATCATCACTTTCAGATTCATGCCTTCATCCGGTTGCAACCGGATCACCAGCACGTTTTCATGCCATCCCTTGGCATCGTCAAAGATCGAATGGGGGGGTTCCTTGAAGGTGATCGCAATTTCAGATGCCCGCGCACGCAGCCGTTTGCCGGTGCGCAGATAGAACGGCGTGTTCTTCCAGCGCCAATTGGCAATATGCACCTTCAGAGCGATATAGCTTTCCGTGGTGCTGGCCGGGTTTTCGCTGTGTTCGACATAGCCGCCCTGCCCGCCCCCCGCGACATACTGACCCCGCACGATATCCTGAGGTTGCACCGGGTCCAGCGCCCGGATGACCTTTAGCTTTTCATCGCGCACGGCATCGGGGTCAAAATGATAGGGCGGCTCCATCGCGATCAGGCACAAAAGCTGCATCATATGGTTTTGCACCATATCGCGCATCGCCCCCGATTTGTCGTAATAGGCCCCGCGCCCGTCAACCCCGACCGTTTCGGCCACGGTGATCTGCACATGGTCGATGTATTCCGCCTTCCACAAGGGTTCGAACAGGATGTTGGCAAAGCGCACCGCCATCAGATTCTGAACCGTCTCTTTACCCAGATAGTGGTCGATCCGGTAAATCTGGGTTTCATGGAAATGCTGCGCCAGCGTCGCATTCAGCGCGCGCGCGGTTTCCAGATCGCGGCCGAACGGCTTTTCCACCACAATGCGCGCGTGATCATCGGCAACGCCGTGGGATTTCAGGCGCAAGGCGATGTCGCCGAACAAGGCAGGCGCGACCGAGAAATAGAACGCCCGCACCACGCCGTCGCGCATCATGCCTTGCAGCGTGTCCCAGCCGGCTTCGCCTTTGGCGTCAATGGCCACAAAGTGCAGTCGCGACAGGAATTCTGCGATCACCGCCGCATCGCGCCGTTCTGGTGGCACGAATTCGTCAATGGCATCAGAGACCATCTTGCGAAAATCCTCGTCGCTCAACTCGCCACGGGCGGCCCCGATGATGCGGCTGTCACGGGTCATCTGACCTGACAGGAACCGACGATACAAACCGGGCAGGATCTTGCGACGGGCAAGATCGCCTGTGCCACCAAAAATCACAAGGTCGAACACTTCGACCGGGATGACACGCGAAACCATTTGGAAATCCTCGCTCCTGCAGGCGCCGTTAGCGCTAACGCCGTCTTTTTAGCGAAGCGTTGGTCCAAAGTCTAGCACTGGCGTTGACCGGATCAAAGCGCTTTGGAGAGTGCCGCGTTGACAATTCATCCCCACGCATCCGGGCGCCGCTAAGCGTCCTGACGGCCAAGGGACCGCCTGGCCCACACCGCCGCAGGACTTGCCTTGCCAACACCAACCCAGCGGACATGGACTTGATCCGCACCTTCAGATGCTGTTTGGCAGGGCTTGCGCCTCAACGTTTCGCCCATCGCAAAAGGCGCGCTGCCCGTCTTCGAAGGGCTGCGCGCAGACGCGGGGGCCATGTACGCCCAAAAACGATGGGGGGTGCCAGCCTGTTTCGGTCCGGCATCGGCTGGAAATTGAGCAGCACATCAAAAAACGCGCGCAGTTCACCCATCGACCAGAACCGCCAGATCAGATTGTGGTCAGCCATACCGGAAAAAATGACCCGACGCCCGGCTCCTGTTGCCTCCAGAAGGCTGGCGGCTCTTACGTCCGGGACGCAGTCCCCGCCATGAACCAGCAGACCGCGAAAGGTCCGGTCACGCAGACAATCGCAGAACGGATCGAAGGCAGACCCCACATTGCGGCGCAGGATCAGCATCAGGGCGTCGTTCGGGCGGCGCGTGCCAACACCGATGGCGCGTTCGGCGTCCAGCCAGAACCCGGCACGCAGCGCGGGCGTCGCTCCCATGGAATTGCCGATCGTGACCACACGACGATAGGTTTCGGGGCGAAACCGGGCACGAATCATTGCGACAAGAGCGGTGAAGTCAGGCGCAAGATCCCCCACACCGAATGAAAAGGACCGCTGCATGGGATCACTCAACAGGACGAAATCCACGCGTGCCGCATCCAGAACCTGAAGGATTGAACCAATCGGCAACCCAAGCCGGCCGCCCATTCCGCCAAACCCAATGACAATGGTCTTGTCCTTGGCCGGGCCGCCGTCACTGTAAAAGCTGACATCCGGGCTGACCGGAATCCGCTGAAAGGGCTGGACATGTTTGGCTGACAACACTTCCGCAAAAACGTCGCGCTGCAAAAGAGTATCGCGGGCGGGATGACGGGATGCCGCTATTTCGCGTCCAAACGACACCAGTTCTGACGGGGCAAATTGCCTTTCGATGTCGGTGATGGCCTTCATCACCCGACGCCCCTTTGCCGCGTAAAACGACGTGATCAGTGGGTCCTGGTTTGCAAGGGCCTCGCTACTGCGCATCGGCGGCTAAAGTGGCACGCGGTTCGATATAGCTGATCAGTCCATTCAGGGTATCCTGTTCCAGGACTTCATCATCGTCAATCTCGATGCAAAGCGCTTCTTCGATCAGCATGATGGCTTCCATCCGCGACAGGCTGTCGATTTCAAGATCACCCAGCCTGATATCGGTTCCGGCAATCAGGGCGGCTGCAAAGACCGGATTTCCGCGCAGGCCTACGGTCTTGTCCAGCGCGTCGATGACAACGGATCTGACAGATGTCATTGTGTCTTGATCTCCAAAACCAGCGTTTCAGGAATATGAAAGACATCGTCTCGGCGCAGGGCAAAGGCCACCAGATGCGGTTGTCCTGCGCATTGCGCCAAAAGTGACCCAAGTGCGCTCCACAGATCAAGTGTCAGCGCGCGCCCCAGACACAGATGCGCCCCGGCGCCGAAAAATCCCAGACGGCTGCGCGGGTCTTGCGCTGTTTCATAGTCATCCAGTTGCGCCCGCACGATCCCGCCCCTGTCAACCGGTCGGCCTTTAATAGTGACATTCTGGACAGCGACCCGGTCAATATAGGGCACGCCGGTCCGGGTGGGCGTTTCTGGCCACGCAAGCGTCGACCACGCCGCACCATCCAGCTTCAGAACAAGGTCGTGCAAGGTGCATCCCAAAGTCCCGATCATCGCGTCCCGTCCCAGAATGGCAAGCGAAAGCTTCAGCCCCACAGTCTCATCATCGGCATCAGGGAAGGTTTGGCGCAGGCCTGTGACCAACTGGTCAAGCTCGTGTTCCATCTTGCGCCGCTTCGCAACGCCAAGTGTCTGACTGAAGATACGGCCGATATGGGCATGTTCGGCCACGTCAATCGGCATGTCGGCAAGGATCGACAGAGTGTCCGAGACCAGCGGCTCGACAACCTCCCGCATGACATCGACACGCCCCGGTTCCGTCAGAACGGTGCAGCGCGCCTTGATGATGTCCGGAATCGCCGCCCGCAGCGCCCCGGATCTTTCGGAAATCATGCGTGCGGCCGCACGCCGGACTGCTGGATGGCTGTCGCGCGGCTGGCATAGCGGAATGGCACCAAGCGCGTACAGCGTTGCGGAAAGATCGATCCCAAGATGTTCGGAAAGCGCCAGAACGCGCGGCGCATAGGGGACAACGTCAAGATGGGGCGAGCGAAGGATTTCCGCTGGGTCCGCCAACAGGTCGATGTACATATCCACCTCGTCCGGCGAAAGGATCACAAACATGCCGTGCTAAAAACCGATATGGGATAGATCAGCCCAAAACAAGAGCGTTGCGCGCCAATGCGCGTTCATTCCCGGATCAAACCAACCTGACGCAGATTGCAGCCCTACCAACCAACGGATCAGAAAAGAGCACGACAAAAAGCATAAGTTTGACCGTAAAGTATCGCAATTTAACGATAAAAGGAAATCGCCGGGCATAAAGCGACACAACGAGGTCACCAATAAGCATCGCGATAACCCAGGGGTGTGAAAAGTGATCTTGATATTGCGCCCAACGATCACTTGCCGTCGATTATGATGGGCAGGTCTGTGGTGTCGAGGTCGGCCCGCAGCCGCCGTTTACATGGGGTGCCCACAGCCCGATTGCTTTATCGAACCGGTCATTCTTATGCGCTGCATCAGGCAGGACCTGCGAAACGTGCGATCCCTTGGCTCTGCAATCGCGCTGCCCCAACACCGCCGCCGGATGGGGGCCTTCTCAATTCATGGCCGGCACCTTAACCTGCAGCGCACGTCATCAGAGTGAAAGCCATGCTGGACCCATCCCGTTTTCTGTCGGACCTCCACCACCTGCGCAGCTTTGGCGCATGCGGAACCGGCGTGATCCGGCCGGCGTATTCCGAACCCGATATCGCCGCACGCGACTGGTTGGCGGGGCGGATGGCCGAGGCTGAATTGGCCGTGCGGTTTGACGCGATGGGCAATTTGTTTGGGCTTGCACCGGGGCCGTCGCTGTTGCTGGGGTCTCATTCCGACACGCAGCCGACCGGCGGCTGGCTGGACGGCGCGCTGGGGGTGGTTGCGGCGCTCGAAGTGGCACGGGCAGCGCAAGAGGCCGGCGGGCCTGCAATTTCCGTGGTGTCGTTTCAAGATGAAGAGGGCCGGTTTGGCGGCACTACCGGGTCAGCCGTGTGGTCGGGCCAGCTGCCCTTGGCAGAAGCGGACCGCGTCCGCGATACAGATGGCGTCACACAGGCCGAGGCGAGACGCGCGCTGGGGGGCCGCGTGGGCGACGACATTGACCCCGCACAGTTCAACGGGTTCATCGAATTGCACATAGAACAGGGTCCAACGCTGGATACGGCAGGCGAACAGATTGGCGTGGTCACCGATATCGTTGGCTACCGCGAGCTGACGGTGACGCTGACCGGCCAGCAGAACCACGCAGGCACCACACCGATGGCGTTGCGGCGCGATGCGTTTCAGGGGCTGTCCGCGTTCAATGTCCGGCTGAACGACCGGTTGCGCAACGTGGTCACACCGCAATCGGTCTGGACCATCGGCCATGTGGCGGTGGCCCCGAATGCCGCGTCCATCGTGCCTGGGCAGGTGCGGTTTTCGATGCAGTGGCGCGATGCCGACGCGGACCGGCTGACACGGATGCGGTCGATCATCGAGATGACGCTGGCTGAGGTGGCAGCCGATATGGGGCTTGGCCTTGATATCGGGCCGCTCTTGGCGCTGGAACCGGTGGCGATGGACCCTGCCCTGCGCACCCGGCTGGAGACAGCGGCCAAGACGGTTGCGCCCGGGCGCTGGCGCACGATGCCGTCGGGTGCCCTGCATGATGCAACGAATGTGGCGCGACTGATGCCGGTGGCGATGCTGTTTGTGCCATCCATCGGTGGGATCAGCCATGCGTTTGAAGAAGACACCCATGAGGCTGATCTGGTCGCGGGCCTGCGCGTTCTGGCACAGGCTGTCGGCCTTTAGCCGTCTGCCACGAAGGGGCTTTGCCGGAATTGGCCCATGACACTGTGCAAGACGCAGATTTGATGGCAAAACGGAACGGTGGAACATCTCACACGTTGATCCGGCAGGGCCGAACTGGTCCCCACAGGTCATGGGCGTCAAAGGGCGTGCCGGACCAGGGTCATACACGTCAACTTTGGGAACCAACGCCATGAAGAAACTGTCTGTCACACTCGCTCTTTCCCTGCTGGCCGGGGCAGCAACGGCAGAGACCGGAGTGGGTATCACCAAAGACTTGCCTTCCGTCACCCTGCAAACCGAAAGCGGTCCTGTGGTGATCGACAGGATCCAGGACACCAGCAATGAAATCAGCGGCGAATGGGCGCTGACCTCACGGCCCTGTCCTGAATTTTGCATCCAACCGCACGCTGCGGCCGAGGGGGTGGCCACGATCGGCGAACTGGAACTGATCGAGTTGCTCCGGTCACCCGACGCCGTGGTCGTGGACAGCCGCACCCGCGACTGGTTTGAGGGTGGAACGATCCCGGGCGCGATCAACATCCCCTACACCTACATCGTGGACGAGTTGGGCCAATTGGGATGCGAGCCGGATTTCGACGGCTGGGACTGCAACGCAGCAAAACCAGTCGCCTTGTTCTGTAATGGCGTCTGGTGCGGTCAGTCCCCCACGGCGATCCGCAACATGATCAGCGCCGGATACCCGGCTGACCGCATTTTCTATTACCGGGGTGGCATGCAGAGCTGGCGTCTTCTTGGCCTGACTGTCATCGGCAAAGAATGACCGCGCCCATATTGGCTTTTGTCCGCTGAAGAATGACAGTATGGGGCCGATGCCGAACGGGACATTGAAAGATGGAAATGACAACAACCGAGGTCGCAATTCTCGGCGGCGGACTTGCGGGGTTGAACGCGGCACGCTTGCTGCATCGCGCCCAAATCCCTTTCCAGTTGTTCGAGGCACGGGATCGCCTTGGCGGGCGCATCCACACCGTTGATGAAACCGGCCAGACCGACAACGACGGCTTTGATCTTGGCCCATCCTGGTTTTGGCCGGGCATGCAGCCGGGTCTTGCCAGCCTTGTCGCGGAACTGGGCCTTACCGTCTTTGCACAACATTCGGCGGGCGATATGTTGTTCGAGCGCACCCTGCGTGAGCGGCCGGAGCGGGTAAGGGGCGTCGGTCAGGATCAGGGGTCGATGCGCATGATTGGCGGCATGGGAACGCTGGTGCGCGCGTTGGCGCAGGATTTGCCCGCAGCGTGCATCCATTTGAACGTGCAGGTCACAACACTGCGTCTGATCGAAGATAGCGTTGTCCTGACCGTCGCAAGCGACGATCGGCAGTCCGAAACCGTGACGGCACGGCATGTGATGTCGACGGTGCCGCCACGCCTGATGGCCGAAGCCGTTCGCCTTGACCCGGCAATGGACGCGGCCACGGCAAGCCGCTGGCGGGCAACGCCGACATGGATGGCCCCGCATGCCAAATTCTTCGCCATCTACGACACCCCCTTCTGGCGAGATGACGGCCTGTCCGGCATGGCACAAAGTCTTGTCGGCCCGCTGGCAGAAATCCATGATGCCACCACCGCCTCTGGCAAGGCCGCGTTGTTCGGCTTTGTCGGCCTGCCCGCAAAGACCCGCGCGACCCTGCCGCAGAACGCCATCCTTCGTGCTGCCATTGACCAGCTATCCCGGCTGTTCGGACCAAAGGCGGCAGAACCGCGTGCAACGCTGCTGAAAGACTGGTCAACGGACCGGTTCACGGCGACCCAAGCCGACAGCGTACCATCCGGCCACCCGTCGAGCACCCCTGCGGCCCTGGTCTCCGGCGCCTGGACGAACTGGCTCAGCTTTGCCGGCAGCGAAACAAGCAGCACCGAACCCGGCTATCTCGCGGGAGCGGTCGAGGCCTCGCGCAGCACGACACTGGCCTTGGTCAAAAGCCGGCTCGCCTAGACAATCCAGACACACCCCGATGTCGAGGCCGACGCCTTGGCGCAGGAACGCTGCCCGGACTTGCCATTCAGCCTTGCCGATCTGTCGCAGCACGGCAAACATCGACGGGTAGAATGTTGCAGCGACACGTGCTGTCCAAAGGCAGATGGGCAGGGTCTTTTATGAAGACTTTTCCGACAGTTTGTAGTGGTGGGTCTGCTGGTGGGCTTGACGCCGACACAGGGCGTTTGAAAAAAGCCGGTCGAAAAGGGCGTTGCAAGTGTCATCGTAAACCACCTGTCGCGTCTGCGATGTGGCACGCGATCCTGCCACGCCACACGCAGATGCCGATGATATCAGACCGTTTGGACGTTCGCCCGAATAGCGTGCTCGCCATGGTTTCGAGGCGTTCTGACGTTCCCCGCCTGCCGTGTTCCAAGCGCTGCCCTGATCAATCGCCGCGGATCGTCGCCCGAGCTGTCGCGCCGAGCCTTTGAAAGCTAGGGCTTGTGGACCCTTTCGCTCATTCCCGACATCAGAACCTTGGGTTAGGCTAATTTTATGGTGCGTTTTACGGATCGCCTGCGAAACAGAAGGTCAGGCATCAAGTTCGGCGTCCCAATACAGATAGTCCATCCAACTGTCATGCAGGTAATTCGGTGGGAAACGGCGGCCGTGCGATTGCATTTCCTCGGCATTGGGCGCGCGCGGGGTGCGGTGCAGGTGCATGCCGGTTTGTCTCAGGGTCTTTGACCCTTTGCGCAGGTTGCACGGGCTGCAGGCAGCGACAACATTTTCCCAGCTTGTGATCCCGCCACGCGACCGCGGAATGACATGGTCAAAGGTCAATTCTCCTTTCGCCCCGCAATACTGACAACAGAATTCGTCCCGCAGAAAAAGATTGAAGCGCGTGAATGCCACGCGCTTCTGGGGTTTGACGAATTCTTTCAGCACCACCACCGACGGTATGCGGAACTCGGCCCTTTGGCTTCGGACAACATGGTCGTATTCGGCCACGATCTGTACCCGATGCAGGAAAGCCGCCTTGATCGCTTCTTGCCACGGCCACAGGCTCAGCGGGTAATAACTGAGCGGCCGATAATCCGCGTTCAGAACCAGCGCCGGATAATGTTTCAAGGCCGCCGGATCGCGCACGAATTGCGTTCTGAAATCTCCGTCCATTCGTCGAGTGACTCCGCCTGTTTCGGTTCCCCATCAAGGCATCAAGGCCGATCAATGACCCGATTGCCCGGACTATATCTGGCGGAACGCGTCTGGCAAGCCCCCAAGCCCAAGTGGCCGGATGTCGCGTCCCCCAGAGACGGGATCGCACAACAAAGTGACAGTCCGGTGAAGCCTAGCGTCCGATGCGACGGGTGATGCGGGCGGCCTTTCGGGCTCTTTTGACCATCTCTCGGGCCTGACCGGCCTGTATATGGTCTGCGCGGGTCATCTGCGTCGGAGACTTTCCACGCCGCGCCACGACATCCGTGCCCTTGTTGATCCCCCAATTCACCCCTTTGCGGACAAATATACGCATCACCATGTTGACGATCTGATTCAGGTTCATCCTAATCCTCGAACAATTCGCTTTGGCCGGTTGTGGCTTCGTCCTCGTCATCATCTGGCTTTTGCATCGATCCGGGCAAGGGGCGGTTGTCAAGCAGACCAGCCGCCCGCAACTCCCGGATACCGGGCAGATCACGGGCGGATTCCAGGCCAAAATGATCCAGAAAGTGTTCCGTGACCACGAAGGTCACCGGGCGGCCAGGTGTCATGCGGCGGCGACCAAGGCGGATCCAGTCCAGTTCCATCAACTGATCGACGGTGCCGCGCGACACGGCCACACCCCGGATCTCCTCGATCTCGGCGCGCGTTACCGGCTGGTGATAGGCCACAATGGCCAAAGTCTCGATTGCGGCCCGCGACAGCTTGCGCTGCTCGACGGTTTCCTTGCGCATCAGATGGCCAAGGTCAGCCGCCGTGCGCATTGCCCAGGCATCTCCCACCCGCACCAGTTGCACCCCACGACCGTCATAGCGCTTGCGCAGGTGAACCAAAGCCTCGGCCGGATCACAGCCATGCGGCATCCGGGCCGACAGCTCTGCCACGGTGACAGGTTCTGCACTGGCAAACAGAATCGCTTCGACCATGCGTTCCTGTTCACCGATCGGCGGCGCGTCGAACAGGCTTTTCTCGATCGGATCGACCAGCGGCTCTGTCATGGATCTTTCCGGCGGATCTGAATCGGGGCGAACACAGCGCCCTGCCGCACTTCAACCTGCCCTCGCTTGGCCATTTCGAGGATCGCGGCAAAATGCGCCGCGGTCGAGGACCGCCGCCTTATCGGTGTGGCTGTCCAGCCGTCTGGCAGGAAACTTGTCAGGTCGGACCAGTCGCCCACATACCCGATCAGCCCGCGCATCCGGTCCAGCGCCTGTTCCATTGTGAACACATGGTCACGATCCATCACGAACGGGCGGAATTCATCCTTGGTTCGGATGCGGGCATAGGCGCGCATCAGATCAAGAAGCGTGGCCTGATAGGTGACGGCGCGGTGGTGGCTGATGGTTTCCGGCACGCCGCGCGCAAAGAAATCGCGGCCCAGTTGATCGCGCGCCATCAGGCGGGCTGCCGCCTCGCGCATGGCTTGCAGGCGTTCGAGTTGAAAGGCCAGATGTGCTGCCAGATCTTCGGCGCTCGGCCCGTCTGCGCCAGGTTCCGGCGGTAAAAGCAGGCGCGATTTCAGGAACGCCAGCCACGCCGCCATCAACAGATAATCTGCGGCCAGTTCAATGCGCAGCGATTGTGCCCGTTGCACAAAGCCAAGATACTGATTGGCCAATTCCAATACCGAAATGCGCCGCAGGTCCACCTTTTGCGTGCGCGAGAGCGTCAGCAAAAGGTCAAGCGGACCTTCAAAGCCATCGACATCGACAATCAGCGCCTCGGCCGCCATTCGGTCAGAGGGGGCAAGGCGATCTTCACCCCAATCGTCAGCAATCGGTTCAGTCATGCGCATCCCCGGACATCAGACCTCGAAATTCGGCTTCAAGGGCAAGGATGTCAACGGGGTCTGGCGCGTGGCGTGCATCGAGGGCGGCTTGCGCGCGTTGGCGGATAGCCGGGGTTTGGCGGCCACAGGCACCGGCCACCGCCTGCATCTCGGCCAGATCACCGTTGCAATGCAGGGCAATGTCGCAGCCCGCCGCCATAGACGCCGCCGCGCGTTCAGCCAAGGTGCCGCGCAGGGCCTGCATGTTCAGATCATCGGTGATCAACAGACCCTGAAAGCCGATCTCGTTGCGGATCACCCGGATCATCTCGGGGCTTTGGGTGGCGGGCGTGTCGTCATAGGCTGAATAGATGATATGGGCGGTCATCGCCATCGGCAGATGGTTCAACGCCTTGAACGGCACGAAATCAGTGGCCGCAAGATCATCGTGCGACGCTGTTACAGATGGCAGGTCGTGATGCGTATCTGCCGTTGCACGACCATGACCGGGCATATGCTTGATCACCGGCAGGACACCGCCCGCCAGATGGCCATCGGCCACCGCTGCCGAAATGCGGGAAACCGTGTCAGCATCGGAGCCATAGCAGCGGTTTTTCAGAAACGGATGCGTGTCGTCACCGGCAATATCGGCGCAGGGCGCGCAGTTTGCATCCACCCCGACCCCGCGCAGTTCATACGAAATGATGCGCGACCTGATCCACATGGCGCGGGCAGGATCAACAGCGCGTGCCACCGTGCCGAGGGGCGGATCCCATTCCCGCCAGTGTGGCGCGCGCAGGCGTTGAACACGGCCGCCTTCCTGATCGATCAGGATCGGCGCATCACGCCCGACCACATCGCGCAGTGCCGCCGTCAGCCGGCGCAGTTGCACCGGATCTTCGACATTGCGGGCAAAGAGAATAAAGCCGAACGGATCCACGTCGCGGAAAAATGCCACCTCGTCGGCCAACAGGGCCGGCCCCGCGCAGCCGAAAATCGCAGCAAGGCTGCCGGTCATCTGTGGGCGACCGGAATACAGGCGGCATTTTCTGCCAGCAAAGCAGAACAGAACCGGCGCGCGTCGTCTTCGCCTGCGAACCCGTGGGCGCGCAGACGATAGAACGTGCGCCCGCCCGATTGTGCAGACTGGATCACGAGCGATTTTCCGGACATCAGATCACCAAAGCGCCCGGTCAGTTTGATCCATTCCCCACGCGCAAGATCGGCACTGTCAAACGCCCCCAACTGCACCAGCCGCGTTCCAACTGCCAGGGTGGACGTATCAATCTCGGGCACCGAGAACATGGCCGCGCTGACCTGTTCAACCCCGGACACATCGGGCTGCAGGTCTGTAGGGCGGGCCAACGGACGCGGCGAGCGCGCGACACCGTCCCCCGGTGCAGCCTTGTCCTCGGCCGTCGCGTCGGTCAGGGCATCCTGCAGGACAGGATCGTCGGCCAAAGCTTCGGCCAACGCCGCCGCCACAGCGTCCTCTGTGGTCAGTGGCACGGGATTGATGGCCACAGGATCACTGACTGCCGGTTCAGGCACCGTCATGCTCGCCTGCGGCTCTGTCGTCACACTGGACGCAACTGCTGGCACGGTGATCGCCAGGTCGACAGGTGGTGCCGCGGTTGCCGGATCGGAGGCGACCGACGCCTGATCTGTCAGGGCAACGTCTTGCGGGTCCAGCGCCGACAGGCCCGGAGCATCTTCGGCCGACAGCTCGACCGGCGCCGGGGCAAGAACGATTTCCCGCGGCATTTCACCGGCACCGCCAACAGCCGCAATCACGTTGATCGCCATGCCCTGATGGTCCGCGATATCGCCCCCCGGATTGGACGGGGCCACCCGCATCGGGCCTTCAATGGCGCGGATCACCGGAACGCCGGTCACGTCGCGCACGGCAAGGCGATAGCCCCACAGGCCAAGGCCCGCGATAAGGGTCAGCGAACACACCGCCCCCGTCAGATGGATCAGCTTTTGCGCTTGCCCGCCCGTAATACGAGGATTCCCCCCGTAGTGATCAAAGTCGATATCCGCCATGCTCTGCCTCGATCAGACGGGTTTGACCCGTCTTTTTTGCCTGTGTCACCGGCGGGGCGCTGTTGATCAGCGCATTTCCTCGACCGGCGTCACACCCAAGATACCAAGACCTGAGCAAATGACAACGCCCACGGCGCGGGCAAGGGCGATTTTCGCCTGCGATGTGGCGGTATCGTCCTGCAAGAAACGCAACGACGGCTCGTCATTGCCCCGGTTCCACAAACCGTGCAGGTCCGACGCCAGTTCATACAAGTAAAAGGCCACACGATGCGGTTCATTGCCACGCGCCGCGATTTCCACCAGACGTGGCCATTCGGCGATCTTCCGGGCAACTTCGATTTCGGCGGCATGGGTCATATTCGACAGATCCGCCGCCGCCAGCGTCGCGTCAGACACATCCACCCCGGCCTCGCGCGCTTTGCGCAGGATGCTGTTCACCCGCGCATTGGCATATTGCACGTAGAACACCGGATTATCCTTCGACTGTTCCAGCACCTTGTCGAAGTCGAAATCCAGAGCCACGTCGTTCTTGCGGGTCAGCATGATGAAGCGGGTCACGTCGGCGCCCGCCATTTCCACCACATCGCGCAGGGTGACAAAGGTGCCTGCCCGCTTTGACATCTTGAACGGCTCGCCGTTCTTCCACAATTTGACCAGCTGAATCAGCTTGATATCCAATGCAACACGCCCGCCAGACAACGCCGATACAGCCGCTTTCATCCGCTTGACGTAACCGCCATGATCGGCCCCGAAGATGTCGATCAGCTGATCATAGCCACGCTGCACCTTGTCGTGGTGATAGGCGATATCGGGGGCAAAATAGGTCCACGATCCATCCGACTTCTGCACCGGACGATCCACGTCATCGCCATGTGCGGTGCTGCGGAACAAGGTCTGCACGCGCGGTTCCCAATCGTCGGGTTCCTTGCCCTTTGGCGGTTCCAGCACGCCTTCGTAAATCAGGTCCATGTCCTTCAGGGTCTGGATCGCGGATTCGATCTTGCCGGTACCATACAGCGCCTTTTCCGACGAATAGATGTCCATCTGGACACCCAAGGCCGCCAGATCCCCACGGATCATCTGCATCATCATCTGCGTTGCGAATTCACGCACATCGGACAGCCAGTATTGCTCGCCCTTGTCCAGAAGCGTGTCGCCGTATTTTTCCTTCAGCGCCTCGCCCACCGGGATCAGATAGTCGCCGGGATACAGCCCTTCGCGGATTTCCGGCTCAAGTCCGTGCGCCTCGCGGTAGCGTTCATAGGCGCTGCGCGCCAGCACATCGACCTGTGCCCCGCCATCGTTGATGTAATATTCCCGCGTGACCTTCCAGCCAGAGAACGCCAGCAGATTGGCCAGCGCATCGCCAACCACCGCGCCGCGCACATGTCCCACATGCATCGGGCCGGTCGGGTTGGCCGACACGAATTCAACGTTGACGCTCTGGCCCCGCCCCACATCGGCCCGGCCGAAATCGGGGCCTTCAATCAACGCCGCCCGGACGATGCTTTGCCAGACCACGTTCGACAGCCGAAGGTTCAGGAACCCTGGCCCGGCCACGTCGGCCACCAAGATCCGGGGGTCCGCCATCAGCTTGGCAGCAAGCGCCTCGGCAATAGCGCGCGGCGGCAGTCCGGCGGGTTTTGCCAGCACCATTGCAGCATTGGTCGCCATATCGCCATGCGCCGCATCTCGCGGAGGTTCAACCGCGACGGAGGCAAAATCCAGACCTGCGGGCAAGGTGCCCTCGGCCTGCAAAGCGGTCAGTGCGTCCAGAACGGTGGCGCGGATATCGGCGAAGAGGTTCATCTGATCAAATCCTGTCTTGCGCCCAAGGCCATGCCAGAGGGCGCAAGTCAGGTCAAGTTCAGCTGTTGCCGCGCCAGTCTTCCAAGGCGGAATTGGTCTCGGCGGCATCGCGAGCCGCAAAGGGCGTGGTCACAGTCCGGTTGCGAAAGTAATAGGTTTCACGCGCCCCGAAATAAAACGCGACAACGGCACCCAACAGCCACCACAAGGGTTCAGGCACCGCGTTCAGCCCGACCATACGCTGTGCGAAAGACACAGGATCAACCATCGCATAAATGAACAGGCCCAAGGTGCCAAAGGCCAGAAACGGCCGGGGCAACCGGTTCAACCCGTTCACCAAGCGGTCGAACCAACCCAGACCGGGGTGATCATATTCCTCGCCCAACTGACGCAACGCCGCCATCTGCGCTTCGGCGGACAACTCCATGCGCCGGGTGGCCGAGGGCACGAACACCTCGGCCATTCCCTTTGCCGCCGTGCCCAGCGCGGATACGGCGCCCGGCCCGCCCAGAACCTTGTCGATCACTCCCATTTTGCCACCCGTACCGCATGTTGCGCCGGTGTCAGGTGATAGCGCGGGCTGATGAACTCCTCGGCACGCGCGATCCAGCCGCCTTTGCCGCCATCGCGACGACGGGCATATTTGCGGCTTTGCGGCCGGGCATCGGCCAGAGCGTAGTAATAATTCCGCCGCGCAATTCCGTAGGCATCGGCGAAATGGTTTGGCGCGGCGTCATAGGCACCTTGGGCGGCGCGAATGGTCTGCGGCCCGATCTGGCCGTCGGGATCACAGGGAAACCCCATATCGGTGCACAGCCGTTGCAGGATCTTTACCGCGTTCAGTCCGGCATTCACATACATGTCGAACACCGATGCCTGCACCACGTCGGGCAAGGCGCCGATGCCGGGGCGCGTAAAATAGTGCTCGACATAGACATCCACCGCCTGCTTGCGGGTCAGCTCGCGCACATCAGCGACGTCGATCCGGGTGTCGCCGTTCACATCCAGTCCCAGCCTTCGCAGGGTGTTGATGGTGACGCCGTGATTGGTGGCCCCGCCCGGATCATCGGCATCGTTCACAAAGCCGCCTTCACGGGCGACGATGTCTTCGGCCAGTTGTCTTACGGTTGGTCGTGTTTCGCTTGTCATGGGCATTCCCCGGAGTGCGGACACTCCCCCCATGGACAAACTGACCCAAGCCCGGTTAACGGCGCGAAAACCCTGCGTGCTCAGGTGCCGGGCGTGTCGTCCTTGTAAACGCCTTGTTCCTTGAGGGCGTCGATGACTTCCTTGGGCATGTAGGTTTCGTCATGCTTTGCCAAAATCTCGGTGGCGATAAAGGTTTCACCTTCCATCGAACCAGTGCCGACCATGCCTTGCCCTTCGGAAAACAGGTCCGGCAGGATCCCGGTAAAACTGACAGGGATGGTCTGGTTGGTATCGGTCACGCGGAAACTGATGGTTTCACCCTGTCCACGCATGATGCTGCCCTCTTCGACCAAACCACCGATGCGGAACACTTCACCTGCCCGCGGCGGATCTTCGACGACCTGCGTCGGGCTGCGGAAAAAGTTGATTCCGTCCTTCATCGCATAACCGATCAGGCCCGTGGACACCGCCAAAGCCACAAACGCCAGCAAGATGATCTGCACCCGCCGCTGCTTTTTCAGCCCCTTCATGCCCGCCATGCCTTATCCTCCGTCATTCCCACATCCGATGTGGGACCAATTCCAGCCGATGTCGAGTGGTGTAACGCCGCAGCGCGATGTTGTGATTGATCCTGGACAAGTCGGCGGTCATGCAGGTTCGAACGTGATGCGCCGACGCAGGAATTGCGTGGCCTTGGACGATACCGCCTTTGGATCGCCCGTAGTCAGGAATTTTGATTGCGTGCCCGTGCCCAGCATTTCAGGCCGACGGGTCAGGTAATCGGCCAAGGAGTCGGCCACCAGATTGGCTTGGCTATAGACCGTCACCCCATCGCCCAGCGCGTCCTGAAAGGTGCTTTCCATCAGCGGATAGTGCGTGCAGCCCAGAACGGCGGCCTCGGGGTGCGGCATCCGGCGCTTGAGCGCCTCGACATGGCTGCGCACCAATGCCTCGGCCAGAATCTCGTCACCCTGTTCGATCGCATCAACCACGCCGCCGCAAGGCTGCGCTTCGACATCGACACCGATGGCACGGAACGCCAGTTCACGCTGAAATGCGCGGCTGGCCACTGTGGCCGGGGTGGCAAACAGCGCCACATGCTTGACCGCCACTTCGCGCGGGGGCGAGTTGTCCCCCCATTGCCGTTCGGTCAGCGCCTCGATCATAGGCACAAACACCCCCAGCACGCGCTTGTCCTTTGGCAACCACGTTTCCTGCATCCGTTTCAGCGCTGCCGCCGACGCGGTATTGCAGGCAAGAATAACCAGATCGCAGCCTTCGGCCCACAGCCGTTCAACCGCAGCACAAGTCAGATTGAAGATGTCATCATGGGTCCGCACACCGTAAGGCGCATGCGCATTATCGCCCAGATAGACCAAAGGCAGATCCGGCAAGCGCCGCGTTATCGCATCCAGCACGGTCAGACCGCCGATCCCGCTGTCAAAAACTCCAACTGCCATCCCTGCCCCTTTGCCCACACGCCTTTTGCGGGGTTCGGGCCCGGTCAGCGCGTCTTGTATCTCGCCTCGAATTCGTATCCGGGATCATACGAGCCAAGCGGGACCGGCGAAAGGTCGTAAGTGGACCGGCGCAGAAATTCCATCATCCGTGGCGCATCCGACTTCAATGCGCTCAGATCCGAAGCCGCAATCGGCTTGCCGATCACCACGCGGACGGGTTCATCCACCCGCGCCCGGAATTCCTTGATCAGCAGCCCCAGTCGAAGGTTGGAATGAACGTGGCTGGCGATCTGGAACAGGCGCGAGTTGTGGCCGGTAAAGAATACCGGCACCACGGTGGCATCAGATTTTGCGATCATCTTGGCGGTAAAGTTGCGCCAGCCGGGGTCCATCGGGCGCGAAAACGGCTTGGCGCTGGTGGAGACAGTGCCCCCCGGAAACACCCCGATGGCCCCGCCCTGCCCCAGATAGCGCAGCGCCTCGCCCCGGGTTTCAAGGTTAAGCCTGACCGCCTCCTTCGTCTCGTCGAATGAAATCGGCAGGACAACCCGGTTCAACGCTTCGGCACGCTGGAACACCGAATTGGCCAGAATCCGGAAATCGCCCCGTACCCTGTCCAACAGATGCCCCATCATCAGACCATCCAGAATGCCATATGGGTGATTGGCGATCATCACCAACGGGCCTGATGCAGGAATGTGATCCAGCCCCCCACCGATGATATCAAGGCTCAACCCATAGCGTTCGGGGATCACCTGCCAGAAACTGCGTCCCCGTGCGACTTCCGCCTCATATCCTACCGCGCGTCGCATCAGGGTCAGACGCCCGGTCGCGTTTTCCAGCGCACGTATCAGCGCTGCTCCAGCCCTGCTGCCAGCCGCGGTGGCATAAGATATCTCGCCCGTGCTGTCTTGTGGCATGAAGTTCTCTCGCTGACTGGCCCGCGCCGCGCGCTTGCCCCTGCAATTTTCGTCAACATTCATGTCAGGCAGATGACGCCCGAAAAGACAGCTTTGCCCAGTCTTTCGCTCTCTGCGCCCATTTACATGCAAATGATTCTCCCCACATGAGGCAGACCGTGTTAGCGTCTTGCGGCGGTAAAGGGTTGAGAGATGGATTGGGATAAACTTCGGATTTTTCATGCGGTTGCCGACAAAGGCAGTCTGACGCACGCCGGTGACGTGTTGCATCTGTCGCAATCCGCCGTCAGCCGCCAGATCCGTGCCCTGGAAGAAAGCCTGTCCGTCACCCTGTTTCACCGCCATGCGCGCGGCCTGATTCTGACTGAACAAGGCGAACTGCTGTTCGACGCGACCCAAGCCATGGCCAAACGGCTGGAGGCCACCGCGGCCCGCATCCGAGATTCCGAAGATGAGGTGTTTGGTGAGTTGCGGGTGACCACCACCACCGGCTTTGGCACCCTGTGGCTTGCGCCGCGTCTGGCCAACCTTTACAAAAAGTACCCCAGCCTGAAAATCGACCTGATGCTGGAAGAACGCGTGCTGGATCTGCCGATGCGCGAGGCCGATGTCGCGATCAGGATGAAGGAACCGTCTCAGGCTGACCTGATCCGCAAGAGGTTGATGAACATCCGGATGCGGATGTATGCCTCGCCTGAATATCTGGCCGAAAACGGCACGCCCCTGACCATGGATGACTTCACCCAGCACCGCCTGATCGCGCAACATTCGGGCGTGCCGCAAGTGGCGGCCGGGGCGTCCCTGGTGCACGAACTGATGCAGCACGACATTCCCTCGACTTTGACCGTCAACAACTATTTCGGCGTGTTGCAAGGGGTACTGAACCATCTGGGCATTGGCGTTCTGCCCGACTACATCACCGAAGATTTTCCACATCTGGTGCGTGTTCTGCCCGAAACCGAAAGCGCCGAGGTTCCGGTGTTTCTGGCCTACCCAGAAGAGTTGCGTCATTCGAAACGGGTGGCTGCATTCCGCGAATTCGTGACGGAAGAAATCTTTGCCTATCGCAAACGCCAGCAGCCCGATTGAAGCCATGCGCTGAGGACATAGCGGCAATGCTGCATAAGCAGCATATTCAAGCTTGCCACGACTGACACCCATGCCTACATCCACCCTTGAAGCGGGCGGTTGAGTGGTTGCTCTTGTTCGCTTCATACCTCCCTGTTGGACTTAGGCCGAGCTTTTGCTCGGCCTTTTTTTTGTTTTCCGGCCGCGGCCCGGATCTGCCTGATGTTTGAGCAGGGTTCAAACCGAAAATGCCCGATACAAGGCTATCAAAAAACCATGCCGTGGGGGCCTTGCCCGCAGCAGGCCCAAACGTCGGATGACACACCGACTCACCCCACGACCCGGCTTGCCGCACCCAGGTTGCACCGCTACCGTCCGCGGTGTCCATGACAGCGGAATGTCCATGACAGGAGCAAGGCAATGTCCGAAACCACACGCGCAGCGCTTGAACAGGATGTTGTGGCCCGCATGGCGGATCTGCGTGCGGCCATCGGGACGTACCGATCGGTGCACAAATGCTTGCCTGACTGCATGAAAGAAGGCGAAACGACGCGTCTGAACCCGGAATTTCTGCAACATGCCCGCGTGTTTCCGGATCGCAATGCCATGTTCAGCGCCTTGGCCGTCGGTCCGGTCGCTGCAGAAGTCGGGGTACAATACGGTCATTTTTCGCGCTTCATGCTGGATCATAGCGATGTCAGGACGCTGTATCTGTTCGACTCGCGCACGGATCTGATCCGTGACGATGTCAGATCCGACCCCCGCGTGCGGATCCAGAAAGGGGATTCTTCAGGACTTCTGTGTTCTCTGGCCGACGGGTCGCTGGATTGGGTCTATATTGACGCCGATCATCGCTATGCAGGGGTCAAAAAGGATGCCGAAGCAGCCCTGCAAAAGGTGCGCAAGGGGGGCATCCTGTTCTTCAACGACTACACCCCGTGGTCGCCGGTCGAGGTGATGGCCTACGGTATCATGCCCGTGGTCAATGATCTGGTGAACCAAGGACACGACCTGATCGGGATCGGACTGAACCCATGGGGGTACTTCGACATGGCCTTGCGCAACTGACGGCGCGGGGCATGGTGCGGTACGCCCTTCCATTGTCTCTTTCCCTTCGCCTATGCTTGGCCTATGAGGCGGCGCATCTGCTGCGAGGAATCCTGTCATGACCGAACCCGCGATCACGCCCGATCTTATTGCCAAACACGGGATCAAGCCTGACGAATACGCAAGGATCCTTGACATCATCGGCCGCCAGCCGAATTTCACCGAGCTGGGCATCTTCAGCGCGATGTGGAACGAACATTGCTCCTACAAATCATCGAAGAAATGGCTGCGCACCCTGCCCACAACCGGCCCGCAGGTGATTTGCGGCCCCGGCGAAAACGCGGGTGTGGTCGATATCGGCGACGGACAGGCCGTGATCTTCAAGATGGAAAGCCACAATCACCCCAGCTACATCGAGCCGCATCAGGGGGCGGCCACCGGTGTCGGCGGCATCCTGCGCGACGTGTTCACCATGGGTGCGCGCCCGATTGCCGCGATGAACGCGCTGTCGTTCGGTGTGGCTGACCATCCCAAGACGGCCCATCTGGTCAAGGGCGTCGTCGAAGGCGTGGGCGGCTATGGCAACGCGTTTGGCGTGCCGACGGTGGGCGGCGAAGTGCGGTTCCACAAATCCTACAACGGCAACTGTCTGGTCAATGCATTTGCGGCTGGCCTCGCAGATGCCGACAAGATCTTTTATTCTGTCGCCTCAGGTGTGGGTATGCCCGTCGTTTATCTTGGCGCGAAAACGGGCCGCGATGGCGTCGGTGGCGCCACCATGGCCAGCGCCGAATTCGACGACACGATCGAGGAAAAGCGCCCCACCGTTCAGGTCGGCGACCCCTTCACCGAAAAGCGCCTGTTGGAGGCCAGCCTTGAATTGATGGCCTCGGGCGCGGTGATTTCCATTCAGGACATGGGGGCAGCCGGGCTGACCTGTTCGGCCGTTGAAATGGGCGACAAGGGCGGCTTGGGCATCAAACTGCAACTGGCTGATGTCCCGCAGCGCGAAACCGCCATGACCGCCTACGAGATGATGCTGTCGGAATCCCAGGAACGGATGCTGATGGTGCTGAAGCCCGAACTCGAAGACGTCGCCCGTGCGATCTTTGTCAAATGGGATCTCGACTTCGCCATCGTCGGCGAAACCATCCCCGAAGACCGCTTCCTGATCCTGCATGGAAATGAGGTAAAGGCCGATCTGCCCCTGTCCAAGCTGTCCTCGACGGCACCGGAATATGACCGGCCGTGGGTCGAAACACCGGCAGCCGAGCCCTTGGGCGATGTGCCCGCTATTGCCCCCCTTGACGCGCTGATGGCGCTGATTTCCTCGCCCAACTACGCCCACAAGGCCTGGGTGTGGGAACAATATGACAGTCAGGTCGGGGCCGATACAGTGGTGACGCCGGGCTTGCCCGCAGGGGTGGTACGCGTGCATGGCACGGCCAAGGCACTGGCTTTCACGTCCGACGTGACGCCACGCTATGTCAAGGCCAACCCGTTCGAGGGCGGCAAACAGGCGGTGGCCGAGGCGTACCGCAACCTGACCGCCATGGGCGCCATCCCGCTGGCCAGCACTGACAACCTGAACTTCGGCAACCCCGAAAAGCCTGAAATCATGGGCCAGCTGGTGGGCGCGATCAAAGGCATCGGGGCGGCGGTGGCAGCTTTGGACATGCCGATCGTGTCGGGCAACGTCTCGCTTTACAATGAAACCGATGGGTCGGGTATCCTGCCCACCCCAACCATCGGCGCGGTCGGCTTGCTGCCGACGCTGGCGCATCTGATCCACGGCAAACCCCAGTCGGGCGATCTGGCGGTGATGATCGGCACCAAAGGCAGCCATCTGGGGCAATCGGCCCTGCTGGCCGAAGCCTTCGGGATCGAGGCGGGCGATGCCCCCCCGGTTGATCTGGCTGCGGAAAAGCGCCACGGCAATTTCATCCGCTCCCAAACCAAGGCGCTGCGCTGCTGCACCGACCTGAGCGACGGCGGCCTTGCCTTGGCGGCGTTCGAGATGGCCGAAGAGGCCGGTCTTGGCATTGATCTGGAAACCGGTGACACTGCGGAATTGTTCGGTGAAGATCAGGCGCGTTATCTGGTCGCAATCGACCCAAAGGGCCTGCACGGTCTGACCGGTGCGGCGGTGGCGGCGGGTGTTCCGGTCAGTGTCGTCGGGCGGTTCGGGGGCGATGCGGTAACGCTGGGTGGGCACTCCATGCCACTGGCAGACCTCAGCCAGACTTACCGCACGGCGTTTGCTTCTGTATTGGGCGTTTGATCGGCCGGCAGAAGCCGCAAAGGTGCCTTGCAGCCAGCCCGTCCCCGACCTAGATTTAAGCCAATACCATACAGGAGCATTCCATGGCCATAGATGCCAGCGATATTGAAACCCTGATCCGCCAGTCTTTCCCGCAGGCCAAGGTGACTGTTCAGGGGGACGATGGGCAGCACTTTTCGGCCGAAGTTGTGGACGAAAGCTTCAGAGGCATGAACCGCGTGCAGCAACAGCGCGCCGTCTATGCCGCACTGAAAGGCAAGATGGACGGGTCGCATGGCGAACTTCACGCGTTGGCGCTGACCACCCGTGCCCCGGAATAAGCAAAGGACGGAAAAATGAGCGCTCAGGACCAGATCCGCAAGACTGTTGAAACGAATGACGTGGTGCTGTTCATGAAGGGCACCAAGATGATGCCGCAATGCGGGTTTTCATCCCGCGTTGCCGGCGTTCTGAATTACATGGGCGTCGAATTTGCCGATGTGAACGTGCTCGCCGATGCCGAGATCCGTCAGGGGATCAAGGATTTCTCGGACTGGCCGACGATCCCGCAGCTTTATGTCAAAGGTGAATTCGTCGGCGGCTGCGACATAATCACCGAAATGACCCTGTCGGGTGAGCTGGACGCCCTGTTCGAAGCCAAGGGCGTTACCTATGACAAGGACGCCGCTGAAAAGATCCGCGAAGCAAACGCTTGATACATTGAAAGAGCTTATGCTCATACCGCATTGAAAAGGCCCGCAAAGCATGCGGGCCTTATTCTATTGCGCCGTGGTACAGGTCAGAAGCGGTGTTTCCTCACCCGCCTCTTTCCAATACAGGGTGGCGGTATCTCCCTTGGTCAACCAGACATAATTCGCCCCATCCGACGGCCAGCCATAGCGCGCGCCAGATGCGACAACTTCGGATACCAGTGTGATTTGCGCACTTTCCACATGAAGAACCACCAATCCGCCATCGGCAGACGTGACATAGGTGGCCGGAACTGAAACGCCGCGATCGCAGTTGTAGCGCGCCGTCGTAAATTCGGGTGCTGCCAACGCCGCAACCGGGAACAGCACAGCTGACACGGTCAGTCCGATCCGCATCATGCCCCTGCCCTTTCTTCGATCCGGTCCGCCAAGGCCTCGGCCCTTGCGGCAATCTCTGCCATGGTTTCGTAGACCTGTGGCGGAATAACCGGAACCTCCAGCTTTTCGGCCTGCGGCACCGGTCGGCTTTCCAAAGCCGCAAGCTTGGCCTTGAGCTGCCGGTTTTCATCTTCAATCGCGGCGGTCTTGTCGGCCAGCATCAGGCCCGACATCAACAGCATTCGCGACTCGGGCAGGCGCCCCATCTGCTGCACCAATGGCTCGGCTTCGGCATTCAGCATCGTGGCGGCGGCGCGCAGGAAATGCTCTTCCCCGGTTTGACAGGCGACCTGGAAATTCCGGCCGCCGATGGTCACTGTGACATCAGGCATTGTGCACGACCTCATCTTTCGGTGCGGCCAGAGGGTCAAGGGCCGCAATCAATTCGTCCAACTCGGCCGCTTCGGCCGAGCGCAAGGCGCGCAGCGCCTCCAGTTCTGTCAGCATCGCCTTGTTGATCAGGTGCGGCTCAATCCGGCCTTCGGATTGCGCTTCGGTCATCAGGCGCAGTTGTTCGCGCAACGAAACCACGGTTTTCTTCAACCGCTGCATTTCAAGCCCTTGCACATCCAGCAATTTCGTCAGCCGTTCCGTCTCGGCCTGCAAGACAAGCTGTGCGGCTGCATCCTTGTCGCGCACCACCCGAAGCCGTTCGTTCAACTGGGCGGTCAGCATCTGTTCTTCGTCCAGCGCTTCGTTCAGACGCGCGATTTCCGCCTCGGCCACGCCATCCGCAAGGGTCGCAACCGGGCCACCGGCATCCGGCGTTGCCACAGGCATCGAAACGGCCTCTACCCCTTGCCCGATCCGCATCAAGGCCGCAGTGATGCGGCGCTCCAATTCGGCGATGTTGTCCATGCCCCCTCTTTCCCGGAAAGTCCGGCGTGTTCCTGTGGCTTGACCCAAAGTGCGAATCGCGACGGCGCAGGTCAACCCTGATCTTATCGCAAACAAGGGTGAAGGAACGCCCCATATCGTCAACAGCTTGGCGGGCGTGCTTGATCTTGCCGTCCGGGGTGATAAGGAACCCTGAACCCGCACGTTTCCAAGCATGAGGAGCCCGGCCTTGGATATCCAGACCCTGCGTGACCGCCACCCTGATCACTGGATGCGCGCCACTGCCATCCGCGCCCTGACGCTGGATGCGGTTGCCGCCGCCAATTCGGGTCACTCCGGCATGCCGATGGGTATGGCAGACGTGGCGACGGTGCTGTTCTCCAAACATCTGAAATTTGACGCCTCGGCCCCGCGCTGGCCGGACCGCGACCGGTTCATCCTGTCGGCGGGCCACGGCTCCATGCTGCTCTACAGCCTGATGTATCTGACCGGATACCCGGACATGACGCTGGATCAGATCAGGAATTTCCGCCAGTGGGGCAGCATCACCGCAGGTCACCCGGAATTCGGCCATGCCTCGGGCGCGGAAACAACCACCGGCCCGCTGGGTCAGGGCATCTCGAATGCCGTGGGCTTTGCCATGGCCGAGGAATCGCTGCGCGCCCGCTGGGGTGCCAAGGTGCAAGATCACTTTACCTATGTGATCGCCGGCGATGGCTGCCTGATGGAGGGTATCAGCCAAGAGGCAATCGGTCTGGCCGGCAAACAAAAGCTGAGCCGTCTGATCGTGATGTGGGACAACAACGGCATCACCATCGACGGCAAGGTGTCGATCGCCGACATCACCGACCAGAAAGCCCGTTTTGCCGCAAGTGGCTGGGATGTGTTCGAGTGCGACGGCCATGATCCCGACGACATCGACCGCGCCCTTGCGGCGGCCAAGGCCTCGCCCCGCCCGGCGATGATCGCCTGCAAGACCCATATTGCCATCGGCCACGCCGCGCAGGACACCTCGAAGGGCCATGGCGCCCTGACCGACAAAGCGCAGCTTCAGGCCGCCAAAGATCTTTACGGCTGGCCCGGAGGTCCGTTCGAAGTGCCGGCCGATGTCAAGGCGTGGTGGGAAAAGGTCGGTGCGCGCGGGTCACAGGCCAAAGCCGAATGGGAGATGCGGTTCGACTCTCTGTCTGCCGCCAAGCAAGCCGAATTCACCCGAATCTTCGCCGGGGAGGCCCCGGCCAAGCTGGGCGCCATCATCCGTGGCGTGAAAAAGCAAGCGGTCGAAGATCTGCCGAAACTGGCCACCCGTGCCGCTTCGGAAAAGGTTCTCGGCGCGGTCAATCCGGTGATGCAGGAAACCATCGGCGGATCGGCCGACCTGACGGGGTCAAACAACACCAAGACACCGGATCTGGGTGTCTTCACCCCCGAAGACCGCAAGGGTCGCTATGTCTATTTCGGCATCCGCGAACACGGCATGGCGGCGGCGATGAACGGCATGGCCTTGCACGGCGGCGTCCGGCCTTATGGCGGCACCTTCATGTGCTTTACCGACTACGCCCGCCCGTCGATGCGCCTGTCGGCGCTGATGGGAATTCCGGTGGTTTATGTGATGACGCATGATTCCATCGGTCTGGGCGAAGATGGACCGACCCACCAGCCGGTCGAGCATCTGGCAATATCGCGCGCCACCCCCAACACCTATGTCATTCGTCCTGCCGATCTGGTGGAAACCGCCGAAGCGTGGGAGGTAGCGCTGTCGTCGAAAACCACGCCAACGGTTCTGGCCCTGTCGCGGCAGAACCTTCCCGCCGTGCGCAAGACCCATACCAACCAGAACCTTGTCGCCAAAGGCGGCTATGTGCTGGCCGAGGCGACCGGCAAGCGTCAGGTCATCCTGATGGCCACCGGGTCAGAGGTCGAAATTGCCCTGAAAGCCCGCGACATGCTGGAGGCGGAAGGCATTGGCACCCGTGTCGTATCGCTACCGTGCTGGGAATTGTTCGAGGAACAGGATCAAGCCTGGCGCCGCAAGGTGCTTCCCCCCGGTGCCGTGCGGGTGGCGATCGAGGCCGGCATCCGTTTTGGCTGGGATCGCTGGCTGTTTGGCGAAGGCGGCAAGCGCGAAAAGTCGGGCTTTGTCGGCATGCACGGCTTTGGTGCCTCTGCCCCGGCGGAACGGTTGTATGCCGAATTCGGCATCACCGCAGAGGCCGCTGTCGCCAAGGCCAAGTCGCTGCTCTGAAACGCTGGCCCTATCACGGGATCGAGGCGGCCGAGGCCGCCTCTTTTCTTTGGCGGGAAGGCGGCTAGACTTGGCGTCCAGGGGTTATTGCAAAGGGGCTGCGATGCGAGACTTCGGATTTTTCATGCTTGTCGCGTCGCTTGTGGCCTCTTCTCCGGCGTTGGCTCAGGTGCTGCCCGACGGCGCGGCCTGCCAGGTCATTTCCTTCGACCTGATGGACGGAAAGCCGATGCTGCCGGTCGTCGTGAACGGCACTCCCGGCTGGATGATGTTCGACAACGGCACCCCGGACCTTGCCTTCTTCAACCGGGAGGCAGCCCCCCTTTCCCCCGGCGTGGCGGCGGGCAAGGGGCATGCGGCCTCGGGTCAGGAAATTCTGATCGAAGTCACCGAGCCACCTGTCCTGACAGTCGGCGACCGGCCAGTGCCGCTTCAGCCCAAGGTAATTACCGGGAATTTCGGCTTTACCCGTCCTGCCTTTGGTGACGCGTTCATGGGCTTTCTGGGAACGCCCTTCGTGCAGGATCACGCCTTCATCCTCGACTACGACCAGAAACAGATGACCATCCTGCGCACCGCCGCAGACGGCACCCTGACCAAAGCGGCCCCGGATCAAGCCGATATTCTGGCCGAGGTGCATTTCGCCCTCTGGCCGGGCGAGCAACCGACCATCGCAGCCCTTCTGGACGATCTGCCGATCCTCCTCGATGTGGATACGGGCGATGCGGGCACGGCCTATCTTCGCCCGGAAACCCAACAACGGCTGATTACCTCGGGCGCGATCCGCCGCAATGGCGACGGGATCATCCTGTCGCGGCTGAAGTTTGGCGGCATCGCCTTTTCCGACGTGGCGCTTGAGCTTGTCACCGCGGGTGGCCCAGAGGATCATCGCAGCACCGGGCAATCCGACTGGCTGCGCCTCGGGTCGAACTTCCTGAGCGTCCAACCCGTCCTGTGGAGCTTTCCGGGACGGACCCTGACCCTGCTCAGGCGCGAAAGCCTTTCCGGGTGGCGCTGCCAGACCTGACCTCAGCCGCCCCAGGTCCGGCGCAGGACGCCCATCCAGTTGTCCCATGCCAGTTTGCGCATCAAGTCCGATCCGATGCCATGGTGGCTGAGCGCTGCCAGCAGAACCGGCAGGCCGGACACATCGCCCATCGGCGCCGGGATGGTGGCCCCGTCAAAATCCGATCCGAACCCGACATGATCCTCGCCCAGAATACCGATCAGGTGATCCAGATGCCGCAACAGCGGCTCCAGCGTCATGTCCGGTGATTTGCGCCCGTCTGGACGCAGGAACACCGTGGCGAAGTTGATGCCGACCATCCCGCCACTGTCGCGGATCATCTGCAGTTGCCGATCCGTCAGATTGCGGGTCGAGGGCGTGATCGCCCAGGCATTGGAATGGGTGGCAACCAGCGGGGCCGTGGACAGGCGGGCCACATCGTCCACCCCTTTGGCGTTCAGGTGGCTGAGGTCGATCAGCATGCGCAGCGCGTTACATTCGCGCACCAGACGTTCACCAGCCTCGGTCAGACCGGGCCCGGTATCAGGATCGCCGGGGAAGCGGAACGGCACGCCATGGCCAAAAATTGTGGGCCGGCTCCAGACCGGGCCGATCGATCGCAGACCCATGGCGTGAAAGACATGAAGCGCATCGCAGCCTTCATCAATCGCCTCGGCGCCTTCCATGTGCATCACGCCTGCAATCACACCTTCCCAGCGAGCCCGCTCGATTTCGGCCACCGTGGTGCAGATCCGGAACGCGCCGCCGCTGCTGCGCTCCATCCACATCAGATGCCCAGCCATCGCAAGGGCGACCATAAGCGCGCGGTCCTGCGGCACAGGATCGGGCAACGGCAAGTCATAGGGCGGCTTGTCCATCAGCGCATCCAAACCCGCCGAGGCCGCACTGTCCGCAGACGGCACATAGATGGCAAACATGCCTCCGCCAAAGCCGGACCCCTGCATGCGCGGCAGATCCAGATGGCCTTTGCCTTCGCCCAGAAGCCAGATGTCGTCCCGGCGCGCGGGGGCATTCAGCAAGCGCAGCAACAGATCGTTGTGACCGTCAAAGACGGAAATCGGCGCGACGATGGTCATGTGACATCCTTGAACTATGCGTGGGTCCGCAGGCTGCAAAAACTGCCCCGCCCGCTTGGCAGCGATTGCTACAGAAATCGCGCGCACCGGCAAGGGGAGACGCAAAAACGATGGGACCACCGAAGCCGGAGACCTTGATCCCGCTCCGACGCATGCGGATTGTTGGCCAGTATGGAAACAGATTGCTTCCCCAGAAATGTCATATCGGCGTGAGACTTGGCGGAAACCCGCGCTATTCTGTGAACATGGGCGATTCGTGATCGCTGACGCTGTTGCCGCTGGTCCACAGCCAGAGTACTGCGTCGCGGACTTGTCATGCTTTCGCCTTGTCACGGCCCTTCGTCGTGCCAATGTTCGAAGCACTGTCGAGTAAATGGTCACATGGAGCAGACAATGACCCCGCAGCAGAATTCCAAGCCGCAACAAGGCGGCCAGCAACAGCAGCAACAGGGCGGCAAACCCACCCCACAGCAGCAAGGTGGCACGCCAGTGTTTAAGGACTGGGCTTCGATCTGAAGATCGACGCACAATCGGGCTTGAACCAGACGGGGTCAGCGGTCACGCTGACCCCGTTTTGCTGAAAGGGATGTCATGTCAGATCCGGTGTCATCGATCCCGAATCTCGGCCCCGCGACCGAGGCGGCTTTTGCCAAGGCTGGCATTCACAGCGCCGAAGAGTTGCGCGCATTGGGGGCGGATGAAGGCTATCGTCGTTTGCTGTTGGCAGGCAGCCAGCCGCATTTCATCGGCTACTATGTGCTGGTGATGGCGCTGCAAGGCCGGCCGTGGAACGACTGCAAAGGGGCCGAGAAAGCCGCGTTGCGCAAACGCTTTGATGCGGTCAAGGCCAGCATTGTCGGCACAACGGAAAAGGGCCGCTCCGATCTGGAAGCGGCCCTTCAGTTTTTCGGCGTCGTCGAACGACGTTAACCGACCAGTTCAAGACCCGAAAAGAAGAACGAAATCTCACGGGCAGCCGAGTCGGCGCTGTCGGATCCGTGCACCGAATTTTCGCCCTTGGACAAAGCGAAATCCTTGCGGATCGTGCCGTCAGCGGCTTGGGCCGGATCGGTCGCACCCATCACTTCGCGGTTCTTGGCGATGGCGCCTTCACCTTCCAGAACCTGCACAACAACCGGTTCAGACGCCATGAAGTCGCACAATTCACCGTAAAATCCGCGCTCTTTGTGCTCGGCATAAAACTCACCGGCTTGCGCCGCCGACAGATGGATGCGTTTCGACGCGACAACGCGCAGACCGGCTTCTTCGAACTTGGCAACGATCTTGCCGGTCAGATTGCGCCTGGTCGCGTCGGGTTTGATGATGGAAAGCGTGCGTTCGATGGCCATTTCGGCGACTCCTGTAGTGGGTCAAGGCCCATGCCTTGCACCCGTGATTTGCGGCGCGTCCCTAGCATGGGACAGGGATGATGAAAAGCCCGTGACCGGTTACGGCTATTTCTTGTCCATATGCTTGCGCAGACGGCTGGGCGTGTGGAATTTGCGGTCCTTGAACGGGTTGTCATTGGCCTGAGACCGGAAGAACAGCCGGATCGGGGTTCCAGGCATTTCAAAATGTTCTCGTAAGCCATTGACGAGATAGCGTTTATAGCTTTCAGCCAGCTCGTCAGGCCGCGAGCATTTGATGACAAACCCCGGCGGCCGGGTCTTGACCTGCGTGATGTAGCGCAGCTTGATCCTGTGGCCGCCTGGCGCCGGTGGCGGATGCGCCTCGGTCATTGCCCCAAGCCAGGAATTCAACCGGTTGGTCGTAATGCGTTTGTTCCACACATCATGCGCCCGGCGGATAGCGTCGTGCAGGCGGTCAAGGCCGCGCCCGGTCTTGGCCGAGACCGTGACCAAAGGTGCGCCACGCAACTGCGGCAGCAGGCGGTCGAACATCTCTTTCAACTCGGCCAACTTGTCTTGCTTTTCATCCTCCAGATCCCATTTGTTGACCGCAATCACGACGGCCCGACCTTCGGATTCCGCATAATCTGCGATCCGCAAGTCTTGGGATTCAAACGGAATTTCGACGTCCAAAAGCACCACGACAACTTCGGCAAATCGCACGGCGCGAAGTCCATCCGCAACCGACAATTTTTCAAGCTTTTCAACGACTTTCGCGCGCTTTCTCATGCCCGCCGTGTCGAAGATGCGGATAGGCGTGCCCATCCATTCGGATTTCACCGAAATCGCATCGCGGGTAATCCCCGGCTCTGGCCCGGTAAGCAGGCGATCTTCCCCGATGATCTTGTTGATAAGCGTGGATTTTCCGGCATTGGGCCGCCCGATCACCGCAATCTGCAACGGCTTTTTCACCGTCGGGCGATGCGCGAATTCGTCGGCCTCCAGCTCGGCCTCTTCTTCCGAGATATCCACATCGGTCAGCGGAGTGTTCTCGGCTTCACGCTCGGCGAATTCGCCTTCCAAGGGCTTGAGAAGACGATACAAATCATCCATCCCCTCGCCATGTTCGGCCGACAGGCGCAAGGGCTCGCCCAGACCCAGCGACCACGCCTCCAAGGCGCCATCCTCGCCCGCGCGGCCTTCGGCCTTGTTCACGCCAAGGATCACCCTGGCCGCCTTTTTGCGCAGGATTTCGGCAAACACCTCATCTGACGGGTTCACCCCGACACGGCCGTCAATCAGGAACAGGCAGATATCGGCCATATCGACCGCGCGTTCGGTCAACCGCCGCATCCGGCCTTGCAGGCTGTCGTCGGTGACTTCCTCCAGCCCCGCCGTGTCGATCACGGTGAAGCGCAGATCGAACAGCTTGGCATCACCCTCGCGCAAATCACGGGTCACACCGGGCTGATCATCGACAAGCGCGAGCTTGCGCCCGACGAGGCGGTTGAAAAGCGTGGATTTGCCCACATTGGGGCGGCCCACGATGGCGAGGGTAAAGCTCATGTTTTAGGGTCCGGTGTCATTCAAGCCGTTCCCCTTACAGGGGTTTGGTCTTAACGGAAAGCGTGAAGTTGACCGTTGCCGCCCACAACATACAATGCGCCGCCGGCAAGAGCAGGTGCAGACGCAGCCCCACCGGGGATCTGCGCGGTGGCCACCATGGTGCCATTGGTCGCATCAAACATCCGCAACAGGCCGTCCCCCGACACAACCACCACACGCCCGCCCGCCAGAACCGGGCCGAAATGCGCGGTGATCGCTTTCTGCCGCTTCGGTTTGTCGTTGACGAAGTAGGGCATGTCGGCGCGCCAGATCACATCGCCCGTTGCCGCATCCATCCGCACCAGACGTGCCTCGTCATTGACGACAAAGACCGATCCGCCGACCACCAAGGGTGGGTTCAACGCGCCTTCAACCGCTGTCCAGATCCGCTCTCCCGACCCGGCGTTGATGGCGGCGGTCCGCCCGGCCGCAGTTCCGGCATAGATCGTGCTGCCAACAATCACCGGATCGCCAGTGACATCGGTCAATCCCTGATATCCGCGGCCCGGACGCTGCCCGGTGACGGGCGCCCCCCAGACCCGCGTGCCGTTCAGACGCAGGGCGGACACAAGTTCGCCGCTGGCAAAGGGGAAGATCACATTGCGATCGGTGACGGCAGGTGCCGAAGACCCGCTGACCGACAGTGTGTTCGCGGTGCCCGGCACTGTCCACAACGCCTTGCCGTTCTTGGCATCCACCGCCCAACCTGCGCCGTCTCGGGTCGCGACATAGACCGTGCCACCATCATACGCAGGTGCGCCGGCGACCGGGCTGCCCAACCGCTGACGCCACACAATCGCGCCGTTGCCGGCCGACAGCGCCACCAGCTCGCCATATCCGGTTGCGACAAACACCATGCCGCCACCAATTGCGACACCGCCGCCCGACACCTCGCCGCCGCGATCGAACTGCGGGGTCAGGTCGGTGCGCCATTGCGTGCTGCCGTTGGTCGCGGTCGCCACCACCAGCGCCCGGCTGTCCATCGTCACGATCCGGCCATCCGCAACCACCGGGGCCGCAGAGATCCGGTTCTTGCGGCTGGAGCCCGCACCGATGTTGGCGCTCCACACCCTTTGTGGCGCACCGGAAAGCTGACCATGCGGCGAGGCGTGTCGGGCAGACCCGCCACGATGCGTCCAGTCCCCGCTGGCCGAGGACGCCGGCAGGGAAATCGGCACCGACTGGTTGGCCGAGCGTTCGGGTGGGGCGACAGGTGCTGGCTGACCTTCGATTGGCAAAGAGGCTTCCAGATCGGCGCGCACCGGAAAGCGTTCCCCCGGCAGGATCAATTCGCGTTCACATGCCGACAGCAAGAAGGCGGCAGACAGGGCCGTCAGTCCCAAGATGCGCTTTTGTCTCACCACCCGCTCCATTCCCTCGGACCCTCGCCCGTCGCGCCGTTTCAACCGGCGTCAGCTGTTGTAGGGGCATCGCCCCCAAGCGCCACAATCATCTGTCCTGCCCGCCCGCGCAAGCCCGCAGGGGCCTGCTGGTCCTCCGTCAACGCGCGGAGTGCTGCAATCGCCTCGTCGGTCTTGCCGTCTTCAATCAGTAGATAGGCCAGTTGCTCCAACGCCAGCGGGCGGAAAGGACGACCGGGTGCAGCAATCGGATCGAGCATCGCGCGCCGGTCCGAGATTGCCAGATCGGCACCCGCGACGATCACGCGGCGCAGCACCGCAAGATCGCGATAACTTTGGGGTTGGCTGGTGTCGGCGGCCAAGGCTTCCAAAGCGGCCAGAGTGCCGGCCCGGTCTTCGGTCGGGTCCGAGGCAAGGATCAAGCCAAGCACGGCTTTTTGCGCGGCATCGGCCGGGACCGACGCAAGGGCATCGCGCCGGTCTTGCGCACCACCCAGGTCGAGCGCATCCAAAAGCGCATCACCAAACTCTTGCGCCCTTGCGGCATCGCGCGCCTTGGACCATTCGGTCCACGCCGTGCCACCGACGACGGCCACCACGATCAGGGCTGGAATCCAGCCATATTTGCGGAACAGTGAGAAGAGCCGGTCGCGGCGCACCTCTTCCGTGACTTCCTGGATGAAACTTTCGGGATTGCTCACGTCACTTTGGCTTTCAAACGGCGCGTCAAAACGGTTTCAGCGCGAAATGGCCCACCTTGGGTCCATCTTGCGCCACTTGCATCCTGTCTTACACGCAAGCACAAGGGCTTGCCAAGCCCCGGCCCCGCCGATGTCGGCGCTTCGGCTTGTCGGGACGCGGCGCACAGCCTAAGTTGTGCGATGTGTTTGTGCCAATAAGGGTGATCATGCGTGTCCTGCCCCCCCTGACTGCCCTCGCCGTGGCCGTGACACTCTATGTCGCGGTCTTTGAACGTGACCGTTTCATGGCCACCACGGCAGCACAGCCGGCAGACACCCCGCTGCAACCCACCACCACTGCACAGGGCGCGATGTCCGTTGTCGGCCTCGCCTCGAAGGCCCGGCAGGTTCAGAACGCGGTCATTGCGCGCGGCCGGACCGAAGCCGCACGTCAGGTCGAGGTGCGGGCCGAAACCGGCGGGCTGGTGCGGTCGGATCCGCTTCGGCGTGGGGCGTTCGTGACCGAAGGCCAGATCCTGTGCGAACTTGACCCCGGCACGCGGTTACAGCAGGCCGCCGAGGCCGAAGCCCGGCTGCTCGAGGCGCAGGCCCGCTTGCGCGAGGCCGAGGTGAACGCCGATGCCGCAAACCGTTTGAACGAAGGCGGCTTTGCCACGGAAACCCGCCGTATCGGGGCAGAGGCCACGTTGGAATCGGCCCGCGCCGGGGTGCAGTCGGCCCGCTCGGCGCTGGATGCGATCCGCGCCGATATCGCGCGCCTGACCGTGTCCGCGCCGTTCGAAGGGCTTCTGGAAACCGACACCGCCGAATTGGGCAGTCTTTTGCAACCCGGTTCTGCTTGTGCCACAGTGATACAACTTGATCCGATAAAGCTGGTGGGCTTTGTGCCCGAAGCCGAAGTTGACCGTATCAACGTCGGCGCCATGGCCGGGGCCCGGCTGATTTCCGGGCGCGAGGTGCAGGGGCGCGTCACCTTTCTGTCGCGTTCGGCCGATGCCGCCACCCGGACATTCCGCGTCGAGGTGACGGTGCCCAATGCCGACCTTGCGATCCGCGACGGACAGACCGCTGAGATGCTGATTGCGGCTGATGGCGTCATGGCGCACCTGCTGCCGGCCTCCAGCCTGACCCTTGCCAACGATGGCGCGCTCGGTGTCCGGCTGGCTGTATCTGGTGTTGCCCGCTTTGCGCCGGTCACGGTTTTGCGCGACACGGCCGAGGGTATGTTTGTCACCGGTTTGCCGGACGAGGCGACGGTGATCATCGTGGGGCAGGAATTCGTGACCGACGGCACCCAGATTGCCGTCACGTTGCAAGAGGCCGCGCCATGACCGGGATCGTGGACTGGGCCGCCGCCCGCGCCCGCATGGTGGTGGCCTTCATCATCCTGTCGGTCGCAGCCGGTGTGATGGCCTATGTCAGCCTGCCCAAAGAGGGCGAACCCGATATCGACATCCCGGCCCTGTTCGTGTCAGTCCCCTTTCCCGGCATCTCGGCGGCTGACAGTGAAACCCTGCTGGTCAAGGTGATGGAGCAAGAGCTGTCCGGTCTGGACGGGTTGAAAAAGATATCGGGCACCGCCGCCGAAGGCTATGGCGGCGTGGCGCTTGAATTCGAATTCGGCTGGGACAAGACCAAGACCATTGCCGACGTGCGCGACCGCATGAACACCGCCGAGGCAAAGTTTCCGGCAGGGGCCGACAAATACTCCGTCAACGAGATCAATTTCAGCGAATTTCCGATTCTGGTGATCGCATTGTCCGGCGACGTGCCGGAACGCACCCTGCTGCGGGCGGCGAAAGATCTGCAAAAGCGCATCGCAGCACTGGAGCCGGTGTTGAAGGCCGAACTGGCAGGCCATCGCGACGAGATGCTGGAGGTGCTGATCGACCCGTTGAAGCTGGAAGCCTACAACATCACGGCAGCCGAACTGATCACCGTTGTCACCCGCAACAATCAGTTGATCGCGGCGGGCGAGGTGGAAACCGCGAACGGCGCCTTTGCCGTGAAGATCCCGTCCAGCTTTACCACGGCGGCGCAGGTCTATGCCCTGCCTGTCAAGGTCAACGGCGACCGCACCATCACCTTGGGCGATCTGGCCCAGATCAACCTGACCTTCAAGGATGCGACCGGTACTGCGCGGTTCAATGGTGAACCCACGGTGGCCATTCAGGTCGTAAAGCGCAAAGGGTTCAATCTGATCGACAGCGCCCGTCTGGTCGAAGCCACTGTGGCCGAAGAAGTCGCGAAATGGCCCGAGCCGCTGCGCAATTCAGTCTCGGTGGCTGCGTCGCTGGACCAGTCAACCAATGTCGAAGGCATGGTGCGCCAGTTGGAAGGCTCGGTGCTGACGGCAATTGCGCTGGTCATGGTCGTGGTGCTTGCGGCGCTTGGCACCCGGTCGGCGTTGCTGGTCGGGTTTTCGATCCCGACCAGCTTCCTGCTGACCTTTGCGTTTTTTGCGGTGATGGGAATTTCGGTGTCGAACATCGTGATGTTCGGGTTGATTCTGGCCGTGGGGATGCTGGTCGATGGCGGCATTGTGGTGGTCGAATATGCCGACACCCGGATCCGCGAAGGCTCCGGCCCGATGGCCGCCTATACCGAAGCCGCAAAGCGTATGTTCTGGCCGATCATCAGCTCTACCGCGACCACGCTTTGCGCCTTTCTGCCCATGCTGTTCTGGCCCGGCGTCGCTGGTGAATTCATGGGGATGCTGCCCATCACGCTGATCTTTGTGCTGACGGCCTCTTTGCTTGTGGCGCTGGTCTATGTGCCGGTGATGGGCGGTGTGGCTGGCCGTGTAACGCGCAGGCTGGAGTCGATTGCAACCCTGCTGCGGCCGCGCCCGCTCTGGCTGCGGCTTGTGCTGGTGGGTATGGCGATGGCGATCCTGTTTGTCGGGGTCATCCTGCTGCTGGCGCCGCGCGGCACCGGGGTGTCATCCCTTGTCCCCGGACTGCTTCTGGTCATGCTGGGCGGCTTGGCCGCGTCCATCACGCTGGACGCCGCAAAGCCGATCCGCCGCACGCCGGTCGTCGCAGGCTATCGGCGCACCGCCTTTGGCCGGGTGATCCGGTTCCTGACCGGCAACCCGGTGATGCCACTTGTCACCATCGCTGCGGTGATCGGCTTGGTGGTGATGGTTTTCGGGCTTTACACCCAGCATGGGAAAGGGGTGGAGTTTTTTGTGGCCACCGAACCCGAACAGGCCATTGTCTATGTGCGGGCGCGCGGCAACCTGTCACTGGCCGAAAAGGACGCGCTGCTGCAACAGGCCGAAGCATTGGTGGTCGGCACGCCAGGGGTGAAATCCACTTTTTCCTTTGCAGGATCGGGCGGATTGAATGCCAATACCGGCGGCGCACAGGCGCCTTTGGACAGCGTTGGCCAGATCCAGCTTGAACTTGCCCCGTGGGAAGACCGCAGCACGGATCCGACCCTTGGCGGGGACCGCATCATCGCGGGCCTGACCACGCGCCTGCAAGCCCTGCCCGGCATCCAGATCGAGGTGCTTGCCGGAGCGTCGGGCCCTGCCTCGGGCAAACCGTTGCATCTGCGGCTTTCAGGCGACGATTTCGACGCCTTGTCGGAGGCTGTCGGGGTGGTGCGCGCCAGGATGGCAGGGATGGACGGCATCACCGGGATCGAGGATACCCGCCCCCTGCCCGGCATCGACTGGGAAATCACGGTCGATGTTGCCCGCGCCGGCCGGTTTGGCGCCGATGTCGCCACGGTTGGCGGCATGGTGCAACTGGTCACACGCGGGGTGATGCTGGACACCATGCGGGTGGAAAGCTCGGACGAAGAGATCGAGATCCGTGTCCGGCTTCCGGAACAGGACCGGGTGCTGTCAACGCTTGATTCGCTCAAGGTGCGCACCGCCGAAGGACTTGTGCCGCTGTCGAACTTCATCACCCGCAAGCCGGTGGCAAAACTCGGGCGGATCGACCGGGTGGACGAATCGCGGGTTTATGACGTGAAGGCCGATGTCACACCCGGGCTTGCGCGCGACGATGGCGTGCCGATCACCGCGACGGAACGGATCGAGGCGCTGAACGCCTGGCTTGCCACCAACCCGCTGCCGCAAGGCGTCAACTGGGTCTGGACCGGCGATCAGGAAGATCAGGCCGAGGCCGGGGCGTTTCTGGCCAAGGCCTTTGCCGGGGCCCTGGGGTTGATGTTCATCATCCTGCTGGCGCAGTTCAACTCGGTCTATAACGCGGTGCTGGTGCTTTTGGCGGTGGTATTGTCCACCACCGGGGTTCTGGTCGGCATGATGGTGATGGGGCAGACCTTTTCGATCATCATGACCGGCACCGGGATTGTCGCCCTGGCGGGGATCGTGGTGAACAACAACATCATCCTGATCGACACCTACCAGGAATTCAGCCGCTATATGCCCAAGCTGGAAGCCATCACCCGCACAGCCGAACAGCGCCTGCGCCCGGTTCTGTTGACGACGATCACCACCATGGCGGGGCTTGCACCGATGATGTTCGGGCTGTCGGTCGATTTCTTTGCCGGCGGCTATACGCTGAACAGCCCGTCAGCGCTGTGGTGGAAACAATTGGCGACCGCGGTGGTGTTTGGTCTTGGCATCGCCACCCTGCTGACGCTGGTGCTGACGCCGTCCCTGCTGGCGCTGCGGGTCTGGTTCTGGGCCGGGGCGTACCGAGGCTGGGCGCGACTGTCCGCCCTTGCACAGGGCAAGAACAGCGTCGAGGCGCGCGATCTGGCGCTGACAAGTGCCGCCCGAGCGGTCCGGGGGCCGCTGATCCTGTGGGAAGACGTCGGCGACGCCCACCTGCCCGACGCCCCGAAGGCACGTCTGACCGCGATCCAAAACCCGACCGCCGCCGAATAGGGTCAGGCAATGCCGGTGCGGGCGACGGCGGTGCAACACCGTTGCCGCCGCCCGGTCCTGCACAGCCGCAATTTTCTAGGCGATCTTGGCCTGTTGTTCTTCCTCTTCCGAAGATTGCCGTGCCCACATCGCGGCATAGCGCCCGCCGTTTGCCAGCAGCGCCTCGTGTGTGCCGCGTTCGACGATTTCACCCGCTTCCAGCACAAGGATCACATCGGCATCCGCAATGGTGGACAGGCGGTGCGCCACGGTGATCACCGACCTGCCTTCACCCATGCGCAACAGGCTGTCCTGAATGTCACGCTCGGTCTGGGTGTCCAGCGCGCTGGTGGCCTCGTCCAGGATCAGGATCGGCGGGTTTTTCAGCAAGGTTCGGGCAATGCCCACCCTCTGCTTTTCGCCGCCCGACAGCTTCAACCCGCGCTCGCCCACGGTAGTCTCATAGCCTTCGGGCAACGAGACGATGAAATCATGGATCTTGGCTGCCTTTGCCGCCTCTTCCACTTCCGCGCGCGTCGCCCCCTGACGACCATAGGCAATATTGTAATAAACCGTATCGTTGAACAGCACGGTGTCTTGCGGCACCACGCCGATAGAACCGTGGATCGAGGCTTGCGTCACATCGCGCAGATCCTGACCATCGATGCGGATGGCCCCGCTGGTCACATCATAGAACCGGAACAACAGCCGCCCGATCGTCGATTTGCCCGACCCTGACGGACCCACCAAAGCGACCCGTTGGCCGGGGGCTACGGTAAAGCTTATGCCCTTCAGGATCGGTCGCGTCGGGTCATAGTCAAAGCGCACATTGTCAAACGCCACCTCGCCGCCTGTGACGTTCAGGTCAGGTGCGTCGGGCTTGTCCACCACCTCGGCCGGTTGGCCCAAAAGCCCGAACATCTCGCCCATATCGACCAAAGCCTGCCGGATTTCGCGATAGACGGTGCCAAGGAAGTTCAGCGGCATGGTGATCTGGATCATATAGGCGTTGACCATGACAAAATCACCGACCGTCAAGGTGCCGGCCTGCACCCCGCGCGCCGCCATCACCATCACGATCACAAGGCCCGAGGTGATCAGGAATGCCTGCCCAAGGTTCAGGAAGGCCAGCGAAAGCCCGGTCTTGACCGCAGCAACCTCGTAGCGCTGCATCGCCTTGTCATAGCGCTGCGCCTCCATGCCTTCGGCGTTGAAGTATTTGACCGTCTCGAAATTCAGCAGGCTGTCGATGGCTTTCTGGTTGGCATCGGTATCCTGCGCGTTCATCTCGCGCCGGATCGCCACCCGCCATTCGGTAACCTTCAGGGTGAAGGTGACGTAGATGCTGATCACCACCACAACGACGACCGCGTATTGCCAGCCAAACACGAAGGCAAAAATCACGGCCACCATGGTGAGTTCAAGGATCAGCGGCCCGATCGACAACAACATGAACCGCAACAGAAAATCGACGCCCTTGACCCCGCGTTCGATGATCCGGCTCAGGCCGCCGGTCTTGCGCGTGATGTGATAGCGCAAGGACAGGCGGTGGATGTGGGTAAAGGTCTCCAACGCCAGTTGGCGCAGGGCCCGCTGACCCACCCGAACGAACACCGCGTCGCGCAGTTCCTGAAACAACACTGTCATCAACCGTGCCATGCCATAGGCGATGGTCAGTCCGACCGCCGACAGGCCAAGCAGCGTGGCTGTGTCCGGCGCGGTGCCCGCAAGCGCATCAACAGCCTGCTTGTAAAGCGCGGGGGTAGACACCGAGATCACCTTGGCCATGACAAGCAGACCAAGAGACATCACAACCCGGCGCTTGACCCAGGTCTGCCCTTTCGGCCACAGATACGGGATCACGCGTGCGATGGTCTGCACGCCAGTGGCGGGGGAATTGATCGTCGTTGGTTTGGTCATGGCGGGCCTCTTTTCGGAGCCCATACCTAGGGTGTGATTCCGCAAATGGCCAGAGCCCGCTTAGTCGTTGCCGGGAATGGTAAAGACTTGCCCCGGATAGATCAGATCCGGATCGCGGATCTTGTCACGATTGGCCTCATAGACCTGCACATACAAAATTCCATCGCCAAAATTCTCTCGCGCGATTCCCCATAGCGTGAAACCGGGCTGCACTGTGACCGTGACCGGCGCAGAGACCAATGGCTGGGGATCTGCCGGAGCCGTCGCCACCACGGGGGCAAGCGGCGTCATAGTGTCGTTCACGGCCGGTGGCTCAGGCTGAGGCGCTGCGGGTGCTGGCTGAACTGGTGCGGGATCGGCAAGCGCATTTGCGACAACGGGTGGCAGCGCAGGCGCAGATGGCGTCGCCAAGGCCGCCAGATTGGCAAGCGTTTCACGCTTGAACGGCGTTTCGAACCGGGCTGACACCTTGCCTGTGCCGTCGATCTGATCGACACGCAGCGTATAGATTTTCGGCGCGGTATCGCCCAACGTCACCTGCCATTGGCCTGTAGGATCGATCGGGGCATCGGCCACCAAGGCGTTGTCCAGATAGATCCGCACAGCCTGCCCGGCCTGCCCCTTGCCCGACAATTGCACCAGCCCTTCCGGATTGTAGGAAATCGCATCCAGCACCACCGTTGTCACACGGGTGGAATCGACAACGGGTTCTGGCGTCGGACCCGCCGGGGCCTGAGCCACGGTCGCACCGGTTTCTGTGACCATCAGGGCCACGGGCGGAGCCGCCAAAGGCTCGAGGTCTGCCACCGCCGTTTCGGCAATGGCCTGGGAAACCGGATCTGCTTTTGCCTCGGCGGTTTCGGGTGTGGTACTTTCGGCGGGTGGCTCAGGTGCTGCGGCGACCTGAAGCACAGGCCCCACAATCGGGCCGAGGGCGATAGACTGCTCGGAGGCGATCACGCGCCCGTCCGCCAGCGTTGCCACCAAGGTCATCAGACTGGGGTTTGCATTTGGCGGCAAGGTGAACAGGGCGGCGAAATTGCCATCCTGGGCCGCGTTTGCCTCTGCCACCGGATTTTTGTCCACGAGGACGGCGATCACCGCCCCCGGCTCGGTCCGGCCAGACACGACCGCAGATCCATCGGCCTCAACCCGATAGCTGTCAAACGTCGGGGAAATAGCGGCTGCGGGTTCCGGCGCAGGTGTAACCACGGGTGGCGCAGGTGTGTCTGACACCGGCTCCGCCGCCGCAAAAGGAACCACCTCTTGCGCGGATGTTGCGGGCACCTCCGGCACGGAGGCGGCGGGCGCCTCTGTCTGAGTGACCGGGTCGGCAATTGCCACCTGCTCTGGCGGGGCGACCTCTTGACCTTGCGATTCAGGTTCGGCGGGAAGCTCAGGGGGCGTCGGCTCGGCCACCGGCGATGGGGGCGGAGCCTCGGCCACGGGTGCAGGGTTGGCCGGGGCCGGCGTCTTGGCCACAGCCGGTTCGGGAACAGGCGAGGTCACGGCTGGCGGCATCTCTGGCGTGCGGCCCTGCCAGACCAGACCGGCCACGACCACCACCGCAGCCGTTCCCGCAGCCAAAAACCCTGCGCGCGCGCCGCCACTCATTCCCGACCAGAATGCCATCCCGTTTCCCCGTCTTGTCCCCAACGGGCCCCCGCCCGCAGTGCGAAGTCTGTGACCGACCCCTGCTTTCCTTTGCATAGGAACCCCGATAACACTGCCCATGCAACGAAAATTCGATCAGGATGCCGCCATGACCCCGCTTCGTTCCATCTGTGTCTTTTGCGGATCACGCCCGGGCCGGTCCGCCACCTACGCCGAAGCGGCCCGCGCGCTTGGGCAAGGGATCGCAGACCATGGCTGGCGGCTGGTGTATGGCGCAGGTGATGTCGGCCTGATGGGCGAAGTGGCCCGGGCTGCAATGCAGTCAGGCGCGCGCACCATGGGCGTGATCCCGACCCATCTGATGGGGCGCGAAAAGGGCAAGCGCGATCTGGGGCAACTGGTGATCACCGAAGACATGCATGAACGCAAGAAGGTGATGTTCATGAACTCTGACGCCATTGTGGTGCTTCCGGGTGGCGCTGGCAGTCTGGACGAGTTTTTCGAAGTGCTGACGTGGCGTCAGATCGGGTTGCATGCGAAGCCGATTTTCTTATTGGATACAGACGGTTACTGGCAACCTTTGATTCAGTTGATGAACCATGTCGTCGATCAGGGCTTTGCCGAACCTACGATCCGCGACAGCTTTGTCACGCTGCCCGATGTTCCGGGCCTTCTGGCCCGGATCGAAGTTGCTTTTTCTTGATGTAATCAATAACTTGCCGCGCAAACCTTATGCGGCGCGATCCATCGCGTCACCCATCAGCGCGACTATTTTTTCCAGCGGATGGTTGGTCAGCGTCTTGGGCAGCATCAGCACTACGCGACTGCGCAGATCGTCCTCCATCCGCGCGCGGATCGCCCCGAGAAGTTGAGGCGGCGCAGCAATCGCGATGCGCGCGATCTGCGACTGACGCACCGAAAACGCCAGTCGGGTCATCAGCGTGGCCACCATTGCGCTTTCGGCAAGACGCTCGCGGTCGGTCACTTCCAAGGCCGAACGCTGGTTCGGCCCCCCATCTGCCATACGGCCTGCACGGTCGTGATGGTCTTCAATCTTGCGTGTCTCGATCCGGTCGATCAGGCGCAAATCGGGCGCAACTGCCGTTCCGACATTTTCCAAAATCATCGCTCCGGCCCCGTCGGCCACCACGATCCAGCATCCACGCGTTATCCTTGACATCGAAACCTCCTGTCTTTTTGGCGTTGTCCTCTTCAGATGGGGAGTGTCGGGCACATCGGAAGTGCGGCACCTTGACCACAGCAAAAAACCGCGCAGGCCAGACCTGCGCGGTTTTTCCAATAAAACAGTCGCTTAAGCTTACATACGTGCGGCGACGGCTTCCCAGTTCACCAATTTGTCAAGGAAGTTGGTCAGATAGGCCGGACGCTTGTTGCGGAAATCGATGTAGTAGGAATGTTCCCACACATCGCAGCCAAGCAACGCCGTCTGGCCAAAGCACAGTGGATTGACGCCATTTTCGGTCTTTGTCACCTTCAGCGCGCCATCCGCATCCTTGACCAGCCACGCCCAGCCCGATCCGAACTGGCCCGCACCCGCGGCGGCGAAATCTTCCTTGAACTTGGAAACCGAGCCAAATGCCTCGGTCAGCGCCTTTTCCAAAGCACCAGGCATCTTCTTGTCGTCTCCCGGCCCCATGATCTCCCAAAACAGGGCATGGTTCCAGTGCTGGCTGGCATTGTTGAAAATGCCGTTTTGCGCGACAGCGATCTTGTTATAGGTGCCGACAACGATCTCTTCGACCGACTTGCCGTCCCATTCGGTGCCGGCAATCAGCTTGTTGCCGTTATCGACATAGGCCTTGTGGTGAATATCGTGGTGAAATTCGAACGTTTCTTTCGACATGCCAAGCGATGCCAGCGCATCATGGGCATAGGGCAGATCAGGAAGGGTGAAAGCCATGGGATATTCCTTTGTCGGTTGTGACTGACTGGCGCAAATAGTTGCTTTTCCGGCCCGAAGGTCAAGGGCTGCGGCAGGAAAAGGTGACGACTTGGGTCAACCATTCAAACCGGTCATCGGTTCCATCGTGATCACCTCAGCCTCGCCCCGGACGGCGGTGTAAAAGCACGAGCGCCGGTTGGTATGGCACGCAGGGCCGTCCTGCCGGACACGCACCAACAGACAGTCGCGGTCGCAATCAACCCGCAACTCTACCAAGTGCTGAAGATGCCCCGACGTCTCTCCCTTGACCCAGAACGCCGCCCGCGACCGCGACCAATACGTCACGCGGCCGGTGGCAAGGGTCTGCGCAACCGAAGCCCTGTTCATCCAGGCCATCATCAGCACATCGCCCGACGCATCGTCCTGCGCGATGCAGGGGATCAGCCCGTTGGCATCATACTTTAGGCTTGCGGGATCAAAAGCCATCGCGGTCCTCCTTGGCGGGCATGGAATATGGGTCTATCTATGAGCGGGCAGAAGGAAAAGCGCCATGAGTGACAGCGACCTGATCAAGCTCTATTCCGGCCAGATTCTGGAACTGGCCGCCGATATTCCGCATCTGGGACGCCTGAGCGCACCACAGGCCACGGTGCGCAAACGCTCGCCCTTGTGCGGATCAACGGTGACGGTGGATCTGGTGATGGATCAGGGCCGGGTTGTGGGCTTTGGGCAGGATGTCAAAGCCTGCGCCTTGGGTCAGGCGGCCGCTTCAGTTCTGGGTCATGCCGTGATCGGGCGCACAGCGGCGGAACTGGCGCAAGGCCGCGACGCGTTGCGCGCGATGTTGAAAGACGGCGCCCCCGTGCCACCTGCCCCGTTCGACGGCTTTGCCGTCCTGACCCCGGCGCGGGACTACAAGAACCGCCATGCGTCGATCCTTCTGGCGATCGAGGCCGCCGCCGAGGCTGCGGCCACGGCCGACACCAGCCTGACCCCTGCCCCGTAAAAAAACCGCCGCGCGTCTGAGCGACGGCGGCGGCAAGTGGCGTGTCTGGTGCGCGCAACGAGGCATCACTTGGGGACAGATGCAGAGCGCGCGTCTTGGCAGACCGCAGGCAGAACCGTCAGAACGCCGAAAAGGCGAGATATCCATACAGCGTGGCAAACAGGGCCATGACACCGACCAGATCTTCGATCAGCGTGGCGCGCGAGCGGGTGACGATATCCTTGACTTGGGCAACCATGGCATCCTCCTGATCATGTGTTGCCCGATTGTTCTCATACAGCGCGCATCCTGTAAAGAACTTTTTAAGAACATTTGAGAACATATTAAGATTTTTGGTCTAGCCGACCGAAATCAGGCGGATGGCACGGTCCTGATCCAACAGCCACAACACCACCCGTGCCGCCTGCCCCCGAGGACTGACCAGACCGGGGTCCATGGCCAGAAGCGCACGCGCATCCGTTTGCGCGACTGCCATCAACGCCGCCTGCCGTTCCAGATCGGCCACGCGGAACTTTGGCAAGCCCGACTGCGCGGTGCCGATCAGATCGCCCGCCCCGCGCATCGCCAGATCTTCCTCGGCGATGCGAAAGCCGTCTTCGGTGTCGCGGATGGTTTTCAGCCGCCGCTCTCCAGCCTCGCTCAGCGGGGCCTGATACAGGAGAAGACAGGTCGATTCTGCCGCACCCCGCCCGACCCGGCCGCGCAATTGGTGCAACTGCGCAAGGCCAAAGATCTCGGCCCGCTCGATCACCATGATCGACGCGTTGGGCACGTTGACGCCCACCTCGATAACCGTGGTCGCGACCAGAACCCGCGTCTCACCGCTTTGGAACCGCGCCATCGCCGCATCCTTTTCGGCGGGCGGCAGTTGGCCATGCACCACGCCCACGACGTCGCCCAAGGCGGCGCGCAGATGGGCAAAGCGGGCTTCGGCACTGGCGTAATCCAGCACCTCGGAGTCCTCAACCAAGGGGCACACCCAATAGCACTGCCTGCCCTCGGCTACGGCACGGCCCAGATGCGCCACCACCTCATCCATCCGCGACGACGCGATCATCACCGTCTTGATCGGTTTGCGCCCGGCGGGTTTTTCGTCCAGCACCGACACGTCCATATCGCCATAGCTGGCCAATGCAAGGCTGCGCGGTATGGGTGTCGCGGTCATTACCAGCACATCGACTGCGTGGCCCTTAGCGCCCAGTTCCATCCGTTGCGCCACGCCAAAGCGATGCTGTTCATCCACCACAGCAAGGCGCAGATCATGAAAGGCCACATCCTTCTGAAACACCGCATGGGTTCCCACCAGCATGTGGATCCGCCCCTCGGCCAGATCCCGCAGCTTGGCTGCACGCTCTGCGCCCTTGTCGCGTCCGGTCAGCAACACCAGGCGCACACCCGCCGCCTGCGCCAGCGGGGCAAGCCCTTCGTGGTGCTGTCGCGCCAGAATCTCGGTCGGGGCCATCATCACGCCCTGCCCGCCCGCCTCGACCGCCACCAGCAAGGCCATGAACGCGACCAGCGTCTTGCCCGACCCGACATCGCCCTGCAACAGCCGGTTCATCCGCAAGGGCGACGCCATGTCGGCCGATATTTCGGCAATGGCACGGGTTTGCGCGCCAGTCGCAGCATAGGGCAGCCCCGCCATCACCTTTTGCTGCAACGCGCCGGTGCCTTTGGTCTGCACACCCTTGGCCCGACGAAACGAAGCCCGCGCCAGCGACAGGGTCAGTTGATGTGCAAACAACTCGTCATAGGCCAGACGCGCCCGCGCAGGATCGGTCGGGGCAAGGCTTGCGGCATCGGTGGGGTGATGCACGGCCTGCACCGCCGCGCGCCAGTCTGGCCAACCTTCCCGCGCCTTTTGGCCGGGGTCGATCCATTCGGGCAACATGGGCGCACGACCGACCGCCCCTTCCACAGCCTTGGCGACCAGCCGCTGCGTGATCCCGGCGGTCAAGGGATAGACCGGTTCATAGGCGGGCAAATCCCCGGCCTCATCGGGGCGCAGCACATGGTCGGGGTGGACCATCTGTGCCACACTGTCAAACAGCTCGATCTTGCCCGAAACGATGCGCCGCTGCCCGCTGGGTAAAAGCTTTTGCAGATATTCGCCGCGCGCATGAAAAAACACCAAGGCCCATTCCAGTTGCGCATCCCGCACCATGATCCGATAGGGCTTGCCTTTGGTTCGGGGCGGAAAATGCGCCCCCACCTCGACCTCGACCGTCACCGTCGTGGGCGGCACCACGTCACGGACCGAATCCTTGCGGCTGCGGTCCACCCCGGAATGGGGCAACAGAAACAAAAGATCCTTGGGCCGGGTCACCCCCAGCCCTTCCAGCGCGCGTGCCGACTTTGGCCCCACGCCTTCCAGCGTCTCGACCGCCGAAAACAAGGGAAACAGGATCTCGGGCCGGCTCATGCGTCGCCGATCAGGGCAAGCCAGCCGTCTTCATCCAGCGTGGTCACTCCGAACTTGGCGGCCTCTTTCAGCTTGCTGCCCGCCCCCGGTCCGGCCACCAGAAGATCGGTCTTGGCACTGACAGAACCCGCCACCTTGGCCCCCAACGATTCCGCCCGCGCCTTCGCCTCGGCGCGCGTCATTTTTTCCAGCGTCCCGGTAAAGACCACGGTTTTGCCTGCAACGGGGCTGTCTGACGACGCCTTCCAGATCACCGGCTGGACGGAAAGCTGCGCCACCAAGGCGTCAATTGCCGCGCGCTCGGCCGAGTTCTGAAACGCCGATGTCAGACTTTCGGCCATGGTCCGCCCGACGCCGTCAATGGACAACAGGTGATCCCATTCTGGCGAACCGGCGGTCGCGTGGGTCACGGCGGCCTCGAACGCGTCCCATGTGCTGTAGTGGCGTGCAAGGATTTGCGCCGCCACTTCGCCCACATGCCGGATACCAAGCGCGAACAGCAACCGATCCAAAGGAATAGACCGCTTGGCCTCGATCGCGGCGAACAGCTTGGCGGCGGACGTCTCGCCAAAGCCATCCCGATTTTTGAGCCGTTTCAATCCGTTGGCCGCGTCTCTTGAGGCTAGCGTGAAAATGTCGGCCGGCGTTCTCACCGGAAGATCCGCATCCCGGAAAAACATCTCGATCTGCTTTGCACCCAAACCCTCGATGTCAAAGGCGGCACGCGACACGAAATGCTTCAACCGCTCCACCGCTTGAGCGGGACAAATGAGGCCAGCGGTGCAACGGCGGACAGCATCACCCTGCTCGCGGATGGCCGGACTGGAACATTCCGGGCATTTAGTTGGAAAATCATAGGATTGCGCGCCGATCTTGCGGCGAGACAGATCGACATCCGCAACCTTGGGAATCACGTCACCGGCGCGGTAGATCTGAACCCAGTCTCCCACGCGAATATCCTTGCCCTCCCGGATCGGGTTGCCCTTGGCGTCGCGCCCGGCGATGTAATCTTCATTGTGCAAAGTCGCATTGCTGACCACCACACCGCCCACCGTGACAGGGCGCAGCCGTGCCACCGGCGACAAAGCCCCGGTGCGGCCCACCTGAATGTCGATGCCCAAAAGCTCGGTCCAGGCCAGTTCTGCCGGGAATTTATGCGCAATCGCCCAACGGGGCGTGGCCGACCGAAAACCAAGCCGCGCCTGCAAGCCAAGATCGTTGACCTTGTACACCACCCCGTCAATGTCATAGCCCAAGGTGGCCCGCTGCGATTCAATGGTGCGATAGTGGGACAACAGGTCTTCGGGGCTGTGGCACAACCGGGTCAGGGGATTGGTCTGAAAGCCAAGCGCCGCAAGCCGGGCGATGGCGTCGGATTGCGTGGCAGCAAGCGGTGCCGACAGCGCCCCCCACCCATAGGCAAAAAACCGCAACGGGCGAGCTGCAGTAATGCTGGCATCCAACTGGCGCAACGACCCTGCGGCCGCGTTGCGCGGATTGGCAAAGGTCTTGCCCCCCGTCGCGGACTGCCGGTCGTTCAGCGCGGCAAAGTCGGCGTGCGACATGTACACCTCGCCCCGGACCTCCAGCACGTCTGGGGCTCCGACCAAGGCTTGCGGTATATCGGCAATGGTGCGCGCATTGTCAGTGACGTTCTCGCCCACGTCGCCATCGCCACGGGTTGCCGCCTGCACCAGAACGCCGCGTTCATAACGCAAGGACAGCGACAACCCGTCTATCTTTGGTTCGGCCGTAAACGCCAATCGGCCGGCATGGTTCAGGTATTTCCGGATCCGTTCGTCAAAATCCGCGACGTCCATTTCTTCAAACGCATTCTCAAGGCTGAGCATGCGCACCTGATGGGCGACCTTGCCAAAGCCATCGGCCACGGTTGCGCCAATCTGGTCACTCGGGCTGTCCGCGCGTTTCAAATGCGGAAAGCGCGCCTCGATCGCGGCATTGCGCCGTTTCAGCGTGTCATAGTCCGCGTCCGAAATCTCGGGCGCATCCAAAGTATGATAGGCCCGGTTTGCCTGGGCCAACGCATCGGCCAAACGCACCAATTCGGCCTGTGCCTCTGGTTCCGTCAACTGCTCCACAGGTGTGCCGACCATGAACCCCTCCACTGGTCCCCAAGGTTTAGGGGGGCATCAGCACAAGGGCAAGTGTCAGGCGCTGGCCGCCAGTCGGCGCGTGTCACCCGCAACCGGATCGCGCAGCACATAGCCCCGGCCCCAGACGGTTTCGATGTAATTCTGCCCACCGGTCGCTTCGGCCAGCTTTTTGCGCAGCTTGCAGATGAATACGTCGATGATCTTCAGTTCCGGTTCATCCATGCCGCCATAAAGGTGGTTCAGGAACATTTCCTTGGTCAACGTGGTGCCTTTGCGCAGCGACAGCAGTTCCAGCATCTGATATTCTTTGCCCGTCAGATGCACCGTCTTTCCGTCCACCTCGACCGTCTTTGCGTCGAGATTGACATTGACCTTTCCCGTGATGATCAGGGATTGGCTGTGTCCTTTGGAGCGGCGGATGATGGCGTGGATGCGGGCAACCAGTTCTTCGCGGTGGAACGGTTTTGTCAGATAATCGTCGGCCCCAAAGCCGAATCCTTTCAGTTTTGATTCGGTATCGTCCGATCCCGACAGGATCAGAATGGGCGTTTCAATCCGGGCCAGACGCAATTGACGCAGCACCTCATGCCCCGACATGTCTGGAAGGTTGAGATCCAGCAGGATCAGATCGTAGTCATAAAGCTTCGCAAGGTCGATCCCGTCTTCGCCCATGTCAGTGCAATAAACGTTCAGGTTGGCATGGGTCAGCATCAGTTCGATGCTGCGCGACGTGGTGGGGTCGTCCTCGACAAGTAGTATCCGCATCTTTCAAACTCCGCATCGGCTAGGTTCGTTAACGACATTGGCGACGAATGGTTAACTGACGGTTACTCTGCCAGAGCGGGCATCAAATACAACCTAAAGTTGTCTATATTTTTGGATCGCCGTCACTTTTAGGGCATTCTCCCCATGCAATTCGACTGCCTTGCGCCACAGTGCGAATTCTTCTTCCGATAAAGCATACCGTTCCAACGCCTCGGATTGCGGAATCAACCCATAGACGACCGCCCGCACCACCACCGCCTTGCGGCTGGCAACCCAGCGGCGGGTGTCAGCGCCGGGCAAATCGGCGCGGGTCAGAATACTGCCATCGGGCAGCGTTATTTGTCGGGGGCCGTCAACACGTTTCAGGTACATGGCCATGTCTTTCCGTTGGTCCACCGGGTCTGACCAAGACCGTGAACCATCAGACTTAAGCGAAGGTGAAGGCTACGGCGCACGGGGGGTTGAGAGTATCGCGCATTTTCCTATATTGCGCGCAATCCCGGAAAGGTTTGTCCGATGCTTGACCACCCGCTGAATTCGCTGGGGCTGCCAAAGCCACCATCCGCCACGCGCGTCGTGGTGGCCATGTCGGGCGGCGTGGATTCGTCCGTCGTGGCCGCAGTGCTGAAGGACGAAGGCTATGACGTGGTTGGCGTCACCTT
>JBKBWK010000016.1:0-51668 GCA_046313895.1 Paracoccaceae bacterium
CCCTTGACATATCCCCCGAAAACCCTCATTTCCAGTCCATCCGAAGCCCGTGCCGCGTGAGCACCGAAAGGCCCGGATGAAGGTTCCCACCATCACGCAGGGGCGCCGACGGCGCGCACGGTCCTCCGAAACCTCGGGGGGCGAGGACCGCCTGCTCTAGTTTGATGGAACGACCCCAATGACCACTTTTGCAGACCTCGGGCTTAGCCCGAAACTTCTCAAGGCGCTTGAGAAAACCAACCTCCAGACGCCGACGCCCATTCAGGCGCAGGCCATTCCCCATATCATGGCGGGCCGCGACCTGATGGGTCTGGCGCAGACCGGCACCGGCAAGACGGCCGCCTTTGGCCTGCCGCTTTTGCATCGCCTGCTCGATATCGGCCACCCGCCGGGACCGAAAAACGTGCGCGCCCTGATCCTGGCGCCGACGCGCGAGTTGACGCTACAGATCAAGGACAACCTTGAAGTCTTTACCAAAGGCACCCCCGTAAAGGTGACAATGGTCGTAGGCGGCGCATCGCTGTTCCGTCAGTCGCAGTCGCTGCTTAAAGGCACCGATGTGCTGGTCGCCACCCCGGGCCGCCTGATCGACCTTTTGGAGCGCGGCGACGTGAAGCTGGACCAGTGCGGCTATCTGGTACTCGATGAGGCTGACCACATGCTCGACATGGGCTTCATCCACAGCTTGCGCAAAATCGCCAAGCATATTCCGCTGAAGCGCCAGACCATGCTGTTCAGTGCGACGATGCCGAAGGATATTTCCGAAATCGCCGACACCTATTTGCGCGACCCGGTTCGGGTGCAGGTCACCACCGCCGGCAAAACTGCTGACAAGGTGACTCAAGGCGTGCACTTCCTGCCCAACGGCGACAAGGCCCGCGTGCTGGAGGATTACCTGAAAAAGCACCCGACCGAACAGGCGCTGGTCTTTGGACGCACCAAGCACGGTTCGGAAAAGCTGATGAAACTGCTGGCGGGCTGGGGCTTCAAGGCAGGCTCCATCCACGGCAACAAATCACAGTCCCAGCGGGACCGCACCCTGACCGAGTTCCGCAATGGCGAGCTGGATGTGCTGGTGGCCACCGATGTGGCCGCGCGTGGGATTGATATTCCGACCGTCCGCCATGTCTATAACTTCGACATGCCCAATGTGCCGGAAAACTATGTCCACCGTATCGGCCGCACCGCGCGTGCCGGGGCCGAGGGCACGTCAGTCAGCTTCTGCGCGCCCGCCGAGATGAGTGAATTGCAAGCGATTGAAAAGCTGCTGAAAAAGCCGCTGCCGATCCTGGGCGGCGCACCTTGGGCCGCCGACATTGTGGCCGCAAGCCCCAAGCCCGGTCAGAACCGGGGCCAACGTCCGGCCCGCCCGCAAGGGGGCCGTCCGCAAGGTGGCAAACCGATGGGACGCCCCGCGGCAAAACCGCAAGCGGCGGCCAAACCCATGGGCGGCGGCAATGCCCCACGTCGCGCAGAAGGTGGCAAACCGAAGGGACAGCGACGTCCTAGCTGACCTCGTCTTCCAGGTTCAGCTTCATTTCCAGAAGAACCTGTTGGATCGCAAGCGTTTCGCGCAGCATCCGCTTTGCTTCGTTGACCGTGATCACACCGTCGCCAATGGCGGTGTTATACTCGCTCATCAACATGGCAAAGCGCTGCGCGAGCACCACCACGTCCTGATTGACCCCCTTGGATGTCGCATTGCGCTTTTCAGCGTCGTAAGACAGCGTGATGCCCCGCAGATCAGCCAAGGCAGAGGTCACATGCGGAAAGCGCGACGCCGCCTCCAGCTGCGCCACTACATCAATCGGCATGAACCGGTCATCATGTTCATCAGAATCTGAATAGTACCGCCCCAACGTCGCCTTGGACTTGCCGGTCAACTGGCAAGCGGACTCGATTCCAACATCCTTGACCAAGGCTTCGGTGTGCTTCTTCAGATAGGACTCAACCGACATACACATACTCCCTGCCCCCGGCCTGCGGGGAAATCCCTACATCTTTTCCCATTAATGATAAGGCAAGGGATTGTCATAGATAAAAGCATTCCGGAGGTTTTCCGGAATAGTAGTGAGTGGCCGATGTCCCCAGCATCGGCTTGGGTGGGGGTCCGCCGTGCATCAGTTCCGCAAGGGGTGGTCGCAAGGCCGTGCGGCGGGCCCGTCATTGTGTGTCATTTCCGGGCAACCGGTGCGTGTGTGAAAATGACGGCCAGCCGCGGCCCCCTCCCGTATTTCGAAGATTCCGATTGATGCGCCTGAATCCCGAGCGGCCATGTGCTTGCAGCCTGCCGCCAAAATCGGATAGGCAGCCGCCATGGCAAAATTGTATTTCAACTATTCCACGATGAACGCCGGCAAATCCACCTTGCTGCTGCAGGCTGCGCACAACTACCGCGAGCGTGGGATGGACACCTATCTGATCACTGCGCAATTTGACAATCGGGCGGGCGACGGGCGCATTGCCAGCCGGATCGGCATCGGTGAGGCAGCCGATACCTTTGCCCCGGATGAGGATATGTTCGCCAAGATCAGGGCACGTCTCGATCTTGGTCCCCTCGCCTGCATCTTCATCGACGAAGCCCAATTTCTGTCAAAGGATCAGGTATGGCAACTCGCGCGGGCGGTGGATGATCTGGGCGTGCCGATCATGTGCTATGGCCTGCGCGTTGATTTCCAAGGCAATCTTTTCCCTGGCTCAGCGGCTCTGCTTGCGTGGGCGGACGAAATGCGCGAGGTGCGGACGATCTGCCATTGCGGGAAAAAGGCAACCATGGTGGTTCGCAAAGGCGATGACGGCAGCGCCCTTCGCGATGGTGCCCAAGTGGTGATTGGCGGCAATGAAACCTATGTCAGCCTGTGCCGCCGCCATTGGCGCGAGGCGGTTGGCGACTAGGCCGGACTGCTCTCCTGCGCCTTGGCCCGAAGCGCGATCAGGCTGCCTGCGGCAATGATCAGCACCATGCCCGCGACGGCCATCGGTTCCAACAGCTCGCCCCACAAGGCCCAAGACCAGAAGGCCGAGGCAGGAAGAATGACGTATTCGATCACCGATGCCCGGCCCGCATCGGTGATCTGATAGGCGCGGATCATCATCCCGACCCCAACCAACGACCCCGCCGCCTGCACAAAGGTCCAGAACAGGAAGGGCCCATTGGGCGCAACCCAACCCCGCAACAGAAAACCGTCCGGACCAGAAGGGGCGAACAGCGGGAAGGCTGTCAGAACGACGATGCCCAACACCCCAAAGCCCCCCAGCGCAGCAAAAAAGCCCGCAAGCAAGGTTTCAGCACTTTCGTGTGGGCACCACTCGCGGGTTGCCACATTGCCGAGCGCATAGAACGCGCCGGCAAGAACGGGCAGGACAGCCGCCAGTGACGCCCCTGAAAGCGCCTCGGGGCCCAGAACAAGAATGACACCGACGAAGCCAATGGCGACGGCAAGTACCCGCACTGGCCCGATCGCATGGCCATAGGCAAAGCGCGAGATCAAAAGCACGAAAATCGGGGCGGTGAACAGCCCTGCCGCGACGATAGCCACGGGCAAAAAGGCAAGGGCACCGAAATAAATCACCATCGCCGTACCGTGAATGATGCTGCGCGCCAGCACTGCCCTTGTGTTCACCGGGCGCAGGCGCAGGCCAAGGATGGGCGCCGCCAGACCCAGAAGCGCCAAGGCCATCACCGTTCGCGTCAAGTGAAACTGCCAAAGCCCGTGGTCGGTGGCGATCACACGCACGTAGTTGTCGGTAAAGGCTATCAGTGTCGCATAGCCGCAGATCAGCGCTGCGGCGGCTAGGGTGCGGTCTTGTGTGCCCAAGGCCATAGCGCTTTCCTTCTTTTCCCACCGTTGAAGCCTGCTAAGCTGCGTCTTGCGCGTCGAAAAACGACAGGGTGGAGGAATATATGGGCTGGCTTGCCGATGAAACCGGGTTGGAGAAGACACCAGCGAATTTCGTGCCGCTGACACCGCTGTCGCATCTCAGACGCGCTGCCACCATCTTTGCCGACCGCACGGCTGTGGTGTGGAAATCCACGCGGCTCAGCTATGCGGACTATGCGCGTCGTGTCAGTCGCCTTGCCAGCGGCCTGCAGCATCGCGGGATTGCACCGGGGGATGTTGTGGCGACCCTGTTGCCCAACATCCCGCCGCAGGCCGAGGCGCACTTCGGTGTGCCGGCTTGCGGTGCGGTTCTGAACACGATCAACACAAGGTTGGATGCCGACACGGTCGCCTATATCTTTGGCCATGCCGGCGCCAAGATCGTGCTCTGCGATACGGCCTTCCTGCCCTTGGCCGAAGAATCCATCCGCCGCATGGACGGCCCGGCCCCGCAGATCATCGAGGTGGTGGACGAAGGCTTTGCTGCATCGGGCCACTATCTGACCTATGATGCCTTGCTGGATCAGGGCGATCCGGACTTCGCATGGATCTTTCCCGAAGACGAATGGGAAAGCATTGCGATCAACTACACATCCGGCACCACCGGGCGGCCCAAGGGCGTGGTCTATCACCACCGCGGTGCGTACCTCGCCACCACCGCCAACGTGATTGCGTGGCGGATGCAGCTTTTCCCGGTGTATCTCACGATTGTCCCCCTATTCCATTGCAACGGCTGGTGCCACACTTGGATGATGCCGATGATGGGCGGAACATTGGTCTGCTGTCGCGACATCACGGCCAAGGCCATCTACGACGCGATTGCAGATGAAGGCGTGACCCATTTCGGCGGGGCACCCATCGTTCTGAACACCGTGATCAATGCAAGAGACAGCGACAGGCGAAGCTTTTCGCATGTGGTCGAGGTGTTCACCGCAGGGGCGCCGCCGCCCGCTGCTACGTTGGCGGCGTTTGAACCTTTGGGGTTCAACGTGACGCAGGTGTATGGCCTGACCGAAACTTACGGCCCGTCCACCGAATGTCTGTGGAAGCCGGACTGGGACACAGCGACGGGCGACGAACGCGCTGATCTGAAATCGCGTCAAGGCGTTCCGATGGCCATGCTGGACGGCGCCGAGGTTCATGGCACCGATTTGTCCCCGGTGCCCCGCGATGGCCAGCATCTGGGCGAAATTGCGCTGCGGGGCAATCTGGTGATGAAAGGCTACTACAAGAACCCCGAGGCGACGCATGACGCCTTCAAGGGGGGATGGTTCCGGTCCGGCGACATCGCCTTTCAGCATCCTGATGGGTATCTCAAGATCACCGACCGCGCCAAGGACATCATCATTTCGGGTGGTGAAAATGTCAGCTCGGTCGAGGTTGAAGGCGTGCTGATGAAACACCCGGCCGTGTCGCTATGTGCGGTGGTTGCCAGACCCGATGACACATGGGGCGAAGTACCCTGCGCCTTTGTCGAGTTGAAAGAAGGTCACGTCTGCACGGCAGCCGAGTTGATCGCCCACTGCCGCAGCCACTTGGCCGGGTTCAAAACGCCCAAGCACGTGGTCTTTTCCGAGCTGCCCAAAACCAGCACCGGAAAGATCCAGAAATTCGAACTGCGCGCCGTGGCCAAGCTGATCTGACAGAAGCGGTGATTGTGGCCGACAAGGCGTTCCGTTATCGTGAACGTGATGACAGGCAAGGCACCCCGCGCCATAACGGCGTTAAAAAAATATGCGCGGCTTGAAAGCCCGGGGCTGTGGCGCGATACGCCAACCGCTCAACGACGCGAGGTTGTCGTCGCCTTTCGCGAGGCGACGCTTGTCCTGTCGGATCCGCGCAGTGAATCCGCCCTTAGCCATTGGTCCCTGCCAGCTGTTGAACGGCTGAATCCCGGAGAGATCCCGGCCCTGTTCGCCCCCGGCGAGGATGCCACCGAGACTCTTGAACTGGATGATGGCGACATGATCGCAGCTTTGGAAACCGTGCGCAGTGCGGTGGCCGGTCAACGCGCCAAACCCGGAAGCCTGCGCGGCTTTCTGTTGGGGTCAGGCACGGTTCTGGTCCTGGGCCTTGGTGCATTCTGGTTGCCTGATGCCTTGGTCCGGCATACCGCATCGGTTCTGCCAGCAGCGACGCGGGCAGCGATCGGTCAGGCGGCCCTCGCGGATGTGCAACGTCTGACCGGTTCGGCTTGCGCCAGTCCGTTGGGCAGTTTCGCGCTGACGGCTTTGGGCGACAAGCTTTTCGGGCCGCATCGGGCGCAAATCCTGATCCTGCGCGAAGGGGTTGCCAGATCTGCAAATCTTCCGGGAGGCACCATCCTGATCGGGCGCAAGATGATCGAAGATCAGGCCGGGCCAGAAGTTCTGGCCGGCCTTGCCCTGATGGAACGGCTGCGTGCCGAAACCCGTGACCCGATCCTCCCGGTTCTGGAACATGCCGGTCTGACAGCCACCTTTCGTCTGCTCACCACCGGCACCCTACCCGAAGGGGCTCTGGCAGGTTATGGTGAGGTGCTGGTGCAGAACGAAGGGATCGCCATCCCGGACGAGATTGCCCTTGCCCGTTTCAAGTCCGCAGGCGTGCCCAGCACACCCTATGCCTATGCGATGGACCGCTCGGGCGAAGCCACCATTGGCCTGATCGAGGCTGACCCATTGCTGGGTCTGGTGCCAGAACCATTGATGCCGGACGGCGACTGGGTCAGCCTGCAGGATATTTGCGCCAGCAGATAATAACCCTCAGACTTTCTGTAGCGGCTTATGGGTCGGCATCGGACAGCAATCAACGGATGAAGGCGTCCCCAAAACCAGCCGAGCGCGCTTTCGACAGCGCAACCTGTGCTTCGGCCCGCGATCCGAAGGGGCCAACCAGCACGATCTGCATCGCCGCACCGTTCCGGTTGACCTTTGAGCGCGCGACCGGCAATCCCAACCCCGACAGCCGCACTGACGCCCCATCCGCGTTTGCCGGTTGCCCAAAGGTGCCGACCTGTACAAAACTGCGCCCGGTTGCTTTGGCTGCAGGTCTTGGGGACGCTTCGGATTTGGTCGAAACGGACAGTCTGCGCACCACCACTGTCTTGGCTTTGGGTTTAGACACATCCGCGACCAGACGTGCCGGAACATCGCGGGTCCAGACCTGATCCTGATCCTCCCAGCCTTGGCGCGTCCCCTTCCCCCGGTTGGGATTCAGGCGATCATCTTCAAAAGCGAATTTGTAGCCCTTTGGCGGTTTCTGATGATCCTGCGACGACACGGCCAAACGCGGTTTCCGGGATGCCGCGACATGGGCCGCCGGATCCGGTCCTTCCAGATAACCAGACGCGGGCACTGCGGCCGCTCTACCTAAAAGCAGGGGCGGCTTTGCGTAAGCGATGTCACCATCGCCGCGCGTGCAAAGGACGATGCTGCCGCCATCGCGCAGGCGGAACCTTTCGGCAACCGGGGCATCGGGATAACAGCCGATCTTGCCGCTTCCGGCACCGGCTTTCGACACCCTTTCCGCCACTTGCCGCCGAACGGGTTCGGACTTGGGCTTTTGCGCTTCGACACGCGTCACGGGGCTTGCCAGTGGTGCCGACGTGTAGGCCGCAGCCGCAGCACCCTTTTGCGGCGGCTGAACGGCGCGGATGCGCGGCGGGGTGGTCGTGGTGGCGATGGTGTCCATCGGCATTCGGCTTTTCCGCGCCGGAGCGGGCTCCGGCGTTGGTGCTACCCGCGGCGCTGGCTTGGCCTGAGGCTCGACAATGGCGACCTGATTGTTACCAAAGGTCGGCGGATAACCACACAACTGTGCCCGATTGCGATTGACACGCGGCACCCAGTTGGTGCGGCCGCCAATCCCCGCACGCAAGAAAACGCAGCCCCGACTGTCAACATATTGCTGTCCGGCAAAGGACGACGGCGGCAATTCACGCGGACCACTGAAGTCGCCGGCAGACTGCGCCAGTGCGACGCTCACGCACGCAAAGACCACCAGAACAGTGGCCGAAACCAATTTCAAAAGCATGACTACCCCCAAGTAGCTTGTTGGGATAGTGGAATAATATTGTTTCCGAGTAAAGGGCTTGGCCCTCTATTTTGTGCCAAACATGCGGTCACCCGCATCCCCTAGCCCCGGAACGATATAACCGTGATCATTCAAGTGGCTATCGACCGAAGCTGTCACGATTGGCACATCGGGATGCGCCTCGTGCATACGCTTGATGCCCTCGGGTGCCGCTAACAGACACAAAAAGCGGATGTTCTTCGCACCATTGTCTTTCAGAAGCTGCACAGCCGCAGCCGAAGAATTGCCGGTTGCAAGCATCGGGTCCACCACAATACAGACCCGGTCTTCCAACTGGGTGGGCACCTTGAAGTAATATTGCACTGGCTGCAGCGTTTCCGGATCCCGGTACAATCCGACAAAACCTACCCGCGCGGCGGGGATCAGTTCAAGGATGCCGTCCAGCAAGCCGTTGCCCGCCCGCAGGATCGAAATCAGGGCCAATTTCTTGCCCTCGATCACCGGGGCATCCATTTCCTGCAATGGCGTTTCAATGCGCTTCGTTGTCATCGGCAACTCGCGCGTAACTTCATAGGCCAGAAGCAGGGAAATCTCGCGCAGAAGCTGGCGGAACGATGCGGTCGAGGTATCCTTCTCGCGCATCAGGGTCAGCTTGTGCTGGACCAGCGGATGGGAAACGACGGTCAGATGGTCCAGCATGATCAGGTCTCCAGAATCTTGGTGATGCGCGTCTTGGTATCGGCATCGCAGAAAGCGGCGTCAAGCGCAGTGCGGTTCAGGGTGGCAAAAACACCATCGTCCCAATCGAAAGCGGCGTGCAGCATGTCAAACTCGCGCGACATCGTGGTGTGAAAGAACGGCGGGTCATCCGTGCTGACGGTGACTTTCACCCCCCGGTCATACAACAGCCCGATGGGATGGCGACGCACGTCCGGGTAGAGGCCAAGCGCCACGTTCGACCCCGGACAAACCTCCAACACGGTACCGCGCTCGGCCAACTCGTCCACCAGCGCAAGGTCTTCGATGGCGCGCACGCCATGACCGATGCGTTCCACCCCAAGGTCGTTGATTGCATCGCGGACCGATTGCGGACCACCCCATTCCCCCGCATGCGCTGTCAGCCGCAAACCGGCCTCGCGGGCACAATCAAAGGACCATTGGAAATCCTTGGGGGCCAAGATCCTTTCATCCCCGGCGATGCCAAAGCCGACAATCCAGTCGCCCGCCGTTTCCGCAGCACAACGGGCGGTTTCGCGTGCCTTGTCCGGGCCGAAATGGCGGATGCAAGTGATGATGCCACGCAAGGTGATGCCCATTGTCCGCTCGGCCTGATCCGCCGCTTCGCGCATGGCGTGCAGATATTCGCGCCACGCCCCCACATCGCGACCACCGCAAAAATCGGGGCTCAGAAACGTTTCCGAATAAACCACCCCGCTTGCGGCACTTTCCTCCAGCACGGCAAGGGTCAATCGAGCATAGTCCTCGGGCGTTTGCAGGGCGCTGGTGGCTGCTTCGTACACCTTCAGGAAATCCCAGAAATCCTTGTAGCTGTAGTTGCCCTGCGCATCGAATATTCCCGCAATGTCCAGCCGCTTTTCTTTGGCCAGCCCCCGGATGAACGCGGGCGGCGCGGCACCTTCAAGGTGCAGATGCAGTTCAACCTTGGGTGTCACAGAAACGAGCCTCCGGGGCCAGAAGACGGGATGCCAAGGTGCGCTGCAAGACTGGCGCCGACATCTGTGAACGACCGCAGCCCGATTGCCTTTTGCCCCACGCCATAGCCGATCACCGGCACCCGTTCGCGGGTGTGCTCGGTTCCGCGAAAGGTTGGATCATTGCCATGATCGGCCGTGAAAATCGCCAGATCATCCGGACCCAGTTGTGCCAGAAATCGCGGAATACCCGCGTCGAACCACTCCAGCGCACGGGCGTATCCTGCCACATCGCGCGGATGGCCATAGAGACTGTCAAACTCCACGAAGTTGGCAAAGGTCAAAGATCCCGGCTCTGCACTGTCACCCAAGCGGACGAGATGTTCGAAAAGGTCGGCATCGGATTTTCCCTTGTGCAGGTGGGCGATGCCACGCATGGAAAAGATGTCGCCGATCTTGCCGATGGCATGGGTCGTGCGCCCCTGCCCGGCCACCCAGTCCAAAAGCGTTGGCGAAGGCGGCGCGATGGCAAAATCGCGGCGGTTGGGCGTGCGCCGAAAGTCGCCACAGGACCCGGTAAACGGGCGCGCGATCACCCTCCCCACCTTCATGGCGTGCAGCGTGGGGGCAAGATCCGAACACAGCTTGATCAGACGGTCGAGGCCGAACGACTCTTCATGCGCGGCGATCTGAAACACGGAGTCTGCACTGGTGTAACAGATCGGCCAGCCGCTGCGCAGATGCTCGACGCAATGTTCGGCAATGATCGGCACGCCCGAGGCGTGGCAATTGCCCAGGATCCCGTCGGTGCCCGCAAGACGGCAAACCTCGGCCACCAGTTCTGGCGGAAACGCGGGGGTGGTTGTCGGAAAATAGGTCCAGTCCCAAGGCACGGGCACCCCGGCCAGTTCCCAATGCCCGGACGGGGTATCCTTGCCGCTGGATATTTCGGTGGCGGCCCCCCAAAGCCCTTGCGGCGCTGCCCCCAATCCCGGCGCATCGACGCCCGAGGCAAGCCGGATTGCAGCCCCCAACCCCAAGGCGTCCAGATTGGGCATACGCAAAGGACCACTGCGCCCCTCATCTGCACGGCCAGACGCACAGGCCTGTGCGATATGCGCCAGCGTATTCGCCCCCGCATCCCCGAATTCAGCCGCATCCGGGGCCCCGCCACAGCCCACAGAATCCATCACGATCAGAAAGGCGCGTGCCATCATAAAGTCCTTCAGGTAATCCGCTTGAGCACCAGCGGCAATTCGTCCGGTGTCGAGGTTGCTACGGTGTATGCGGCCTGCACGGCACGGACCGCCGCCATCGCCGCGTCTTCGGTGGCCGCATGGACCATGCCCAACGGCACGCCAGCACCAATCTCTTCCCCCAGTCCGATCAGGTCCGACAATCCGACAGCCGGGTGGATCCGATCGCCTTCGCGCAGACGACCACCCCCCAGATGGACAACCACATTGCCCAGAGCCTCGGCGTTTATTCGAGCGATGAAACCATCGTCCAGTGCCGGGATTTCGCGCACGACAGGGGCCGCTGGCAAACGATCAGACCACCGGTCAACAAAATCCGCCGGGCCGCCCTGCGCGGCGACCATGCGCCCGAACACTTCTGCCGCGGCCCCTGACTCCAGCGCCATCTCGATCCGGCCTGCGCCATCCTCGGCATCGGCAGCCAGACCGCCCAAGGCCAGCACCTCGCCCCCCAATGCCGCCGTCAGATCCCACAGCACCGTGTTGACCGACGTGCCGGTCAGCGTCTCCATCACCTCGATCACTTCAAGCGCGTTACCAGCAGCGGTGGCCAATGGCTGCGACATGTCGGTGATCAGGGCGGTGGTCATGCAGCCTGCGCCTTGTGCCGTGCTGACCAGGGCACGGGCCAAAGCCTCGGCGCGGTCCAGTGTTTTCATGAAAGCGCCCGATCCGCACTTCACATCCAGCACCAGGCCTTCCAGCCCCGCCGCGAGCTTCTTTGACAGGATGGATGCGGTGATCAGGTCGATGCTTTCCACCGTGCCACTGATATCGCGGATGGCATACAACCGCTTGTCCGCAGGGGCGAGGTTCGCACTGGCCGCAACAATGGCACAATGCACGCTGCCCATCTGCGCCCGCACCTGATCTTCCGACAGTCCGGTGCGAAAACCGGGGATCGCCTCCAGCTTGTCCAAGGTGCCGCCGGTATGCCCCAACCCGCGCCCCGAGATCATCGGAACATACGCGCCACAGGCGGCCAAGGCCGGGGCAAGCAGCAGCGACACGCAATCGCCGATCCCGCCGGTTGAATGTTTGTCCAGCACCGGGCCGGGCAGATCCCAAGACAGAACCGTTCCGGAATCGCGCATGGCGCGCGTCAAGGCGACACGGCCCTCATCCGACAGCCCCCGCAGAAGAACGGCCATGGCAAAGGCCCCTGCCTGCGCGTCGGTGACCGCACCAGAGGCCAAACCTTGCGCAAACCAAGATAACGCATCTGCCGAAGGTGTGGTTCCATCCCGGACCTGGGCAATGATGCTGCGCGCATCCATCAGGCGCGGTCCATATGGGCCGCCGTGAACACACCGGGCAAAAGGTCGCCCACGGTCAGGCTGCGTCGTTTTCCATCGGTGGTGCACAGCGTCACCACGACGCCCGCATCGGCAAATTCGGCGATCTTCTGACGGCACCCGCCGCAGGGCGGCACCGGATCGGGGCTGTCGGCGATGACGACCACTTCGGCGATCCGGCTGTCACCACCCGCGATCATCGCTGCAATCGCCCCTGCCTCGGCGCAGGTGCCTTCGGGATAGGCCACATTTTCCACATTGCAGCCGACATAGATGGCACCCGTGGTCGTGCGCAAAGCCGCGCCGACCTTGAACCGCGAATACGGCGCATAGGCGCGCAGCCGGACATCGATGGCAGCTTGCAAAAGGGACATGTCAGCCTCGGATCTGTTGACCATTTTGTACGCGAGTCTGAGGCTTGGCCGCCCAAAGCGCAAGGGTCAGAGGATCACGGTCGCCGGATTGCCCGGCAACGACACTTCCAGCAATTCCAGATCTGACGAGGGATCGGCATAGCGCGTGGCCATACCCGGGGGAATGACAAAGGCATCCCCCGGCGACAGGCGGAACGGATCTTTGCCTTCCCCTTCAAGCGTCATTTCCCCTGTCAGCACAAAGGTGAAAAGGATGTCGCCCGAATGTCGGGTCCAAGACGTGGGGGAACCATCCGGGCGCAGCACCATAACGCTGGCCACGCCCTTGGTATTTTCTTGGATGGTTGTGTCCCGCGCAAGAAAGCCCGGCAGACGGAAGGGTAGGAACACGCCGTCCTTTCCCGTGTTGAACACAAATCGTTGACCCTGCCACTCCCGGTCCGGGCGAAGATGCGGTGTCGGCAAGGTCATATCGTGGTCGATCTCGGTCACATGCTCGGCCGGCACGCCGATTTCGATCACCTCGATCCCGTCCGATGCTTCAAGCACCCGATGGCGGATTTCGGGGGGCTGGATAAAGCAATCGCCCGCCTGCAAGCGGATCGGGCTGCCCTGATCTTCATAGACCACATCGACCCAGCCCTTGATGCAAAAGATCAGTTGAAACCCGACCTTGTGAAAATGCACCATGTCCGGGACCGGCCCGCCATCGGGTATCCGGATATGGCTGGCGATCATCGCGCCGCCCAGACGGCTTGGCACAAGATCCCGGTAGTGCATGCCGGCACGGCCAATGATCCAAGGCGCCTGATCAGCCAGACGCCGCACCACGAAGGCGTGCCGAGTTTCGGGCAGGACCAGCGGTGGATGCAAGGCGTCAATCTCGATCCGCGTGCCGTTTGGGGCCGTCAGCAACCGCGCGCCTTGCGCAAAAGCCATGGGATCGTCGGTCAGGATCCGGATCGTCCCGGGCGCTTCTGTCGCATTTTTCTGGATACGCAACCGCAGCCCATGCCCCGACAGAACCGCGACCTCGGGGTTGTCGGCTGGATAGATCATGTCCAACCGCATGCCCAACACCTTGGTAAAGAACGGAAGATCGTCACGCAGCTCCTGCGTCGGCAGGCGGATTTCGGCGCGTGTCTCTGGCATGGTGTTCCCCTGAATTTCGCGCCATGCTGTGCTTGGGGCGGAAAATTTGCAAGCCGGCGCAGCGGTGTTGGCGCAATCAGCCGGTTGGCGGATGAAAAAGAATGGTTTAAGGCTAAACCAAATTTTTCGGGAGGCGAAGATGGAAGAAGTGCGGCAGGACAACGCCCGGCAGGCGGCGCTGGATTATCATGAATTTCCCAAACCGGGGAAACTTGAAATCCGCGCCACGAAACCCTTGGCCAACGGACGCGACCTTTCGCGCGCTTATTCCCCCGGCGTGGCCGAGGCTTGCCTTGAAATCAAGGCTGACCCGACGACCGCAGCCCGCTACACCTCGCGCGGCAATCTTGTGGCCGTGGTCACGAACGGAACCGCTGTTCTGGGCCTTGGGAATATTGGCGCGCTTGCGTCCAAACCTGTGATGGAAGGCAAGGCGGTCCTGTTCAAGAAGTTCGCGAATATCGACTGTTTTGACATCGAACTCAATGAAGCCGACCCCGAAAAACTGGCCGACATCGTCTGTGCGCTGGAACCAACCTTTGGCGCGATCAACCTTGAAGACATCAAAGCTCCGGAATGTTTTATCGTTGAACGACTGTGCCGTGAGCGGATGAAAATCCCGGTGTTTCACGATGACCAGCACGGAACCGCCATCGTCGTCGGGGCAGCCGCCACAAACGCCATGATCGTTGCAGGCAAGTCGTTTGACACCATCAAGGTTGTATCGACCGGTGGCGGGGCCGCAGGAATCGCCTGCCTTGAGATGTTGGTCAAGCTGGGTGTGCGGCGCGAGAACGTATGGCTCTGCGATCTGGAAGGGCTGGTGTACAAAGGCCGCGCGGCCCAGATGACGCCGCAGAAGGACGCGTTTGCCCAAAGCTCCACCCCCGGCACTTTGGCGGATGTGATCGACGGGGCCGATCTGTTCCTTGGCCTGTCAGGTCCGGGTGTGCTGACGGCCGAAATGGTCGCCCGCATGGCGACCAATCCGATCATCTTTGCCTTGGCCAATCCGACGCCCGAAATCCAGCCCGATCAGGTGCGCTCTGTGGCCCCCGGTGCAATCATCGCCACGGGGCGGTCCGATTATCCGAACCAGGTCAACAACGTGCTGTGCTTTCCCTTTATTTTCCGGGGCGCACTGGATGTCGGCGCGACGACGATCAACAGCGAAATGGAAATCGCCTGCATCGAAGGCATCGCAGCGCTTGCCCGTGCCACCACCAGTGCCGAAGCGGCGGCCGCCTATCGTGGCGAGAAAATGTCGTTCGGGGCGGACTATCTGATCCCCAAGCCTTTTGATCCGCGACTCATGGGTGTGGTTGCCACTGCCGTCGCCCGGGCCGCAATGGAAACCGGGGTGGCAACCCGTCCGCTTGCCGATCTTGAAGCTTACAAGGCCAATCTCGATGGGTCGGTGTTCAAATCCGCCATGTTGATGCGCCCGGTGTTCGATGCTGCACGGCAAGCCGAACGGAAAATCGTTTTCGCGGAAGGCGAAGATGAACGCGTGCTGCGCGCCGCCAACGCGATGCTGGAAGAAACCACCGACCTTCCCATTCTGATCGGGCGCCCCGAAGTGGTCGAGGCGCGCTGTGAACGCGCCGGCCTGCCGATCCGGCCGGGCAAGGACTTTCATCTGGTGAACCCCGAAAACGATCCGCGCTATCGCGATTACTGGGGCACCTATGCCGAACTGATGGGCCGCCGTGGCGTGACGCCGGACATCGCACGCGCAATCATGCGGACCAACACCACCGCGATTGCCGCGATCATGGTGCATCGCGGCGAGGCGGAGAGCATGATTTGCGGCACCTTCGGGCAGTATCTGTGGCATCTGGGTTACGTGCGTCAGGTGCTGGCGCGCGGTGGATTGCAGCCGGTCGGGGCGCTGTCACTGATGATATTGGAAGACGGTCCGCTGTTCATCGCCGATACCCATGTGCATCCGGAACCGACCCCACAGCAGATCATGCAGACAGTGCTCGGCGCTGCACGCCATGTCAGGCGCTTTGGTCTGACGCCGAAGGTCGCCCTGTGTACGCAAAGCCAATTTGGCAACATGGAAAACGAAAAGGCGCAGCGCATGCGGGCAGCACTGGAAATGCTGGACCAGCGCGAGCCGGATTTTGCCTATGAGGGCGAAATGAATGTGGACGCCGCGCTGGATCAGGCATTGCGGGATCGCTTGCTGCCCGGATGCCGGTTTGACGGCGCAGCAAACGTGCTTGTTTTTGCCAGCGCCGATGCCGCAAGTGGCGTTCGCAATATCCTCAAGATGAAGGCGGGCGGGTTGGAGGTCGGTCCGATCCTGATGGGCATGGGCAACAAGGCCCATATCGTGACACCGTCCATCACTGCCCGCGGCCTGTTGAACGTGTCAGCCATCGCCGGAACCCCGGTCGCGCACTACGGGTAATGATCCGGCAGGACTTGGGATCGACAGTCTTGGCGCCTGCCACCTGCCAAAACGTATCCGCGCCTTGGCAGGTGGAAATGGGCCGGTTGAGGCGCAAAAACACAAGGTCGCCTGACACCGCCCGGTCCGACCGTCGGCCCGGAATGCACGGCCGTTCGAAAGGCTGGCACGGGCCGAACAGATTCGCCAAACTTCACAGTCAAGTGCAAGCTTGCTTTGCAAATCAGCCGTGCCTTCGCGCAAATAGTGCACATTCCGGCCAGTTTGCAAAAGTTTGCAGGACCACACCGATGATTTCTGCAAATATTTTGTCGCAGGGCGGCATTGATCGGCGGTAACAGCGTTGCGTGGCGCGCCATCGATGCCGTAACACAACGCCCAAGCGTTGGGAGGAGGCGCGGACGATGGGATATTCCGACATCTATGCGAAATGGAAGACCGATCCGGAAGGTTTCTGGATGGACGCAGCGGGGGCCATTGACTGGACCACAAAGCCAACCCGCGCCCTGAATGATGACAAAGCGCCCCTGTACGAATGGTTCACCGATGGCATGGTCAACACCTGCTGGAACGCGGTGGATCGGCATGTGCAGGCGGGTCGCGGCCATCAGCCCGCCATCATCCACGACAGCCCGGTCACCGGGACAAAGCATGTCATCACCTATGCCGAGTTGCTTGAGCGCGTGGCACGACTGGCCGGTGCCCTTGCCGCCAAAGGCGTCACCAAGGGTGATCGCGTGATCATCTACATGCCCATGATCCCCGAGGCGCTGGAGGCCATGCTGGCCTGTGCCCGTCTTGGTGCCATCCATTCTGTCGTGTTCGGCGGTTTTGCTGCGGCCGAGCTTGCCGTTCGGATCGACGACTCGAAACCAAAAGCCATCATCGCGGCCTCTTGCGGGGTCGAACCGAACCGTGTTGTGCACTACAAGCCGCTGCTGGACGGTGCCATCGACATGGCCGGTCACAAGCCAGATTTCTGCGTGATCTTCCAGCGCGAGCAGGAAGTGGCCAAATTGATCGATGGCCGCGATCTGGACTGGCACAGGTTTCAATACGGCGTCGATCCGGTCGATTGCGTGCCAGTCGAGGGCAACCATCCGGCCTATATCCTGTACACCTCTGGCACCACGGGGGCACCCAAGGGGGTTGTGCGTCCGACGGGCGGGCATCTGGTCGCGCTGAACTGGACCATGCGGGCGATCTACAATTGCGGCGTCGGCGATGTGTTCTGGGCAGCGTCCGACGTGGGTTGGGTCGTGGGCCACAGCTACATCTGCTATGCGCCGCTGATTGCAGGTTGCACGACGATCGTGTTCGAAGGAAAGCCCGTCGGCACCCCGGATGCAGGCACTTTCTGGCGGGTGATACAGGAACACAAGGTCAAGTCCTTCTTTACCGCACCCACGGCTCTGCGCGCGATCAAACGGGAAGACCCCGAGGGCAAGTTGGTGCAGGACTATGACATGTCGCACCTGCAAGCCTTGTTTCTTGCCGGCGAACGCGCCGATCCCGATACGGTGGAATGGGCAGGCCGTCACCTGAATGTGCCGGTGATCGACCACTGGTGGCAAACGGAAACCGGCTATGCGATTGCCGCCAATCCGCTGGGTCTTGGACTACTGCCGATCAAGATCGGCAGCCCGTCCGTCGCCATGCCCGGATTCGACGTGCAAGTGTTGGACGAAGGTGGCCACGAGGTATCGCCGGGCACGTTGGGGGCAATTGCTATAAAACTGCCCCTTCCGCCGGGAACATTGCCGACGCTTTGGAATGCCGAAGACCGTTTCCGGAAAAGCTATCTGGCACATTTCCCCGGTTATTATGAAACGGGCGACGCGGGATATGTCGATGCGGATGGCTATCTTTATATCATGGCGCGCACCGACGATGTGATCAACGTCGCGGGTCACCGTCTTTCGACCGGCGCGATGGAAGAAGTTCTGGCCGGACACAAGGATGTGGCCGAATGTGCCGTGATCGGTGTCGCGGATGCGTTGAAAGGCCAGTCTCCGCTTGGGTTCCTTTGTCTGAACAAGGGCTCGAACCGTCAAAATGACGAAGTGGTTGCGGAATGTGTCAAGCTGATGCGCGAAAAGATCGGACCGGTGGCGGATTTCAAACGCGCGGTGGTGGTGGATCGGCTGCCAAAGACACGCTCCGGCAAGATCCTGCGGGGCACCATGGTCAAGATCGCCGATGGTGGCGACTGGAAGATGCCTGCCACAATCGACGATCCCACCATTCTGGATGAAATCACTGTGGCCTTGAAAAGCCTTGGACTTGCGAAAGGCTAGGGAAATCCATTGGACCGGCGCAAGGCTTGCGATAACCTTGCGCCATGTCCGAACCTGACGCCAAACCGCTTGACACAGAACAGCATCTGAAAGTGCTGCGCGACGCTTTGGCGGAACTGGCGGAAATGCCGCTTCCGGCCCCAGCGCGGGCCAAGGTGGCCAACGCACAGGCGGCCGTGGCAGCACTGGACGCGGCCAACCTGCACCGCGAGGGTGTTGATAGATCAGTCTTTGATGCGCTTTTGATTATGGCAGGTCCGGAGGTTGCCCCGGAACTTGTGGCACAGATGTCAGCGGACCTTCGTGCGGTGTCTGTGGCACTGAGCACCGCTTTGACTGGCCCCGACTGGCCAGAGGTTCGGTCACAGACCCATGTTCTGGTTGCTCTGGCAGGGGCGGCAGGGGCGCGCAGACTGGAAAATGCCGCACGGACACTCAACATGGCGGCGCATGAGGAAGACGGGCGCATAGCCCGCGCTTTGGGCCAAACGGTCATCAATGGGCTGGCGGCGTTGACTGGCTTTGTTGAAAATGCCAGCCTGCCGACCAACCAGACGTTGCCGCAATGACCACATCAGCACCGCCCCCCTTGTTGCTGGTCGAGGATACGCCATCGCTTCAGATGGTCTACAGGTCCGTCTTGCAGACGGCAGGACATACGGTGCGCACCGCAGCTACAGCAGCGGAGGGCATGCGGATCTTTCGGGAATCCGGGGCTGTCACAGTCTTGCTCGACCTGATGTTGCCCGATCGTGACGGGCTCGGCCTGATGCGCGACATGCTGACGCTGCGCCCTGAGACGCGGGTGGTGGTCATCACGGCAAATGCCAGCATCAACAAGGCAGTCGAGGCGATGCGTGCAGGCGCGCATGATTTTCTGGTCAAGCCGTTTGACGAGGTCAGATTTCTGAATGCCGTGGACAATGCCGACGGCACACGGCGCGCCCTGCCGAAACCGCAGCCAGCCCGCGTCCGGACGGTCGAGGCGACCGTGTCAGAAGATGTTTTCATCGGGTCTTCCGACGCCATGCGCCGGGTGCAGGACAAGATCCGATCGGTCGCGGGATCAATGGCAACCGTGTTCATCACAGGCGAAAGCGGAACCGGCAAGGAACTCTGCGCCTTGGCCATTCACGCCGGAAGCCCGCGTGCAAATGGCCCGTTCATTGCCCTGAACTGTGGTGCGATTCCGCAGGATTTGCTGGAGTCTGAAGTGTTCGGCCACATGAAGGGCAGCTTTACCGGTGCCATTTCGGACAAACCGGGGGCGGCAGCGGCTGCCGATGGGGGCACGCTGTTTCTGGACGAGATCTGCGAAATGGCCCCGGCTTTGCAGACAAAACTGCTTCGGTTCCTGCAAACATCAACCGTGCAGCCGGTTGGAGCGACCCGCCCGCGCAAGGTGAATGTGCGGATCGTCTGCGCCACCAACCGCGATCCAGCCGAGGCCGTCCGGCGCGGGGAATTCCGCGAGGATTTGTACTATCGACTGTTTGTCGTGCCCGTGCACATGCCGCCGCTGCGGGACCGTGGGGATGATGTGATCGAGATCGCGAAGGTGGCGCTTGACCGCTTTGCCACGGAAGAGGGCCGCCATTTTGACGGGTTCGAACCACCGGTGCTTGACCTTTTTCGCCGCCTCGGATGGCCCGGCAATGTGCGGCAGTTGCTGAATGCCATCCGGAATGTCGTTGTCCTTAACAAAGGGGGGCGCGTGACGCTGGCGATGTTGCCTGAATCTCTGCACCATGACGGCAGCCTTTCGGCAGGTTCGGAAAGCCTCGGTCAAGGCCGGGTCGGCCTTCTGGATGGGCTTGTCGGCCGCACCATGGCGGAGATCGAACGACTGGTCATCGAAGAAACAATTTCCAGACACGACGGGTCCGTTACAAAGGCAGCACGCGTTTTGGAACTTTCACCGTCAACCCTTTACCGCAAGCTTGAAGGCTGGGGAGTCAAGCCTTAGGCGAATTGTTCGACCAGAAGGCGCTCTTCTAGTCCGTGACCGGGGTCGAACAGGATTCTGTGCCGGATCAACGGCTGCGACCGGATTTCCACCGATACCACGTTCTGCACCGACCGGCTGTCCGCATCGGCCATCACCGGACGCTTGGCCGGATCGAGCACTTCCAATCGCACCACAGCTGTCTTGGGCAACAATGCGCCCCGCCACCGGCGCGGCCGGAACGCGGCCACCGCCGTCAGGGCAAGCACATCGGACCCGATTGGCAAGATCGGACCGTGTGCAGAATAGTTATAGGCGGTTGACCCGGCCGGTGTGCATAACAAGGCACCATCGCAGACCAGCTCATCCAGCCGCAGTTTGCCATCGACATAAATCGCCAGCTTTGCCGCCTGCGGTCCCGCGCGCAACAGCGACACTTCGTTGATCGCAAGGGCTTCGACAAGACTGCCATCCGCTGTGGTTGCGCGCATGTGCAGCGGGTTGATCACGGTTTCCTCGGCCTGCGCCAGACGCTCGGTCAGGCCATCCAGCTCGAAGGCGTTCATCAGAAAGCCGACGGTGCCGCAGTTCATTCCATAAACCGGAAGTCCGCTGCTTTGGGTATCATGCAAGGTTTGCAGCATGAAACCATCGCCCCCCAACGCCACGACTGCGGTGGCCTGCGACAGATCCGCCTGCCCATGGCGTTTTGTAAGCCGGGCAAAAGCGTCTTGTGCTGCGGGCGTGGAACTGGCGCGAAAGGCAATCAAGGCATTGGGCAAGGCGGTTCTCCCTTGTGCACAGTCTTGACGGTGCATGGCGTCAAACTCAAGCCCACAGCCCGCCCGACAGCCGCAAGACACCAAATTTCGCATGGGTTCGGGGATGCGTCGTTTTCTTACCTTTCCCGGCGGCAGGCGTTGGTCTAAATGGACGCCATCCCGATCCACCGGAATTGGCAGGAGACGCCCATGAATGCCCCGCACCGCGACACCGGCTTTTTTACTGAACCCCTGTCCTCGCGCGACCCTGAATTGTTCGGCGCCGTCACGCAGGAATTGGGCCGTCAGCGCCAGGAGATCGAGCTGATAGCGTCCGAAAACATCGTCAGCCGCGCGGTGATGGAAGCGCAAGGGTCGGTGATGACGAACAAATACGCCGAAGGCTATCCGGGCAAGCGCTATTACGGCGGCTGCCAATATGTCGATATCGCCGAAAATCTTGCGATTGAGCGGGCCTGCAAGCTGTTTGGCTGCAATTTTGCCAATGTGCAGCCAAACTCTGGCTCGCAGGCCAACCAAGGTGTGTTTCAGGCGCTTTTGCAACCCGGCGACACGATTCTGGGTATGTCACTGGATGCTGGCGGCCACCTGACCCATGGCGCGGCACCGAACCAATCGGGCAAGTGGTTCAATGCAATCCAATACGGTGTGCGCAAGCAAGACCTGCGGCTGGACTATGATCAGGTGGCCGCGTTGGCCGCAGAGCACAAACCCAAGATGATTATCGCTGGTGGGTCGGCGATTCCGCGCATCATCGACTTTGCGAAGATGCGCGAGATTGCGGACTCGGTGGGTGCATACCTTCTGGTGGACATGGCCCATTTTGCCGGGCTGGTTGCGGCAGGTCTGTATCCGTCGCCTTTCCCGCACGCGCATGTGGCAACCACAACCACGCACAAGACCCTCCGCGGGCCGCGCGGTGGGATGATCCTGACCAATGACGAGGCTTTGTCGAAAAAGATCAACTCGGCGATTTTTCCGGGGATCCAGGGCGGGCCGCTGATGCATGTGATCGCAGCGAAGGCCGTCGCTTTTGGCGAGGCGTTGCGCCCGGAGTTCAAATTCTACCAGGCCCAGGTGATCAAGAATGCGCAAGCCTTGGCCGACCAGCTGATGAAGGGCGGCCTTGACATCGTGACCGGCGGCACCGACAGCCATCTGATGTTGGTGGACCTGCGGCCCAAGGGAGTGAAGGGCAATGCCACGGAAAAGGCGCTTGGGCGCGCGCATATCACCTGCAACAAGAACGGCATCCCGTTCGACTCGGAAAAACCGACAATCACCAGCGGTGTTCGGTTGGGCACCCCTGCCGGCACCACGCGCGGCTTCGGGGAAGATGAGTTCCGCCAGATTGGCCGCTGGATCACAGAGGTTGTCGATGGGCTGGCTGCGAACGGCGAGGATGGCAACAGCGCCGTCGAAGCCAAGGTCCGCGCCGAGGTTGAGGCGCTGTGCGACCGGTTCCCGATCTATCCTGGACTGTAAGAGGCCATTCGCGCCGATCCATTGCAAAAGCGCGGGGGCTTCCCCGCGCTTTTTTTACCGGCGTCAGATCTGACCACGCAGGCGTTGGACAAACAAGACAACCAATCCAAGCATCAGCAGCCCCAAAGCCACGGTTGATCCGACCCGGATCAGTGTATTCATCCGGGCTGATTGTGGCCGCAACCCGGTCAGATGTTTCACGCACACATCATAGCACTGTGCCACCCGGCTCTGATCAATTTGCACCAGAAGCTTGGGGTTTCTGGACTTCTCTTCCAGGTCCGCCAGTTCCTTTGCGGCATCACGGACACGGCGGGGCAAGGTTCTTCCACCCCGACGCATTTTTTCAGACAAACCGTCACCACGGATCCCTAGCCGGTTCTCCAAAAGCCCGGCAACCCTGTCTGCCATTTGCTGAATTGTAACTGCGCTCATACCAAAAACCTTTTTGCGAAAGTCTATTCTGGCGCGGCACGTTCCTCAACCGCTCTGGCAAGGTTGGCAAACTGTCGCTAAACAGGTGACATGCTTGCCACGATCCATCATCCCGCCACTACCCCATCCAACGCACCGCCTTTGGTTATTGCCCACGGGCTCTATGGCTCTGGCCGCAATTGGGGGGTTATCGCACGCCGGTTGGCGGACACGCGCGATGTGGTGGCGGTGGATATGCGCAATCACGGCGAAAGCCCCTGGATCGCGTCGCACAGCTATCCGGACATGGCCGCAGATCTGGCCGAGGTGATCGGCACCTTGGGTGGCAAAGCAGACCTTATGGGCCATTCCATGGGCGGCAAGGCGGCAATGCATCTTGCGCTGACCCAAGGCGCCTTGCTCCGCAGGCTGGTGGTCGCAGACATCGCCCCTGTGGCGTACGGGCACGATCAATCGCGCCACGTTCATGCCATGCGGGCGCTGGATCTGACGGGGATCAAGACACGCGGCGATGCCGACCGCCGTTTGGCGGCTTTGGTTGACGATCCGTCCCTGCGCGCCTTCTTTTTGCAATCACTCGACCTCAAGTCCGAAGGTGGCCCCCGCTGGCGATTGAACCTTGATGTCCTCGAGGCGGAAATGCCGAAGATCGTCGGCTGGCCTGACACCGACGGCCATTTTGACGGACCGGCCCTGTTTTTGACGGGCGCCGACAGTCACTATGTCAAGGCCGAATACCGAGACACGATCCGGTCGCTGTTTCCGGCTGCCCGTTTTGCCAAAATTCCCGGAACGGGCCATTGGCTGCACGCAGAAAAGCCGCGTGAGTTTGAAGAAACGGTGCGGATCTTTCTGGGCGCGTGACGATCAGTCGGACGGCCGCTTCATGCGCAGCAGCAGACCATCTTTCAGCCAAAACTGATGCCAGACTGCCGCGGCGGCATGGACAGCGACCAAGACAAGAAGCAGGGTTGTCATCACCTCATGCACCTCGGCGGCGGTTTCGATCCCGACAAACCACGCAACAGCCCCTGACACCGGAATGGCGACCATCAGGGCATACAGGCCCATGTGCCCCAGATGCGCGGCAAGTCGCATATGCGCGGGATCGGTCAGTGGCAAATCTGGTACGCCACGGGTCAGGCGCAATCCGATGCGCCACAGAACAAGCGCCAGAATCGCAATTCCGCCAAAGACATGCGCCGCCACAAGGGGGTCGAATCCGACCGAGCCGCCATCTTCGACCACATCCCAAGCGTCTGACATCGGCTCATTCAACAGGAACTGCAAAGCGATCAGCCCTGCCACCAGCCAGTGCAAGGCAATCTGGGTCAGCGAGTAACCTTTTGGTGACGGGATAGGCATAGCAGACCTCGTTCAAAGCCATGACACACAGACAAACGCACGAAACGGCCAACTCCGTCGAAAGTCAACGCCACCCTTCCGCGCACCCAGCGACCAAGCTGAACAGCGCCTGCACGATACTGGACCCCAACCACCGCGAACCGTTTACACGCGCGCGACCACGACACTACAATTGCAAGACGCTCGCGACAGAACCGCGTATTTGGGAACCGTCTGGACTGCTCCGCGTTTCGTCTCTGGCCGCGACTTTGACTGCGTCCTGCAAGTCGTAAGATCCGCCGCGCGCATTAAAGGACAAGAACAGCCATGCAGATTTTCCGGTGCCAGTGCTGTGGTCAAATTCTGTACTTCGAGAACACGGTTTGCCTGCACTGCGGCAATACGCTTGGGTATTTGCCAGAGGAAAATCGCATGGCCGCTGTGGCAGCGAGCGGTCCCGTCTGGCATGTGCTGTCCGAGGACGCCCCACAAACAGAGCCAGGTTCCCTTCGCTTTTGCAAGAACTGGGAGCGCAGTGCCTGCAACTGGATGCACCATGTGGCCGAGGGCGCGGCAGAACAGGACTATTGCGTCGCCTGCCAACACAACCGGACAGTGCCGGACCTGTCCACCGCTGAACACATGGCCCTATGGATGAAGACCGAGGCCGCCAAACGGCGGTTGGTCTATACCTTGATCAAACTCGGCCTGCCGCACCCGTTGCCGGGCTCTGGCCATCCCGAACCATTGGTGTTCGACTTTCTGGCCGAGGAGCCGGGTGGCACCGACCCGATCCTGACCGGGCATGCCGATGGCGTGGTGACGATCGCGCTGATCGAGGCTGACGACGCCGCCCGGGAACATCGGCGCAGTCAGATGGGCGAGGCCTATCGTACGCTTTTGGGGCATTTCCGCCACGAAATCGGCCACTACTATTGGGATCTTCTGGTTCGGGACGGCGATGCACTGGACGCCTTCCGGTCATTGTTCGGGGATGACCGCGCCAACTATGCCGCCGCACTGGACACGCATTATCAGCAGGGTGCGCCGGAAGGCTGGGAAAACGATTTTGTTTCGGCCTATGCGACGATGCACCCTTGGGAAGATTGGGCCGAAACATGGGCACATTATCTGCACATGGTCGATACGTTGGAAACGGCATCTGCTTTGGGGCTTCGGGTCGATGGGGCGGAACATCCTGCGGGGAAACATTCTGCCGTCATTCCTTTGGATCCCTATCGCGAGGACAATGCCAAAACCCTGATTGATGCATGGGTTCCCCTGACCCTTGCCCTGAACAGTCTGAACCGATCCATGGGACAGAACGATCTTTATCCATTTTCACTGCCCGTTATAGTGCAGTCGAAGCTGGCCTTCGTGCATGATTTGGTCCGAAAAAGCCGCACACTGCAATTGATGCCAACGGTGTCCTGAGACAGGATCAAGCCAGACCGCTGTTCGATGTGGTGGAGCAGAGGGGGATCGAACCCCTGACCTCGTCATTGCGAACGACGCGCTCTCCCAACTGAGCTACTGCCCCAGACGGCGTTTTTTTTGCGCAGCGTTCGGGCGTTGTCAAGATTGCCCGCAGCAGCCCTGCCGCATCAGTGGGCGGGACTGCCAACGTTTGATTGAACGAAGGCCATGATATCCGCCGCAGGTCTGGCACCAGCCAGACGCGCGACCTCTCGCCCGTGATGATACAGCACAAGCGCCGGGATCCCGCGAATTCCGGCCTTCTGCGAAATGGCGGGGAAATCCTCGGTGTTCAGCTTTGCCAGCCGCGCATGCGGCGTCAGCGCCTTGGCAGCCTTGGCAAATTCGGGCGCCATCATCCGGCAGGGGCCGCACCATGGCGCCCAATAGTCCACCAGAAGGGGCAGATCATCCGTGCGGATCGCCTTGTCATGGGTGGTGGCGTCCAGTTCCAGCACCGCATCGGACACCAGCACATCACCGCAACTGCCGCATTTCGGGCGATCATTGACGCGGGCCGCCGAGAAGCGGTTGGCTTGGCCACAAGTCGTGCAGGTCAGCTTGAGGGTTTCGCTCATGTCTTCCTCACATTCCATACATGGAATATATTGGCATCGTGGGATCCCCCTGCAAGACCCTAGAGCAGATCTTCTTCTTCGCCCGAGACATCCACTCCCAAAGCCTCTAGTCCGGCTTCAAGGTTCTCAGCCAGATGCGGCATCCCCGACAGGTAGTCAGCCGTTGGCGTTGTGGCTTCTGAAAAGGCGGTGGCCAAAGCCTCGTCATAGTCTTCGGGTTCAAACGCGCCGCGGCCAATCCATGCAACAGCCGTCAGGTGGGCCTTCTCGTCATCGTTCAGACCATCAATGAACGCGTGCAATTCCGCTTCACCGGCGGGACCTTCCCGGTGCAGAAAAATCACCTGCACCACTTTTGACGGGCTGATCTCGATCATGGCGATTCCTTTTGAGTCGTTCTGTTGCACAGTCATATATGATCACGAACAGACAAATCTGCCCGCGAAAAAATGCGCCAAGGCCGGCAAGGGGGGAAACTATCCCCCCTCACCTGGTTATTCAGCGGCTTGGGCGTAATCCTCGACCGGAGGACAGGTGCAGATCAGGTTGCGGTCGCCATAGACATTGTCCACGCGTCCGACCGGGGGCCAGTATTTGTCCACCCGGAACGCGCCGGGCGGAAAACACCCGGCCTCGCGGCTGTATTTGCGGTCCCAATCGGCAACCAGATCGTTGACGGTATGGGGCGCGTGGTGCAACGGGCTGTCGGTGGCACTGATCTCTCCGGCTTCTATCGCGCGGATTTCTTCACGGATCGCCACAAGGGCTGTGATGAAACGGTCGATTTCGGCCTTGGTTTCAGACTCGGTCGGCTCAACCATCAGCGTACCTGAAACCGGCCATGACATGGTGGGAGCATGAAAGCCGTTGTCGATCAGACGCTTGGCGATGTCATCCACCGTAACCCCCACGTCGGCAAAGGGGCGGGTATCAAGAATACATTCATGCGCAACCCTGCCTTTGTTCCCCATGAACAGGACCGGATAGTCGCCTTTCAGGCGTGCCGCGATGTAATTGGCGTTCAGGATTGCGACCCGGGTAGCCTGCGTCAGCCCTTCGCCGCCCATCATCAGGCAATAGGCCCATGAGATCAGCAGGATTGAAGCTGAGCCATAGGGGGCTGCGCTGACCGGGCCTTCGCCCCCCCCCGTTTCAGAATGGCCAGGAAGGAAGGGTGCCAGATGCGCCCGGACACCGATCGGCCCCATGCCGGGTCCGCCGCCGCCATGCGGAATGGCAAAGGTCTTGTGCAGGTTCAAATGGCTGACATCACCGCCGATTTCACCCGGTTTCACCAGACCGACAAGGGCATTCATATTCGCGCCGTCGATATAGACCTGCCCGCCGTGATCATGTGTGATCTTGCAAACGTCGCGAACGGTTTCCTCGAACACTCCATGGGTTGACGGGTAGGTGATCATGCAGGCGGCCAGCCGGTCCCCCGCGGCAATGGCCTTCGCCCGGAAATCTTCAACGTCGATGTCACCGTTGGGTGCAGTCTTGACCACGACCACCTCCATCCCCGCCATCTGGGCAGATGCAGGGTTGGTGCCATGCGCCGAAGTTGGGATCAGGCAAATCTTGCGCTGTGTGTCGCCGCGCGATCGGTGATAGGCCTCGATGGTCAACAGCCCGGCGTATTCACCCTGCGCCCCAGAGTTCGGCTGCATCGACATGGCGTCGTAGCCGGTGATCTCGCACAGCTTGTCCGACAGGTCGGCAATCGCCTCGGCATAGCCTTTGGCCTGATCGGCAGGCGCAAACGGGTGCAGACTGCTGAATTCAGGCCAGGTAATGGGCATCATCTCGGCGGCAGCGTTCAACTTCATTGTGCAAGACCCAAGCGGTATCATCGCACGGTCCAGTGCAAGGTCACGATCCGAAAGCCGACGCATGTACCGCATCATTTCGGATTCCGCCCGGTTCATGTGGAAGACCGGATGGGTCAGATAGGCAGTGGTGCGGACCATATCATCCGGAAAGCCAAGGCTCGACTTGTGTGGTGGCACACCGTCGATCCCGAACGCGCGGAGGATCCGGGCAAGCACCCGTTCGTCCGTGGTTTCGTCCAACGCGATCCCGACCCGATCCGCCCCGATTTTGCGGAAGTTCAATCCTTCCTGCCGGGCCGCAGCAAGGATACCGGTCTGACCCACCCCCACTTCGACAGTGATCGTGTCGAAATAGGCCTGTGGCGAAACCTTTGCGCCTGCTGTCGTCAACGCGCGGGCCAGACGGGTTGTCAGGAAATGCACCCGTTCTGCAATTGCGCGCAGGCCAAGGGGGCCATGAAATACCGCATACATCGACGCCATGACCGCCAAAAGTGCCTGTGCTGTGCAGACATTGGACGTGGCTTTTTCGCGGCGGATATGTTGTTCGCGGGTTTGCAACGACAGCCGATACGCCTTGTTGCCGTGCGAATCGATGGACACGCCAACGATGCGCCCCGGCATCGACCGTTTCAGCTCGTCCCGGCAGGACATGAAGGCGGCATGCGGTCCGCCATAGCCCATCGGCACGCCAAACCGCTGCGCCGAGCCGACGGCAATATCGGCACCCATCGCACCCGGTTCTTTCAGCATCGTCAGCGCCAACAAATCGGTCGCCACAATCGCAAGGGCCTTTGACGTGTGCAGCTCTGCAATCCGGTCGGTAAAATCAGTGACGTGGCCATAAGTGCCGGGATACTGGAAGATGGCCGCAAACACCGCCGTTGCGTCCAGTTTCGTTGGATCACCCACGATGACCTCGATCCCCAAGGGCTTTGCCCGGGTCTGGATCACGCCAATGGTCTGCGGATGGCAGTTCCGGTCCACAAAGAACGCGCGCGCTTTGGATTTGGCGCTTCGTTCTGCCATTGTCATCGCCTCGGCGGCGGCCGTTGCCTCGTCCAGCAAGGACGCATTTGCCACCGGAAGGCCGGTCAGATCGGCGACCATCGTCTGGTAGTTCAGCAATGCCTCCAGCCGACCTTGGGCAATTTCCGGCTGATAGGGGGTATAGGCCGTATACCACGCCGGGTTTTCCAGAATGTTGCGCTGGATCGCGGGCGGCGTCACGGTGCCGTAATACCCCTGCCCGATCAGGCTGGTCATCACCGTGTTGCGCTTGGCCACCTGTCGCATCCGGTCCAGCAATTCATGTTCGGCCAAAGGGGCCCAACCCAGGGGGATCTTTTGCTGAATCGACGCGGGGACCGTCTCGTCGATCAGCGCCGCCAGACTTTGCACGCCCACCACCTTGAGCATGGCCTCCATTTCGGCAGGCGAAGGGCCAATATGACGACGGTTGGCGAAATCATAGGGATCATAGGCGACAGGAGTATAGGTCATGACTTGCCTTTGAATGTCAGCGCCAAGGCGGGCGCGAAATGGCGCCCACCACAGTTGATCATCTGGTCCGAACGGTCAGCCGATGAAGTCGGCGTATTCGTCCTCGTCCATGAAAGCATCCAGAGCGGCCATGTCGTCGATCTTCATCTTGAAGAACCATGCCGACCCTGTCGCGTCTTCGTTCACCAGTGCCGGTTTATCGACAAGCTTGGTGTTCACCTCGACGATCTCGCCATCCAGCGGGGCCAGAATGTCAGAGGCCGCCTTGACGCTTTCGATCACGCAAACCTCGTCGCCTTCGGCCACCATGGTTTCCGTTTCCGGCAACTCCACGAACACCACATCACCCAGTTGCGTGGCTGCATGTTCGGTGATGCCGACGACGACAAGATCGCCTTCAACGCGCAACCATTCGTGTTCTTTGGTAAATTTCATCGCAAAGCCTCAGCGTTTGTAGGTGGTGGGATGGAAGGGGAGCGGGGAAACGGTCACGGGCAGGCGCTTGCCGCGCACTTCGCCCTCAAGCGCAGTGCCGGAGGCAGCGTGGCTGGCCGCAACATACCCCATGGCGACGGGCGCTTGAACCGAAGGCCCAAAGCCGCCTGACGTGACGGTGCCCAAGGGCGTGCCGTCTGGATCGAACAGCGCCGTGCCTTCGCGCATCGGGGCACGGCCATCAGGCAGAAGGCCGACGCGCAGGCGTTCCGGCCCTTGCGCCAGTTCCCGCAAGATTCGCTCGGCGCCGGGAAAGCCGCCCGCGCGTGCGCCGCCCTCCCGGCGCGTTTTCTGAATGGCCCATGTCAGTCCGGCTTCGACGGGGCTGGTCGAGGTGTCAATGTCGTGACCATAAAGGCACAGCCCCGCCTCAAGCCGCAGACTGTCTCGTGCGCCAAGGCCGATGGGCGCTACGCCTTTGGTCGCCAGCAACGCCCGCGCCAGACCTTCTGCGCCGGCATCGGGGACCGAGATCTCGAACCCGTCCTCGCCGGTATAGCCTGACCGCGACACCCACATCGGGCCGAAATCGGTGGCAATTACGGCCACGTCCATGAACCGCATCGCGGTCACAGCAGGCACCAGTTGCGCCAGGGCGGCTTCGGCCAACGGCCCTTGCAGGGCCAGAAGCGCGCGGTCGGTGATGTGTTCAACGTCGGCCACCGCGCCAAGGTGGGCCTGCATATGGGCCACATCGGCCTCTTTGCAGGCGGCGTTCACCACGACAAACAGATGATCCCCACGGTTGGCGAACATAAGGTCGTCCAGAATACCACCCTGTTCGTTGGTAAAAAGCCCATAGCGTTGCCGGCCTTGCGCCACCCCCGCCACATCAACCGGCATCATGCTTTCGAACGCGGCGACGAGGGCCGCCATGTCCGCCTTGGGCCGCAGGATAACCTGACCCATATGCGATACGTCAAACAATCCCGTCGCAGAGCGCGTATGCAGATGTTCGGTCATGACGCCGGCAGGATATTGGACGGGCATCGCATAGCCCGCAAAAGGCACCATCTTGCCGCCAAGCGAGACATGAAGGTCGTGAAGACCCAGGTGTTTCAGGTCGGTCATTCCGCCCCTCCTCGTTCCGCCGGACCCGAGGTTCCAGCACCGTCTGGACAGACCAATCCCTGCCCTGCGATGCCCCCTCTGTCCCTGCCCTTGCGGGCGCCTGAGATCATTATCCCTTCGGCGGGCGATAAAGCCACTCTCCAGAGTTCCGGTGTCAAGAACGGTCCCTTGCGCCTGAGAGTTTACCGGGGCGGTTGCTCCTTCGGCACCGATTGCCCACTTGCGCGAGCCCCCGGATTCTCCCGAACCTGACCATATGATCTAGCGCGGCCGCGCCGCTGCTGGCAAGGGGGAAAAAGGAAACGACAGGTTGGCTTTCAAAACCGACAATGATCGGGAAGTGCCGCCCTGAACGATCGCATTTCCACAATGGCACACTGGCATGACGTCCAGGCTTGCCTTGCCTTCTACAACGTTGAAAAGCGCAAACCTGACGGAGAAAACTGCGTTCCCCGTCAGGGTGTTGATCTGCTTTGCTTGTGCGCAAATGCGGCGGCGGCCGGCCGCACTCTCAATTCAACGGAATACGCAAACCTATCGACACAACCTGCTGGGTCAAATCAAAGTTAAGCGGCGCTGTGGGTATGCCGCCGGGGCCTTCGCCACCGCCACCGCCACCGCCGGTCAACGATTGCGCACTGCCCTTGGCGGTTCCAAGATCATGATACCGCCAGGCAATCTCGAAGGTAGCCGGAGCCTTGCCGATGATCGGGCCAACATCGACCGACAGGCCAAGACCGACCGACCACGCAAGGCTTGAGTTGCTGGACCGCTCAAAGCTGCGCGTGTTACCGGCTGGGTCAATGCGGGACCAGTTCATCGAGTTCTGGGCCAGACCAAGACCCGCCGTCACAAAAGGCTTTACCTTGTTGCCAAGGTCAAAGTCGTAATATCCGTTTGCCATCAAAGCTACGGACCGGACCGAACCTTCCATGCTGGCATGTGGGCCGGTCGTCACAGGCACTGTATAGCTCCAGGGTCCGGCAAAATTGCTGCGCCCAAATGCGTTCAGCGCAATCTCTGCGCGCCAGCCAGCGCCGTAATCGTGGCCTACTGCCACCGCTGCGAATGCCGAGTTGTCCATGTCGAGGTCAAAAAAGACCTGAGGGTCGGTCGGATAGCCGGGCGGCAACCAGTTCGCATCCCCAGCCTTGGACCGCGCGCCGCCAAGTTCAAACCGAAGATAAGTTCCGGATGACGCCATGGCGCCCGCCGCATATGTTCCCGCGCCAGAGCCATTGCCGGATGCAGGTGCCACAGCGACGACGGGATCGGTCGGTTCGCCGCCATGCCCTCCGCCGTGTCCGCCGCCACCTTTTCCACCTTTGCCGCCGCCAGCTTCGTGGCCACCGCCCTCTTCATGACCCGCGTCCTGCGCATAGGCGCTGGTCGCAGACAACGAAACTGGCAGCGCGACAAGTGCCGTTGCGCCCATAAGCCAAATCGATCCTGTAACAAAAGATCGCGACAACAAATCCAGATGTGACATTATCGATGGTCTCCAGCGCCAGACTCTAACTGCCTGATGTATATTCCAATTACTGAATGACAAAACCCCGGGCGGCAATTCCGCCCGGGGAAGTTGCATTCAGACCACAGTCGGAACGGTCAGCCGTGGGCGATCGCGATTGCCACGCGGATGGCTTCGGCGGCTTTGGCAATGGATGCCGCCGAGTCACCCGTCAACGGGGTGCCAAGGATCGTCGTGACTGCGACCACCGTCTGGGTCGAGATCGCAATGTTCTTGTCGGATGCCGCCGCAATCAGCATGGCAATAAGGGTGCCGCTGGTGTTCGTGACACCTGCATCCGACATCGCAGTGCCACCATCCAGAATATCCCTTACCAAGGCAAGGTTTTGAAGCGGCGAGTCAACCATCGTTGTGCCATCCCAATCGTTGGTCAACTGGTAGATCGCGTCAGTGACCGACAGATTGTAGTAGGCAACTGCCTCGGGGGTCAGCAACTTCACCGCCTCGGCCAACGCACGGTCAAGCACCTGATCGGGAGAACGGACAACATTCAATCTGCCCAGTTCAACCTCTTCAATTCCTTCCTGCGCCCAAACGGGTTTGCCTCCGGCGTTGCTGCCAGCACTGCCGGCCTTTGGCCCCTTGCCTTCGGAGTCCGCAGAAGGACCGCCCTGACCCTCACCCTGCCCTTGATTGCCTTTGTCATCAGGCTTGCCGGCCTGCCCCGAACCACCGGTCTGGGCAAAAGCCGCTGACGAGAGAGGATCAATAGCGCCTGTCGCCACAAACGCGGCAGTACCCAGCAAAACCGCAAAGACCGAACCAGCCACAATCGTCACAATACGCGAACCTGATTTCATCGACTTCATCTGTCTTCTCCCGTGATCAAGGCATCCTGATTTATGCCTTGAATCAATAATAAATCGAACATGCAATTATGTGAATGATTCAGATCAAACCGCGGGGAAAAGTGGTCGTGATTTGGTCGTCGCGACAGGAAATTGCGCTGCCCTAGAACCTGCAGCGGTTGGTCAAGGCACTTAAGGTCAGCCCCTTGACGAACCGATTGGGCCATCATCCGTTTGGCAAGCCTGACATGGCAAACCCGCCCATTCAGGGCAGGCTTTGCAAACGGCGGCTCTGCCATGGCAGAGGGCAAGGATCTGCCGGTTTGATTACAAGCTTGGTTTTTTTGACAAAAGCGGCATCACTTCGGCCATCTCTGGCCCATGTTCCTGCCCGGTCAACGCTTTGCGCAGCGGCATGAACAGACCTTTCCCCTTGCGGCCCGTCGCTTCCTTCACTGTTGCCGTCCACTGACCCCAAGTTTCTTTCGTCCAGGGTTGCGCGGGCAGCAGGTCAAAAGCCTGCGCTATGAACGCACGGTCCTCATCCGCCACCAAAGGCGTGGCACCGTCGCGGAACAGCGCCCACCAGCCATCCAGATCGGCCAGCACGGTGATGTTGCCTCGCGCCACACCCCAGAATGACTCGGCCTTGTCGTCTGGCACGCCAAGCGCCGAAATCCGCGCCCGCACGGCATCAAACGGCAGGGCCTGAACGTGGTGCCGGGTCAGCGGGAACAGATCTTCTGCATCGAATTTTGTCGGGGCGGACCCGAAACTGCCGACATCGAAGCCGTCGATCAGCTCGTCCAGCGACCCGGCCAGTTCAACGGGTTTGGACGATCCCAACCGCGCCATAAGGCTGAGCAGTGCCAATGGCTCGACACCGCGTGCGCGCAGATCGCGCAAGGACAAGGTGCCTAGGCGTTTCGAAAGCTCTTCGCCTTTTGCCCCGGTCAGCAGCGAATGGTGGGCAAAGCTGGGGGGCGTGCCACCCATGGCTTCCATGATCTGGATCTGCGTTGCGGTATTGGTGACATGGTCCGCGCCGCGCACGATGAAGGTCACGCCCATGTCGATGTCATCGACCGACGACGCAAAGGTATAAAGCACCTGCCCATCAGCGCGGATCAGCACCGGGTCACTGACCGATGCCGCGTCGATGGAAATCGGCCCGAGGATGCCATCGGTCCATTCAATCCGGTTCTGGTTCAAGAGAAACCGCCAATAGCCTTCGCGGCCCTCGGCCCGCAGCTTGGCCTTTTCCGCATCCGTCAGCGCCAGCCCCGCCCGGTCGTAAACCGGGGGTTTTCCCATGTTCAGTTGCTTTTTGCGCTTCAGGTCAAGTTCAACCGGGGATTCAAACACCTCATAGAACCGTCCCTTGGTCTTGAGATCTTCGGCCGCTTCGCGGTAGCGGTCCATCCGCAGGGATTGCTTTTCGACCCGGTCCCAGTGAAGCCCCAGCCATTCCAGATCCGCCATGATGGCGTCGGCATATTCCTGCTTTGACCGTTCCTGATCGGTATCATCCAGACGCAGGATGAACTGACCGCCGTTCTTGCGGGCGATCATGTAATTCATCAGCGCGGTGCGCAGATTGCCAACGTGGATATAGCCGGTCGGCGACGGGGCAAAGCGAGTAATCGTGGGGGCTGTCATCGGTGCTCTCCTGCAACCGCCTTTCCCTGTCACAGCAGCCCGGAATTGTCCAGTTTTCGCGAAAGCCTTCCAAGCATCGGTCTAGGGCCTTATAGTCCGGGCATGACCCAGACACCTCCGGATGCGATTGCCCCCGACCTTGCCCTGATCGAACAGCTTGCGCATGGCGCCATCGCGGGTCTGCCGGCCCCCTATCGCGCAGCAGCGACCGCTCTTCTTCTGAGGGTCGAGGATTTCCCCCCAACAGACATTCTGGACGCAATGGGCATAGACGACCCATTCGATCTGACCGGCTTGTATGAAGGTATTCCGCTGACCGAAAAATCGGTCAGCGATCAACCGATACAGCCCGATGCGATCTGGCTGTTCCGTCGCGCCATACTGGACGAATGGGTGGATCGTGGCGATGTGTCCGTGCAGGAACTGGTGACACATGTTCTGGTGCATGAACTGGCACATCATTTCGGTTGGAGTGATGACGATATCGCGGCAATTGACCCGTGGTGGGAATAATCCGCACAGGTCCATGCGCATCACCGCACAGTGGATGACAGCCCCGTGAATGGAGGGGCGGCGGATGTGGGCTACTGTCAACAACGTGTTTGATAAAGGAGCCCAACCATGACGACGCCCAAACTGACCCGCCGCTCGGCCCTGTTTGCCGCCGCCGCCGTCCCTTTTGCCCCTGCCCTGCTGACCCGTCCTGCCCATGCTGCCGCCGAAATGCTGGGGACGACGAGTCCCGGCTTCAACCGCTTCAAACTGGGCGGGTTCGAGGTCACGACTCTGTTGGTGGGCACTCGGGGCCTTGAAAATCCGCAAGAAACCTTTGGCACCAATGCATCGGCCGAAGACTTTGCGGCCTTGTCTGCCGCGAACTTCATCCCGGCCGACAAAAGCCAGAACTTCTTCACCCCGACAATCGTCAACACCGGCACCGAACTGGTCCTGTTTGACACCGGCCTTGCCCCCGAGACGATCACCGGAGCGCTTGCCGCAGCAGGTTACACGCCGGATCAAGTCGATATCGTGGTGCTCACGCACATGCATGGCGACCACATCGGCGGCATGGCAGGCGATGCTGGCGTCACGTTCCCCAACGCACGCTACGTCACCGGATCGGTTGAGCACAACCATTGGTCACAGGCCGGAAATGAAGGCTTTGATGGCAAGGTCAGACCACAGAATGACAAAATGACCTTCCTTGAAGACGGCGGATCGGTCGTTTCTGGTGTCACCGCCATGGCAGCCTTCGGTCACAGCCCAGGCCACATGGCTTATCGGCTGGAAAGCGAAGGCCAAAACCTGGTGCTCGCCGCTGACGCCGCCAACCACTATGTCTGGTCGCTGCAAAAACCGGATTGGGAAGTCCGCTTCGACATGGACAAAGCCGCAGCGGCAGCCACTCGCAAGGCGCTGTTCGGAATGTTGGCCGCCGACCGTGTGCCATTTGTAGGCTATCACATGCCGTTCCCTGGCGTAGGATACGTCGAGGCCATGGGCGACGGTTTCCGCTTTGTGCCGGTCAGCTATCAGATGATGCTGAACGGCTAAGTCAACTGGGCGGTAGATCCTGCCCTGTTACTGGCAGTCTGGGGGCGGGTTTTCCCGCCCCTTCGTTTTTGGTCATGCCTTCAGTTTTGCGGCGATCTCGACCGTGCGCTTGGCCTGATGGCCAATAGATGCACGAGCCTTGTCGTCAAATTCAGCACCTTGGGTATGGCTGTAGCCATAGGGGTTTCCGCCGGTCGCAAACAACGCCTGATCGGTGTACCCCGGTGCCACAATGACCGAGCCCCAATGCATGAATGTGGTGTAGAGCCCAAGAATGGTCGCTTCTTGCCCACCGTGCGCATTTTGCGCGCTGGTCATGGCGCTGACGGCTTTGTTGGCCAGCTTTCCGGTAAACCACTGCCCACCCAGCGTGTCGATAAAGGCGCGCAACTGGCTTGGGGCCTGACCAAAACGGGTCGGGGCCGAGAAGATGTAGGCGTCTGCCCATTCCATGTCTTCGGGCTTTGCCACCGGAAGTGTGGCGGCCTTTTCCACTTGCGCTTTCCAACCATCCTGACCGTTCACCACGGCGTCCGGTGCGGTTTCGGCTATGCGCAGCAGCCGGACGTCAGCGCCCGCCGCACGCGCGGCATCAGCCGCGATTTCCGCCATTTGATGATTGGTGCCATAGGTTGAGTAAAACAGGACGGCGAGCTTTACGGACATTTCAGTGCCTCCGGGCTTGGTTTGACAAAGGTGAAACTACGTCTGTGCAAGCATGTTGAATAGTCCTTGATTCCGCGCAACCTTGGTGCGCAATGGCACAACCAAGCGCTGGTAGCATGTGCGGCAATCCAATGCTTTCCGTCAGTTCCTGTTGGCGCTAACATGGATGCCTAACAATAGGACATGCCGATGCAAGCCCCGATCCTGACCCTTACGCTGAACCCTGCGCTTGATATGGCAACCGAGGTCGCCGACATCCTTCCGGGGCACAAGCTGCGCTGCTCTGACCCGCATCTGGATCCGGGGGGCGGCGGGTTGAACGTCAGTCGGGCCATCAAGGCCTTGGGCGGCGACTCTTTGGCGCTGGTGGCCTTGGGAGGACTGACGGGTGATCGTCTTGCAGGCCTGATCCGGGCGGAAGGGGTTACGTTTCTGTCAATCCTCGGTCCCGGCGAGACGCGTCAAAGCCTGACGGTCACCGAAGGATCCACGGGCAAGCAATACCGCTTCATGCTGCCCGGTCCGGTCTGGGGTTCGGCAGAGCGCGCGCGGGTATTCACCCTGCTGTCGGCCACGGCACGACCTGGCGGGTATAGCGTGATTTCGGGCAGCCAGCCGCCGGGTGTGCCGGCCGATTTCCCCGCGAAACTTGCCGCCAGCATGGAAGGATCCTTGGTTGTGCTAGACACATCCGGTGCTGCATTGACCGAAGCTGTGCGCCATCCAATTCCCGGGTTGGACGTCCTGCGCATGGATGGCGAAGAAGGCGAAGAACTGGCCGGGCGGCGGCTGGAAACCTTGACCGACACAGCCGATTTCGCCTCGGAACTGGTGGCGCGCGGTGTGGCAAAGCGGGTGATCGTGGCGCGCGGGGCGGAAGGCAATGTGTTGGCCGAAGCCGGGCGGCGGCTTTTCTCGCCCGCGCCGAAGGTGCGGGTGAAATCGACCGTGGGCGCGGGCGACAGCTTTGTCGCGGCCTTTGTCCTAAGCCTTGCGCGCGGGCAAGATGCGGCACAGGCGCTGTCTATGGCATCCGCAGCAGCGGCCGCTGCGGTGATGACCGACGCCACCCAACTGTGCCGCGCCGAGGACGTGATGCGGCTGATGCACGACGCGGCTGCGCGTGAGATCTAGGCCTTCAACCGCTTTGGTCGCGAAAGCGGTTGGCAATCGGATAGCGCCGATCCAGCCAGAACGCCTTTTGCGTCAGTCGCGTGCCGGGGGCGGATTGAAAGCGTTTGTATTCCGCGATGTACAGCAGGTGTTCGATCTTTTTCACGGTATCCCGGTCAAAGCCCTCGGCAACCAGATCGGCCACCGAGGCCTCCCGCTCCACCAGACCTTCAAGGATTGCGTCCAGCACCTCATAGGGCGGCAGGCTGTCCTGATCGGTCTGGTTGGCGCGCAGCTCCGCTGACGGCGGCTTGGTGATGATCCGCTCGGGAATCACTTCGCCCGCCGGACCCTTCATCCACTCCCGGTGGTTATCATTGCGCCAGCGGGCCGTCAGGAACATGCGGGTTTTATACATGTCCTTCACAGGGTTATAGCCGCCGTTCATGTCGCCATAGATCGTGCAATAGCCGACCGCCATTTCGGACTTGTTGCCGGTGGTCAGCAGCATCTCGCCATACTTGTTGGATATCGCCATCAGCATCACCCCGCGCAGACGCGACTGGATGTTTTCTTCGGTGATGCCTTCGTCGGTGCCCGCAAACAGCGGCGCCAGCGTGTCGCCGACGGCCTTTTGCGCAGCGGTGATCGGCACGGTGTCCAATCGGCACCCCAAGGCGCGGGCGCATTTCTCGGCATCCTCCAGCGAATGGGAGCTGGTGAATTCGGAAGGCAGCATCACACAGCGCACATTTTCCGGCCCCAGCGCGTCGGCGGCAATAGCCGCGACGATGGCGGAGTCGATCCCGCCCGACAGGCCAAGCACAGCTTTTTTGAACCCGGTCTTGGCGAAGTAATCCGCCACGGACAGCACACAGGCACGATAGTCTGCTTCGCCAATCGGCGGAATCGGGGCGATCGCATCGGCATCGGCATGCCAGCCGTCCGGCGTGCGGCGAAAGGTGATCTGGGTCACATGTTCGTCGAACTGCGGCAATTGCGCCGTCAGTCGCCCGCCGGGGTTCAAGACCATGCTGGACCCGTCAAACACCTGGTCATCCTGACCGCCGACCATGTTGAGATAAACCAGCGGCAAACCGGTTTCGATCACGCGCGCAACCATCAAATTGAGCCTTAGATTGGGCTTGCCACGGTGATAGGGGCTGCCATTGGGCACCAGCAGGATCTCGGCCCCGGTTTCCGCCAGCGTTTCCACCACATCCGGGTGCCATGCATCTTCGCAAATCGGCGATCCGATACGAACGCCATTGATGGTATAGGGACCGTGCACATCGGCCGGGGTGAAGATGCGCTTTTCATCAAACAGCGAATCGTTGGGGAGATGATGTTTCAGCACCGTCGCGCTGATTTGCCCGCCCTGCAGGATGTAATAGGCGTTGTATAGCCGCCCGTGCTGCACCGCAGGGCCCCCGATGGCCAGTGCGGGGCCATCGGCGCAATCGACAGCAAGCTGACGGATTGCCGCGATCGCGGCCTGCTGAAATGCGGGCTTCAGGATCAGATCCTGCGTCTGATAGCCCGTGATGAACATCTCTGTCAGTGCAACAAGATCCGATCCATCGGCGCGCCCCTGTTCCCAGACCGAGCGGGCCTTGGCGGCATTGCCACGCAAGTCGCCCACCGTTGGATTCAACTGGGCAAGGGTAATGCGGAACAGATCGGCCATGGCGGCACCTCTCAGAAGCGGTTGATCTGGTTCTAGCAGGTTGCCCGCCAAGGGAAAGTGATTGCAGGACTTTGCCCAGACTGGATGTCATTGCCCGGACAGCTTGTCAGCGCGAAGCCGCACAGGTAGGCTTTGCGCGAAAATGCGGCGGGGGGGGGTCTGGATGCGCCTAGGGGTAACTACAGTGCTGTGGGCGTTGGTTCTGGGCCTTGGCCTGCCGGGCGGCGCTCTGGCGCAAGAGGGGGATATCGTCACCAAGCAATATGATGACGGATCGTTCTACGAAGGCACCTTCCTGAACGGGCGACAGCATGGGACCGGAACCTACACCCTGCCCAATGGCTACAGCTACACCGGCGAGTGGACTGCGGGTGAAATCCGTGGCAACGGCGTGGCGCGCTATCCCAACGGATCAGTCTATGAGGGCGTGTTCGCGGCGGGCAAACCCGAAGGGCGCGGCAAGATCATATTCGGAAATGGCGGCAGCTATGAAGGAGACTGGACAGACGGCAAGATGACCGGCACCGGGGTTGCACGCTATCCTGACGGATCTGTCTATACCGGGGCGTTCGTCGATGGAAAGCACCATGGACAAGGCGTGCAGGAAGGCCCCGGCGGCTATCGCTATGACGGGGCATGGCTTGACGGGTTGAAGGAAGGCGCGGGCAGGATCACCTATGCCGATGGTGCAGTTTTCGACGGGACGCTGAAAGCAGGGGATCGCCACGGCAAAGGCACGCTGACCATGCCCGACGGTCTGACTTATGTGGGCGACTGGGCGATGGGGCAGATCAACGGCACCGGGCGGCTGACCCAACCCAACGGCGATGTCTATGAGGGTGACTTCACCGAGGGCCAGCGCCAAGGGCAAGGCAAGACAACCTATGCCAATGGCGACGTTTACGAGGGCGGCTTTCAGACCGACAAGCGATCCGGTCAGGGCGTCTTCCGCGCCAAGGACGGCACTGTGCTGGACGGTGACTGGGTTGCAGGTCGTCTGACCGGTATGGGCAAGATCATTTTTCCAGATGGCTCGTCCTACGAAGGGGCCGTGAAGGACGATCAGGCAGACGGCCCGGGCAAGATCACCTACGCCGACGGATCAAGTTATGATGGCACATGGGTTGCCGGCGTGATCGACGGGATCGGCACGGCGACCTACGCCAATGGCGCGATCTATACCGGCGGCTTCAAGGCCGCAAAACCCCACGGCGAAGGCAGCATTACCCTGCCGGATGGCTATACATACGTTGGCGGCTGGGTCGATGGCCAAAGGCAAGGCACTGGCACAGCCACTTATGCCGATGGCACGGTCTACACCGGCAGCTTTGTCGCCGGATTGCGCTCGGGCAAGGGCGAACTTTCCGGGCCAGACGGATTCCGCTATGTTGGGGATTGGGTCGGCGGCGAAATCGAAGGCGCTGGCGTTGCGACCTATCCCACGCGGGACGTCTACGAGGGTGGTTTTGTCAAAGGGCGCCGCTCGGGTCAGGGCAAGCTGACTTACGCAAGCGGGCAAGTGGCCGAGGGGATTTGGGAAAACGGCATCCTGATGGCACCCGCCCCGGCCGCAGAGACGCAAAACTGACATCCCATCCGCGTCTCGCTACCGCATCCCGTGGCAACGCCACCAAGCGGGGGCTCGATGCCCCCCGAGGTGGCGCCGGTTCGCTGGTCAGACCGGTTCACCCGCGTCGAGACGGGACAGGAAAGCCCCGGCTTCTGCCAGGGTTGTCGCCTTGCGCGCCGCGTCCATCTTGTCCCAGGTGCGGTACATCTGCGCCATGCGTGGGTTGACGGCAAATCGATCACGGTGACGGATCAGAAAATCCCAGTACAGAAGATTGAATGGACAGGCTTTTGGCCCGGTCTTGTCGGCCACCCGATACCGACACCCGCCGCAGTAATCCGACATTCGATCAATATAGGCACCCGACGCCGCATAAGGTTTTGACCCCAACATGCCGCCATCGGCAAACTGGCTCATCCCGATGGTATTGGGGGCTTCCACCCATTCGAAGGCATCAATGTAAACCGACAGATACCACTCATGCACGGCTTGCGGGCTGACGCCGGCCAGCATCGCAAAATTCCCCGTCACCATCAGGCGCTGAATATGATGGGCGTAAGCAAGATCGCGGGTTTGCCCGACGGCGTGCGAAAGGCAGGCCATGTCAGTCTTTTCCCCCCAATACAGCGGAGGCAGTGGGCGACTGGCCCCCAAGGCGTTCTGGTCTGCATAGCCCGGACCGTGCAGCATATAGATGCCACGCATGTACTCGCGCCAGCCGATGATCTGGCGAATGAAACCTTCGACCGCGTTCAGGGGGGCGCTGCCCGCTGCATACGCCGCTTCGGCGGCGTTGCAGACCTCCAGCGGGTGCAACAAACCGATATTGATGTAGGGCGATAACAGCGAATGGCTCAGTGTCGGGTCAGCAGCCAACATGGCGTCCTGTTCGTCGCCAAAGGTGGAAAGGGAATGGGCGATGAAATGTGACAGCGCCTGCAGCGCGTCGCTGCGGGTCACGGCCCAGCCAAAAGGGCGCAGTCGGCCGAAATGTTCGGGAAACCGCGTCTCTACAAGAGCCAGCACCTCTTGCGTCGTCGTGTCCGGAGTAAACTGCGGCGGGCGGGGACGGAACAGGTCGGGCTTCGCCGCCTTCCGGTTGTCGTGGTCAAAGTTCCATTGTCCGCCCGCAGGTCCACCACCTTGCATCAACAGGCCGGTCTTTCGCCGCATTTCGCGGTAGAACCATTCCATGCGGAACTGCTTGCGGCCTTCTGCCCAAGCTGCGAATTCGGCATCAGAACACACAAATCGATCATCCGGCAGCTGCGTAACCGGCACCGGCAGATCGTCCAGTGCCTCGATCAACCGCCATTCACCGGGGCGCGTGCACAGAATTTCCGTCGCGCCATGTGCCGCAGCGCGGCGCAAGAGCTCGCCGGAGATCGACTGGCTGTTGTCGGGTTCGTCCAGACGACTGTAGTCAACCCGCCATCCCTGCGAGACCAGCTGGGTTGCAAAGTGGCGCATGGCCGACAGGATCAGTGCGATCTTTTGCGGATGGTGCGGCACATAGCTGCCTTCCGCCATCACCTCGGCCATCACCACCACATCATGGGCCGGGTCAGCCGCGCGCAGCGCCGACAGATCGGGTGAAAGCTGATCACCCAGAACAAGGACAAGGCGTCTCACCATGGAATGACGTTTCCTTGCCAGTCGAAAAAGCCTCCCGTATCTGCCGGGGTCAGGCCGTCAAGCACGGTCAACAGGTTGGCGGCGGCCTGATCAGGGGTCACTGTCGGGTGGGATCCTGCGTATGTCGCCGTCAGTGGCGTCGCTACCGTGCCCGGATGCAGGCAGACCACCACCGCCAGCGGGTGGCTGCGGGCAATCTCGATGGCAGCTGTGTGAATCAGTTGGTTCAGCGCGGCCTTGGCAGCGCGATAGCTGTACCAGCCACCAAGTCGATTGTCGCCAATGCTGCCCACCCGCGCCGACAGAACGGCAAAGCGTGCGGGGCGGTCCTTTGGCAGAAGACGCAAACTGTGCTTCAACACCAGCGCGGGCCCAATGGCATTTACCGCGAATTGCGCGGCCAGCCCGTCGGGATTCAGCGCGCGCACAGACTTTTCCGGCGGCACACCGTTCAATTCCAATGCGCCCGTCGTCACCATGATCCGGTCGAAGGTGCCGTCCAGAGCCCCCATGACCCGCACAATGCTGGCCTCATCGGTGAGGTCCAACCCGTCGCGGCTGCGCGACAGCCCGACAGCACCTGCCCCCGCCGCCGCGTGAATTGCCGCTCCTATTCCGCCCGAACTGCCGATTACCAATGTGCGCATGCCTTGACTGCCCCTGCCGGATTTCGCCACCTCAAATAGTCCGACCGCAGACAGGGGCAATTGCGCGAAGTCGTTAAACTCCGCCGCAATTGATCATTGCGCTGACATCACGTCACCCGGTTTTCTGACGTGACGTTACATTTACGTTAACGTCAAGCGGTCTGGTATGGTGATCCCTGCGACCACATCTGTTTGGCAGATGTAGCGTACCCGCGAGTGTGAACCGATGACCAACGACCTGATGACCATTCGACAAATGTGTGACACGTTCGAGGTCACTCCACGGACTTTGCGGTTCTATGAATCGAAAGAGCTGCTGTTTCCGCATCGGGACGGCACACGTCGCCTGTTCACCCGCCGCGACAGGGCGCGACTGACGCTGATCCTGCGTGGCAAACGGTTTGGCTTCAGTCTGGAAGACATCCGCCAGATCCTAGATCTTTATGACCGCGACGGATCCAATCACGCGCAGACCATCCGAACCTACGAACTTGCCCAGCAGCGCCTGTCCCAGATGGAGGCGCAGCGCGCCGAACTGGATGTGGCGATTGCCGAATTGAGGGCCGAACTCGACGCAGGCGGGGCGATGATCGCCGGGCTGCGCCGCGCGGCTGAATAACACCACCATACGCCCAAGGGAGAGAGCACAGATGCCGACCTACACCGCCCCCGTAAAGGACATGCAGTTTTTGCTGCACAACGTGCTCAAGGTCACCGCCGCCGACACCCCCGGCTATGCCGATCTGGATGAAGGGTTCACCGCGGCTGTGCTGGAAGAGGCGGGAAAAGTCGCATCAGAGGTTCTTGCGCCGCTGAATAGCGTGGGCGACCGCGAGGGCTGCCATCTGGAAAATGGCGTGGTGCGCACGCCCAAAGGCTTCGACGGCGCATTCAAGGCCATGAAAGACGGCGGCTGGACGGCACTGGATTGTGACCCCGACTATGGCGGTCAGGGTCTTCCCTATTTGATGGGAACGGCTGTCGGTGAAATCTTTGTCAGCGCGAATATGGCGTTCAACATGTATCAGGGCCTGACGCATGGGGCCTATTCCGCGATACACACCCACGGCTCGGCGGAACAGAAGGCCATGTATCTGCCAAAGATGGTGTCCTGCGACTGGACCGGCACCATGAACCTGACCGAACCGCATTGCGGCACCGATCTGGGGCTGATGCGCACCAAGGCCGAACCCCAGCCGGATGGCAGCTATCTGATCACCGGGCAGAAGATCTTCATCTCGGCGGGCGAACATGACCTGGCCGAAAACATCGTCCATCTGGTGCTGGCCAAAGCCCCCGGCGGTGGAGAGGGTAGCAAAGGCATCTCTTTGTTCATCGTCCCGAAGTTTGTCGTGAATGAAGACGGCTCGCTTGGCGACCGCAACGCGCTGTCCTGCGGCAAGATCGAAGAAAAGATGGGCATCCACGGCAACGCCACCTGCGTGATGAACTATGACGGCGCCAAGGGCTGGCTTCTGGGCGACCTGCACAAAGGCATGCGCGCCATGTTCACCATGATGAACGAGGCGCGGCTCGGCGTCGGGTTGCAAGGTTATGCGCAGGCCGAAGCAGCGTATCAAAATGCGCTGGCCTATGCGAAAGACCGTATTCAGGGGCGCGCCGTGACCGGGGCCGAAAATCCCCAAGGTCCAGCGGACCCGCTGATCGTCCACCCCGATATCCGCCGCAACCTGATGGAGCAAAAGAGCTTTGTCGAAGGCGCCCGCGCCCTGACCTTCTGGGCAGCGCATCTGATCGACCGTTCGGTACGTCAGGGCGATGCGACGGCCGAAGGGCTGGTCAGCCTGATGATCCCGGTCATAAAGGGCTTCCAGACCGATAAGGGCTTCGACATGGCGGTGCAGGCCCAGCAGGTGTTCGGCGGACACGGCTATATCGAGGAATGGGGCATGTCCCAGTTCGCACGCGATGCCCGGATTGCGATGATCTATGAGGGTGCCAATGGCGTGCAGGCACTCGACCTCGTGGGCCGCAAGCTGGCACAGGATGGCGGCAAGCACGTGATGGCGTTTTTCGAGATGGTGAAGACCGAGTGCCGCGCGCATGACGGCGACGACCGGATGAAGGGCTTTGCAGAGCCGCTGAAACTGGCGTCCAAGCAACTGCAACAAGCCGGCATGTTCTTCATGCAATCGGGCATGAAGAACCCGAATGCCGCGCTGTCGGGGTCGTATGACTTCATGCACCTGATGGGCCATGTCTGCCTTGGCCTGATGTGGACCCGCATGGCAAAAGCGGCCTATGACGCGCTCGACGCGGGCCACGCCGACCGTGACTTTCTGGAGGCCAAGATCGCCACCGGCCGGTTCTACATGGCACGACAGTTGCCTGCCTGCACCATGCACCTCGCCCGCATCGAAACCGGGGCCGAGACGGTGATGGCCTTGTCGGCTGACGCGTTCTAAGCTTGCGGCAGAATGGGGGCGGAACACCTTCCGCCTCTACCCATGCCGGAGACTTCAGATGCCCAAACGCTTTCGCCTGACCCGCAGATTTCCCGTCGCCATGACGGAAGATGGCTACCGCAGGCTCAAACGCTTTGCCACCGAGGCCGGTCTGGATGAGGGAGAAGCGCTGTCGTTCCTGTTCGAACACTTCGACAGCGTGATGCACAAGGACAACCTGACCCACAGGCTCAGGCTGTTCAACTCGGAACTGGAAGGCCGCAAACGCTGATCGCTGCCTTCATCTGTTCCCAAATATCCTCCGGGGGTCCGGGGGTGGAAAACCCCCGGCATCAACCACGGGGCGCAACAGATGGAGGATCGCGATGACCACCCAGCTCTATTGCTTCGGCGAAAGCGGCAATGCCTACAAGTGCGCACTTGCTCTGACGCTGACCGGCACGCCGTGGCAGGCGCGTTTCGTGGATTTCTTCAATGGAGAAACCCGCACAGCCGAGTTTCGTGCTCTGAATGAAATGGGTGAGGTACCGGTGCTGGTCGAAGGCGATCATGTGCTGACTCAATCCGGCACCATCTTGCTGCACATCGCTGAAAAGGCTGGCCGGTTTGGCGGCACATCGACGACCGAACAGGCCGAGGTCTTGCGCTGGATCCTGTGGGACAATCACAAGCTTTCGTCGAACGTTGGCACGGTACGGTATCTGATGAATTTCCTGCCTGCCGACAAACAGCCCGCAGGTGTTGTGCCATTCCTGCAGGCCCGGCTGAAGGCGGCCTATGCCGTGCTGGACACCCATCTCGCACAACGCAACTGGATTGTCGGAGACGCCCCCACCATCGCCGATCTGTCTTGCTGCGGCTATCTTTACTACCCCGAGCCCTTCGGTTTTGACCGCTCGGACTGGCCCCATATCGACGGCTGGCTGAACCGCATCGCGGATCTTCCCGGCTGGAAACACCCCTATGAATTGATGCCCGGCAATCCATCCGACCGGGTATAAGGAGAGGACCACATGTCAGACGCATACATTTATGACGCCGTTCGCAGCCCACGCGGCAAGGGCCGCTCCGATGGCAGCCTGCACGAACTTACCTCGGTTGCACTTTCGGCCAAGATCCTGAACGCGGTCAAGGACCGCAACGGGCTGAACGGGCATGCGGTCGAGGACGTGATCTGGGGCAATGTCACACCGGTCGGGGAACAGGGGGCCTGTCTGGCCCGTTCGGCCGTTTTGCTGTCCGATCTGGACGAATCCATCCCCGGCCTTGCCATCAACCGGTTTTGCGCATCGGGCATGGAGGCCGTTAACCTTGCTGCCAATCAGGTCAAGGCCGGTGCTGGCCAAGCCTACATCGCCGGCGGGGTCGAAATGATGAGCCGCGTGGCCATGGGCAGCGATGGCGCCGCCATTGCGGCGGATCCGTCGCTTGCCATGAAGACCTATTTCGTGCCGCAAGGCATTTCGGCTGACATCATTGCCACCGAGTTCGGCTTTACCCGCGATCAGGCCGACGCTCTGGCGGTGGAGTCGCAACGACGGGCCGCTGTGGCATGGCAAGAGGGACGCTTTGCCAAATCGGTCATCACCATCCGCGACCAGAATGGCCTGCCGATCCTTTCCCATGACGAATACATGCGTCCCGGCACCGATATGCAGGCGCTGGGGGCCCTGAAGCCCGCCTTCAAGGACATGGGTGAGGTGATGCCCGGTTTCGACAAGGTGGCCTTGATGAAATACCCGCATCTGGAGCGGATCACCCACATCCACCATGCAGGCAACTCATCCGGCATTGTGGATGGTGCGGCAGCGATCCTGATCGGCAACAAGGAATTCGGCGAAGCGCATGGATTGAAGCCGCGCGCCCGCATCCGCGCCACAGCAAAGATCGGCACCGATCCCACCATCATGCTGACCGGGCCGGTTCCGGTCACGGAAAAGATCCTGCGCGAGTCTGGCATGACCATCAGCGACATCGACCTGTTCGAAGTGAATGAGGCATTTGCTGCCGTGGTCCTTCGTTTCATGCAAGCCTTTGATGTGGACCCGGCCGTGGTCAACGTGAATGGCGGCGCAATCGCCATGGGTCACCCCTTGGGGGCCACCGGCGCGATCATCATCGGCACCGTGCTGGATGAATTGGAGCGTACCGGCAAAGGCGTGGGCCTTGCCACGTTGTGCATCGCATCCGGCATGGGTGTGGCCACCATCATCGAACGCGTCTGACACAGGCAAAGGAGCATACCATGACCGATTTCACCTATGCCGTTGACGCTGATGGCGTCGCCACCATCACCTGGGACGTGCCCGCCAAGTCGATGAACGTGATGTCTCTTGCAGGCTTTGCGGAACTCAATGCCCATATCGACACTGCCCTCGCCGATGCAGGCGTCAAGGGCATCATCATCACCAGCGCAAAGAAGGACTTTGCCGGCGGGATGGACCTGAACGTGATCGCCAAGATGCGCGATGACGGCGGGGCCGAAGGGATCTTTACCGGCGTGATGCACATGCATGCCATCCTGCGCAAGATCGAACGCGCCGGGATGGACCCCAAGACGCTGAAAGGCGGCAAGCCGATTGTGGCCGCCCTGCCCGGCACCGCGCTTGGCATCGGGCTGGAACTGCCGCTGTCGTGCCACCGGATCATCGCCGCCGACAACCCGAAGGCAAAGATCGGCCTGCCGGAAATCATGGTCGGCATTTTTCCGGGTGCCGGCGGCACAACCCGGCTGGTGCGCAAGTTGGGCGCCATGATGGCCGCGCCCTTTCTGCTGGAAGGCAAGCTGTCTGATCCCAAAGGTGCCAAGGCGGGCGGGCTGATAGATGAAGTCGTCGCGCCCCAAGACCTGCTGACCCGTGCCAAAGAGTGGGTGTTGGCGGCAAAAGAGGCCGATCTGGTCAAGCCATGGGATGCCAAGGGTTACAAGATGCCCGGCGGCGCGCCCTATCATCCGGCGGGCTTCATGACCTTTGTCGGGGCCAGTGCGATGGTGCATGGCAAGACCATGGGCGTCTACCCCGCGGCCAAGGCCCTGCTGAGCGCCGTCTATGAAGGCGCTCTGGTGCCGTTCGACACCGCCCTGAAGATCGAGGCACGGCACTTTACCTCGGTGCTGATGAACCCGTCGTCCAGTGCGATGATCCGCAGCCTGTTCATCAACAAGGAAGCCTTGGAAAAAGGCGCAAACCGGCCGGAAGCCCCCGATCAGACCGTTAAGAAGGTCGGGATCATCGGGGCAGGCATGATGGGCGCAGGTATCGCTTATGTCTCGGCCAATGCCGGGATCGAGGTGGTGCTGATCGATGCGGCGCAGGATGCGGCGGATCGTGGCAAGGCTTATTCCGAGGGTATTCTCGACAAGGGCATCCAGCGCAAAAAGGTGACAGCAGAGAAAAAGGCCGAAGTGCTCGGTCTCATCACCGCGACCACTGACTACGCTGCACTGGCAGGGTGTGATCTGATCGTCGAAGCGGTATTCGAGGATATGAAGGTCAAGGCCGAGGTCACCGCCAAGGTCGAGGCCGTAGTGGGCGTTGACTGCATCTTTGCCACCAACACCTCCACCCTTCCGATCACCGATCTGGCGAAAGCCAGCCAGCGGCCAAACCAGTTCATCGGCATCCATTTCTTTTCGCCTGTGGACAAGATGCTGCTGGTGGAGATCATCCGAGGCAAGGAAACCGGCGATCGCGCGGTGGCCAAGTCACTGGACTATGTGCGCCAGATCCGCAAAACGCCGATCGTGGTCAATGATGCGCGGTTCTTCTACGCCAACCGTTGCATCATACCCTACATCAACGAAGGCATCCGTATGGTCGCCGAAGGGGTGGAACCGGCATTGGTGGAAAACGCGGCCAAATTGGTCGGCATGCCCTTGGGTCCGCTGCAACTGGTGGACGAAACCTCGATTGATCTTGGCGTGAAGATCGCCAAAGCCACGCGTGCCGCCATGGGTGATGCCTATCCTGATGGTGCGGTGGACGAGGTATTGTTCTGGATGGCAGAGCAGGGTCGGATGGGCAAAAAAGCCAATGCAGGCTTTTACAGCTATGACGCGGCCGGCAAGCGCGAGGGACTTTGGGACGGTCTGGTGGCCCGCTATCCGGTGGCCAAGGACCAGCCCAGTCTGACCGAAGTGCAGCACCGCCTGCTGATGGCACAGGTTCTAGAGGCCGTGCGGGCGCTGGAAGACGGCGTGCTGACCGACATTCGCGAAGGCGATGTGGGGGCGATTTTGGGGTGGGGCTTTGCGCCGTGGTCGGGCGGGCCGTTCTCGTGGCTTGATATCATCGGCGCCCCGCGTGCAGTCGAGATTTGCGATGACCTGACGGCCACCCATGGTGCACGTTTTGCCACGCCGAAAATGCTGCGCGACATGGCGGCATCGGGCGCGCGCTTCTACGGCAAGACCGAGCAAAAGGCCGCCTAGACCAGCACCCTTGGCAGGCGCTGCCGTGCATCGTGCATAGCGGCGCCTGCCGACCCGGTCATAGGACACACCAGATCCGGCGCCGCCGAAGGCCTGATCCTGTCGCAATGAACATTGCGCCGAAAAATCATCGCAATCCGTTGAAATCGTACCCAAATCTGTCGATGTCTTCGGCGCAGAGCGACGCGATGAGTTCGGCATCCGCATCCGAAAAAAAGGGCCGCCAATCTGGTGGCCGATCAGATGCGTTGGCCCGCCTGACGACGAGGCGAAAGCCCAGATGCGCCTCAAGTGGGGTCAGATCATCGGCCAAGACTTCCAGCCGGGCAAAGAGCCGGGCACATTCCACCCCTGCTGAATTGCGCATATAGGCGCCATAGGGCCACAACTGCAACGCCATGCGGGTTTGCGCGTGGTTCAGAAAACCCGAAAAGTCATGTGCTTTGGCCAAACCAACGGCGGGGTGTGCAAAGGACTGCGACCGCAACCAGTGATAATAGCTGACCGCTCGATCCCATGGGTTGCGCACCAGTGCAAAGGTGAAGAAACCGGCGATATCATCCTCTGACACAAGCCCGACGATGTCGGCCAAGGTTGAATGTTTCCACAACCGCCCCGCCGCCTTTACCCCGCGCAACCGACCCTTGCGAGCCCGCGCCTTTGGCGTGTTCCCA
>JBKBWK010000016.1:51763-64755 GCA_046313895.1 Paracoccaceae bacterium
GCCCAGCAGGATATCGTCCTTCATTGCCCGCGCCTCCAGAGCCAGCGACAGCGCCGTTCCACCGGTCTTGGGGATATGCACAAAGATGAACCGCCGGCCGCGGGAAATGATCATCGCCCGACTCCGTAGCGGGGCACCTGTCCACTTTCGCCTTCACAGGGCCTTGCGTCGGGGCGACCAGCACCATTGGCGGAAGTCATCTGAAATGCGCGGGGCATGTCTGTCAGACCGGATTGGGAAGGGGGTGGCCGTCGGCAAAAGCAAGCAGATTGTCAACGGCCATAAGCCCCATGTTGCTGCGCACCTCAAGCGCCGCAGTGCCAAGATGCGGCAGCAAGGTTACGTTTTCCAAGGCCAGCAGGGCCGGGGAAATCTGTGGCTCGAATTCATAAACATCCAGTCCGGCCCCAGCGATCTGCCCGCCGATCAGGGCAGCGGCGAGGGCGGCTTCGTCCACAACATCGCCGCGGCTGATATTGACGATGATCGCATGCGGCTGCATGTGCGCAAGCGTGAGCGCGTTGATCAGATGATGCGTGTCTTTGCCACCGGGCACAGCCACCACCACGACATCGGCGGCCATCGCCTCGGCCATGCTGACCTGACGCGCAGGAACGCCGGCATCGGCGACGGGCGAGCGGTTGAAGAACACCACCTGCATGCCAAACCCGGCCTGCGCCCGTCGGGCAATGGCCTTTCCGATGCGCCCCATACCGATGATGCCGATCCGCTTGCCAGACACATGCATGCCCAGCATCTGGGTCGGGTGCCAACCCTGCCAACGACCAGCGCGGACAAGGCGCTCCCCCTCACCTGCGCGGCGGGCTGTCATAAGGATAAGCATCAGGGCGATGTCGGCAGTCGCGTCGGTGACGGCGCCGGGGGTGTTCGTCACCACAAGGCCCGCAGCGCGGGCAGCGGCAACGTCGATGTGGTTATAGCCGACACCGAAATTCGCCAGCATCCGCGCGCGCGGCGCGGGCACATCGGCAAACACATCAGCCTGATAGCGATCGCCCAGCGTCGGAAGGACAAGATCAAAATCGCGCAGGCTGGCGCGCAGCTCGTCCGCCGTCATTGGCAGGGTGCTTTCGCGCAGGGTCACATCAAAACGGGCGCGGGCGGCCGATACCACGTCAGCGGGCAAGGGGCGGGTGATCAGCAGTTTCATCAAAACATCCTTCCGCCCAAGGGCACCGTGTGATCGGGTGACAGCAACACCACCTCGCCATCGGCATCAGGAACGCCAAGGACCAACACCTCGGACAGAACCTTGCCAATCTGGCGCGGCGGGAAGTTCACCACGGCCATGACCTGCCGCCCGATCAGGATCTCGGGCGTATAGTGCCGGGTGATCTGGGCGCTGGACCGCCTTTCACCAATTTCGCCGCCAAAATCGACCCAAAGCTTGTAGGCGGGCTTGCGGGCTTCGGGATAGGGTTCCGCACGGGTAATGATGCCGACGCGGATATCCACTTTCTGAAAATCGTCATAGGTGATGGTCATTTGCCAAGCTCCCGTCCGCGATCTGCTGCTGCTTTGACCGCACGGCGCAGCAATGCGGGAAAGCCGCTGTCGGGGTCCATCAGCACCGACAAGGCCGCCGCCGTGGTGCCACCTGGCGAGGTGACATTGATGCGCAGTTGCGCCGCTGTCTCGGGTGCAAGATGGGCCAACTCCCCCGCCCCTGTCACCGTGGCGCGGGCCAGTTGCATGGCCAAAGGCGCGGGCAGGCCCTCGGCTTCGCCTGCCGACGCAAGGGCTTCGATCAGGTGGAACACATAGGCCGGACCAGAGCCGGACACCGCCGTAACGGCATCCATCTGATGCTCACCCGCCAACCGCACCACCTGACCCACAGCCGACAGCAGGCCTTCGGCCAAATCCAGATCGGCCGGGGTCGCGGCCGCGTTGCCGACAATGGCGGTGATGCCACGCCCCACGGCGGCTGGCGTGTTTGGCATGGCGCGCACAATGCGGGTGGACGGGCCGAACACGGTTTCATACGTCGCGATGGTGGTGCCGGCGGCAACGGTCACGACCACCGTTTCGCCGCCACCAAAGGCGGCAATCTGCGGCAGGGCGTCGCCCATCATCTGCGGCTTGACCGCGATCAGCACAACGGCAGGCGCAGCTGGCAAATCGCCGTTCAGGACAACGCCTTCCCCCGACCGAGCCACAAGCCAATCGGACGGGTGGGGATCGATCACCCAGACAGACTGCGGGCGCAACCCTTGGGCAAGCCAGCCTTCAAGCATGGCAGAGCCCATCTTCCCGCATCCCAGAAGCACAAGGCCCCGTTGGTTGATCACATCCAGATCCATCACATTCCCCGTCCATCCTGACGGGGCAAGGTTAGGCGTGACCGTAAGCCTCGGCAATGGCGACTTTCATGGCATCGGCCGGGGACTTGTCGCCCCACCCCACCAGCTGGAACGCCGGATAGAAGCGTTCAGCCGCCATGACGGCACTGGAAATCAGCCGGTCAATCTGTTCGGGTCCGGCCACCTGACCGCCCGCCAAAACCAACCCATAGCGCCAGACCATCAGCTTTTGTTCGACCCAATAGGTAAATGCACCGGTCCAGACCATGTCATTGCAACGGTTCACCACGTCGAGCAGCCCCGGCAGCTTGCCTTCGGGCGGCTCTATCTCGAACGTGCAGATCAGCCGCAAGGTTTCGTCTTGCGCCGACCACGCAAGTGTCAGCGAGTAGGTGCGCCACTGCCCTTCGACTGCCATGGCAATCTGATCGTCCGTCACCCGATCGAATTCCCAATCATGGTGTTCGGCCAAGGTTTCGACGATGTCGATTGGATGCAGATCGTCGCTTGACAGGAAATCTTCGGATAGTGACATTGCCCGGCCTCTTGATGATGCCTTCCGCGGGGCCTGACCCACGAAATGCTGGGTGTCTGGCAAGGAGCTGCGTCTGCCCGACAGCACCCTTACTAGATATGGTGTTGCAGAAGCGGAAGCCTGTAAAGTGATTTCTTGCGAAATCTTCTGTGGACAACCTTTCAATCCGCAATGAATCCGTGACTTGTGCCGCGCCGGTCCGGTCGCCGGGCGCAGCACAAGCCCCCAGTCGTGCCGGGCCACGGGTGGTCAAATCACCGCGGGCAGCTTACATTCACCCCAACAGCCCAGATGTTGGGACCCTATTCACGTGCAGGACTCCGAAAGCCAATGTCCAACGATACCCGTGTTACTGCTTCGGCCGAGGGACTGGCGGCGTCTTTGGCGGCGCTGCCAAAAAAGGGGCCGCCTCCGGTGCATTTGTGGAACCCGCCGTTTTGCGGTGACATCGACATGCGTATCGCCCGCGATGGCACTTGGTTTCACGACGGGACACCGATTGGTCGCCTTGGATTGGTCAGGCTGTTCTCCTCCATCCTGAAGCGCGACGGGGACAGGTACTTTTTGGTAACCCCGGTCGAAAAGGTCGGGATCCAAGTGGACGACGCCCCGTTTCTGGCCGTTGATTTCACCGCCGAAGGTGAGAAAAGTTATCAGCGCCTGACCTTTCATACGAAGACTGAAGACGACGTTCTGGCCGGGCCAGACCACGCCATTCGCGTGTCGCGCGATCCGGACACTGGCGAGCCATCGCCCTACGTTCATGTACGCGCCGGAATGGAAGCCCTGATTGATCGCAAGACATTCTATCGGCTGGTTGACCTTGGTGTGCAGGAAACGATTGACGGGACCGGGTGGTTCGGCGTCTGGTCAGCAGGAGTTTTCTTTCCCATGATCCCATCGGCTGACCTTCCCTGATGCCTCGATTTGCTGCCAACCTGACAATGCTGTTCACCGAGGTGCCCAGCCTGCACCGACCAGAACTGGCCGCGCAGGCCGGGTTCGACGGAGCAGAAATCCTGTTTCCCTATGATCATCCAGCGTCCGACTGGGAGAAGGCGCTGTCCGGTCTGCCATTGGCGCTGATCAACACACCACCTGGCAACTGGGCGGCAGGCGACCGTGGCTTTGCGGCCGTGCCGGGGGATGAGGACCGGTTTCGCGACGGGTTCTTGCGTGCGGCATCGCTTGCATCACGGTTGGGGGCCGAACGGGTGCATGTCATGGCCGGAGTGGCCAAGGGACCGCAGTCCGAACAGATATACCGCGAAAATCTCGCCTGGGCCTGCCAGCAGGCACCAGACCTGCAATTGACCATAGAGCCGATAAACGCTGACGATATGCCGGGGTATTTCCTGAACGATTTCGATCAGGCCGCTCGGATCCTTGACGATTTGAACTGCCCGCAGATCGGGGTGCAATTCGATGTGTGGCATGCTGACAAGATTCACGGCAATGCGACGGCAGTCTGGGCGACGCACCGTGCCAGAATTACCCATGTTCAGATCGCTGGCTTTCCCAATCGAAACGAACCCGGTGGCGGCGGGTTCGACCTGACCGCGATGTGCGCGGATCTGGATGCGCAGGGCGGCACAACCTGGGTTGCCGGCGAATACCGTCCTGCCCGTGCAACGGTGCATGGATTGCTGTGGTTGCAGGTTCTGAAAGCGCGCAACCGGATGATCGGCGCATAGTGCATCCTTTTGCGCGCCACCCTTGCCCGTTCTGCGGTTTTCCGTATGATGCATGCGCAGCACGTTGCAAGGAACAGGCCCATGACCATCGACGCACCGGAAACCCAGATTGTCACACGCTGGAAGGTGGCCTGTGATGGGGGAGAAGGCGCGTTGGGTCATCCGCGTGTCTGGCTGACCATCCCGCAAGACACCGGCTTTGTCGAATGTGGCTATTGCGACAAACGCTACGTGATCGACCGCGAGCATGCGCACGACGACCATTAAGGTCCGCAGCCTAGCCAACGCGACGGGGAATGGCAGTCGAGGCTACGGGCGCTCACAAAGGCGCCTGGCCTGACAGACCTCCGCTGTGGCCGGGTTCGCCGGATGGATTGTGATGATCAACCGGCTTTCGCACTCTGCCTGCACAAGTCTGTGCGAAGCCGCAATCAGTGCCAGGTCCTTGCCCTCACCGCGGAAAAGATCCTGTACGAACAGATGCACAATATCATCACCCTACAGCTCGATGATCAGGACTTGCCCGCGAAGGCCAATAATTCCCGTCGTCCTGCCCCCTTGCGGGCGGTTGATGGGGGTTTCAAACCAACCTTCCCTCCCGCCTGTATGGCGCGGGGCCGATCCAACGAATCCGCAGCGTTGGGCGACGCAGTCACATCCACTCTGGCCTGAGACATGCTGCGACCGGCTTCAGGTCCGTACCGGTCACGACCCCGCTGTCAGCTGATCGGAATATCGAAACTTCCACATTTCATCACGGCTTCTGCCGACGGATTTCCATCGCGGAAATAGTCGAGCACATGCAGTCCAGACCAGCTTTCCACCACCTCCTCAAGGTTGGAAATACCCTTGCCGAGCGCCGTGCCGGTGTATTCATCCTGATAGAAGTAGATCACTGTAACCGACATCCCATCATCACAGCTTACATTGGCCTGACCGGTGCCAAAGGCGTTGCGGCTGGTCCAGTCGCCGACGCAGGAGACCCCGTCATTCATCACCCCCGCCAGCGTGCCCTGCCCCCGGCCAAAGGCGCGGCCATGGAACCAACGCCCATGCTCGCCCACACAAGCAAGGATACGCACACAATTCGACCCGTCATCGGTCGTCGGGCATAGATCAGCTTCGGAAAAGACCGGGCTGGCGGCAACAAGCAAGGGTGGCAGCAGACGCAGGAACATGGCAAGACTCATCCAATAGATACGGCGGGGAGTCTGGCTATGGGCGACGGTTTCGGCAAGGGTCACCATCTGCATCTTATCGATGGCTCGGCCTATATTTTCCGCGCCTATCACGCCCTGCCGCCGCTGACGCGCAAATCCGACGGGTTGCCGGTCGGGGCCGTTGCCGGGTTTTGCAACATCCTGTGGGGCGAATTGACCAAATCTGGCCGCGAAGTGCCGACCCATATCGCGGTGGTCTTCGACTATTCATCCAAAACCTTCCGCAACGACATCTACCCGCTTTACAAAGCCAACCGGCCCGAGCCGCCCGAAGACCTGCGCCCGCAATTTCCGCTGACCCGCGATGCCACCCGTGCGTTCAATGTCGCCTGCATCGAATTGGACGGATACGAGGCCGATGACATCATCGCCACCCTTGCCCGGCAGGCAGTCGAGGCAGGTGGTGAATGCACCATCATTTCATCCGACAAGGATCTGATGCAGCTTGTCGGCAATGGCGTGGTGATGCGCGACCCAATGAAAGACCGCACGATTGGCCGTGACGAAGTGATAGAAAAATTCGGCGTCGGCCCCGAACGGGTGGTCGATGTACAGGCGCTGGCCGGCGATTCGGTCGATAACGTGCCGGGTGCACCGGGGATTGGGCTGAAAACTGCCGCCCTTTTGATCAACGAATACGGCGATCTGGAAACGCTGTTGGACCGGGCGGGCGATATCAAGCAACCCAAACGGCGCGAGGCTTTGGTGGACAATGCCGACCAGATCCGCATCTCGAAACGCTTGGTGACTCTGGATGCCGCAGTGCCACTCGATTTCGGGTTGAACGATCTGGAGATGCGCGAGCCCGAACCGGAAAAGCTTTTGTCCTTTCTGCATGAGATGGAGTTCCGCACACTGACCCGCCGCGTGGCTGAGAGGTTGAAGACGGATGCCCCCACCGCTACGGACGCCCCGGACCACCAGGTAGCGCCCGTTCAGGACCGCCTACCTTTTGACCACGCCGCCTATGAGCGCGTTGACACCCTGCCCGCCTTGCAGATCTGGGCCGACCGGATCCGCGATGTCGGCCATGTGGCGGTGGATACCGAAACCACCAGTCTTGATGAAATGCGCGCTGATCTGGTGGGCATTTCCCTGTGCGTCGATCCAGGTCGGGCCTGCTATATCCCCATCGGACACAAACAAGGTGGCGGTGATCTGTTCGGCTCGGCCGATCTTGTACCGGGGCAATTGGCTCTCGACGCTGTGCTGGAGATCCTGAAACCCGTGCTGGAGGACGCCTCGGTCCTGAAAATCGGCCAGAACATGAAATACGACTGGAAGATCTTTGCCCGCCAAGGCGTTACGGTCGCCCCGATCGAAGACACGATGCTGATGTCCTATGCCATGCATGCCGGACTGCACGGGCACGGCATGGACACGCTTTCGGAAATCTATCTGGGCCACACACCGATCCCGATCAAACCACTGCTGGGCTCGGGAAAATCTGCCATCACATTCGACCGCGTGGCGATCGACGATGCGGTGAAGTATGCTGCCGAAGATGCCGACGTAACGCTGCGTCTGTGGCAGATGTTCCGCCCCCAATTGCATCGGACACAAGTCACAACAGTCTATGAAACGCTGGAGCGCCCGCTTGTACCGGTTTTGGCAAGGATGGAAATGGCCGGCGTTCTTGTGGACCGCGATACACTGTCGCGCATGTCAAACAGTTTTGCCCAGAAGATGGCAGGCCTGGAAGATGAAATTCAGACCCTTGCCGGGGAAAGGTTCAACGTGGGCTCGCCAAAGCAATTGGGCGAGATCCTGTTCGATCGGCTGGGGCTACCGGGGGGCGAGAAGGGCAAGACCGGTGCCTATGCGACGGGCGCAGATATTCTGGAAGACATCACCACTCTGGAAGACAGCCACCCACAAGGGGCACAGCTTGCCGCGCGGGTGCTGGACTGGCGCCAACTGTCGAAACTGAAATCCACCTACACCGATGCACTTCAGGACCACATCAATCCAGAGACCGGCCGGGTCCATACCTCTTATTCGCTGGTCGGTGCAGTCACCGGGCGGCTGTCGTCCACCGACCCGAACCTGCAAAACATCCCGATCCGCACCGAAGAGGGCCGTCGCATCCGAGAGGCTTTTGTCGCCCCCAAGGGCCGGGTTCTTGTCTCCCTCGACTACAGCCAGATCGAGTTGCGCATCCTTGCGCATGTCGCCGATATTCCATCGTTGCAGCAAGCATTCAAGGATGGCATCGACATCCATGCGATGACAGCTTCTGAAATGTTCAACGTGCCGTTGGCGCAGATGACACCCGACATCAGACGCCGCGCCAAGGCAATCAACTTCGGTGTCATCTATGGCATATCCGGCTTTGGTCTTGCCCGAAACCTGCGTATCCCGCGCAGTGAAGCTCAGGCCTTCATCGACCGTTATTTCGAGCGATTTCCGGGCATCAAGGAATACATGTCCGAAACCGTCAAATTCGCCCAAGGTGCGGGCTATGTGCAAACTCTTTTCGGGCGCAAAATCAACACTCCGGAGATCAATGCAAAGGGGCCAACAGCCGGGTTCGCAAAACGTGCGGCGATCAATGCTCCGATCCAGGGAACAGCCGCTGATGTGATCCGGCGCGCCATGATTCATATACCAGATGCGATTGCCGGTCTTGACGCAAAAATGCTCCTGCAGGTTCATGACGAACTGCTGTTTGAAGTTGCAGAACCGGATGCAGGCACCCTGACGACGCGCGCCAAAGCAGTCATGGAAGGGGCCCACCTCAACGCAGTTAGGCTGAAAGTCCCGCTAATCGTCGAGTCCGGCCAAGGTCAGAGTTGGGCAGCGGCGCATTGATCCAACCCTGCATAGGGGCTCTGCCCCTCGGCTTTGCCTCACCCCGGGATATTTGTCCAAGATAAAGGCTTTTACCTTGGACAAATATCTCCGCCGGAGGCCACACGAGGACGCGCGCGGAACGAGCGTGACGAGACACAAAGCGTGCGCCCATGGCGCGCTGCTCTATGGGAGTCGTTCAACGAGACGGCCCAGAACCCGCCCACCGAGAATATGAAGGTGGAAATGTGGAACGTCTTGCATGCCGTGTGTACCGCTGTTCGTTATGGCTCGGAAGCCTTCGGGCCCGGTCAGGCCAAGCATCTGGCAGACTTGTGCTGTGCTTCGGTGAAAGTCCACCAACTCTTCTGGCGAAGCCATGGCTGCGAAGGCAGCGAAATCCGTGTAGGCGCCTTTCGGTATGACCAGCACATGTACCGGGGACTGTGGAGCGATGTCATAAAACGCGAGGGTATGTTCGGTTTCCAAAACAGTTTTGTTTGGAATTTCGCCGCGCAGGATGCGGGCAAAAACATTGGTGGGATCATAGGTCTTCGTCATTGGTCAGTCCACAAACAGGTATTCGGTGGCCGCGATATCTCGCGCTTTTTCGACGGGAATATCAAGAAATTCTGCCAATGGCATCGTGTTTTCATCAGAAGTCGCGGATTGGCGGACCCTGTAGAATGCCTTGAAACCGGCATCGCGAATTCGGTCAGATTCAAATTTCACGTCATAGCGGATCGTCGGCAAAAGTCGGTCGATGGTTTCCTGCGGTGTGCGGTCTCCGGCCAGACCGACCCGTTTGGCGTGACCGATCAGATAGTCATCGGTGAAATCGCATTCAATTTCGAGGAGCCGCACGATGGCCTTGTCATTGTAGAAATCCTGCATCAGATCCACATTTGCCGGGTCGATGCACACCACAAGTTTGTCGGTCTGCCAGTAGTCGAAAAGCATCCGAACCAATGCCCGACGATGTCGCGTGCGTTTCTCCAGCGTGTTCTGGATGCCGCCCAGATCGGGCAGAGGCGTGCTGTCTTCGTTGAACAAATAATCGACGGCGGGCATATTCGTGACCTGTCGTACGCGATCAACAAGTCGTTTGGCAACATGCCACTTCTTGCATGTCACCATCATCAACTGGCGCTCGCGTCCGACCGTGCTTTCCCGCTCCCAGAAGCGGGGGGCGAAGCGCCGGCCAATGCGGCCTCGCCCGGTCAGGAATTTGAACAGACTGCGGCCCTCGTTCGAGATCTGGAACCGAACATTCTTCGTCGTATACAGCCTGCCCAATCGACTTTTCAGCTCTTTGGCCTGCGGACTGATCTTCCGGGCAAACAGGTAGTCCTGACTGAGCAGAAGATCGTAATGATCGTTGTAGAATGTGACCGGCATCCCGTAGTCGGTGAACATCAGAAAGGTCAGGGATCGGCAGCGGATTTCATGTTCGGCAACCAGATGGCGGACCAGGGTTTGAAAGAACGTCTCATCTGGAATCCAGGTCGTTCGGAAAAACCGCATCACATCCCTGCGGCGGTCGGCAAAGTCCAGCAAATGTTCAATGGTGCGACGGCGAAGGCACCACCATTGCGAGCCGATCTGCATCTGGATGTCAGCAGGCACCTTGCGAGTCAGCCCGAGTTTGCGTTGCCAATCCATCGAGCGATAGAACCATGATTTATGGGTCCGTTCGTTGAAATAGTGGCGGAAGATCAGACGCTCTTCCTTGATCCCGGTCTTGATCCACTCAGAACCGAAGAAATCGACGCTTTCGATGTAGTCTACATCTTCGCGATCGAGGAAATCATGGGCGTATTCCGCCGATTTGATCGGCATGCAGTCGCCGGACAGCATGAAGAAATGGGTGGCGCGGGGAAACGCATCGACAGCCGCGCGCACCGCCAGCAAGGACGCTTCCACAAGGCTCCACTCGCCCCATCCACATTTCACGCGGCGTTTTGCAAAGACAACCGAAGGGTTTGCTGCAAGCGCGGACTGAATGCGGTCAAAATCCTTTTGGCTGGCGTTCGCGTCGAAGTGAATCGCGATGAAATCCCCTGCCGCAGACAACCGTTCGGCTTGCGCGATGATTCCATCCGGGTCTTTGTGGGTCAGAAGGATGTAGGCTATTCTTGCCATATTGACGACGGTTCCCGAGGCACACGAGTCACTGTTTCCCTAAATAGCTTTATCACACGTTGAAACGACAGAGTTTATTTGCGAATCTGACCAGAAGTTAGGATCGGGTTCCCAAGCCCGGCCGGAATGGAGCAGTAAGATATGGGATTTCCCGGCACATGGATGACGGAAAGCGAAAGCATGGTGTACCGGGTGGTGCCGAAATGTGCCTGTTCGACCATCGGCCAGATCATGTTCTATTCCGACCATGGCGTGTTTTTTGGCGGGGACATCCATGATTCAAAGGCAGGACTGCACAAATGGGCGCAGGAAAACAGCCAGCCGGTCATCGAACGAACGGTGAAGACCCACGCATCTTTTGCCTTTACCTGCGTGCGAAATCCTTACCAGAGGATCCTCTCGTCGTTTTTTGACAAGATCTGCGGAATCCAACGCAACGGCAAACGCTATCGCGGCAACCTTGTGCCACAACTGACCCAGAAATACGGGGTCGAGGTGGGCAGCCCGACCGATGCCTTCGACTTTGACCAGATCAAAAGCTTTCGCCGGTTCCTTTTGTTTGCCCGTGACACCATCCGCTGGAAAAAGCCAATGGAACCGGACATTCACTGGTCGGCGATGTCGGGGCATGTTTCCACCTTCATTGTGAACGGCGGGCGGTATGATCACATCTTTTATACCGAAAAGTTCAACGAAGGGATGCAGGTCGTTCTGGACAAGACCACGCCGAAGCATCCCGTCGATCTGAAGGCAATCCCCCGCTTCAACGAAAGTGAAGGCCATGGGCCCAAGCGGGCGCATCCGGTAGAAGACTATTTCGACGACATGTCGCGGCATCTGATCTGGGAAATCTACAAGCGCGATTTTCAGGTCTTCAAATATGATTTCGACAATCCTGCAAACAAGATACCAATTGGTGAGATCGATCTGGACGAGATTCACGCCAAACTCGGAGACTGAGATTTTCGTGGTCTTGTGATTTTGCCGCCCTACTTTGCTGCGCAGCGGAAAAAGGGACGACACATGCAGACGGTGATCATCATGGGCTCTGGCCCCGGCGTTATGGCGGCACAAGACTGGCCGAAGGGTACGGCGCAGCTTGTTGCCATCAACAATGCCTGGCGGGTGCGTCCGGACTGGGATGTGCTGATCCACCCGTCAGATTTCCCCGAAGACCGGCATCCGCAGCAGTTGTTCCAAGGGCAAAGGATCGTGTCCGCCGCAGACTATGTGCCCATCCAGAACGCCTTGGGTGGGTTCGTCTATGCCGGGGGCACGATGGCATTTACTGCCGCCTATTGGTCGTTGCGCGCCCTGCGACCCAAAGTTCTGGCCACGGTTGGATGTGATATGGTCTATCCGGCAAATGGCCCCACACATTTTTACGGCACCGGTACAGCGGACCCCTTGCGTGATGACGTGACCTTGCGCTCGCTGGAGGCAAAGTCGGCCCGTTTCATGGTGCTGGCAGCGCGGGCGGGGTGTGCCGTGGTGAACCTGTCTGATGCGCGGGAAAGCCGATTGATCTATCCGCGCGCCACATTGTCCGGGTTGGCGGCGCAACGACCCCATGCCTTCGATCCCCGCCTGACCGAAGCAGCCCTGCATGCCGAAGCGGAATTGGGCTATTTTGTGCCGTCGGGCAAGTATTGGAAGGAAGCAGACCGGTTCGACCCGATCGAGATTGACCGGATCGACGCCATGTGGCTCCGTGCCGCCGGCTTCAGATCAGGCCTTCTGTGCGGAACAGAACTTTCAGATCCGCCTCGGGCCGCGCTCCGAAATGGCTGATCACCTCGGCCGCCGCGACGCATCCCATGCGACCGGCGGTCACAAGGCTTTGCCCCGTCGCCATGCCATAGATGAAGCCTGCCGCAAAAAGATCGCCCGCGCCGGTGGCGTCTACCGGAACGATCCTTTTGACGGGGACCACGGCTTTCTCGCCGCCCCGCACAAGGATCACGTCATGGCCAGACCGGGTGCAGACCACCAGCCCGGCATCTTGCGCGGCCTGTTCCAGTGCGGTGGACAAATCAGCCTGGTACAGGGACGCCCATTCGTGTTCATTGCCGATCACATAGTCCAACTCTTTCACCAGGCGACGGAAATCGTCACGGTGGCGGTCTACGCAGAACGGATCTGACAGGGCGATCCCGGCTTTGCCACCATTGCCTCGGCACAGCTTGGCCGCCCGCTCGAAGGCCTGCTTTCCCTTTGGCTTGTCATACAGATAGCCTTCAAGGAACAGGATTTCGGCCTGCCCCGCCACGTCATCCGCCACGTCTTC
>JBKBWK010000017.1:0-61473 GCA_046313895.1 Paracoccaceae bacterium
TTCACGCCTCCTTCACTCGGCCATCGGGGCTATCCCCTTCGGCAGGTTTCTTGTCGTTGCGAAAGATTGACTTTGCCGCATCATCATGCGCCTTGCGGCTTCCTGGACGCCAAACCCAGGCTATGACACCCAGAAAGATCACGAACAGGCTTAGCAAGGCCCAACTGTCGGCAAATTCACGAAGCAGGCTCTAGGTTTCCATAGTCTCCCCCCCCCTATCGGCTTGCGTCAGGCGTGAAGGTCGAGAAATCGACCATCGTGCCCAACACCTGGATATAGGCGATCAGCGCATCGGCTTCGGTCAGACGAGGCTGGCCGTCAAAGTTGCGCACATTGATTGGCGTCCCGAAAGCCGCCTCGCCATAGCGTTCTTCCAGACCGGCACTGTCGGAGCTGGGATCGGCCTGCGCCTTAAAGTCTGAAAGGGCATTTTCCATCATGCCATCATCATAGGGAACACCCACAAACCGGTGCGTTGCCATCACGTCCTGAACATAGCGACCGTCCAGATCGCGATTGAACAGGAAACCATAGGGCGGCATCACCGATTCCGGCACCACCGACTTGGCGTTGTGGAAGTGGTCCTGATGCCATTCGTCCGAATAGCGCCCCCCCACACGGGCCAGATCCGGCCCCGTGCGTTTGGAGCCCCATTGGAATGGGTGGTCATACATCGATTCTGCCGCAAGGCTGTAGTGACCGTAGCGTTCCACCTCGTCACGCATCGGGCGGATCATCTGGCTATGGCAGTTGTAGCAGCCTTCGCGGATGTAGATGTCGCGCCCCACCAGTTCCAAGGGCGTATAAGGGCGAACCCCTTCGACCTTTTCGATGGTGTTCTCAAGGTAGAACAGCGGAACAATCTGGACCAGCCCCCCAATGGAAACGACCAGAAGGCTGAGCACCATCAGAAGCGTGGCGTGGGTCTCGATTGCTTTGTGTTTGTCAAGAAAAGCCATTGTCCTGCCCTCCGATCATTCAGCAGGAACAGCCGCATGTGTCGTAACCTTCGCAGGTTGCGCACGCACGGTCATCCACAGGTTATAGCACATGATGATGGCGCCACCGAGGTACATAAGGCCCCCCAGCATCCGGACCACATACATCGGGTATTTTGCAGCAACGGTGTCGGCAAAAGCGTTCACCAGATAGCCGTTCGCATCCACTTCACGCCACATCAGGCCTTCCATGATGCCCGACACCCACATGGCGGATGCGTAGAGCACGATGCCGATGGTCGCGAGCCAGAAGTGCCAGCTGACCAAGGTCAGGCTGTACAGCCGATCACGGCTCCACAGGCGCGGCGTCAGGAAGTAAAGCGCGCCAAAAGTGATCATGCCGTTCCAGCCAAGCGCGCCAGAGTGGACGTGACCGATGGTCCAGTCGGTGTAGTGTGACAGCGAGTTCACGGCCTTGATGCTCATCATCGGGCCTTCGAATGTCGACATGCCGTAAAAGCCGATCGACACGACCATCATCCGGATCACCGGGTCGGTGCGCAGTTTGTCCCATGCACCCGAAAGGGTCATCAGACCGTTGATCATGCCACCCCAGGACGGCATCCACAGGATGATCGAGAACACCATCCCCAACGTCGAGGCCCAGTCAGGCAGCGCCGTATAATGCAAGTGGTGCGGACCGGCCCAGATATAAAGGAAGATCAAGGCCCAGAAATGGATGATCGACAGCTTGTAACTGAATACCGGGCGTTCGGCCTGCTTTGGCACAAAGTAGTACATCATGCCAAGGAAGCCGGCAGTTAGGAAGAAGCCCACAGCATTGTGGCCGTACCACCATTGGATCATCGCGTCCTGCACGCCACTTGTGACCTGCACTGACTGCGAACCGAAGAATGACACCGGAATGGCCATATTGTTGACAAGATGCAACATGGCGATGGTGATGATGAAAGCCAGATAGAACCAGTTTGCCACATAGATGTGCGGCTCTTTGCGTTTCATCAAAGTACCGGCGAAGACAGCAAGGAACGCGAGCCAGACAACCGTGATCAGAATGTCGACATACCAGACGGGTTCGGCATATTCTTTGGACTGTGTGGCGCCCAAGACATATCCGGTAGCGGCCAGTACGATCACAAGCTGCCACCCCCAGAACACGAACCACCCGAGGTTACCGCCCCACAGTCGCACAGCGCTGGTGCGCTGGACGACGTAAAAAGCAGACATGATCAGCGCGTTACCTCCAAAGGCAAAGATCACTGCACTTGTGTGCAGCGGGCGCAGACGACCAAAGTTGCCATAGCCCTGCAGGACCTCAAAGTTCAGCCAAGGCCATGCCAGTTGGCTGGCGATGATGACACCAACCAGAAAACCGACAACCCCCCAGAATGAAGTCGCGATCACGCCGGCGCGCACCACGCCATCCATGTATTCATTTTTGTTGAAAGTTTTGACCTCACCCGCGCCACGAACCACCACCAGAAAGGTAATTCCCGCTGCCAGCATGATGGTGACAGAGTTGACCAGATAGGCCACATCACGGGCGTAGTTGGCCGAGATCGCCGCTCCTACGGCGATCAGGCCAAGCACGACCAGTTTTAGATAATCCCACATTTCGCGTCCCTTCGTCTTTGGCTGGATCTGCCACCGCTAAGAATCGATGATCTGCCCGCGCGCTTACCGACAGAGTTGCTTTTGTGTGAGCAAGCGCGAAGCCGCATTGATCCATGTCAAGAGATAGTCCACTTACCTTTGATGAAGGTCAATGCGACCACATCACGCTGGCGCTAATATCTGGAAGTCTGCAAAAAAGGGAGGCATAGCCATGACCTACAAATCAATCTTGACCGTTGCCACATCCGCTGCGCAAGTTCCGTTGTCCATTTCGGCGGCTGCAAAGGTCTGTGCGCAATATGATGGGCACCTTGACGTTTTGGCGCTCGGAATTGACCGCACTCAAGTTGGCTATTCCTACATCGGTTCGGGTGCGGTTGTCATGCAGGTGACGCTGGAACGTGCCGAAGAAGATGCCCGTTCGTTGGAAAGCGCTGTCCGGAAGGCTGTCACTGCGGAAAGTCCTGGGCTTCGGGTCAGCGTCGAGGCTGCCGTCGCGCAGATTGGGGCATTGACCGATCTGGTGGCCCAACGCGCACGATTTGCCGATCTGGTCATTTTGCCACGCCCCTACGGCAAAGACATCGGGGCAGAGGCGGAAGCCGTCGTGGAAGCGGCCATGTTCGAGGGGCAGTCGCCCGTTCTGGTATTGCCTGATTCAGGTTTGACGCAGGCAGCGCCTCGCCGCATTGCCGTGGCTTGGAACCAAAGTCGCGAAGCGATGGCAGCGGTGCGCGCAGCCCTTCCGTTGCTCAAGCAGGCAGAATTGGTGACAATCACAGTGATCGACCCCCCGACGCATGGACCCGAACGGTCAGATCCCGGTGGAATGTTGTGTCAGATGCTTGTGCGGCACGGTGTGCATGCCGAAGTCACCGTGTTGGCCCGCACCTTGCCGCGCGTATCGGATGTTCTGTTGCGCCATGTCCGCGATGTGAATGCCGATCTTCTTGTGATGGGGGCCTATGGTCATTCCCGTTTCCGCGAAGCGATTTTGGGCGGAGCAACACGCAACATGCTGGAAAATACTACTGTTCCGGTTCTGATGGCACACTGAAACTTGCCACGGGTCGGGCGCGATCAGCCCTCGGCCCGTGGTAAATCGGGGTCCGTCTCGCAGCGCGACAGCGGCAAGGCTTTCAGCTTGCGCACAAGGAGAACCTCACCGTCGGGCACAGCGCCGAATTGTCCGGTGACACAGGCGCAGCCGTAACCATAGTTGCCATTGATCTGCACCCAGCGGTCAGGACTACCAAAGGCGAACGCGTCAGCGGGAAGGTCCAGCCAGCCTGGGGCCTGTGGCCCTCCTTGTGTCGAAAGCGTCCATGTTGCGTCCGAGTCGGTCAGCCAGTGGTTTCCGGGCGACGGATTGGCATACCAGCCGCAGCGCACGACATCCTTGGCCACCACGCTCTGCGCTGGAAGTGCTAACGCAAGTGCCAGCAGCAGCGGCCTAAACAAGAAAGCCCCCATCGCTGTCGTCACCGGTTTCTTCCATCAGCAGGTCAAGCGACGGTACTTTGACATGACGCTTGCCTTCCAGCGTGATCACTCCATCACGCTTCAGCGCGCTCATCTGGCGGCTCACGGTTTCCAGCGTCAAACCAAGGTAGTCGGCCATTTCCTCGCGGGTCAGCGGCAAATCGAAGGTTGTCACGTTCGCCATCGACGTCGACGATTTCAGGCTGGCATCCCGTCGGGCGATGATTGCCAACAGTGATGCAATCTTTTCACGAGCCGTCTTTCTGCCCAACAGCAACATCCATTCGCGCGCGGCATCCAGTTCATCCAGCGTCATCTGCAACAAACGTTGCGCGACATGTGGCGTGCTGGCCATCAGCTCTTCGAACGGCTTTTTGCGAAAACAACACATGACAAGATCGGTTGTCGCTGTAACGTCGTATGCCGCCGTGTCCCGACCGGGACGCCCGACGAAATCGGACGGCAGCAAAAGACCCACCATCTGCCGCCGGCCATCTTCCATGGTTTGCGTCAATGTGGCGATACCGGTCACGACCGAGGCCACGAAATCCATCCGGTCACCAGACCAAATCACGGTCTGCCCTGCCTGATAGCTGCGGTAATACTTGATCTGCTCGAGTTTTTGCAATTCGTCGGCATCACACCGGGCGCAGACGGCACGATGCCTGATCGGACAATCCCCACACTCGTGAACAAAGGAATGAATATCGTGGTGGACAGCCATGACCACCCTTTCTTTGTTTGATCTGCATCAAGGCAGCGCGGTTTCTGTTCTCAGAGAATATGGGAATGACACATGAATCGCAACTCACACGGCTTGGTCTTTTTGACGCTCGGGTGCCACGGTACACAAGTTACCCGACAGCACCACAGTTTGGCGCGTCGGTCGACCCGAAGCTGTTCACCTCATGGATAGAAGCTATTCCGCAAGGATCGCAGATCTCGCTCTATATGCATGTGCCGTTTTGCCGTCGGCTTTGCTGGTTCTGTGCGTGCCGAACCCAAGGCACCACGAGTGACGATCCGGTGCTGGCCTATGCCAAGACACTGCAAACCGAAATTGCGCTGCTGAAGCGGCATCTGCCGCGCGGGGTGACGCTGTCGCGGCTGCATTGGGGTGGTGGAACGCCGACGATGTTGCCACCGCGCGAAATGCACATGCTTGCCGACTCGATCTTTGAAGCGGTCCCGATGGGAGAGAACGGCGAATTTTCCGTCGAAATCGACCCAAACGAGATTGACGCCGCGCGATCGGACGCACTTGCCGACTTGGGCATGAACCGTGCGTCCATCGGTGTGCAGGATTTTGACCCGCTGATCCAGAAAACCATAGGCCGCGAACAAAGCTATGATCTGACAAAGCAGGTCGCTGACATGATCCGTGACCGCGGCGTACGTAGCCTGAATGCCGACATCCTTTACGGGCTTCCGCATCAGACCAAAGCGCGGATTTCAGACTCGGTCCAGAAGCTTCTGACCCTCTCACCGGACCGTGTGGCGCTTTACGGCTATGCCCATGTGCCGTGGATGAGCCGCCGCCAGCAAATGATTCCGTCCGACACGATGCCCACCCCGGAAGAACGCCTGCGCCTGTTCGAAACGGCAGCAGAACTGTTTGAATGGGATGGATACGTCAGCGTCGGCATCGACCACTTTGCCCGGCCCGAAGATGGCATGGCCCGCGCCTTGAAGGCGGGCACCCTGCGTCGGAACTTTCAAGGCTATACCGACGACACTTCTCCTGTGCTGATCGGGCTTGGCGCATCGTCGATCAGCCGGTTTCCGCAAGGCTATGCTCAGAATGTCAGTGGAACATCCGACTATACCAAGGCGACCCGTGCCGGACATTTCTCAACGCACCGGGGCCACGTCTTTGCAGGCGAAGATACCCTGCGCGCCCGGATCATCGAAGCCTTGATGTGCGATTTCAACGTGGATCGGTCTGAAATCCTTCGCGATTTCGATGTCACCGAGGACCGGCTTGATACCTTGCTGAGTCGGGCATTCGAAGCGTTTCCCGGCATGCTGAAACTGGATGCTGGTGGATTGTCCATCCCGCCCGCCGCCCGCCCGCTAACGCGGATGGTGGCACGCGCCTTCGATGCCTACGACCAATCCAAGGCGCAGCATTCGGCGGCGATCTGACAGACCGGGGCTTACAATAGGCCCGCCCTGCCCCTAATTCCAAAGGCAGGAGATTTGTTATGCACCATTTTTCGCTTCTGGATCTGTCACCCGTGCCCGAGGGCAGCACGACCGCGCAAGCCTTGGCCAACACGGTCGATCTTGCGCGTCTGGCCGAATCTACTGGCTATCATCGCTTCTGGCTGGCCGAACATCACAACATGCCGGGGATCGCCAGCGCAGCCACGGCCATCGTGATCGGCCATGTCGCCGCCGCAACCCGGAACATCCGTGTTGGTGCCGGCGGCATCATGCTGCCAAACCATGCGCCTTTGGTGGTTGCGGAACAGTTTGGCACGTTGGAAACACTGTATCCGGGGCGCATTGATCTGGGTCTGGGACGGGCACCAGGAACCGATATGGCAACCGCCCGTGCGCTGCGTCGCCATATGGCACCGGAAGACTCCTTTCCGCACGACGTGGTGGAACTGATCGGATATTTCGACACTCCGTCTGAAAACGCCCCGGTGCGGGCGATACCCGGTGCGGATACCCATGTTCCGGTCTGGATTCTGGGCAGCAGTCTGTATGGTGCGCAGCTTGCCGCCCATCTGGGCCTTCCCTACGCCTTTGCCTCGCATTTCGCGCCCGCCATGCTGGACGACGCTTTGGCGACCTATCGCGCCACATTCCGGCCATCGCGCTTTTTGGCGCAGCCCTACGCGATGATGGTGGCCGGGGTTTGCGCTGCAGAGACAGATGCCGAGGCAAACTTCCTGCGCACGTCACAGATGTTGGCTTTTGCCCGCCTGCGCACCGGCAGGCCCGGAAAACTGCCGCGCCCGGTGGCGGATGTTGGCGCCGAGATTTCGCCGCCGGTTCTGGCAGGCGTGGAACAGGCGCTGTCGGTGGCTGCCGTTGGCTCGCCAGCAACCATCCGCTCGCAGATGGCGGCCATCCTTGAACGCTATCGCCCGGACGAATTGATGGTGACAGGGATGATCCACGACCACAGCGCACGGTTGCGATCCTTTGCCATCACCGCCGAGGTGTTGTCCGATCTGAAGCTGGCCAAGGCCGCCTAGGACCCGCAGCCATGCGGCGTAAAGCTTTCGACGAACGTGACCAGTTCGGGCAGGCAAACCGTCCGCAGATCATAGCGCGCAAGCGCCGTCTTGCGCGCCGCGGCCCTTAACGGGGCGAATTGGTCTGGCTCGGCAAGGGCTTTGATCAAGGTTGCCACCCAACCTTCGACATCGAAAAAATCGACAAGCAGACCGTTTTCCCCGTCGCGCAGCACTTCTTGCACCGGCGCGGTTCCGGACCCCACCACCAGACATCCAGCCGCCATCGCCTCCAGCATGGACCACGACAACACGAAGGGATAGGTCATATAGGCATGGGTCCGGCTGATCTGCAGGATCGACACGAACACGGTATAGGGCACCTTGCCCATGAAATGCACCCGGTCCAACGGCAAAGCGTCCTGCACCTGAGACAGGATCAGGTCTTTCCAGCCCTTCTCCTCTTTTGGGGCCGTGCCGTAGCTGACCTCATCCCCACCAACGATGACCACATGGGCATTGGGCCGTGCGCGCAAGATCGCAGGCAACGCCCGCATGAAGATGTGATACCCGCGATAAGGTTCCAGATTGCGGTTCACAAATGTCAGAACCTCGTCCCCCGCTGTCAGCACGCGACCATCCGGCAAGGTGACGCTGGCTTGGCTGTTGGGGCGAACTAAATCACAATCGACACCGTCATGGATCACCCGGATCATCGGGCGCAGGCTGTCGGGATAGGTGCTGGCCTGCCACTCGGTCGGCGACAGCCCGGCGTCGGCATGCACCAACGCCTGCCCAAGATGCGCGGCTCTGCCCTGCGCGATCAGAACCTGATCCAGTCCATAGGGGGTGAATTCGGCGTCAAAGCCGACATCGGCTCCGACACCGCGATAGTAGAATTCGGCATAGACAATCAGCTTGGCCGTCGGCCAGATTTCCTTCAGGAACAATGTCTCGCCCCATCCGGAGTGACCAAAGATCACGTCGGGTGTATAGCCTTCGGTATCGCGCAGCCGCACGCAGGCACGCGCAACCGTGACACCGCGATCAGACATGATCGTGTAATTCCGGCCCAGACGGGTCTGGGCGGGGTCAACCTTGATCGGGTCATGCTTGTATCGGATGGTCCTGATCGAAGACGGCCGGGTGTTTCTGGCGTCGGTCAGGGCAAGCACGTCATGGCCGCGTGCAACAAGTTCAGGCGCCAGATGCAGAAACTGGCCGGGAAAATTCTGGTGCAGAAACAGAATTTTCATGTGCCGACCTTCGGCGCGGCCTCCTTTGGCACACCAAAGGCGGCCAGCATAAGCGCGCGCGTATAGTCAGACGACGGTGACTCGAACACCGCTTGCGCGTCGCCTGCTTCGACCACATCGCCAGCCTTCATCACAATGACCTTGTGCGACAATGCCCGCACCACCCGCAGGTCGTGACTTATGAAGATATAGGCCAAGCCCCACTTGCGCTGCAGATCGCGCAGAAGATCGACGATCTGCACCTGAACCGTCATGTCCAAAGCACTTGTCGGTTCGTCCAGCACCACAAGTTTCGGCCGCAGGATCATCGCGCGCGCAATCGCGATGCGCTGACGCTGACCCCCCGAAAATTCATGCGGATAGCGACCCATCGTCGCCGGGTCCAATCCGACCTCGACCATGATGGCCGCCACCTTTTCGCGCGCGCTGGCCGCGGTTTCGCGTCCGTGCAATGCCAGACCTTCGGCGATGATCTCGCCCACGGTCATCCGGGGTGACAGGCTTCCGAACGGGTCCTGAAACACGATCTGCATATCTTGCCGTACAGGTCGCAAGGCGGCCCCGGTCAGGGTCGAGATATCGCGCCCCAGCACCACAATCGGCCCCGTGGACGGCACAAGCCGCAAGATCGCAAGCGCCAGTGTCGTTTTACCCGAACCACTTTCCCCGACGATGCCAAGTGTTTCGCCAGTCCGCACCGACATGCTGGCGTCGTTCACCGCCTTCACATGCCCGACGACCCGCCGCAGGAACCCTGCCGTGATCGGAAACCACACACGCAGGCCCGTGGTGTGCACCACCTCGGTCGCGTCTGTGGGCACAGGCGCGGGCAGGCCCCTTGGTTCGGCCGCCAGCAGCTTTTGTGTGTAAGGATGTTCGGGGTTGGCAAAAATGTCGGCCGTCAGGCCCTGTTCAACGATTTCACCGCCCTGCATCACGCAGACCCGGTCGGCGATACGTCGCACGATGCCCAGATCATGGGTGATGAACAGAAGGCTTAACCCTTCGGATCGTTTCAGATCGGCCAGAAGATCAAGGATCTGCGCCTGAATGGTCACGTCCAGTGCGGTTGTCGGTTCATCAGCGATCAAAAGATCCGGCCCGTTGGCCAGAGCCATCGCTATCATGACCCGCTGTCGTTGCCCCCCCGACAACTCGTGCGGATAGGCTCCCAGACGGCTTTGCGCATCCCGGATGCCGACCTTGTTCATCAGATCAAGGATCCGGTCCTTTGCCGCCTGCCCGACAAGCCCCTGATGCAGCGCCAGGCTTTCACCCAATTGCCGCTCGATGGTATGCAGGGGGTTCAGGCTGGTCATCGGTTCCTGAAAGATGAAACTGATGTCATTGCCGCGCACCCGGCGCAGATCGGTTTCCGACGCGCCGACCATCTGCCGACCTTGATAGGTGACCGATCCTTCGACTGTCGCATTGTCGCCCAACAGCCCCACGGTCGAAAGCGCCGTCACCGATTTGCCCGAACCGGACTCTCCGACCAAGGCCACCGTTTCACCCTTGTCCACCGAAAACGACACGCCCTTCACTGCCTCGATCAGCCGTCCGTCCTGACGGAAGCTGATCTTCAGGCCCGATACCTCAAGCACGCTCATTGAAAGGTCTTTCGCGGGTCAAAGGCATCACGCACGCCTTCAAAGATGAAGACAAGCAGCGACAGCATGATGGCAAAGGTGAAGAATGCCGTGAAGGCAAGCCACGGCGCTTGCAGATTCTGCTTCGCCTGTTGCGTCATCTCACCCAGACTGGGGGACGACGACGGCAGGCCAAAGCCCAGAAAATCAAGCGCTGTCAGGGCCCCGATGGTGCCTGTGATGATGAAGGGCAGCATGGTCAGCGTGGCGACCATGGCATTGGGCAGAACATGGCGGAACATGATGACCCGGTCAGGCACGCCCAAGGCCCGCGCCGCGCGGACATATTCGAAATTCCGCGCCCGCAGAAATTCGGCCCGGACCACACCGACCAATCCGGTCCAGCCGAACAGGACCATCAGCCCCACCAGAACCCAGAAGTTCATCGTGAAGATCGCAGCCACAATGATGATGACGTACAGCGTCGGTGTCGCCCCCCAGATTTCGATGATGCGCTGGAAGATCAGGTCCGTCACACCTCCGAAATAGCCTTGCACAGCGCCCGCTGCGATGCCGATCACCGATGTCAGAACCGTGACGATCAGCGCAAAGCTGACGGACAGGCGAAAGCCATAGATCACGCGTGCCAGCACATCTCGGGCGGTGTCATCGGTCCCCAGCCAATGCTGCGCATCCGGTGCCGAAGGGGCGGCCTTGCCGATATCGTTGATGGTCGTGAAGCTGTACGGGATCGGTGGCCAGACGATCCGGCCACGCTCCACCGGCACACCCGCCGCCGAGCCGTTGTCCCGTGCCTCTGCCAGGATGGCTTCGGGATCATCCCAACACGCCTCAGACCCGGCGGCCATGATCAGGCACTGAACCTCGACATCCTTGTATTTTGCCTCGGTCTGGAAATCGCCGCCAAAGGCCGTTTCCGGATAGAACCGCAGGAAGGGTGTGTGCCATTCGCCCTGAAATTGCACCAGAAGCGGTTTGTCATTTGCCACAAGTTCCGCGCAAAGCGAGATCCCGTACAGGATCGAAAACAGGATCAGCGACCAATAGGCGCGACGGTTGGCCTTGAAGTTGCGCAAACGGCGTTGGTTCAAAGGGGAAAGCGCCATCCTATCCCCTCCGCTCGAAATCAATGCGCGGATCCACCCAGACATACATCAGGTCCGACAGGATACCCACAACAAGACCGATCAGGCCGAAGAAGAACAGCGTGCCGAAGATCACCGGATAGTCACGTTCCACTGCCGCCCGAAAGCCCAACTGACCCAGGCCATCCAGCGAAAAAATCGTCTCGATGATCAGACTGGACCCAAAGAACACCGACAGGAACAAGCCCGGAAAGCCTGCGATCACGATCAGCATGGCATTGCGGAACACATGGCCATACAGCACACCGGATTCGGACAGGCCCTTGGCCCGCGCGGTCATCACATACTGCTTCTTGATCTCGTCCAGAAAGCTGTTCTTGGTCAGCAATGTCAGTGTGGCAAAGCTTGAGATCGTCGAGGCGATCACCGGCAGCGTGATGTGCCACAGATAATCCAGCGCCTTGCCGATCAACGACAACTGATCAAAGTTGTCCGATGTCAGGCCACGCAACGGGAACCACCGGACATAACTTCCGCCTGCGAACAGGACCAAAAGCAGGATTGCGAACAAAAAGCCCGGAATGGCATAGGCCGCGATGATCACACCACTGGTCCATGTGTCGAACCTCGACCCGTCACGCACCGCCTTGCGGATCCCCAGCGGAATGGAAATCGCATAGGCAATCAGCGTGGACCACAGACCAAGTGTCAGGGACACCGGCAGCTTTTCCCACACCAGATCCAGCACGCCAATGGACCGAAAATGGCTTTCGCCGAAATCGAACTGCACATAATTCCACATCATGATGAAGAACCTCTCCCACGCCGGGATGGCCTCCTTCACACATTCTGGCGCGCGTGCAGAAGGTGTACCGGTGAATCCGGGGGCACAGACGAAACGGGCGAAACCGAATTGAACCTCAAGTTCCGCCAGAAAGCCGGGGTCCAACCCCTGCGCGCCGACATAGCTTGACTCGCTTCCCTGTGCCGGGATCCCGGCATCACCCGCGCCACTGATCGCCTGAATGGAATCGCCGCCGCCTTCGATGCGGGCCAAGACCTGTTCTATCGGCCCACCCGGTACGAATTGCGTCAAGCCGAAGTTGATGATCATGATCCCGATCAGAGTCGGGATGATCAGAAGCAACCGCCGAAGAATATAGGCGCCCATTTGGCCTGCCTGCCCGTTTTTCTTGTTATCGCAACACGCCAGCCGCTTTCAGCGCCGCTGCTTTTTCTGGGTTGTACCACCAGAAGTCCAATTCGCCCATAGCGTAGGGTGGCAAGGTTTCGGGATGCTCGTACATATTGTAATACGCAATCGTGTGGGTGCTCTTGTACCACTGCGGCACCCAGAACCTTTCGGCGCGCAGCACGCGGTCCAGGGCTTTGGTGGCCACCGTCAGATCGTCCAGCGACTTTGACGCCATCACCACCTCGATCAGCTTGTCCACTGCCGGGCTTTTCAATCCCATCAGGTTGAAGGACGAAACATCCGCCGTTTCAGACCCATAGAACTGTTTCAACTCGGACCCGGAGATATAACCGGACCGTGCGTTCCCGACGACCATGTCAAAGTCATAGGCGGGCGGGCGGGACCGCGCCTCCATCTGCGCATTATCGACGCGGGTCATTCGTGCATCGATGCCCAAGGTCTTCAGGTTTTCGACATAGGGATTCATCACCCTGTCAAAGGTCGGGCTGTCATTCAGGATCTCGACCCGCAGCACCTGACCTGCGGCATTGCGGCGCATGCCGTCTGTGCCCACGGCCCATCCGGCTTCATCCAACAAGGCACTGGCTTTGCGCAGGTTGGCGCGGTCCAACTGCCGCTCGCCAGACGCGGGCGCCATCACAGCCTCGTCGGTCACGATCGACGCTGGCAGTAATCCCTGATCGACAAGCGGTTGCAGCAACGCAACCTCTTCGGCCGACGGCGCGCCGGTCGCTTCCAGCCACGAATTTTCCCAAACCGAATTGATCCGATCGTAAAGCCCGTAGAAAAGCGTGGCATTCGACCATTCGAAATTGAACATCAACCCGACAGCTTCGCGCACTTTGGGGTCTTTGAACGTGTCGCGGCGCAAGTTCATGATGAAGGCCTGACCGCTGGCCTTGTTGCCGTCCGGAAGCTCGGTCTTGACGATCTGGCCAGTGGCGATTTCCGGGAAATCATAGCCGGTCGCCCATTTGATCGAACTCGCTTCGTTTCGGAACGTATAGTTGCCGGCCTTGAAGCCCTCGAAAGCCGCATCGTAGTCTGAATAATACTCGATGCGGATGGTGTCGAAATTGCTGCGGCCTTTGTTGATTGGCAGATCCTTGCCCCAATAATCCGGGTTGCGAACCCAAGCGACGGATTTGCCGACATCCACCCGCCCCGGCTTGTACGGCCCGGTGCCCAGAAACGGCGTCATGCTCGATTCTTCAAGGTCCAGCTTGTTCGCCTCGTAATGCGCTTTCGAGATGACCGGCAGGCCACCCATGTCGGCGGGCAGGTCACGATGCGGCACATCGGATTTGAAGGTAAACTTGATGCGGTGCGGGTCCAGCACCTCGACGCTTTGCACCTGCGTTGCCAGAACCGTGCGGAAATCGGTCAGACCTTTGGACAGGAAGGTCTGATAGGAAAACAGCACGTCCTCAGCGGTCATCGGCGTGCCATCCGAAAACGTCACCTCGGGCCGCAAATTGAATGTCACCCACGACCGGTCTTCGGGGTATTCCAGTGTGGAACACAGCAGGCAATAGACGGCGCCAATCTCGTCCGAGGTGCCGGTGAGGATTGATTCGTAGGGTGCCGAAGACAGGCCGGCCGAACGGCCCTTGACCGAATACGGGTTCATGCTGTCGAATCCGCCAAACGCCCAGATCGAAATCTCGCCGCCCTTTGGCGCATCCGGGTTCACATAGGGCAGATGGGTGAAATCGGCGGGCAATTGCAGTTCACCAAAGGTAGAAATGCCATGTGCGGCAATCACAGTATCCTGCGCCCAGACCGGAATCGCCCAAGCCAGACCCATGCCAAGCACAGCTACCTTGCCAGATGCCATCGCCATATCCGCATTCCCCTTTTGTGCCCTTGCCGCTTTGCGCGGCTTTGCGTCATTTAGGGAAGTAAAGCGCGGATTGTCGATGGCTCAAGTGGCGATTGCGTGATCGCGCCAAAAAGCAAAAGGGCCGCCCCATCGGATCGGCCCTTTACGCGGCATTTACGCCGGATCAGTTGGTGGTCGCCAGATAAGCGATCAGATTCGCACGCTCATCCACCTTCGGCAGACCTGCAAAGGCCATCTTGGTGCCCGGAGCGTATCCGCGCGGATTTTCAAGAAAGGCGTTCAGGTTTTCGACGGTCCATGCGTCGCCCGCCATGCTTTTGAGCATGTCTGAATACGCGAAGCCTGCAGAGGATGCCTTGGCGCGATCCACAACTCCATTCAGGTGCGGTCCGGTCGCATCGGCCCCGTCAAGCTTGTGACAGGCGCGGCACTTCGCAAACACCTTTTCACCAGCGGCAGCATCAGCCGCTGCGTAAATGGTTTCAAAGTCGGGCGCCGCGTCGGCCGTTTCGGTTGCAGCCTCGCTGCCTGCACCAGTTTCAATCACATAGGCTTGGGCGTGTTCACCGCCATGACCACCCCCCGTTGCATACAGTGCGCTGGCAGCCCAGCCGCCAAGCAGGAATACAAGAAGCGACCCGCAGACCGCCCCCAACACCTTGGTCATCGTCATCGTGTCGAACATGTCGCGCTTTCCCTTGGCATTCGATTGTCGAGGCTTCTACCCGCTTCCATATAGGGGTTTCAAGGTGTAGGTGCGCGACCAATCGCCCCTTTTTGATCCGTGTTTACCGACAGGAGCCACTTTAATGACTGGTCGCATCGCATTTCAGGGCGAACCTGGGGCATATTCGCATCAAGCCTGTCAACAGGCACGCCCCGATATGACTGTCGTTCCCTGCACCACTTTCGAAGATGTGGTCGAATTGACCCGGTCGGGCGAGGTCGATCTGGGGATGCTGGCGGTCGAGAACTCCACATATGGCCGCGTGGCCGATGTACACAGCCTTTTGCCCAAAGCCGGTCTGCATATCGTGGACGAAGCTTTTGTTCGGGTGCATGTCAACCTTTTGGGTGTGCCGGGCGCGAAGCTCGACGACATAGCCGAAGCGCATGGACATGTGGTGATATTGCCGCAGTGCGCCGAGTTTTTACGCAGCCACGGCATCAAAGGCCGGGTCAGTTCAGATAACGCCCGCGCTGCCCGAGAAGTGGCCGAGGCAGGCGACAAGACCCGTGCCGCTCTGGCCAGCGAATTGGCGGCGTCGATCTATGGGCTGGACGTGCTCGCCCGCCATATCGAAGACCACAAGAACAACACCACCCGTTTTCTGGTGATGAGCCGCACAGCGGATCACAGCCGTCGCGCTGATCACATGATCACGACTTTCACCTTCCGCGTGCGCAACATTCCTGCGGCATTGTACAAGGCGCTTGGCGGATTTGCCACGAACGGCGTGAACATGACAAAGCTGGAAAGCTACATGGTCGGGGGCAGCTTCATGGCGACTGAATTCTACGCCGACATCGAAGGCCATCCCGAAGATGACAATGTGGCCCGCGCCCTTGAGGAGCTGCGCTATTTCACGACGCAAGTGACACTTCTGGGGGTTTATCCGTCCGACCGCACCCGCGGCTGATGACTGTCAGCGGGGGCGTGTCATCGCGTGACGTGCCTCAATATCCGCCGCAAGGTGATCAAGGCGCTTGTTCAGCTTGGTCTGAATACTGCCCTTGGCCAGCTTCATGGATTGCAAAAACAAGCGCGCGGCGATCGTCAGAGGCCGGACATCCACATGCATGACCAGACGGGTCCGCTTTGGGGCCAAGGCCAGAAGATCCATGGACAGATCACCCGCAAGCATCCGCCCCTTTGCGACAAATGCCAGTTGGGTATCGCGGTCCAGTCCGGACAGAGCGATTTCCAGATCACGATCCTTGCCGCGAAACCGGAACCTCACATGCCATCCCATGCCAATACCCGGAGCACGCAATTTGTCAGTGCGGCTGACATCCGCCCCCCGGCGCATCGCAGCACGTTCCCAACCTTCGAAATCAGAAAGGCTTGCAAAGACAAACTCGATGGGGGCTTCGATATCAGTTCGTGAAGAAAAATGCATGCGGTGTCCCCTACCCGTTCATTGTTCATTCGGCTTTGGCCACGCGGGGGGTATTCCACCGATTGGCGCAAATCTGGTGTCAATCCAACTGGTCTGCAAGCCAGTTGTGGATCAGGAAATGCGCAATCGCGCCTTTGCGGGCGGGTTTGATCTGGGGATGCGCGCCCGCCATCACAGAAACCATGTCTTCCCGTGTGACCCAGAGCGCATTTTCCAACTCGTTCGGATCAAGCGTGATGGCATCGGTCAATGCCTCGGCGGCACAGCCGAGCATCAGACTGGCAGGAAATGGCCATGGTTGGCTGGACAAATAGCGCACCGCCCCGAGGCGCACACCGGCCTCTTCCCAAACCTCGCGCCGGACGGCGGCTTCGACGGTTTCCCCCGGTTCGATGAACCCCGCCAGACAGGAATACATGCCCTCTGGCCATCCGGGGCTGCGGCCCAGAAGTGCCCGGTTTCCCTGGGTCACCAACATGATGACCACCGGGTCAGTGCGCGGAAAGTGTTGGGCCCCACAGGTCGGACAGTTGCGCTGCCATCCGGCCATCACAACTTGAGATGCCGCCCCACAAACCGCGCAAAACCCATGGCTGCGATGCCATTGCAGCACCGCTTTGGCAGTTGCGGCCAATTCCGCCTCGCGCGCGGTCAGGCGCAGCATGGCGGCGCGCAATTCCGCGAATGCAAAACTGTCGGGCAGTCCCGGATGATGTTGCTCGCTGCTGTCCAGAAACCCCGACTGCACAGCCTCGGCCCCAGCTTCCGGCACCCAGTTTGAAATATCGGCGGCAAAACAGGGCTTGTCGTCATCAATCCCCAAAAAAACCGGGGGACCCGCGTGATGAAGCACGACGGAATCCGAGGCAACCCACCCAAGACCAGCACCGGACAGCATCAACACCTTGCCACGCCACAGCGGCAGAACCCTTCCGACCGCCAGCATGTCAGACAAGCGGGACGCATCACTGCGCAAATGTGCCGCCCGGTCCAGCCCCGACCCGCCAAACGTCACCTGTTCCGCCAACTTCATATCTACCCCCGCAGCCAATCGTGCATCTGTTGGCACGACTGGTGCGAATGCGCAAACAATGTCATGCCATTTGATGACAAATTGCCACTAGAGGTTTTAGAGTAATCCGAAGCATAACCTTAAGATGAGTGTTCTGAAATCTTCCACTACAACACCCTGCAACGATAGGTATTTTTTAATCCATATGACTGATCCCCGGCCCCACGACCACGCCGACTTCGCTTCTGGACAGGATGCTTTGCCGGCTATGGTCCGCCTTCGGTTGCTGGCGACCAGCGATCTGCACATGCATCTGATGGCGCATGACTATCACGCCGATGTTTCCTCCGCACAGCATGGCTTGTGCCTGACGGCAACCTTGATTGCGCAGGCCCGTGCCGAGGTGGAAGGCTCTGTTCTTCTGGACAATGGCGATTTTCTTCAAGGCAGCCCCTTGGGCGACTATGTGGCCCGGGTCGCCCATCGGCCACATCCGATGATTCAGGCCATGACCCACCTCGGCTATGACACGGTCAACCTGGGCAATCACGAGTTCTCCCATGGGCTCGACACGCTCATCTCCGCTTTGAAGGACGCACCGTTTCCGGTCATCTCTGCCAACACCGAGGCGGCAGACGGTAGCGCCCTTCAACGTCTGCTGAAACCCTGGACGATCCTCGACCGCACTCTGACCGATGGCGCGGGCCAAGCCCACAGGCTGCGCATCGGCGTGATCGGCGTCCTGCCTCGCGAAACCGAAATCTGGGACATGCAGGCCATTGCCGGTCAGGTTCGAATGACCCCAATGGCGACGACTGTCACCAGCGCGATACCCGAACTCCGGTCCAGCGGGGCGGATGTGGTGGTGGTCCTCGCCCACTGTGGTACCGGCGATCCGCAGGACGGCGCTGTACCGTCGGATGGCGCCTTGAAGATCGCTCAGATTGACGGTGTCGATGCGATTGTCATGGGGCACGTTCACATGGTGTTTCCGGGGACGGGTATCGCACAGTCCACAGGTATTGACCCAAAGGCTGGCACATTGAATGGCAAACCGGCAGTCCTGCCGGGGTTTTTCGGATCGCACCTGGGGATCATCGATCTGGATTTGGAAAAGGGGGAGACGGGCTGGCGCGTTGCAGGCCAGCATGTCGAGGCACGCGCGATCGCACGCCGCGATCCTGATGGCGTTTCCTGCGCCGTCGTCGCACCGGATCCGTCACTCGCGGCACTGATCCAACCGGTGCATGACGCTGCGCGCGCTTGGGCGTGCAGGCCGATCGGTTACACGACACATGCCATCCACAGCTTTTTCGCAATGATAACCGATTGCCCGTCGGTGCAACTCGTCAACCAGGCACAGGCCGCCTATGTGGCCCGCAGATTGTCTGGCGGCCCTTTCGCGCATTTGCCCGTGCTGTCCACCACGGCACCCTTTCGGGCGGGGGGGTTGGGGGGGCCAGAGAATTACACCTTCATTCCACCGGGTGACCTTTTGCTACGGCATGCGGCTGATCTTTACATCCATCCCAACACCATCATGGCGCTTCGACTGACCGGTGCCGACCTTCGCCGATGGCTTGAACACTCGGTGCAAGGCTATTTGCAAATCTTGCCAGGCATTGCCGACCAACCCCTGATCGGCCCACACCTTCCGTCGTTTCTGTATGACACGATTCGTGGGCTGACCTACCAGATCGACCTGTCTGAACCGAGGGGCGGCCAACGCATCCACGATCTGCGCTGGCAGGGGGCCCCGCTTGATCCGGAGCAAGTCTTCATTCTGGCCACCAACAGCTATCGCGGATCCGGAAGCGGGGGGGCGGCACCCGTAAGCAGCGCAAGCGTGGTCTTGGCCGAGCAGACGCAGAACCGAGATATCCTGATCGAATATATGGCCAGCAGGGCCTTCGGATCAGCATCCATGCGGCCCTTCCCGCCTCCCGGATGGCGGTTCCGCGCCATGCGGGCCACATCCGTTGTCTTCGACACAAGTCCTTTAGCCATGCAGTATCTGCCAGACCAACCCCATCTAGAGCTGACCCCGCTGTATCGCACCAGAGACGGCTTCCTGCGCATCAGGCTGGCGCTGTAGGCAAGTGCGTGTCTTTGCCTTTGGGGCACAATCTGATACGCAGTCGGACAACTCGGGACTTCTGCCCGGAAACACTGAGGGCCTGACTGTGTTTGACGCCGTATTTTTCGACCTTGACGGCACCCTGGTGGACAGTGAACGTCTGTCGCTGCAATCAGGGTCCAACGCCTTTGCAGCGCATGGACATGACAATATGCAAGACCTTTTGCACCGTCTTGTCGGCGTCGATCAAAGCACCGCCGCCGGACTGATTCTGGAGCGTTGCCCTGGCATTGATCTGGCCAGTCTGAACGCGGCGTGGGAAGCGGCCTTTCTGGCAGCGCAAGACCTTGACCTAATCCTGAAACCCGGCGCGTCCGACATTGTTCACGGCTTGCGCAACAGCCATGCGCTTGCGCTTGTCACATCGTCGCGCCGCGATCCTGCCGAAGCCCGCCTGGTGCAAGCTGGCCTGCGTCCGGCGTTTCACGCGGTCGTCACCCGCGATGACGTGTCAGAGCCGAAACCGCATCCTGAACCCTACCTTCTGGCCGCGAGCCGTCTTGGTGTGGACCCGTCTCGCTGTCTGGTGTTCGAAGACAGCGAACCGGGGGCCGAGGCGGCATGGTCGGCAGGCATGACCGTGGTTCAGGTCCCCGATATCATTCCTGCATCCGGTCGCTTTGCCCATCATGTCGCGCCAAGCCTGACCGATGGCGCCCGTTGGGCCGGGATCTGGGTCTAGGGGCTTGCACAATCCACCGCCCTGCCCTATCTGGGCGGTGAGAGGTTGGCGCGGGCGAGCGCCTCGCCAACCCGGTCAGGTCCGGAAGGAAGCAGCCGTAACGAGCCCCGCTTGGGTCGTTGTCCAGCCTCTCACCCTTTCCTTCCCCGTTTTCGCCGCGCCGGTATCGGCTCAATCGTTGGATCGGACCAACGTCAGCAGTGCGCGTGCGGCCTGTTCGGATGAGGCGGGATTCTGTCCAGTCACCAGCTTGCCGTCTGTCAGGACAAAGGGGTGCCAATCCGGGCCTTTGCCATACTGGCCACCATTGGCGGTCAACATGTCTTCGATCAGAAATGGCACCACGTCCGTAAGTCCCACGGCGTCCTCTTCCGAATTGGTAAAACCGGTCACGCTTTTTCCCGAAACAAGGGGTTTGCCATCGCGCCCCTTGGGGTGTTTGAAAACCGCCGGCGCGTGGCATACAGCGCCAATCGGCCGGTCCGTCGCCGCGAAAGCTTCGATCAGGGCAGTGCTGTTGCTGTCTTCGGCCAAATCCCAGAGTGGACCATGCCCACCGGGAAAGAAGATCGCGCTGTAACCGTCCGCCGACACCGTCGAAAGCACGACCGTGTGGGCCAAAGCCTCTTGGGCCGCGTTATCGCCCTTGAAGCGTGTGGTGGCTTCGGTCTGGGCGTCGTCGGCATCGCTGACCGGATCAAGCGGCGGCTGTCCGCCCTTCGGCGAGGCCAGTGTGATTTCGGCACCAGCATCCTTGAACACGTAATAGGGCGCTGCGAATTCTTCGAGCCAGAATCCCGTTTTTTTCCCCGTGTCACCCAGCTGGTCGTGGGATGTCAAAACCATAAGAATTTTCATTGTGTTCTATCCTGTCGTCATGTCTGAAATGCGCACCGCTGTCTGCACGATTGCAAATGCGGGTGCCTCACTATGACAACAAACTGAGCCGGAAAATGTTCCAGCAGAAGAAGCATTTCTTCGCGGTATGTCGCGATCCGTTACGTCAAGCGCAGACCGCAGTGCGCAAGTGGGAGTCGCATAGAGTTGCGCAATGCACCGATCAGTCACCCCCCGATTCAAGGATGGCAACCTTTTCCCGTTTCGCGCGTTGACACTGCAGATGTCAGGCCGACCCGGCCGTGTCGCCCGAAAGGAAATACCCCATGCGCCTTCATGCCCTCCCATTTCTACTGGTTGCCAGCCTTGGGGTTGCGGCCCCGGCAGTGGCGCAAAACGATCTGCGCGACATCGTCACCGGCGTCGCCCGGTCGTTGGTGGCGCAGGAAGCCGACAAGGCGGCCTATCTGGAAGCGCAGCGTCTGAACACCGTCAGCGCTTACCGCAACTATCTGACGCAGTATCCAAAAGGTGCGTATCGCACAAACGCCGAGCGGGCTTTGACGACACTCGGCGCGACCGCGGCCACCTCCAATCCAGCGCCTGTCGCCGCTGCCAGCAGGAGCGCAGCAGCTACCGAGGCTGATATCGGCCTGACCCGCACGCAGCGCGTGCAATTGCAACGGCAACTGACGGGACTTGGCTATTCCACGGGCGTTGCCGACGGCCTTTGGGGTGCAAACACCCGATCGGCCATAGCGAACTGGCAAACGGCAAACAAACTGCCAGCAACCAGATACCTGACCGCATCGCAAGTCAGACTGATCGCGCAGCAGGCCGGTCCGGGCGTCGTGGCTGATACGGGCAACACGGCATCCGACGACGACCAGATCGAAGAACGTTTGCTCAGCCTGACCTCTGCCGAACGGCGCGATATCCAACGGCGGCTTACACTGCTGGGATACAACACCCGGGGCGTTGACGGTGCCTTTGGTCGGAACACGCGGCTTGCCATGGCCGCCTGGCAACGAGACGAGGGCCTTCGCGGCAGCGGATACATGACCGCAGACCAACTGAGGGAGCTGCGTCGCCAGACAAGCTGACCCGCAGCACAGTGACATGGACGGCGCGCCACAGGGGCGCCGCCCGGAAATTCCGGCAAACCGGTCTTGCTCGAAGGCCGCCACCGCAGCCTTTCCCCGCGACGGGGTGTGAACCTGTTGCCCGTGCGACCTGCGCAGGATATGAACCGCATCAGAACCGCCAGAGCAAAGCGCGAGGCCTCCATGAGCAGTCCGAAACCCGTTGTCCTGTGTATCCTTGACGGATGGGGAATCGGTCCCGTGCGCGAATGGGATGCGACCGCTTTGGCAAAAACGCCAAACTTTGACGCCTTGATGGCCACCTGCCCCAATTCTACCCTCACCACCTTTGGTCCCGATGTCGGCCTGCCAACCGGACAAATGGGAAATTCGGAAGTGGGTCACACCAATATTGGCGCAGGCCGTGTGGTGGCGATGGACCTTGGTGCCATTGATCTGGCGATCGAGGACGGCAGTTTTGCCATAAACCCCGCCTTGCTGGCCTTTGCCGATGCGGTCAAGGCCAAGGCGGGAACTGCACATCTGATGGGTGTTGTCTCCGACGGTGGCGTGCACGGCCACATCAACCATGTCCTTGCTGCATGCCGTGCGCTGACGGCGCTTGGCGTTCCTGTGGCCCTTCATGCCATAACCGATGGGCGTGATGTGCCCCCATCGTCCGCACTTGCCTTCGTCAAACATTTGGCCGCCACTTTGCCGCAAGGAGCAACGGTGGCCACCGTCACCGGGCGCTATTGGGCAATGGATCGCGACAATCGTTGGGATCGGGTGTCGCGTGCCTTTGCCGCCATGATCCATGCGACAGGCGAAACCGCGCCCGACGCAGTTTCCGCTGTTGTCCAATCCTATGCCAAGGGCGAAACCGACGAATTCGTCGCGCCAACAGTGATGGATGGCTACCTTGGGGCACGCGACGGCGACGGCTTGTTCTGCCTCAATTTCCGCGCCGACCGCGCGCGTGAAATCCTTGCCGCCATCGGTCAACCGGGTTTTGACGCCTTTGACACCGGCCCGCGGCCCGCGTGGTCGGCCATGCTGGGCATGGTGGAGTATTCCGACACCCACAACGTCTATATTGCCACAGCCTTTCCGAAGCGGGTGATCGTAAATTGCCTCGGGGAATGGGTGGCGTCGCATGGCAAAACTCAATTCCGGCTGGCCGAGACGGAAAAATATCCGCATGTCACGTTCTTTCTGAACGGCGGGCGCGAGGTGCCGTTTGACGGTGAAAGCCGGTTCATGCCGCAGTCCCCCAAAGTGGCCACCTATGACCTGCAACCCGAGATGAGCGAGCCTGAAGTGGCCGATCAGTTGGTCGCTGCCATCGAGGCAGGATATGACCTGATTGTGGTCAACTTCGCGAACCCCGACATGGTCGGCCATACCGGTATGTTGGACGCAGCAATCAAGGCTTGCGAGGCCGTGGACATGGGTCTTGGCCGTGCGGTTGCGGCGTTGCAGGCCCGCGGCGGGGCGATGATCGTCACCGCAGACCATGGTAATTGCGAACAGATGTGGGATCCGGTGACAAATGGGCCCCATACGGCGCATACACTCAATCCTGTGCCTGTGATCGTCATGGGGGCGCCAGTGGGGGCCCGACTGCGCGACGGTGGGCGTCTTGCTGATCTGGCCCCGACTGTGCTGGATCTGATGGGTCTGCCGCAGCCGCCCGAGATGACCGGGACAAGCCTTCTGAAATGATCCGCGCCGCTGTCCTTGCCCTGTTGATCTTTACCCCTTCCGCGCAGGCGCAGGGCGTGACGGATCAGGCAGCGCAGGCGGCGCGTGATCTGCAGGGGGCAGTCGAGGCATTGCAGGCGGCGAACGGGTCAAAAGACCGCGTGGCTGCGCTGACCCAGACCATACGCGCCTATGAGGACGGTCTGTCTGCCCTGCGCGAAGCGTTGCGGCAAGCGTACCTGAGGGAAACTGCATTGGACATGCAGTTTCAGGCCAAGCGTGACCGGGTGGCGCAACTGGTAGGCGTCTTGAGCCAGATGGAAAGGCGTCCCGGCCCACTGTTGCTGCTGCACCCGGCCGGACCCTTGGGCACGGTCCGATCCGGCATGATGCTGGCGGATGTTACACCCGCGCTGCAAGCCGAGGCGGAAACCCTGAAAACTGAACTGACCGAACTGCGCAGCCTGCGCGCCTTGCAACAGGCGGCGGGCGAAACATTGGCAGGTGGCCTTGCCGTGGTGCAAGAGGCGCGCACGACCCTGTCGAAAGCCATCTCGGACCGGACGCCCCTGCCCCGACGCATTACCGAAGATACGGAAACGTTGCGGGCTTTGTTGCAAAGCGCCGACACACTGGAAGCCTTCGCCGCCGGACTGGCGGTGGATACCTCTGACACCCTGAATTTTGCCGATGCGAAAGGCACCTTGCCCCTTCCGGCGCTTGGCACGCTGCTGCGGCGGTCCATGGAATCCGACGCAGCAGGGGTGCGCCGTCCGGGCATCACCCTGGCCACCCGCCCCCGCGCCTTGGTGACGACACCGTGGCCGGCAACCATCCGCTACCGGGGTCCTTTGCTCGACTACGGAAATGTGATCGTGCTGGAACCGGGAGGGGGCTATCTTCTTGTCCTTGCGGGGTTGGAAACGGTCTATGGAAGCGTAGGTGAGGTAGTGGCAGGCGGCGCGGCTTTGGGCCTGATGGGCGGAGGCGAGCCGGGGGTTGCCGAATTTCTGGCCGCCGCGCAAGAAGGTGGTGGCGTGCAAGGCACACAAACGCTCTATATGGAGCTTAGGCAAGGGGCAGACCCGGTCGATCCGGCCGAATGGTTCGCGGCATTGAGGGAATAGGACGAGGCGATGAAGAAGTTTGTGATGGCCGCGATCGGCGGTACCGTGGCCGGGGTCATCCTCACCACACAATTGGCGGCTCCTCTTATCGCGCAAGAGCAGACCCGCAACGCCAATGTCTATGAACAGCTGGATCTGTTCGGTGACATTTTTGAACGCGTGCGCGGGCAATATGTCGAAGATGTGGACAGCAAAAAGCTGATCGAAGCCGCAATCAACGGAATGTTGACATCGCTGGATCCACACTCGAACTATTTGGCGCCAAAAGATTTCAACGACATGCAGGTGCAGACCCGCGGCGAATTCGGCGGTCTTGGCATTGAGGTGACGCAGGAAGAGGGCTTTGTGAAGGTCGTCTCTCCGATGGATGACACCCCGGCTTTTGACGCGGGGATCGAATCGGGCGATTTCATTACGCATGTGAACGGTGAATCCGTGCTTGGCTTGACGCTTGATCAGGCGGTCGAAATGATGCGTGGCCCTGTCGGATCCGAGATCATCATCACCGTGGTGCGCGAAGGCGTGGCAGATCCGTTCGACGTGTCGATCATCCGTGACACCATCAAACTCACGGCGGTCCGCAGCCGGGTGGTTGGTGACACCGTGGTTTTGCGTGTGACGACCTTCAACGATCAGACATATGCCGGGCTGGAAGAAGGCTTGAAGAAATCAGTCGCAGAGATCGGCGGGATGGACAAGGTGAATGGCTTTGTCGTGGACCTGCGCAACAACCCCGGCGGGCTTCTGACCCAAGCCATCAAGGTGTCGGATGCTTTTCTCGACAAAGGGGAAATCGTCTCGACCCGTGGTCGTGAAGCGCGTGACAGCGAACGGTTCAACGCGCAACTGGGCGATCTGGCCGAAAGCAAACCCATTGTGGTGCTTATCAACGGCGGGTCCGCTTCGGCATCAGAAATCGTGGCGGGCGCATTGCAGGATCACCGTCGTGCCATCGTGGTCGGCACCAAGAGCTTTGGCAAAGGCTCGGTGCAAACCGTCATTCCGCTTCGGGGCGAAGGTGCAATGCGGCTGACCACGGCGCGCTATTACACGCCGTCCGGCCGGTCCATCCAATCTTTGGGCGTCATGCCCGACATCGTGGTGAACCAACCCCGCAAAGATCCCAACGCCGAAGCGCCAAAGGAAGAACCGGCAAGCGCGGTCCGCCGCCAAACTTCAGAAGCCGATTTGCGGGGCGTGTTGTCGAACGACTCGATGACCGAAGACGAGCGCAAGCTTCTGGAAGATGAGCGTGCCCGCACCGAAGAGACTGCCAAGCTGCGCGATGAAGACTATCAACTGGCCTATGCCGTTGACATTCTGCGTGGTCTGGCGGCGGTCGCTCCCTGACATCTGGCGGGGAAGGGGCCTCCCTTCCCCGCACACCCTTGCTGACGCCAAACCGCAGTTGGTTCCCCCATGACAGTCGATCCCGAAGCCCTGCCCTACCGCCCCTGTGTCGGTGTGACCCTGATCAACGCAAAAGGGCAGATCTGGGCAGGCCAGCGTATCGACAGTCCCAGCCCGGCCTGGCAGATGCCGCAAGGTGGGATCGATAATGGTGAAAAATCCCGAGAGGCTGCCTGCCGTGAGTTGTGGGAAGAAACCGGCGTAACCTCGGATTTGGTGGAATTCATCGGAAAGACCCACGGTTGGGTCACTTATGATCTGCCTCCCGATTTATTGGGCAAAGTCTGGAACGGAAAATACCGTGGCCAGAAACAGAAATGGTTCCTGTTGCGCTATCTCGGTCGTGACGACCAGATCAGCATCGACCGTGACCACCCTGAATTTTCAGCCTGGAAATGGATAGGCGTCGAGGAAATGCTGGCGGCTATCGTCCCCTTCAAACGCGCTGTGTATGATGAGGTCGTGCGCAGCTTCCGCGCCCACTTGGCTGATTAGCCCATGGCGCACCGACGCGTGCAAAAACATTGACCGGCGGGGCAACGCTGACACAGCGACAATGTTCGTCCGTGGCAACGCAGCCGCGGGTGGCTCGATGCCACCTGCGGCTGCCCGCCCGGTCAGGATCACAACGGCTGACCCGTAAGCATGCGCGGCACGTCTCCCGTTAGTCCGGCCGCTTGCCGGATAAAGCCACGGCGCAGTCCGGGCACGGCGTTGACAGCCCCCAGTCCAAGGTCCCGCGCCATGCGAAGCACAGGATTATTGTTGGAAAACAGCCTGTTGACCGTGTCCATGCCCAAGGCCAGTACCGTGGAGTCGAACCGCCGCCAGCGCTGATAGCGTTCCAGAACATCTGCCGCTCCGATGTCTTCTCCCCGGCGCGACGCCCCCACCAGAACTTCAGCCAGAGCCCCGACATCACGCAGACCAAGGTTCAGCCCTTGACCGGCAATCGGGTGAACGCCATGCGCCGCGTCACCCACCAGAGCAAGTCGCGGCGCTATGAAGCTTTGGGCAAGGCTCAGAGACAACGGATAGGTAAACCGCGCGCCTGCCAGCGCAATCTCGCCCAGAAACGCACCAAAGCGTGGTCGCAGCACCTCCAGATAGCGGTCATCATCAAGTGCCTGAATGGCGGCGGCGGCACCTTCAGTTTCGCTCCACACAATCGAGGAATGATGCCCACCGGCCAGAGGCAAGATCGCCAAGGGACCGGAGGACATGAAAAACTGTTGCGCGATACCCTGATGGTCCTTTTCGTGCCAGACCGCCGTCACCAGCGCGGTCTGGCCATAGCCCCAGCCGACCCGCGCAATGCCCGCGCGCTGCGCTGTTCCCGACCCGCGCCCGTCACATCCCACCAAAAGCCGTGCGGACAGAGTCTTGCCCGAGGCCAGCGTGACGGTAACGCCTTGCCCGTCAACCTGTTGTGCGACAACAGTTTCACCCGAAAGCAGGGTAATCCCAGGTGTCTCGGCCATCGTATCGAGAAAAGCACGGTATAGATGCCGGTCTTCCAGCATGAAGCCCATTGGGCCTTCTTCGATTTCGGCGGAATCGAAATGCAGAAAGAACGGAGCAGCGCCTTGCCCTGCCACACCATCCGACGCCTTGATCTGCAAGATCGGCTGCACCCGGGTTGCGACCTTGGGCCAGACGTCGATCACCGACAACAACCGTTTCGACGCGATGGCCAGCGCATAGGCCCGACCGTCAAAGCCGACTTCCGCCCTCGCGGGGGCAGGGCGGGCATCAACCACCGTCACGCTAAGACCGGATTTTGCCAAGGCAAGGGCCAGTGCCGGGCCGTTCAATCCCCCCCCGGCAATCAGGATTTCGCTGTCATATTTCATGGTGTGGACTATGGGGCAAAGCGCGGGATTGTCCATGCGCTGCCTTGCCGCTAGCCTGCCCGTCAAACAGGGGCATGGCATGGCGAAGATCTGGGCGAATATGACGGCGGCCGAACTTGGGGCAGAGATCGGCAAGGGTCGGATCAACCCTGTCGAGTTGTGCGAAATGCAACTGGATGCCATTGACCATCATCCCTTGCGCGACCGCATCTATGCCCGGGTGATGCCCAATCGCAGCCGGGCCGAAGCGATGGCGGCCGCGTCCCGCGCCAAGGCGGGGTTGCGGCGTGGGATTTTGGATGGCGTGCCGATCAGTTGGAAAGACCTGTTCGACACCGCCGGCCGCGCCACCGAGGCCGGGTCTGCACTGCTCAGGGGGCGCACGCCCAAGGCCGATGCCGAAGTCCTGCGGATGGCCACACTGCAAGGACTGGTATGTCTTGGCAAAACCCATATGTCGGAACTTGCCTTCTCGGGGTTGGGACTGAACCCCGTGACAGCCACGCCTCCCTGCATCAACGATGAGGCCGCCGTCAGTGGCGGGTCGTCGTCGGGGGCCGCGACCTCGGTGGCGTTTGGACTGGCTCCCGCCGCCATCGGTTCCGATACGGGTGGATCGGTCCGCATCCCTGCGGCCTGGAACGATCTGGTTGGGCTGAAGACCACGCATGGCCGCCTGTCACTGCAAGGCGTGGTACCCTTGTGCGAGATGTTCGACACAGTTGGCCCTTTGGCCCGCACGGTTCAGGATTGCGCTTTGCTGCTTGCCGCACTGGAAGGCGCGCGCGCGGCAGACCTGACCGGCGCAAGTCTTTCGGGGGCGCGGTTTCTTGTTCTGGAAACCGTAGCGCTTGACGATTTGCGTGATCGCCCCGCACAGGGATTTGACGATGCCTTGACCCGTCTGGCCCGCGCCGGCGCGCGCATCGAACGCGGCACCATTCCCGAAGTGACCGAGGCCATGGGATTGGCCGCCATCCTGTTCACCTCCGAAGCCTATGGTATCTGGGGCAAAACCATCGAAACCGCGCCCCACAAGATGTTCCCCCGTATTCTGGAACGCTTCCGGTCGGGCGCTGATCACGCTGCGCCGGATTATGTGGCAGCATGGCGCCGCCTGCATGCCTTGCGGGCGATCTGGATGCAGCGCGTTGCAAGCTACGACGCTGTTCTGGTGCCGACAGCACCGATCCTTCCGCCACATGCAGATCGACTGATGACCGATGAAGCCTATTACGTCTCCGAGAACCTGCTGGCCCTCCGCAACACCCGCATCGGCAATCTGATGGGCGGCTGCGCACTGACGCTGCCCACTTCTCAGCCATCTTGCGGTATCAGCCTGATGGCCCCGCCCCATGCAGAAGAACGCCTGCTGCGGCTTGGCGCTGCTGCGGAACATGCGCTGCGCTGAAAACACCGGTCCGCAACCGGGCCAAAAAGACACAATCGCTTGCAGCTAACCCCAAGCCATCGCGCCTTTTTCTGGACCGCGCCGGAAGGACTGTCTATCGTGTGACGAAACGGAGCGATACGACTCCGAACATGAGGCAGTAATGGCGTTTCCAGAGCGGTTCTCGAACCTGCCGGATTATGCGTTTCCGCGGCTGCGGAAGCTGCTGGATCCGCATGCGCCCGGTGGCACACCCATTGCGATGACCATTGGCGAGCCTCGCCATCCGATGCCGACCTTTGTAGGCCCGATTCTGGCGCAAAACCTTGACGGCTTCGGGATCTATCCGCCCAATGACGGCACGCCCGAGCTTTTGGCTGCAATCGCAGCATGGGTCCAGCGGCGCTATGGCGTGCCGCTTGTGCCTGACCAGATCATGGCGCTGAACGGCACCCGCGAAGGTTTGTTCAACGCGGCCATTGCCTTGGCTCCGGAAACCAAGGGCGGCAAACGTCCCGCCATCCTGATGCCAAACCCGTTTTATCAGGTCTATGCTGTCGCTGCGCTCAGCGTAGGGGCCGATCCGATTTATGTTCCGGCCAGCGCAGAAACCGGGTTTCTGCCCGATTATGAAGGCCTGCCCGCCGAACTGTTGGACCGTGTGACGGTGGCCTACCTGTGTTCGCCGGCCAATCCGCAAGGTGCGGTGGCCCCGGTTGACTATCTGGCGCGGCTGATGGCCTTGGCAGAAGAGCACGATTTTCGCATCTTCGTGGACGAATGCTATTCGGAAATATGGCGCGATGCCCCACCGCCCGGTGCGTTGGCCGTGGCGCAGTCGCAAGGGGCGGACCCCGAGCGTGTCGCGGTCTTTCACTCGCTGTCCAAACGGTCGAATTTGCCCGGCTTGCGATCGGGGTTTGTGGCCACGGGTGCTGCCAGCATGGCGCGCATCCGTCAGTTGCGTGCCTTTGCCGGGGCACCCCTGCCGCTGCCGATCCAGCGCGTGTCGGAAGCCGCCTGGGCTGACGAAGATCACGTCTCCCAAAGCTTAGCCCTCTATCAGGCAAAGTTCCGCATGGCCGATCAGGTCTTTTCCTGCCTGCACAACCGCGTCGCTCCCGAGGGCGGCTTTTTCTTGTGGCTTCCGGTCCCAAAGCATATCGACGGCGGCGACGGCGAATCTGCCGCCTTGAAATCATGGCGCGAAACCGGCGTGCGCGTTCTGCCCGGTGCCTACCTTTCACGCGACGTCGGGGGCCAGAACCCCGGAAAATCCTATATTCGGGTGGCACTCGTGGCCCCCCAAGACGAATTGCAGCGCGGGCTGATCCAGCTTCGTGACTGCCTCTACGATTGAGGACAGGTAAGGTCATGGCATCCATCAACATGCGTCAGCGCGACCCGCTTCTGGATCAGAACACCGCAGCCATGCTGGAACGCCGCGGGCACGAACTTGTGGGCATCGCGCTGTTGCTGGTGGCGCTGCTGTTCACCCTGATGTTGGGCAGTTATTCGCATGAAGATCCGGGGTGGATGGTGGCGACCGACCAGCCTGCGGCCAATATGCTGGGCCGTTTTGGTGCGGCGGTGTCCTCGACGCTGATCATAATTGCGGGCAAGGGTGCCTGGATGATACCGTTGATCCTTGGTGTCTGGGGCGCACGCTTCGTGTCGCATCGCGGTGCAGAACGGGCCGTCGGGCGCATAGTTTTTGCGGTGATCGCGGTTGCGCTGTCGTCGGTCTTTGCCGCAACTCTGGTGCCCGGTGCGGGCTGGCCCCATTCTTTTGGCCTTGGCGGATTGTTCGGCGATACCATCCTTGGCACCCTGTTGGGGGTAGCCCCTGTCAATGCCGGCCTTGGGCTGAATTTCTTTTCCGTGATTCTCGGCGGGCTTTTGCTTGTCATGGGCCTGTGGGTCACCGGCTTTACCGTTCTGGAGCTGTCGGTTATCGGGCGATTTCTGGCAATGGGCACGATCTTTGCCTACGACACCTCGCTTGCCTTGGCCGGACGCGGGACGTCGCGCGCTGCCATGGTCCTTGCCGACCGGCGTGCTGCCAAGGCCGAGGCAATAAGTTCGCGGTCTGCGCGCAGGGTGCAAGACTGGCACGATCCGCAGGCGGAGCCGCCGATGGCTACGCCAGCTGTGGGCGCACGCAGCGCCGCAATCCGTCGCGCCCCCGGTGCCGAAACCGCCGCATCCCCACAGCCCGCCGAATGGGGGCGGCCGTCAGCGCTGCGTGGCACCCTGCGCGCCGACCCGCGCTATCCCGAACCCATGGCCGAGGCGGCACATTATGCGCCCCCGCGTGAAAAGGCCGGCCTTCTGGCGCGGATGCCACAACTTATGCGGCGCATGGCCGAACCGGAACCTGAACTGGTGGAACCCGCCCTGCCCGACTACGCCGACGACGTGGCGCCCGATGATGACCGCATCAAGGCCCGGATTTCCGATGCCATCCGGTCGCGGATGCGCCACCCCGGCCCGGCCTTGAACCCCGTCAGCGCCGCCGTGCAATCGCGGCGCGAACCGCCAGTGGCCCGCAGCCTGACGCAGCGACTGCGCGGGCCGCAGCCCTTGATTGCTGACACCCGCATGGGCGCCGGACCTGTGGCCAAAGCCAGCCTTCCCGTCGAGCCCCCGGTTACGGCGACACAGGCGGGAGCCAGCGCGATCATACATGCGGTCCCGCGAACACTGCCTCGCCCGCCAATTGGCCAGCCCGCACCTGAGGTCTGGGAAGAGGAAACCAACTTGTTCGCTCCGATCTTGCCGGATGCAGCCGACCCAGAGGCGGACGCCAGCGACCAGTGGCACCCCGATGGCGATTTCGAACCCGACTACGACCCGTCCCCCCTGCCCCCGCGCACCCATGCTGCAGAGAGCCGCAAGCCGGTTGTGCAGCATATCGTGAAAAAGCCTTTGACGCCGTCCCGTCAGGCCATCGCGGAATCGCAACCGCGTTTGCGCTTTGATGAAATCGCAAGCCAACCCTACGAATTGCCGCCCCTGTCGCTGCTGTCCAGCCCATCGACCGTCGAACGACACACGCTGTCCGATGAGGCGCTTGAAGAGAACGCCCGCATGCTGGAATCCGTGCTGGATGACTATGGGGTCAAGGGCGAGATTGTATCGGTCCGCCCCGGTCCGGTTGTGACGATGTATGAACTTGAGCCCGCCCCCGGCCTGAAGGCAAGTCGCGTGATCGGTCTGGCAGACGACATCGCGCGGTCGATGTCGGCGCTGTCGGCCCGCGTCTCGACCGTGCCGGGCCGGTCCGTCATCGGTATCGAACTGCCAAACGCAACCCGTGAAAAGGTGGTCTTGCGCGAAATCCTGTCAGCCCGCGATTTTGGCGACAGCAATATGCGGCTGCCTCTGGCGCTTGGCAAAGACATCGGCGGGGATGCGATCGTGGCCAACCTTGCCAAGATGCCCCACCTGCTGATTGCCGGAACTACGGGTTCGGGAAAATCGGTGGCGATCAACACCATGATCCTGTCGCTGCTCTACAAGCTGACACCCGAAGAATGTCGGTTGATCATGATCGACCCCAAAATGCTTGAACTTTCCGTTTATGACGGCATTCCGCATCTTCTGTCTCCCGTTGTGACCGACCCGAAAAAGGCGGTCGTCGCCCTGAAATGGGTGGTCGGAGAGATGGAGGAACGCTATCGCAAGATGTCAAAAATGGGCGTGCGGAATATCGAAGGCTTCAATGGTCGGGTGCGCGAGGCACTGGCAAAAAACGAGATGTTCAAACGCACCATCCAGACCGGCTTTGACGAGGATACCGGCGAGCCGGTGTTCGAAACCGAAGAGTTCGCGCCCGTGGCCTTGCCCTACATCGTGGTGATTGTTGACGAGATGGCAGACCTTATGATGGTCGCCGGCAAGGAAATCGAAGCCTGCATCCAGCGTCTGGCACAAATGGCGCGGGCGTCCGGCATCCACCTGATCATGGCCACGCAGCGCCCGTCGGTGGACGTGATCACCGGCACCATCAAGGCAAACTTCCCCACCCGGATCAGCTTTCAGGTGACAAGCAAGATCGACAGCCGCACCATCCTTGGCGAACAGGGGGCAGAGCAGCTTCTGGGCATGGGCGACATGCTGTACATGGGCAACGGTGCCAAGATTACCCGTATCCACGGTCCGTTTGTCAGCGACGAAGAGGTGGAAGAAATCGTCAACCACCTGAAATCCTTTGGCCCACCCGTCTATATGTCCGGCGTCGTCGAAGGCCCCGACGAAGACAGCGCGTCGGATATCGACGTGGTGCTGGGACTGTCCTCCGGTGACGGTGGCGAAGACGCGCTTTATGATCAGGCCGTCGCCATCGTGGCAAAAGATCGCAAATGCTCGACCTCCTACATCCAGCGCAAGTTGGGCATCGGCTACAACAAGGCCGCGAAGCTGGTGGAACAGATGGAAGATCAGGGCGTTGTCACCGCGGCTAACCACGTCGGCAAGCGCGAAATTCTTGTGCCGGAAACCTGAACAGGAGCACGCAGAAAAATACGCGCGCCACCCCCGGCGCGCCTTTTCATTTGGAGCCCGCGGCAAGGATGCACGCCAAAGCACAGCCGTTCACAGGATCGGCAAATCCCTGCAACCTTTGTGCAACCCCTGATGCAAGGCGACCCAGCCATGCTTATATCCCGTTCATGAACCGCAGAACCGCCATATTGGCCCCGCTCGCCCTTCTCGCGCTTGGCACCCCGGCTTTGGCCGCGCGGATTCCGTTGGCCGAGCTGTCGGCCTATCTGAATGGCCTGACCACGGTCGAGGCCGACTTCACCCAGATCAACGGGGATGGAACCATCGCCACCGGCAGGGTGTTCATCCGTCGTCCCGGTCGTGTGCGGTTCGAATATGCCCCGCCCGACCGCAGTCTTGTGATGGCAGGAGGCAGTCAGGTGGCAATTTTCGACCCGAAATCGAACCAGCCGCCCGAGCAATATCCGCTGTCGCGCACCCCGCTGAACCTGATCCTTGCAGCCAACGTCGATCTTGGCCGTGCAAGGATGGTCGTCGGTCACAAGGAAGTCGAAAATACCACTCGTGTCGTGGCGCAAGACCCGAACAATCCGGCCTATGGCACCATCGAGCTGGTTTTCACCGCAAAGCCGGTTGAACTGCGGCAGTGGATCATCACCGATGATGTCGGCAACAAGACCACAGTCATTCTGGGCGAGATGAAGAAGGGCGGCTCGATGCCCGCATCTTATTTTGACATCACAGCAGAGACCCGCAAGCGCGGGCTCTGATGCAAACCGTCAGACAACCCGACTAGCGCCGGCATCCTGCAAGTTGCTGAGAGTACATCTGCGACCGTGACTGCACCCGCGCCGCCACATCGACCAGCCAGGGTTTGCCAAGATAGGACTGGCGCGCGTATCCGCTTCGGCCTTCGTGGTAAGCAAGATACTGCCCCTGGGCATCCGTCTTGGAAATGCCCAGACGCCGTTCGGACTGGTCCATATACCAACCCATGAAATCGGTGGCATCGCTGATCCGGTCGCGACGGGCACCGTTGCGGCGCTGATCGGCCTGATACTCTTCCCATGTCCCATCCAGCGCCTGACTGTAGCCGTAGGCCGACGATTGCCGTCCCATCGGAATGATACCCAGCGCAAAACGGTGCGGGGTCTGTGCATTGCCGATGAATTTCGATTCCTGATGGATGGTTGCCATCTGGACGTGAATAGGCACACCCCATTTGCGTTCCGTCGCCTGCATGGCACGGAAATACTGCGGACGCTCGCGCACAATGGCACAGGCGTTGTCCAAATCACGGGGCGCCGAAAACTGACTGCTGCCGCCACCACAAGCGGCCAGCAACAGAAGCAACATCGACGCACGGAGAAGTCTGCTCATCTGCCCCTCGCACGTTTTTCTTATTATTGACGACCATAGGGCAAAAGCCCCACGGGGGAAATGGGGCACATCGTCCGGTCAGATCAGAAATCCGAGAGTGAGCGGCAAGGTGATCACCGCCAAAAGCGTCGAGGCGATCACAAGGCCAGCCACCGCATCAGCATCGGCCCCATATTTTTCGGCCAGCATGTACGATGTCACCGCGACCGGCGTGCTGACCTGTACCACAAGCACCGCAAAGGCGACCGGATCCAGAGCAAAGAACCGCCCCACAGCAACCGCTACCGCAACGGTCAGCCCACCCCGCATCACCGACAACCAGATTGCCCGCCCCAGCCGCCCCGGCGTCAGTCGCGCAACCGCCACCCCCAGCGTGATCAGCATCAAGGGAATGGCGATCTGCCCCAGAAGGGTCAGCGAATTGGTCAGCCACAACGGTGTCTGCCATCCCTGCCAAAGGAACAGGGCACCCAGCAGCGTCGCGCCCATCGCGGGTTCCTTGATCACCCGCAAAAGCGACCCGCCACCCGATACCAGCCAGATGCCGAAGGTGAAGCTCCAGACCATCATCACGGCAAAGATCACGACCGCATAGCCCAGCCCCGCCTCTCCGAACGCGAACAGCGCCAAAGGCAAGCCGACATTGCCGGTGTTGCCAAAAATCAGGGGTGCCAGATAGGTCCGGCGTTCCAGCCCCAGGATCTTCACAACGGCCCAAAGGATGACTGTCAACGCCCCGTAGGCCGCAATCGCCGCCAGCGTCACCGCCGTCAGAGCCTTCGGGTCGAGCTCGGTTTTCATCAAGGCGGTGAAGATCAGCGCCGGCACAGACAACGTCATCGACAGTCGCGTGATGAACTCCATCCGGTACTCGTGGCCAGTCTTGACCCACAGATACCCAATGGCCCCAAGAAGACCAACCGGTGCCACAATCTCAAGCACTGTGAGGATAAGGACCACAGTTTGTTTCCCCGTTTGCGCGCCTGTCATGTGGACAACACATGACGTTAGGGATTAATAACCATTATCGGAGGATGCAACGTGATGCTGAGATCAACACCAAAATACCATCTTGGGCAGGTTGTGCGGCACCGCAAGCATCCGTTTCGTGGCGTTGTGTTCGACGTGGACGCGATGTTCACCAATACCGACGAGTGGTACGAGAACATTCCCGAAGAAAGCCGTCCATCCAAGGATCAGCCGTTCTACCACCTGCTGGCTGAAAACGACCAAAGCTACTACGTCGCCTATGTCTCAGAACAGAATCTTGTTCCCGATGAAACCGGCGAACCTGTCAGCCATCCGGACCTGTGTGATCTGTTCGGCGATTTCGAAGATGGCCGCTATCCGCTTCAGTTCCAGCTGAACTGATCGCTTCCGCGTTGACCAAGAAGTAACATTCCCAGACTAGCCTGCCGCAAGAAAGCGGAGGCATAGAATGCGGATTGAGTGCACCCTAACACCTGATCTGTTGGTCATCCATGTGTGCGAGGCGCGCATTGATGCCGCAGGGGCGATCGACTTCAAGGACCGGATGCGTGACCTGACATCCACTGACACGCGCCGCGTGGTACTCGATCTGTCGCAGGTCCTGTTCATCGACAGCTCGGGTCTGGGCGCGGTTGTCGCTGTGCGCAAATCCCTTGGACCAGACAGGCCGCTTGAACTGGCGGCGCTGACGCCTGCGGTGGACAAGGTCTTTCGCCTGACCCGAATGGATAGTGTTTTCATCATCCATGCGGCAGTTCCCGCGTCCGCCGGTGGCCTGCGTGATGTCGTCTGACAACCTGCCCAACCCGACTCGCATCGTCATTCCCTCCGATCCGTTGGCGGTGCGCGAGGCGCTGCGCGCCCTGTTCGACCGGCTGACCTTGGGTCAAATGCACGATGATGCCCGCGATACCGCCCAAATCGTACTTGCCGAAGCCCTGAACAACATCGTCGAACACGCTTACGCGAAATCCCCTGGCGAAATCGAAGTAACGATTGATCTGTCCCCGCTTGGACTGATCTGCCGCATCATGGATGCGGGACTGCCCATGCCGGGCGGGGCGTTGCCTGATGGAACCCTTGCGCCGATCAGTGCCATTGATGACTTGCCCGAAGGCGGCTTTGGCTGGCACTTGATTCGAACGCTGTCGGAAGATTTGCACTACCGCCGCGAAGGCGAGTTAAACCTTCTGACATTCCGAATCTCTGCGAAACAATGATCATCGTTCAGTGAAACTGTTTCACAACCTTCGTATCTGACATGAAAGAGTCCAACTTTCCCCCTGAAACGGTCGCGACTAAAGATCAAACAGATCCCGTAGCTGCATAAAGCTTCCCTCGGCGCTGCGGATAATGCCCCCACCCAGTTCGTGGCGCCGAGGTTCCTAATGCGCTTTGCAAACCCTCGTCCGCTGGCTACCGTGCCAGCGAAACAACGGGATGGTTCAATGCGCGATTTTCACTTCCCCGGCCGGTCCGCCGTCTATGCCGATGGTGGCATCTGTGCCACGTCGCATCCATTGGCCGCACAAGTGGCAATTGAAACCCTGAAATCGGGTGGCAATGCGGTCGATGCGGCGCTGGCAGGTGCTGTGCTTCTGGGCTTTTGCGAACCGCAGATGACCGGACTGGGCGGCGATTGCTTTGTGCTGTTGAAACCGGCGGGTGAAGACCGGGTCATCGCCCTGAACGGATCGGGTCGTGCTCCTGCGGGCTTGTCCGCTGCCGCGATGCGCGACCGGGGCCTGACCACGGTGCCGCTGCGCGGGATCGAAGCGGTCACCTTGCCCGGCGCGGTGGATGCATTCTGCACGCTTGCCGCCGACTGGGGTCGCCAACCTCTGGCGCAAACCCTTGCGCCTGCGATCCATTACGCCGAGGCGGGCATCCCGGTTGCCCCGCGCGTTGCGTTTGACTGGGTTGAGGACGCCCCCTGTCTGCAAGGCCGTGCCCGTGACCTGTTCCTGATCGACGGCAAGCCGCCCCGCCCGGGCCAGATGTTCCGCGCGCCCGGTCAGGCCGAAGTGCTGCGCCGGATCGCCCGCGACGGCCGCGCCGGATTCTACGAAGGCGAGGTGGCCGACGACCTGATCACAAGCCTTCGCGCCTTGGGCGGTTCCCATACGCTTGATGACCTTGCCGCCACCCGATGCAACTATGACACGCCCGTGCAGGGCCCCTATCGCGGCATCGACCTGCTGGAGCATCCGCCAAATGGTCAGGGGGCCACCGCAGTTCTTCTGTTGAAAATCCTGTCTCATTTCGACTTGTCAGCTCTGGACCCCTACGGCGCGGCCCGCGTTCACATCGAGGCCGAGGCGGCAAAGCTTGCCTATGACGCCCGCAACCGCTTTATCGCCGACCCGGCCCTGCGGCTTGACCATATGCTTTCCGATGACACCGCCGCACGTCTTGCGGCCTTGATCCATCCTGCGCGCGTCATCGCCACTGCCGCCCCTTTGACCGAAGCCATCCACCGCGACACGATCTATATCACGGTGGTGGACCGGGACCGCATGGCGGTGTCGCTGATCTATTCGGTGTTCTGGGGTTTTGGCGCCGGCATGGCGTCCGACAAGTTTGGATTGTGTTTTCAGAACCGAGGTGCGGGGTTCACACTGACGAAAGGCCATCCGAACGAAGCTGCGGGCGGCAAACGCCCGATGCACACCATCATTCCCGGAATGGTCATGCAAAACGGCCGCGTCACCATGCCGTTTGGTGTGATGGGCGGCGGCTATCAACCCGCTGGCCACGCGCGTCTGATTTCGAACCTTGTCGATTTTGGCATGGACCTGCAAACCGCGATCGACGCCCCCCGCAGCTTTGCCGGGCGCGAGGGACTGGAGCTGGAACGCGGCTACAGCGACACTGCCCGCGCCGAACTGGCCGCACTTGGCCATAGCATCACAACGCCAGACACGCCTCTTGGCGGGGCGCAGGCGATCATGATAGGGGCAGACGGCGTCTTGATCGGGGGGTCTGACCCTCGCAAGGACGGCATTGCTTTGGGATACTGACATGACCCCGGATTACGACTCGTTGCGCAGCGCCATTCTGTCGCTGACCCAAGGCGAAACCGATGCTGTGGCCTTGATGGCGACCGTAGCCTGCGAGGTCCATCACGCCCATCCGTTCAGTGACTGGACCGGATTTTACCGCGTGGTTGCGCCAGACCTTCTGAAGATCGGCCCATATCAGGGCGGTCACGGCTGCTTGGTCATCCCGTTCTCGCGCGGGGTCTGCGGAGCCTGTGCACGCACCGGTCAGGTGCAAAACGTACCCGACGTTGATGCCTTTCCCGACCATATCGCCTGCGCGTCGTCCACCCGGTCGGAACTGGTTTTGCCGGTATGGACTGGCGCGGGAAGGCTTTTGGCTGTGCTCGATCTTGACAGCAACACTCCTGCTGCCTTTACCCCTGAAGATGAGGCGTTTTTTACCACCCTGCTTGCGGACGTGTTCCGCGACGCATCCTGAGAGGCCCGATCATGGCACAGATCACACTTCTGGACGGTGGTATGGGACAGGAACTGGTGGCGCGCTCGGGCGACGACCCGACACCGCTGTGGGCCACCCGCGTGATGATCGACCATCCCGGTCTGGTCAAGGCGATCCATGCCGACTACTTCGGGGCTGGCGCGTCGGTCGCCACCACAAACACATACAACATCCTGCATGATCGGCTGGTCGGCGTCGGTCTTGACCACTACTATCATGCCCTGCACTTGCGCGCGTTGACAGAAGCGCATGAGGCCCGTGCCGAGGCAGGTCGCGGTATCATCGCCGGGTCCATGGGGCCGCTGGGCGAAAGCTATCGTCCCGATCTGACGCCTCCGGTCGCTGTCTCGGCGGCGCTTTACGCCGAAAAGGCCCGACTGATGGCCCCGCATGTCGATGTCATCCTGTGCGAAACCATGTCATCGCTCGACCTTGCGCGCGGTGCGGTGCAGGGCGCGCAGGCGGCAGGTCGTCCGGTCTGGCTGTCGGTGTCCGTCGATGACCGCGATGGCAGAAGGTTGCGGTCGGGCGAGCCGGTAGCGGCCTTGGCGGATGTGATCGCCGATCATCCGACCGCAGCGGTTCTGGCCAACTGCTCGATGCCCGAGGCGATGTTGGCAGCCCTTTCGGCCCTTTCCACCATGGGCCTGCCCTTTGGGGCCTATGCCAACGGATTTTCCGAGATTTCGAGCCTGCCGTTGCCAGACAACGGTGCTGTCCCCGACTACGCCCACCGCCATGACTTGACGCCCGAGAAATATGCCGATTTTGCGCTGCAATGGGTGTCGATCGGGGCAACAATCGTTGGCGGCTGCTGCGAAGTTGGCCCGGACCATATCCGGCATCTCGCCGACCGCCTGACAGCCTTGGGTCACACCATCGCATGACCCGACGTCCCGCGCCTGACACCGCCCCCAGCCAGATACCCGATTTCAGCTATGACCCTCCCGACGGGCCGGTCGTGATCTTGCACGAAGACAAGCACATCATCGTGGTCGACAAACCCGCTGGTCTGCTGAGCGTACCGGGAAAGCTGGAAGGGCGGCAAGACTGCCTGATCACCCGCCTGCAAGCTGCACGCTGGGATGCGCTGCTGGTGCATCGGCTGGATTGCGACACATCCGGCGTCATGGTCTTTGCCCGCACCAAACAAGCGCAGGGGTTTCTGGGGCAAGAGTTCGAAAAACGCCGCGCCCGCAAGACATATGTCGCCCGGCTTTGGGGCCAGATGACCGAAGACTCAGGCCATGTCGATCTGCCACTGTGTGGCGACTGGCCCAACCGGCCACGCCAGATGGTCAGCCATGAAAACGGTCGGCCCGCACAAACCGACTGGACAGTGATCGGACGGACTGACACGGAAACCCGCGTGCGACTTCATCCGCTGACCGGGCGCAGCCATCAGCTTCGGGTGCATATGCTGGCGCTCGGCCATCCGATCATCGGCGATCAGATCTATGCCACCGGCCCGGCGCGTGACGCAACCCGTCTGATGCTCCATTCCGAAACCCTGACACTGCACCATCCCGACACTGGCATGCTTGTCACCTTTGCCGCGCAGGCACCATTCTGATCAAATCCGCTTTCCTACGCCACAGCTTATGGGCTAAGCATCAGACATGACTTGGACGTTGCCCAATATCCTGACGGTGATGCGCCTGATCGCTGCCCCTGGCGTTGCAGTGATGTTTCTTTATTTTCATCGCCCATGGGCGGATTGGTTTGCACTGACACTGTTTGTCTTGGCCGCCATAACAGACTGGTTTGATGGGTATATCGCCCGCCGCTGGGATCAGGAATCGAAATTCGGGGCCATGCTGGACCCGATCGCCGACAAGGCGATGGTGGTGATCGCGCTTGTCATCATCACCGGGTATTCTGGTATGAACCCTTGGTTGATCCTGCCCGTTACATTAATCCTGTTCCGCGAGGTTTTTGTATCGGGTCTGCGCGAATTTCTGGGGGCCAAAGCGGGGCTGCTGAAAGTTACCAAGCTGGCCAAATGGAAAACCACGGCGCAGATGGTGGCTATAGCGATCCTGTTTCTGGGCACCGGACTGGAACATCTGGAAGGCATCGCCCGGCGCGGTATGACGACGGACCAATACGCCGACCTTGTGACCCGTGGGCTGGCTGATCCGCTACGGTCGTGTGGGGCGAGGGGCTGTTCATCCCTCGCCACAATGGTTGGACTCGGTCTGATCTGGATCGCGGCCGTCTTGACCGTGACAACGGGGTGGGACTACTTTCGCAAGGCTCTGCCTTACCTGAAGGACGACCGGCCATGATCGAAGTTCTGTATTTCGCCTGGGTCCGCGAACGCATCGGCCTGCCACGTGAAAAGGTCGAAACCCAAGCCAACACTGTGGCTGGTCTGATTGCAGAACTGGTGGCGCGCGAAGACCGCTATGCCGTGGCTTTTGCCGATCTGGCCAGCCTTCGGGTGGCCTTGGATCAGGAACTGTCGTCGTTTGACGCGCCACTCGCTGGCGTGCGCGAAGTGGCATTCTTCCCGCCGATGACAGGCGGCTGAAATGCGTCTGGCTGTTCAGAGCGACCCATTTGATCTTGGGTTGGAATCCACTGCATTTGCCAAGTTGGCGAAAGGCGCGGGTGCGGTGGTTACCTTTACAGGACTGGTGCGCGACAATGGCGGCACGCTTTCGGCCATGGAGATCGAGCATTACCCCGGCATGACCGAACGGGCGATTTCGACCATCATGGATCAGGCAATGGCGCGCTGGTCCCTGATCGATGTGCTGGTGATCCACCGCCATGGACGTCTGGTGGCCGGAGAGCCGATCATGATGGTCGCAACCGCCGCGCCGCATCGCGCTGACGCCTTTGCCGCAGCGGAATTCTTGATGGACTACCTGAAATCCCGCGCGCCGTTCTGGAAAAAAGAGCTGGGGCCGGATGGGGCCGAATGGGTTGCCGCCAAGGGTGAAGACGAGGAAGCCCTGACCCGCTGGTAGGTTGGGCCGGGATTTGGCCAAAGCGCCCATGCGTGGCCGCTTTCTTGCGCGGCTGGGCCGTGCTAGGTCTGCTGACATGGAACACATGCCAACCAAAGAGCAGATCCTGCAATGGATCACCGAAAACCCCGGACTTGGGGCAAAGCGCGATATTGCCAAAGCCTTTGGCATCAAGGGTGCCGCGCGGGTCGAATTGAAACGCATGCTGAAAGAGCTGGAAAGCGAAGGACAGGTGGCAAAGACCGACCGCGCCTACCGAGACCCCGAAAGCCTGCCTCCGGTGTCGATCCTTGTGATCACCGGGCCGGATGCGCAGGGTGATGTCTTTGCCAAGCCGATGGAATGGGCGGGCGAAGGCGACGCACCGCGGGTGCTGTTCATTCCTAAAAAGGGTGATCCGGCCTTGGCTGCCGGGGATCGTATCCTTGCTCGCCTGTCTCCTGCCGATGTCGGGGACTATCAGTATGAAGCGCGGCTGATCCGCCATATCGGCACCAATACTTTACGGGTCTTGGGTGTGTTCCGTGCCCATGCCGAAGGCGGCCGGATCGTGCCGATCGACAAGGGTCAGGACAAGGAATGGCGCGTTGGGCGCGACATGACACTTGGCGCCAAGGATGGTGAGCTGGTCGAAGGCGAGGCGATAGGCAAGCGCAATATGGGTCTGCCGCAAGCGCGCATCACGGCGGTGTTGGGGGATCCGTCCGGCCCGCGGGCTGTCAGCCTGATCGCCATTCACCAGCATGGCATCCCGGACCAGTTTCCAGATGCCGTGATCGCCGAAGCCGACCGTGCCATGCCCGCGTCTATAGCGGGTCGCGACGATCTGCGTGATATTTCGCTTTTGACCATCGATCCGGCTGACGCCCGCGACCGTGACGATGCGGTTTACGCCGAACATGACCGTGAGCCGGGCAATCCCGGCGGGTTTATCGTCTGGGTGGCAATTGCCGATGTCGCCTACTATGTGCGGCCCGGAACTGCTCTGGACCGCGAAGCGCGCAAACGCGGCAACTCCACCTACTTCCCCGATCGCGTGGTTCCAATGCTTCCCGATGTGCTTTCGGGCGATCTATGTTCCTTGCATCAGCATGTCGACCGCGCCTGTCTGGCGGTGCGCATGCGGCTGGATGCGCAGGGGCAAAAGATCAGTCATCGCTTTGTGCGCGGCATCATGCGGTCGGTCGCCAGTCTAAGCTATGAACAGGTGCAGGGGGCAATTGATGGCAGCCCGGATGACGCGACCGCCCCGTTGCTGGAGCCGGTCCTGAAACCGCTTTATGCCGCCTATGCCGCGACCAAGCACGCGCGCGCCTTGCGTCAACCGCTGGATCTTGACCTGCCCGAACGTCGGATCGAATTGTCCGAAATCGGCGAGGTCACAGCCGTGGCGTTCAAGGAACGCTTTGATGCGCATCGGTTGATCGAGGAGTTCATGATCCTTGCCAATGTCGCGGCGGCAGAAGAATTGGTCCGCCTCAAGCGGCCACTGTTGTTCCGCGTGCATGAAGAACCAACACCTGAAAAGCTGGACAGCCTGCGTGAGGTGGCCGAGGCATCCGGTTTTGTGCTGGCCAAAGGGCAGGTGTTGCAGACCCGGCATCTGAACACCCTTTTGGCGGCAGCACAGGGCACCGAGTTTGACGAATTGCTGAATATTTCGACTTTGCGCAGCATGACGCAGGCCTATTACAACCCACAGAACTTTGGCCACTTTGGGCTTGCCTTGCAGAACTATGCGCATTTCACCTCGCCGATCCGGCGCTATTCCGACTTGATCGTGCATCGGGCTTTGATTTCTGCGCATGGCTGGGGGAATGATGGATTGTCTGGGCAAGACATCGAAACGCTTGAAGAAACTGCCAAACTGATTTCCGACACCGAACGGCGCAGCATGGCAGCGGAACGCGACACCACCGACCGCTATCTGGCAGCCTATTTGTCCGACCGCGTGGGCGCGGAGTTTTCAGGTCGTATTTCTGGCGTCCAGCGCTTTGGACTGTTTGTCAAACTGGATGAAACCGGCGCAGATGGGTTGATCCCGATCCGGAGCGTCGGACGAGAGTTCTTTCACTATGATCAGGACAGCCAGACCCTGACCGGGGCCGATACTGGCTTGACCATCGGCATAGGGCAGCGGGTCACGGTGCGGTTGGCCGAGGCTACCCCGGTCACCGGCGGCATCACGTTGGACCTGTTGACGATCGAGGGCGGCACGTTGCCCAAGAACCCCCAGCGACGAGGACGGTTCACGCCCCGAAAACCGGGTCAGGCGGCAGCCAAGGATGCCAAGCTGAAACGGAAGGTGTTGCGCAAACGGCGCTAGATCACGACGCTAGGAATTGGCCAACGGACGACGACGCCGATGCGCGGGCGGAATCCGCAGGTCAGAGCGATACTTCGCCACCGTGCGCCGCGCCAGAACAACCCCACTGCCCGACAAAGCCTCGGCCAGGGCATCATCCGACAGCGGTCGCTCGGGGTTTTCATCCGCAATCTTACGGGCCAACCTGGCCCGAAGTGCAGCAGCGGCGGTGTCGGCCCCCATGTCGGCCGAAAACAGGGCGCGCAACCACCACGTCCCGTGCGGGGTGTCCACCGCTGTTCCCGCCACCACACGGCTGACGGTGGATTTGTGCAAGCCTACTGCCGTCGCCACGTCCTGCATCGTCAGCGCACGCAGGGCGGTTGTGCCATGCTCGAGCGCGTCGCGCTGATGGACCAGGATTGCCTGCCCTACGCTCAGTAAGGTGGTGTTCCTGCTTTCAATCAGCCGCAAAACCTCGCGCGCCCGCGCCGCCTTTGCCGCATCCGGGTCTATCGACACCGCGGGCAGCGACGCATGGTTCAGTGTCACCATCCAGCCTCGCTCACCCTGACGCACGATCAGGTCAGGTTCGCGTATCGGACTGGACAGAGCGCCAAAAGCGGTGCCGGGTTTTGGATTGAAGCTGCGTATAGTCCGAAATCGACGCTGTATTTCGACCTCTGACACGTCGGCCAAACGTGAAAGTGATGCCCAATCGCCAGATGCCACCAAATCAAGTCGGTCAAGCATCATCGCAAATGTTGCGTCCAACACGCCCGCATCCACCGCCTGCAAACGCAGACATTCCGCAAGGTTTCGGGCGAACAGGCCCGGCGGTTCGACCTTTTGCAGCTGCGCCAGAACCGCTTCAACCTCGTCCACTGGCGCGCCAAGCTCTGCTGCTATTGCCCCTAGGTCGCGGCCCAGCCACCCGGTTGGTTCAAGCGATTCGGCCAAGGCAAGGGCGATACGTTGCCCGCGCCGTGACGGAATCAGGGACGGAATGGCATCGGTGATATGCGCCATCAGGCTGGGGCCATGCACGGCAAGTCGCTCTGTCTCATCCGGGCCGCTATGCGGCAGGAATCCAGACCAACGTGGTAACCACTCGCCCGCCACTGGCAGCGATGGAGTCAGCTTCAGGGCAGGCGTCTCGGCCGCTTGTTCTTCAAGATAACGCGCCAAACCCGCCGCATCGGCACGCAACAGCCGCAAGGCAGCATGAAGCCCGGTGCTAAGTTGCAGACGTTGGGTCTGCGTTACGCCGATCCTTGTGCGTGACTTCATGAAACGTAGACTACTGCCCGTAAGGCAGAACACGCAAGCGCTTTGGCACCGCAAAAGTTGTATTCGCGCGACGCTCTGCTTGAGGATCCCCCTCGCCCCTTCCGTCGCAAGCGCTTATGTTAGGCAGAGCCTTGATATGAAGTGATCGTGCTTATGCAGCCTACCCCCTTGCCGCTGACCCGCGACGTTGTCCTGATCGGTGGCGGGCATGCCCATGCCCTGGTGTTGCGGATGTGGGGCATGGATCCGCTGCCGGGTGCGCGGATCACGGTGATAAATCCCGGCCCGGTTGCCCCTTACACAGGGATGCTGCCGGGAGCGATTGCGGGCCACTACACACGCGATGCGCTGATGATTGATCTTGTACGTCTGGCACGCTTTGCCGGGGCGCGGGTGATCCTTGACCGCGCCTGTGGCATTGATCGCGCGCAGGGCCATATCCTGCTGACCTCTGGGCGGCGGTTGCGCTATGATGTGGCCTCGATCGATATCGGAATAGCGTCAGACCTGCCTGACGTTCCTGGGTACGCCCAGCATGGGGCGGCGGCCAAACCCTTGGGCACCTATGCCGCGCGGTGGGAGTCGTTTGTTGCGTCCTGCGGGCCGTCGCCTAAGCTTGCGATCATCGGCGCGGGTGTGGGCGGGGTCGAACTGGCGCTGGCCTCGGCGCACCGGCTGCGCAGTCTGGGCAAAGACCCGCAGATAACACTGGTCGAACGGGGCCCCCGTGCCTTGCCCGGAATTGCCGATGGGACGCGCAAAACCCTGCTTGCGGCCTTGCGCGATCACGGGATCACCCTTTTGACCGATGTAAGTGTCTCGCAGGTGATGGCCGATGCGGTGTTGCTGACCAATGGCCAGCGGCTGGCATCAGACTTCACCCTCTCGGTGGCGGGCGCTCAGCCACAGGGCTGGCTGAAAGACACTGGACTTGCCCTGACCGATGGCTTTGTCGATATTGGCCCGACACTGCAAAGTTCAGATCCTGCCATCTTTGCAGCGGGGGACTGTGCGCACCTGACCCACGCGCCGCGCCCCAAGGCAGGTGTCTTTGCTGTTCGCCAGGCCCCCATTTTGCTTCACAACCTGCGTGCGGCCGTCAGCGAAGGTGTCATGCAGCACTACCAGCCACAGAAGGACTATCTTAAACTGATCTCGATTGGCAGCAAAGCTGCCGTTGCGGACAAGTTCGGCCTGCGCAGCGGCGGGGCATGGTTGTGGCAACTGAAAGACCGGATTGACCAGAAATTCATGGCCAAATTCGATGATTACCCAGCCATGGCAAGACCGGCGCTGCCGAATTCCTATGCAAAGGGCCTGCCCGAGGCCTTGGGTGACAAACCGATGTGTGGCGGGTGCGGGGCCAAGGTCGGGGTGGGCGCGTTGCAGACGGCTCTGGCCGGTCTGACTGCACCAACCCGCTCTGACGTGCTGTCCGGGCGCGGTGATGACGCGGCCGTTCTGCGTATCGGTGGGCAGGTTCAGGTCATCACGACAGATCATCTGCGGACCTTTACCGACGATCCCGCCCTGATGGCCCGATTGGCCGCCATTCACGCCTTGGGCGACATCTGGGCCATGGGGGCCGACCCGCAAGCCGCTTTGGCTCAGATCACGCTGCCGCGCCTGTCCGAAGCCCTGCAAGCCGACATGCTGGCCGAAGTGATGCAGGCAGCGGCAGCGGTGTTCCGTGCGGCCGGAGCCGATGTCGTGGGCGGTCATTCGGCAGTGGGCGACGCGCTGTCGGTCGGCTTTACGGTGACGGGCCTGACAGATGCCACGCGCACCAAGGCGGGCGCGGCCCCCGGCGATGCGATTCTTCTGACCAAGCCACTTGGCACCGGCATCATTCTGGCTGCTGAAATGGCATTGGCCCGGCCAAAGCCAGAAGCAACAGGCGGGTTGATGATGGGCGAGATCTGGGCCACCTGTATTGCCAGCATGTCCAGTCCGCTTGGGGCTGCGTCGGCCATTTTGCGCGCGCGGGCCAGCGCCATGACGGATGTGACCGGCTTTGGCTTGGCCGGCCATTTGTGGGAAATGCTGGAACCCGCAGGTCTTGGGGCCGACCTGTCCCTGTCCGCCTTGCCGATCCTGCCGGGGGCCGAGGCACTGGCCGCACAGGGGATTGCCTCGACACTGGCCCCGTCAAACCGCGCAGCCTTGGATTGGCGTGTTGACGGCCCCACCTGTCCGCGGCGAGACCTGCTGTTCGACCCCCAAACCTGTGGCGGCCTGCTTGTCACGGTGCCACCGGCATGGCTGCGCCCGACGCTGGTCGAGATGGAACGCGCGGGCGAGGTAGCGGTGCTGATCGGTCATGTCACGTCAGGCCCGACCCGGATCGTTGTTCGCTGAGCCACCGCCTTGGGGCATTCAGCCCTGCAACACCGCCCGCGCAACTTGCTGTGCCGTAGAGGCAATTTCCCCGGGCTCAAGGCTTTGCGGGGCGATCTCGGTCGTCGGCTGCGTCATTCGGGCGCGATGTTTGGCGTAGCGCGGGTCATAGTGGTGCTGCATCAGATCGGCAGCCAGTTCGGTATATGTCCCGGCTTCGGCCATGGCTTGCCATCGTGCAATCACGTCGGCCGCATGGCTGGGTTTGAGTCGCAACAGCACCGCGTCCAGACGACCGGGATCCGTGACAATATCTGCATAGGCTTGGGTCAGATAGCGGGCCCGGGCGTCCAGTGGGGCACTGATCGAGATCCGCGGCGCCGCAACCATCGCGCGCCACAGGCGCGGCGGAAGGCGACACTCTCCGATCTTGGAACTTTCGGCCTCTATCACCACGGGTCGTGTCGGGTCCAACCGAGCAATGGCCAGCGCAAGTCGGCCTTCAAACGCCCGCTGTGACGGCTGCGGACCCACTGCGCCGAACAGCGAGCCGCGATGCTGCGCCAGACCTTCCAGATCAATGACCTGCACGCCCAGCCCGGGCAAATGGGTCAGCACTTCGGTCTTTGCGGTTCCGGTATTGCCATCCAGTACGATCACGGGACAGGGAAATGGCTGGTCATACAACGCCTCTACCACCAGCCGGCGCCACGCCTTGTAGCCCCCCTTTATCACTTCGACCCGCCAGCCGATTTGCGACAGGATGGTTGCAAAAGACCCCGACCGCTGCCCCCCACGCCAACAATAGATCAGGGGTCGCCATCCACCGGGGCGATTGGCCAAGGGGCCTTGAAGATGCGCCGCGGCGTTCTTGGCCACCAGTGCAGCACCGATCTTGCGCGCATCGAACGGGGAGACTTGCTTGTAAATCGTACCAACGCGGGCGCGTTCATCGTCGTCCAGCACAGGCAGCGATATCGCCCCCGGCAGATGGTCATCGGCATATTCCGATGGTGCACGCACATCGATGATATCATCAAAACGCAAAGCCATCACGTCTGCCAGCGTGTTCAATTCGATCACCATGCGCATCCCTTTTCCTGTCAGGGCAGCTTTATCGGGTTGCGGGCCGGGCACAAGCCGGGGCATGGACGGCGGCCAGTGAACTTGCACGAAAAGTGGACTTCTGAATCGCCGAATGGAATGTCACGGCCGGTGACCCATGACGTTCGTTTTGCCTGCCGCCCGTGTCGCATTGTTGCTGGCGCCCTCCGCATGGCGCAAAGCACCTAGGAACCAAACCTTGAGCCCAGCACAATCGGTACGCCTTCCGGGGCAGCAACATTTGCCATGGCGCATCGAATGTTTTTCATCGGCATCCCGCCGAAACCGTCAGGCGTGTCCAGCCACCCCTGCATGGCGGGGACATGTCACCAGATGGTCGTTGACCATTCCCGTCGCCTGCATGAAAGCATAGACAATCGTTGGGCCACAGAAGGTAAAACCTTCAGTTTTCAATGCTTTGGAGAGCGCGACCGATGTTTCGGTGTATCCGGGCACATCTGCCAGGCTTTTCCATTGATTTTGCTGAACTTTGCCATCCTGAAACTTCCAGATGAAGTTGGAAAATCCCTCACGCTGGTCAAGGCGCAGGTAGGCCTGCGCCGATGTGATCGCCCCTACAACCTTGCCACGATGCCGCACGATACCGGGGTCTGACAACAATCGTTGAATGTCGGCTTCGCCCCAGGATGCAATGATCTGCGGCTGGAAACCCTCAAATGCTTCGCGAAATCGGTCCCGCTTTTTTAGAATCGTGATCCAGCTCAGACCCGCCTGAAAGCCATCCAAGATCAGCTTTTCCCAAAGCGCCTGACCGTTGAATTCGGGAACCCCCCATTCAAAATCATGATAATCCACATAAATTTTCTCTGACCCGCACCACCCGCAACGCTGGCTCTCTGTTTCGATCGTCATTTTCCCCTCGAACGGCAAAACTCGGGCAAATTGGAACAAAATGCGAAACTTTACGCAAGCTTTACTCCTGAGGCAGCATCGTGGCGACGGGATTGCCAACGGGTGTGACATGTCTGGAAAAATCAATTCGCTTCAGGATATTGCGATCGGCCAAAGTAGTCCTCTGGCCTACGCCATATCCGAAAATGACCGTCAGACCATCGCTATGGTGCGTGATGCGCTGCAAACCCGGCGTCTACGCCTGGCCTATCAACCCGTCGTTCTGTCAGCCGATACAAACAGGATCGGCTTTTACGAAGGATTGATGCGCGTTCTCGATACATCTGGCAGGATCATCCCGGCCCGTGATTTTATGGGCGCCGTGGAAGCCCATGCAATCGGCAGAGAAATTGATTGTGCCGCACTTTCCATGGGTCTTGCGACCCTTGCGCTGCAACCGCAGGTGCGCCTGTCCGTCAACATGTCCGCGCGCTCCATCGGCTATCCGAAATGGACTTCGATCTTGCGCAACGCCTTGCGTAGCCATCCCGGTATTGGAGAACGCCTGATTCTTGAAATCACAGAAAGCTCTGCCATGCTGGTCCCGGAAATCGTGATCGCCTTCATGGACGATCTGCAATCCGAAGGAATCGCTTTCGCTCTGGATGACTTCGGGGCGGGCTACACAGCGATCCGGTTTTTCAAAGACTTTGCCTTTGACATTCTGAAAATCGACGGACAATTCATCCGCAACATCCACAATGACCGCGACAATCAGGTGTTGACCGCCGCATTGCTGGCAATCGGCAAACAGTTTGACATGCTTTGCGTGGCGGAATCCGTCGAAACCTTGGAAGACGCCCGATTTTTGCAGGCCCTTGGCGTCGATTGTCAGCAAGGCTATTTTTTTGGTGCCCCCACCGTCTCTCCCGTCTGGGACAATCAGGCAACCAAGCGCATCGGATAGCCTTAGCTTTCCTGCCGCTGCGTCAGATCGTCCACGCAAGAATCTTGCGCTTTGCGGCGTTGCGGCATAGGTCGGTGATGATGGCGGAGGAAACGCCCTCCGCTGCCTTGGCCAAGGGAGAGGGATCACATGACCAATGTCGTAATCGTTGCAGCGGGGCGGACCGCTGTAGGCAGCTTCAATGGCGCCTTCGCCAATACTCCGGCCCACGATCTTGGTGCCGCTGTCATCGCAGGCGTGGTGGAGCGTGCCGGGATCGACAAGGCCGAAGTCGAAGAAACCATTCTGGGCCAAGTGTTGACCGCTGGTCAGGGTCAAAACCCCGCACGTCAAGCGCATATCAAGGCAGGTCTGGCCATCGAAGCCAGTGCGTGGTCCCTGAATCAGGTGTGTGGCTCGGGCCTTCGCGCCGTGGCATTGGGCGCACAGCATGTGAAACTGGGCGACGCGCGCATCGTCATTGCGGGTGGACAGGAAAGCATGAGCCTTTCTCCCCATGTCGCGCATCTGCGTGCGGGGCAAAAAATGGGCGATTTGTCCTTCATCGACTCGATGATCCGCGACGGATTGTGGGATGCCTTCAACGGCTATCACATGGGCCAGACAGCCGAAAACGTTGCCAACCAATGGCAAATTTCGCGCGACATGCAGGACGAGTTCGCACTGGTCAGCCAGAACAAGGCCGAAGCCGCGCAGAAGGCGGGCAAGTTCAAGGATGAGATCATCGCCTTCACGGTGAAAACCCGCAGGGGCGAGACGGTCGTGGATCAGGACGAATACATCCGCCATGGCGCCACGCTGGACAGCATGCAAAAATTGCGCCCGGCCTTTGCCAAAGATGGCACGGTGACTGCAGGCAACGCCTCGGGCATCAATGACGGTGCCGCTGCGGTCTTGCTGATGAGCGAAGAAGAGGCGGCCAAGCGCGGACTGAAGGTTCTGGCGCGGATCGCGTCCTATGCCACCGCCGGCGTCGATCCATCCATCATGGGTGTCGGACCGATCAGTGCTTCACGCAAAGCTTTGGAAAAGGCGGGCTGGAAGGTTGGCGATCTTGATCTGGTAGAAGCCAACGAAGCCTTTGCCGCCCAAGCCTGCGCCGTGAACAGGGACATGGGTTGGGATCCGTCGATCGTGAACGTGAACGGTGGGGCAATCGCCATCGGCCACCCGATCGGCGCCTCGGGCTGCCGGATCCTGAACACGTTGATCCATGAAATGGGACGCCGTGACGCGAAAAAGGGTCTGGCCACCTTGTGCATCGGCGGCGGCATGGGCGTTGCTCTCTGCCTCGAACGGTAAGTCCCGGCTGAAAAATCTATCTGCAAGATCCACAAGGGCGCGCAATAATCTTGCGCGCCCTTACCCTTGCAGATAACTAGATTTCAAAGATACGCCAGAAGAAGGAGGACATCATGGCTCGAGTTGCATTGGTCACTGGGGGGTCGCGAGGAATTGGCGCGGCAATATCAGTGGCGCTCAAGGCCGCTGGCTACACGGTCGCCGCAAACTATGCGGGCAACGATGAGGCGGCTGCCGCCTTTACCAAGGAAACCGGCATCCCGACCTACAAATGGTCGGTCGCTGACTACGACGCATGCGCAGCGGGAATCAAACAGGTCGAAGCGGATCTGGGCCCGGTGGATGTCTTGGTCAACAACGCTGGTATCACACGCGACTCGATGTTCCACAAAATGACCCCCGGCCAATGGAGGGAAGTGATCGACACCAACCTCACCGGTCTGTTCAACATGACCCATCCGCTGTGGTCGGGTATGCGCGACCGGAAATTCGGTCGGGTGATCAACATCTCGTCGATCAACGGGCAAAAGGGTCAGGCAGGGCAAGCGAACTATTCCGCTGCCAAGTCCGGCGATCTGGGTTTCACCAAGGCCTTGGCCCAGGAAGGTGCCCGCGCCGGAATCACCGTCAATGCCATTTGTCCAGGCTATATCGGCACAGAAATGGTGCGTGCCATCGATGAAAAGGTGCTGAGCGAGCGCATCATCCCGCAAATTCCGGTGGGACGTTTGGGCGAACCTTCGGAAATCGCGCGCTGCGTTGTCTTCCTTGCCGCTGACGACGCTGGCTTCATCACCGGTTCCACCATCAGCGCAAACGGCGGTCAGTTCTTCGTTTGATCACAGCAGGCGAGGCGAAAGGGCCGTCCCGGTTTGGGCGGCCCTATTCTGTCAGGCTTTCGCAACACTGCCGGCTGGCTTGCGGCGGAAAAAGCTGACGACAGTTTGCATCAGTTCGAGCATCGCTTTGGCACGCATGTCGCGGGCTTCACGCATGATTGCATCATGATCAATCTTGGCGGACGTTTCAAACATTGGACATTTCCCGAAGGTCTGTCCTCCCTGCGTTAGAAAATGCGTGTGCGGTCAGCACTTTTCAAGACCAAAGTCCATGCGTGCTGTGCAATGCCGCTGCCCTAAAGACGCAAGACCGGGGTTGACGTCGGGCCATGGCTGACGTCTTGTCCGCTGCGATCAAACCCACGAAAGGGGCGGGCATGACGCAGGGCAAGGCCACCGCCATCGGCTTTTCCGCCGTTTTGATGTGGGCGCTTTTGGCCCTTTTCACCATCGGGTCTGCGCCCGTGCCCCCATTCCTGCTGAACGCCCTTTGCTTTGGCCTTGGCGGGCTTATCGGGCTTGTCTGGACGGCCCGGCGCGGCTTTGGCGTGCTGCGCGGCGTTTCGTGGCGGGTCTATGCTTTCGGCACACTGGGTTTGTTCGGCTATCATTTCCTTTATTTCACCGCCTTCCGGCTTGCCCCGACGGCAGAAACCGGGCTGATCGCCTATCTGTGGCCACTGTTCATCGTGCTGTTCTCGGGTCTGTTGCCGGGTGAACGGTTGCGACCTTTGCATATCGTCGGAGCACTGGTGGCTTTTGCCGGTGCCGCGCTGATCGTCTTGCGGGGGGGCGTCGATCTGGGTGGATCCTCGGCCGCCGGATTGGTGCTTGCCTTCGGTTGTGCGATCACTTGGGCCGCCTATTCTGTGCTGTCGCGACGTCTGGGAGACGTGCCGACTGAAAGTGTGACCGTTTTTTGCCTGGCAACAGCCTTTCTATCCACCATCGCCCACATGGCGTCGGAGGAAACGGTCTGGCCGCAAAGCGGCTTGGGGTGGCTCGCGGTGCTGGCCCTTGGCCTTGGACCGGTCGGTGCCGCATTTTTCACATGGGACATCGGTATGAAAAAAGGCGACATCCAGCTATTGGGCGTCGCCTCTTATGCTGCACCTTTGCTGTCCACGCTAGCGCTGGTCACCGCCGACGTTACACCAGCGACCCCGATCATAGGGGTGGCAGCCATCCTGATCGCCGGTGGGGCCGCACTGGCGGCCCGTGCCAGCGTCCGAGCCTCTACGCCTGCATCAGGCGGGTGATTTCTTCCTTCAGTTTCATCTTTTGCTTCTTCAGCTCCGCGATCTTGAGCGCGTCCATCCCCGGACTCCGCTGCTCGCGTTCCACCATATCCGAGAGGTGCTCATGCTTGCGGCGCAGTTCCTGCAGGTGCGAAGCAACGGTCATCTCTTACCTCCTGTGATGGGTTCCAATATGACAATTGCATCACAAGAGCCGAGTCGTGTCGCCAAAAATCGACCGCTGCACCGCAGAGACTTTGCGAAATTCAGCGAAAATGCGCCAAAAGGTCGCCGCCGCCACGAAGAACTGCACTCGCCTCTGGCGTGTAATGCTCTCGATCACCGTCATGTGCGTCGCCGGCATGAATCACGAACGGGGCCAAAAGACGAAACGCCGCCCTCCCGCCTTTGCGCGCCTGAACAATGATTCGCACCGCAGCGCGACCTTCCCGAGGGGCCAGCGGCAACACTACAATCGACCCCATTTTGGTCATGCCCCCCAGCACATCGGGCAACCCATCCGCACCGCAAATCAGCGTCAGCCATCCGCCGGGCGCCAATCTGCGTGCTCCAGCCTGCACCCACGCAGCCAGAGGCAAATGCACCTGCATCGCCCGCGCCCGGCTTTCCACGGGTGATCGTGTGCCAGACGGTGCGTAATAGGGTGGGTTCATGATCACCTGATCAAAGTCCACCCGCAGGTCCGGTGGCATGTGTGACAGATCCCCATCGTGGACGGCCATCACCATCCCGTTGCGCGAGGCATTGCGACGGGCCAGATCGGCATAGTCGGCCTGAACTTCCAGCCCGGTCAGATGCACACCGGGTACCCGTGCGCCAAGGCAAAGGCTGGCCGCGCCCGCGCCACAGCCGATGTCCAGCACGCGTTCTCCGTCCTTTGCCGGACAAGCCGCCGCCAGAAGCACAGGATCGGTGGCGGCACGATAACCTTTGACAGGTTGCAGCAAGCGCAGGCGCCCGCACAGGAACTTGTCATCCGAAAGATCGTTTTCGGCGAACATCACAAGCCGGTATCAATTTCATTGTCGCGCAATACGGTTCGCGCCATGAACAGATCCTGATCGCGCACCATCAACCGGCGCGGCAATATGCCAAGGCTTCCATCAAGGACGCTCATGTGGACGTCCATTTCAAACGTCGCTATACCCTCGCCCTGAAGCAAGGCCTGTGCGTAGGCGATGATCGTTACGTCGGTTGTGCGCAGGAGTTCTTTCATGCGCCCAGATTTATGATCTTTGACGCAAAAAGGCGAGAGCGGAGCAAGCAGGAGATGAGTTTGGATCAAACGGCACCAGCACCGGCATCGCAAAAGCCGCAGGATCGGCTGTCTGCTTGGCTGGCCGGCGACATGGACGCTGTCAATCTTTTGATCCGTGACCGCATGACCAGCGAACATGCGCCCCGCATTCCCGAAGTGACGGCGCATCTGATCGAAGCGGGCGGCAAGCGACTGCGCCCGATGCTGACGCTCGCTGCGGCCCGGATGTGCGGATATGGCGGCCCCTATCATGTGCATCTGGCCGCGACGGTAGAATTCATTCACACCGCCACATTGCTGCATGACGATGTTGTCGATGAAAGCAGACAACGTCGCGGGCGACCAACGGCGAACCTTTTGTGGGACAACAAATCAAGCGTGCTCGTCGGTGACTACCTGTTTGCCCGCAGCTTTCAGCTGATGACGGAAACCGGCAACATGCGCGTGCTTGCGATTCTTTCCAATGCCTCGGCCGTGATTGCTGAAGGCGAGGTATTGCAGCTGACCGCAGCGCAGGATCTGCGCACCGATGAAGACATTTACCTCAAAGTGGTGCGCGGCAAGACAGCCGCCCTGTTTTCGGCGGCAACCGAAGTGGGTGGCGTGATTGCCGGCGCGTCAGAGGCCCAGGTTCGCGCGCTCTACGACTATGGCGATGCCTTGGGGATCGCATTTCAGATCGTCGATGATCTGCTGGATTACGGTGGAAGCGATTCGGTGATCGGCAAGAACACCGGCGATGATTTCCGGGAACGCAAATTGACGCTGCCCGTGATCAAGGCCGTGGCACAGGCCACAGCCAGCGAACGGGATTTTTGGGTCCGCGTGATCGAAAAAGGTCATCAGGTCGATGGTGATCTGGACCAGGCGCGCAAGATCATGGCCGGTCATGGGGCTATGGAATCGGCCCGTCAGGATGCTCTGGGATGGGCCGCGAAGGCACGCGCGGCACTGGGCCATATGCCAGAGAATGATCTGCGCGACATGCTGGCCGATCTTGCGGATTATGTTGTCGAGCGCATCAGCTAAGGATCTGGGCCGAGGCAACCCACCAATCTGGATGAGCCGCCCGAACGGCCCGCGCCGCTGCACTGGCGGAAAGACCATCGGCAAACAGCCCGAAACAGGTGGCCCCCGATCCGGACATGCGCGCGATCAGGCATCCCGGCTGCGCCGACAGCGCGGACTTTACCACACCGATCACAGGCGCGAGCACCACGGCAGGCGCTTCCATATCGTTGCGCATCATGTGCAGAAACGCCGCCAGATCTGCGGTTGACCGCAACTGCGGCATCTCATGCGGCATCGCTGCGTTGTCCTTTCGCGACAGCCTGCGAAACACATCGGGCGTCGCTACCGCCAAACCGGGGTTCACAAGGACCAGCCAGCCCGACGGCAAAGATTGCACAGGGCCAAGCCTGTCGCCGACACCCTGCATGCGCAGAGGTCGCCCCCGCAGGCACACCGGGACGTCAGCGCCCAGCGCAAGTGTCGCATCGTCGTCAGGCACTGGTTTGCAGGCGAGCCGCGACAAAGCGCGCAGGGTGGCTGCAGCATCCGCCGAGCCCCCGCCAATGCCAGACGCTACGGGCAAGACCTTTTCAAGCGTGATCGCCGCATCAACCTGCATCAATCGCGCCGCGCGCAGCACCAGATTATCATCCGTCACCGGCAGAAGCGCGGCCATTGGCCCCTTGATCTGCAAGGACAAGACGTCGGCCTGCATCACTGTTACACGATCGCCTACATCGGCAAATACCACCAGACTGTCCAGAAGGTGATACCCATCTGCCCGTTGTCCGGTCACATGCAGCGTCAGATTGACCTTGGCAGGCGCAAATTCGGCACCCGCCTCAATTGCCACTTGAAACCGCCGTCAAGGGGGGGGCGCCTTCTTCGGCCAGAACAGAGTCGAGGCCGACCTCCAGCTTGCGGCGGATGCGGACGGCATCCTTTTCCTCGGGCTCGAATGACAGGGCCCGGCGCCATTGGAACTGGGCTTCCAACTGGCGCCCGACCGCCCAATAAACATCGCCAAGATGGTCGGTCACGACCGGATCGACCGGTTCAAGCAGGCTGGCCCGTTCCATCTGCGGCAAAGCATCGTCATAGCGCCCCAACCGGTAATACGCCCAGGCCAGACTATCGATGATGTAGCCCGCATCTGGCCGCGCCGCGACCGCGCGTTCGATCATGCCAAGAGCTTCGTCCAGATTTTCGCCCCGGTCCACAAAACTGTAGCCAAGGTAATTCAACACCTGCGGCTGATCCGGGTTCAATTCCAGCGCCTTGCGGAAATCAGCCTCGGCCTTTTCCCATTGGTTCGACCGCTCATGTGCGACCCCACGGGAATAGAACAGGCCCCAATGCCGTTCGCCCGGCACGGGCACAAGGGCTGCAGCCGCATCATAGGCTGCTGCGGCTTCTTCAAATCGCTCGTCGCGGCGCAGTGCATCCCCATAAGCAAGATGCACGATGACCAGACCCGGATGGCTTTCCGAAAGCGCCTTCAGCGCAGCGACCGACTCTTCGGGCTTTCCCAACGACCGAAGCGTTTCAGCACGCCCCATTTCTGCGGCGTGAAAGGTTGGATGATCCTTGGGAATGCGTGCGTAGGTTTCACCGGCCAATTCATATTGCGCCATTTGGTCCAGCAGACCGGCGGACAACAAGATGGCTTCGGTGTGGTTCGGATTCAGATCATTGGCCGACCGTGCATAGATCAACGTATAGGCATTTTCCGCCTCGCCGTTCAAGGCAACGGCAATGGTAAAGAACACCTCAGCTATGCCGTCTTTGGCGCTTCGGACCACATCAAACGCCAAAGGCGTTTTTGCCAACAATTGAGCACGAAGCGCCACCAATTCTGGCTCGGGATCCGTTCCGAAACTGCGCTCAAGCAGGGCAAGCGCGTCATCATAACGTTCCAACTGGCTCAGGATCTGCACATGGGCGATGATGCCGCGCCGGTTGACAACCAGCGGACCCTCGGCTTGGCCGGACAGAATGGAATCAGCGCCTTCGAAATCCCCGACAGCCGCCAAGGCCAAGGCCTTGTGGTAAAGGCCGAACGCCTTCAGCCCTTGGGTTTCAGCAATGGCATCAAAGGCCTGGACAGCCTCTGACATGCGGCCTTTGCCGAATTCGGCCCAGGCCTTCACCAGATCATCCAGAAGGTTGCCGATCTTGCGCGACTCGTCCACAGCCAGAACCGCATCGAAATCTTCCGCCTGCACATCGCGGACCAAAAGCGCGATATTGGCCCCGATACTGCGGCCGCCCAAGGATGTCAGTTTTTGCGACGCATCTGCCGCCTTTGTAAAGTCGCCGATTCCGATGTACGAAATGATCGCGCCTTCAAGAAGACCGGTGTTCTGCGGGTCGCTTTGCAACGCCCGTGCAAACCACGATGCCCCCTCTCGGAAGTTGTTTTGCGCTGCTGCGGCACGGGCGGCAAGATAGGCACCTGCATCTCCCGGTTCCAAAGCCGGAGCCGGTTCCGGCGCGACCGTCTGCGCAAGCAAATCGTTGGGTGGCGACAAAAAGAATGCCGCCAATGTAAGGACGGTCAGCGAACGCGACAGGACGTGAGACATGAGGACACTTTTTTCTGGAAGGTTGCCCAAAGCTAGACTCCGCCGATGCTGCTGGCAATGGTGGGGGAAGATCAACGGCACAGATCGCGCAAATGTCAGATCAAACGTGCAGCACCAACCAAAAGCGTCACCAAGACCGGAAGTCCGACAACGATCAGGGGCACATTCAACCATTGATGTGACTTGACCGCAGTCAGGACAGGATAGACCATCGGCCACCGCCCGGTCTGCGCCGCAATCAAGAGCGTGCTGGCAGCAATCGGCAGGCGAACACCGAAAGGATACGGTGCCGCGATTGGCCATCCCGGACGCAGCACTTTGGCCTCATCATGGTGATGCATGCGCGCTTCAAAACCGGTCAGATCGACGTTGAATTCGTTGCCGAAGTCCGAAAGGAACGCCAGCGCCTTGTCACCGTCAAGATCAAGGGCCGTCAGAACGTCCGCCTGATCCAGCGCGTCAAGGCGCTTTCCGCAGCGACGCTCGATAAAGACCAGAATATCCTCGCGCCCCGGCCCGTTCATCACGTGTCACATGTTGGGATAGTTCGGACCGCCCGCGCCCTGCGGCGTGGTCCAGACAATATTCTGGCTGGGATCCTTGATGTCGCATGTCTTGCAGTGCACGCAGTTCTGGAAGTTGATGACGAACCGCGGATCCTTGCCCTCAACCGACACCACCTCATACACCCCTGCCGGGCAATAGCGTTGCGCCGGTTCAGCGTATTTCGGCAGGTTGACCGCAATTGGAACGGATTTGTCCTTCAGCTTCAGATGCGCGGGTTGCGCTTCGTCGTGGTTGGTAAAACTGTAGGCAACGTTGGTCAGACGATCAAAGGACAGTTTTCCGTCAGGCCTTGGATAGTCGATCGGCTTGAAATCCTTGGCCAGCCCGGTCGCTGCTGCATCGGTCTTGCCGTGTTTCAGCGTGCCAAACAGCGAAAAGCCCAAAGTATTGGTCCACATATCCAGACCACCGCCGACAAGGCTGGAGATCAACCCATACTTGGACCACAAAGGTTTGACGTTGCGGACTTTTTTCAGATCCTTGCCTATCGCCCCGTCCCGGACTGAATTCTCGTACGCCGTCAACTCGTCTCCCGAACGTCCGGCTTTGATCGCCGCATGCGCCGCCTCGGCCGCAGCCTTGCCTGACAGCATGGCATTGTGATTGCCCTTGATGCGGGGCATGTTCACCATGCCGACGCTGCACCCCAAAAGGGCCACGCCGGGCGCCACCATTTTCGGCATCGACTGATAGCCGCCTTCGGAAATCGCCCGCGCGCCATAGGCCACCCGTTTGCCCCCCGCCAGCAGGTCGGCCACCATCGGGTGATGTTTGAAACGCTGGAATTCCATGTATGGGTACAGATGCGGATTTTCGTAGTTCAGATGAACCACAAAAC
>JBKBWK010000018.1:0-59588 GCA_046313895.1 Paracoccaceae bacterium
ATTCGATGCTCTTTTGCAGCGTGCCGATCATCAAGGCTCCGGCCAGAGTGCCCCAGATATTGCCGACACCGCCCACCACCACCGTCATGAAGGATTGCACGATGTAGTCGCTGCCCAGTTCGGAGGTGACCTTGGCAAAGAGTCCGATGGCAATGCCCGCAATGCCCGCGATGCCAGAGCCGAGGCCAAAGGTCAGCATATTGATACGGTCGGGGTTAATGCCCATACTGGCGGCCATCGAGGGATTTTGCGTGACCGCGCGCACCTCGAGCCCAAGCCGTGTGCGCTTCATCAGCCAGAGAAAGAACAACAGAAAGGCCAGAGCCAACAGGAAGATGGCGATCCGGATATAGCTGATTGACACCACATCATTGAAGGTCAGCGCCCCATCCAGCCATGCGGGTGATGTCAGCGGTCGTGCCTGTGTTCCAAAGACGGTCTTGGCAAGCTGTTGCAGGGCGATGGAAATGCCAAAGGTGGCAAGCAACGTCTCAAGCGGACGCTTGTACAGGTGACGGATTACCAAACGTTCCAGCGCCACACCTGCGGCAAAGGTGACCAGAAACGCCAGCGGCAGGGCGACAATCAGTGACAGCGTGTAATTGGGAATGAACAGTTGCACGACATAGCCGGTGTAGGCGCCCATCATGATGAATTCGCCATGTGCCATGTTGATGACGCGCATGACGCCGAAGGTGATGGCCAGACCGATTGCCGCGAGAAAGTAGATCGACGCGAGCGAAAGCGCATCAAGCGCCAGATCCGCGGCCTGCATGGCGGCAAGTTTCAGTTCGATCCCGGTCAGAACAGCGTCTGCGGCACTGGTCACGGCAGGGTCGGATTCACTGTAAATCTCGGCAAAGTGATGTGCAGCGACGGCCAGGGCAACTTCTTCATCCGTGGCGGCCAGCGGAACGGTACCCGCCGCCTCGAGAGCGGTATAGGCACGGTTGCGGGCCTGCTGCGTGTTCAGATCCGAAAGGGGAATACCGGCAACCGCCCCATCGACAATATGGGCGGCAAGGGCCGCCTTGAGATCAGCGGGTGCAAGCCGGGCGGGCGCGAGGTTGGCGGCAACCAGAAGATCGTAGGCGTCGGTTTCAGACACATCGCTGCCGGGGATCAGAGTGCCAGCGATATTGCCCTCGAACGGGACAGACCGGGGAGCCACCAGACGTTTGGTGACCAAAAGCGGGTTGAGAGCGGCGCGCAGGTCTAGGCCAAGGTCGCCCGCGAAGCTTTCGATGGCCGATACACGGGTGGCGCTGTCGGGGTCAAAGCGCAGGGTCAACAGCCGCACCAGCCGGTCTTTCTGGGCCTTCAGTGCGGGGTCGGTTTCCACGTCAAGCGACGCGCGCAAGGGTTCAAGAAGATCGGCGGACGGATCCCGCGCGATGGTGGTCAGCGCCGCCCTGCGGCGGATCGGGTCCGGATCGGACAGTTGAAACTGCACCAGCGCTGTGGCGATCACCCCGCGCACACCGGAATTCGGACGCAGTTCGGTGATCTCGGCTTTGGTGGCGGTGCCTGCGTCTGTGCCATCCAGCCCGCGCAGCGCATAGCCCTCGGGCGTCTCGGCGATCAGAAAAAAGGCGCCGTCGGATTTGCGCAGGCCAAGCCCCTTGTCCGCCCAGGCGGCGAGGATAAGGGCGGCTTGTGGATCCCCGCTTTGTGCAAGGGCTGCAATCACCGGCCCGATGGTCTGTCGCGATGGTTTTTCAATCAGGGCCCGGTTGTCTTGCAAAAGCGTGGCCACGTCGGGCGGATCTGCGGTTTGGGCCCGGCCGGCCACAGGCAGCACGGCGAGCAAGGACCAGAGCAAGAGGGAGAGAACGGCGCGCATACGGAGACGGCCTTGTCTGTTGAGTGCGGGAAGCTGCGGAAGGGGTGCCCCCTTCCGCAAAGATCAGGACCGGTTCAGTAGTTCGACTTGATCTGAACGCAGGTCTTGGTTTCGGTGTTGTACATCCCGCAGCCAAGCTCGGCCCAATCCGCCTCGAGCACCTTCGATTCGGGCAGGAAGTCGGTCCACGCATCGCCCGGCACCGGGTCGGTTTGCGACACGATGTCGAATTGGCCATCGGCGCGGATTTCACCAATCAGCACCGGCTTTGTCAGGTGGTGGTTCGGCAGCATCTTGGCCGTGCCACCGGTCAGGTTCGGCACCTCTAGGCCATACATCGCGGTGCGCACGGCATCGACATCGGTGGTGCCCGCCGCCTCGACCGCCTTGACCCACATGTTGAAGCCGATGACATGAGCTTCCATCGGGTCATTGGTCACCCGGTTTTCCCCGGCAAACGTCTTCCACTTGGCGATGAACTCGGCGTTGACCGGGGCTTCGGCGGACTGGAAGTAATTCCACGCCGCCAGATGGCCCACGAGGTTCGACGTATCAAGACCTGAAAGCTCTTCTTCGCCGACCGAGAAAGCCACAACCGGGATATCATCGGCGGAAATACCCGCAGCGGCCAATTCCTTGTAAAATCCGATATTGGCATCGCCGTTGATGGTCGAGATCACGCCAACCTTCTTGCCGTCAGCCCCCAGCGCCACCACATCGGCCACGATCTTGGACCAGTCCGAGTGTCCAAAGGGCGTGTAGTTCACGAAGATATCCTCTTTCGCGATGCCTTTCGAAATCAGGTAGGCTTCGAGGATGTTGTTCGTGGTGCGCGGATAGACATAATCTGTGCCGAGCAGCGCGAATTTCTGCACTCCCAGTTCTTCCAGGAAATAGTCGGTGGCCGGGATCGCCTGCTGGTTCGGTGCGGCCCCCGTGTAGAACACGTTCTTCGAGCTTTCCTCGCCCTCATATTGGACCGGATAGAACAAAAGGCCGTTCAACTCCTCGATCACCGGCAACACGGATTTCCGGCTGACGCTGGTCCAGCAGCCAAACATCACATCAACATTGGACACCGTCAGCAATTCGCGCGCTTTTTCGGCAAACAGCGGCCAGTCGGATGCGGGGTCCACGACCACCGCCTCAAGCTTCTTGCCCAGCAGACCGCCCTTGGCGTTCTGATCTTCGATCAGCATCAGCATGGTGTCTTTCAGCGTGGTTTCCGAAATCGCCATCGTGCCGGACAGCGAATGAAGAACACCCACCTTGATCGTCTCGTCCTGAGCGGTGGCCTGCCCTGCCGTCATGGCGACGGCGGCGGCCAGCAAGGCTCTTTTGAAGTTCGACATGATTTACCCCTGTTGGGGCCGCAGCAACGCACAGCCTTTCCTTTACATGCGGAAAAGCCTATGTTTGCGCGGCAACATTGTTGCACCCCGTGCAGTGGTGGCGGAGTTCCAATTCGCAGCCACCACCGCACATCCATTGTTCTTTGCCACCCGGTTGGGTCGCACTGTCACGAAAGCGTCATTGCTGCAACGCGGCAAGGTCTGTGCTGGGCTTGGCGGCATTGACCCTGCGGCACCGCGCCATTTGCCCGAATTTTCCGCACAATGGGCCATTGCCGCTTGAAAATCAGACGGTCATCGCGCCCCTATCCGACCCGGAGCAAAAATTTGATCATAAAATGGTCGAAAAATACAAAATCCCGGCGCAAGCCGGGATCCTGTCGGTTGCAGCGCGACAGACGTCTGTCAGGACGCCTTTTGCACATCCGCAACAGGGCGAAGGATCAATCCCCCTTCACGCTGCAGAAAGGCCACCACAGCGCCGATCCCCTCGCCCTGGCGCAGTCGCGCCATGATATAGGGACGCGCACCACGGGCACGGGCTGTGTCGGATTCAAGAAGCACCGGATCAACGCCAACATGGGGGGCAAGATCGATCTTGTTCACGATCAACAGATCCGACCGGGTGAGACCGGGCCCGCGCTTGCGCGGAATGTCCTGCCCTGCTGCGGTGTCGATGACATAAATGGTCAGATCCGCGAGTTCGGGCGAATATGTCGCCGCCAGATTGTCACCGCCCGACTCGATCAGGATCAGATCAAGATCCGGATGCAGACGGCGCAGATCGGCCACGGCGGCAAGGTTGATGCTGGCATCTTCACGGATTGCCGTATGCGGGCAACCGCCGGTTTCGACGCCCCGTATCCGGTCGGCAGGCAAGACCTGCGCCCGCATCAGGTATTCGGCATCTTCGCGGGTGTAGATGTCGTTGGTGATGACCGCCATCGAACACCGACTGGCCAAGGCACGGGCCAGATGTTCGGTCAGCGTCGTCTTGCCGGCTCCGACCGGGCCACCGATTCCCACCCGCAGCGGGCCATTCGCAGTCATGTCCTGAATATCCTTACGTCCATCGTTTCATGCGCCATCGCCGACATATCCGCCCCCAACGCGGCACTTCCCAGATCTTCCAGCGTCAACCCTGTTGCTGCCTCTGCCAGACTTTCGATCAGCGGATGCAGCGCCGACAGAACGCTTTGCCCTTCAACTTGACCCAAGGGCATGAAGCGCATGGCCACCGACGTCAGGTTGCTGATGAAGGCATGCAGATAAAGAGCTGCCACCTGCGCCTCGGGCAACCCCAAAGAGGCGGCCGCTTCGCCCACGGCGACGGGCAGACAGCGCGGCGGCAAATTCTGTCCGGTCAGGCCAGCCACCGTCCGGGCGAACGCCGTTCCTTGATCCAAAGCTTCGCTCAGACGTTCTGAAGATGGCTGAAGGGCGCGGGCCAGATCGTCCAGACGTCCATGGTTCGCGCCGGGGCGAAGGGCCTGCACCAAAAGGATCGCGTCCTGCCGACCCGCGCCAAAGTCCAGAACGTCGGCCAGCCACTGCCGCAACCCCGCCGCATCCGCCACCGCCCCATCAGCAATGGCCTGCTCGAGCCCATGCGAATAGGCAAACCCTCCGGTCGGAAATGCCGGGGACAGCCATTGCACCAGCGTCAGCAGGCCTTGGGTCACGGCGCGGGTGTCTCCTCTTCATCGTCGATGTCGTCATGATGGTGCGAGGCGTGGTGATGCACATGCAGATGGCCATGATCTGTGTCATGGGCGTGCCCCATAGGGCGGCCCATTCCGTAGGCACCGACCTCGGGCGCAAAGGGTTCGTGCATTGCGCGCACGTCCGCCCCCAACTGGCGCAACATCGCTTCCAGCACATGATCGGCGCGGATCACAAGACGGCCCGGCTCGACCTGACAGGGTGTGTGACGGTTGCCGATGTGCCATGCATAGCGCGCAAGATCGGGACCGGTGATCGACAGAACCTGTTCCTCGGCAGCAAGGATCTGGATCGCACGACCATCATCCAGCTCGAACCCCCAGACCGCATCCAGATTGGTGACGTCTGGCAGATCGACAAGAAACCCCTCGTCATGCGCCGTGACCAACCGCTTTCGCCGAATCAGGCGGTCATCATAGGTCAGAACCACCACGTCGTAAGTCGTGGAAGGAGCATCAGTCAGAAGGCGGTGAGCGGCAGGAAGATCAGTCATGGGATGGCCTCAGGTCTTGAAGATGTCGCGGTAAATCCACCGAGGCAGACCCTCGCGGGTCAACCCCATCGCAGCCAGTGCCGCATCCGGCAAAGCGTAAAGGTGGGCGAATTGCACCTCGCGGCCACGCCGCAACGCCCAAGCGTTGCCGATCGGCGCTTCGATGGCAAAAAACAGGTCGAGCGCATGCGCAGCCTGTGGCGACAGCGGTGAATTGGCGGGTCGTTGCATGTCGGGCAGCCTCCGGTTGTTGCATCCGGTCCCCCCTTTGGTGTCTCCGCCTCCGCGTTTACCTTACTCCATGTTGCGCCCTTTCCAGAGCGGTTTTTGCAAACCCGTCGCGAAATCGGCCAAACTTCCTCGGGGTCGGTGAGATTTCGTTAACCACTTCAGGGCAATCTGGGTGGGAACAGACCGTGAAAATGGGGCCATCATGTTGAAGCTGAACCTTGAAGACGAACTGGCTGACATCCGTGCACAACTGGACCGGTTGAAACGGCGCGAAGCCATGCTGCAAGATGCCCTGCGTCAGGCCGCTGCCGTGCCGCCGCAGGGGCAGCGCCCCGGCTGGCCGATCCGCCGGATTGTGGACACCGACGGGGCCGCGTTTCACTGACGCGGTCAATACAGAAAATACCGTTGCGCAAGGGGAAGCTCCTCAGCCGGCTCGCAGGTCAACAAGACGCCATCGGCCCGCACCTCATAGGTTTCAGGGTCCACCTCGATGGCGGGCGTGGCAAAATTCAGCTTCATGTCTGCCTTTGTCACCCCGCGCGTGCCTTTGACCGCCACCGTGTCCTTGGCCAGCCCCAGCGTGGCGCCGATGCCATCGTCCTGTGCCGCTTGACTGACGAAAATCACCGCGTTGCGTTCCAGACTTCGGCCGTAGGCACCGAACATCAGTCGGCTGTGCACCGGCTGAGGCGTGGGGATGCTGGCGTTGGGATCGCCCATCTGGGCCAGAACAATCACGCCACCCATCAGCACCATTTCGGGCTTGGCGCCAAAGAAGGCCGGGTTCCACAACACAAGGTCGGCGCGTTTGCCAACCTCGATGCTGCCGATATGGTCGCTGATGCCATGGACGATCGCCGGGTTGATCGTGTATTTCGCAATATAGCGCCGCACCCGAAGATTGTCATTTGCACCCTGCTCGCCGTCCAGCCGTCCGCGTTGCAGTTTCATCTTGTGCGCGGTCTGCCAGGTGCGGGTGATCACCTCGCCCACCCGGCCCATCGCCTGACTGTCTGACGCCATCACCGAAAACGCGCCCAGATCGTGCAGAATGTCTTCGGCGGCAATCGTCTCGCGCCGGATCCGCGACTCGGCAAAGGCCACATCCTCGGGCACCTTGCGATCAAGGTGGTGGCAGACCATCAACATATCGAGGTGTTCTTCGATGGTGTTCACGGTGTAGGGCATCGTCGGGTTGGTGGACGACGGCAGTATGTTCTGGCTGCTGACCACCTTGATGATGTCGGGCGCGTGCCCGCCCCCCGCGCCTTCGGTGTGAAAGGCGTGGATGGTGCGGCCCCCGATGGCCTTCAACGTGTTTTCCACAAAGCCGGACTCGTTGAGCGTGTCGGTATGGATCATCACCTGGACGTCCATCGCATCGGCCACCGACAGGCAACAGTCGATGGCGGCAGGGGTTGTGCCCCAGTCCTCGTGCAGTTTCAGGCAACTCGCCCCTGCCCGCACCTGTTCTTCCAGTGCAGCGGGCAGCGACGCATTGCCCTTGCCCGCGAAGGCCAGGTTCATTGGAAACGCGTCTGCCGCTTGCAACATCCGCCCGATGTGCCACGGCCCCGGCGTGCAGGTGGTGGCCAGCGTGCCATGTGCCGGGCCTGTGCCGCCGCCCAGCATGGTGGTCAGACCCGAATGCAGCGCATCGTCGATCTGCTGCGGACAGATGAAGTGGATATGGGCGTCAAAGCCGCCAGCGGTCAAGATCCGCCCCTCGCCGGCGATGATCTCGGTCCCCGGCCCGATGATCACATCCACCCCCGGTTGGGTGTCTGGGTTTCCGGCCTTGCCAATCACCGCGATCTTGCCGTCACGCAAACCGACATCGGCCTTGTAGATACCGGTATGATCGACGATCAGCGCATTGGTGATGACCGTGTCCATCGCGCCGGCCGCGCGGGTGATCTGACTTTGCCCCATACCATCGCGGATGACCTTGCCGCCGCCAAACTTCACCTCTTCGCCGAACCGGAGCCCGTTCCGGCCGCCGCTGCGTTCGGCGATCAGGTCGCGTTCCACCTCGATGATCAGGTCGGTATCGCCCAGACGCAGCCTGTCCCCGACAGTCGGGCCATACATATCAGCATAGGCGGCACGCGAGATCACAAAGGGCATGGGCGGAACCTTTTTGTCAGAACGGGTGTTTTGGCCCGCTGCGGCCAAGCCTGCGGGCATTGGCGGCGGTGGCACGTTTGACCGGGGCAAGGGCAGCCTCGGCGATGTCGGTCGCAGATCCACCCGACAGGGCAGACCGGTGGGCGGCAACGCCCGATTTCATCCCGGTCCGCAGCTTTTCGCTGACCATGCGGGTATTTTCGCCGGGCGAAACAGACCATGCCCCGACCATGCCCATCATGCGCATGGCGATGACACTTTGCGCCTGTGCCAGCATGGTGGCGGTGTTCAGGGACAGGCGCATCAGATCGATCGGCGAAAACGGTGGCATTGGCACGGCTCCTTACAAGGCGCCCATCACTTGGGCGTTGAAGCCGTACACATGGCGCGCACCGGACAGGGGCACAAGGCGAACCTCGCGGGTTTGGCCTGGCTCAAACCGGACGGCGGTGCCGGCAGGAATGTCCAACCGTTGTCCGCGTGCCGCCACGCGGTCAAAGGACAGACCCGGATTGGCTTCGGCAAAGTGGTAGTGGCTTCCCACCTGCACCGGTCGGTCGCCAGTATTGGCCACCAAAAGCACCGAAACCGGCGCGCCCTCGTTCAGGACGATGTCGCCCTCGGCGGGAAACAGCTCGCCGGGGATCATCGCCGCCCCCGCAACCGCGCCAGAACATAGCCCCCGACCACCCCACAAGCTGCGGCGACGATCCAGCCATATTCAATCCCGTGTGGATGGTGGTGCAGACCTTCATCGGCCAAAGCGGGCGTTGCAATCATGAGCAGTGCAGGCGACAGAAGTCGTGACATGAGAACCTCTCAGCGGATCGGGTGGTGGACGGTGACAAGTTTGGTGCCATCGGGGAAGGTTGCCTCGACCTGCACGGTATGGATCATCTCGGCCACGCCGGGCATGCACTGATCCGCGGTGATCACGCCCGCCCCCGCCTCCATCAGATCGGCGACACGGCGGCCATCGCGGGCGCCTTCGACGACGTAGTCGGTGATCAGGGCAATCGCCTCGGGGTGGTTGAGCTTGACGCCGCGGGCCAATCTGCCGCGGGCGACCATCGCGGCAAGGCTGATCAGCAACTTGTCTTTTTCACGAGGGGTCAGGTTCATCGGATTTCCTTCACATCTGCCAGACGCGCGGCAAGGGGGCACCGCGACGCAGGATCGCAAGACACCGGGCAATCTGGCGCCGCATTGGCCAACCATCCCCTGCCATGATCCGCAGCATCAACCGCCCGTCCGGGGCGGAGGCAGCGGCGGTTACGCCCGGTTCGGTCAACACATCCCGCAAGGGGGTCAAAAGATCGGCCACCCCCTGCCCGACCATGACGACTGACGCAAAGGCACGCGCCCCCGCCAAGCCCGCCACACCGCTGCGCAAGGTCGCATCGGACAGCCGCAGCGGCTCGACCATCACCGACCGGCCCGCAACCCTGATCTCGCGCCAATCGCGCAACGCCACCCGTGTCACGGTTTCGCCCATGGCAGCCCGGCCCAGAACCACGCTTTCCAACATCAGGCACCCCGCGCCGGGGGCAAGATCGACGTCCGTCCGGCGATCAACGCGGCTGTCGTTGAACAGGATGGTTTCCTGCGGCAGCCAATCCAGCCAGCCATGCGCCCCCACCTCCAGAGCAACCCTCACCCGGGCCACCCCACCAGATGACCGATAGGCCCTTTCGGCGGTTTGGGTGGTGGCTGTGGCGCGGGCATTCGGGCCAAGCTGGACACCATAAGACAGCACATCGCCCCCCGCCAGACCGCCGGACGTGTTCAGAAACACCACCTCGGGCACCATCGTGCGCCCACCAGCTCCGTAGGGAAGCATGCACTTCGCCGATCCGCTTTGACGCAAGCCTGTCAGGCGCTGCCCCACAGGCCCAACAGTCAAAGCCACCGTGGCGTCGCCGCGACTGCGCTGCATCGGTACTATGACAGTTTCTGCACCCATTGCCCCCCGCCTTTTCAGCCACGCTGCGGCGGCGGGGCCAAAGGCTCAATCAACGATCATGCTGCAAACCGGGGCCGGTCGAACATCACAACGGCTTTGCCCGGATTTCTTGCGATCTGCCCAAAACTTTTGCATCCTGCAAAGCCCGCGAGGCCTTGGCGCTGTCAATAGGCGCCCCGCCCGTGGGCAACGGCCCCGACTGTGCGCAGGATCAAAGCAAGGTCGCCTTTCAGCGATGCCGTTTCGAGATAGGCCACATCCAGCGCAACCATCTGGTCAAAGTCGATATCGGCTCGACCCGAAACTTGCCAAACCCCGGTCATCCCTGGCAGGCCGGCCAGCCGGGCCATAGCATCAGGACTATAGAGCGCCACCTCTTCGGGAAGCGCCGGTCGTGGTCCGACCAGCGACATTTCACCCTTCAGCACGTTCCAAAGTTGCGGCAACTCGTCCAGCGACGACCGGCGCAAAACACGGCCAACCGACGTCACGCGCGGATCATCCTTGTGCTTGAAGCACAATCCAGTGCGGTCTGATTGGTCCAGAAGGGCCGCACGACCCGCTTCGGCATCAGGATACATGCTGCGGAATTTCACCATCCGAAAGCGGCACCCGTGACGCCCCACACGGGTCTGGAAAAAAAACACCGGCCCGCGTGACGACAGCTTTATCAAGAGCGCAATCAGAACCAAGACCGGAACCAGCGCCGGAAGCGACAGAAGGATCAGCCCGACATCCATCGCCCGCTTGTGCCGCGCCGGTGCAATCTGGACAGCAACGGTGGCACGGGCACGGGCAAGGGGCGACATGGAACGGCTCCTACACGGTGTGCCGGACGACCCAGCATCCAATCTTTAGGCTAAAAATGCGAAACTTTTGAGGAGAATTTTCGCGGTTTAGCACCGGGACGTCAAGTTGACGCTACGTCATGCGCGAAAAAACACCGGATTTTTCACGCGCCGCGCAGAAAGCAGAAAGGCGTCAATTTCGCTGCGCGTTGGCATTGCGCTTGCCGCGCCTTGGCGGGTCACCGATATCCCGGCGACCGCCGCGCCGAAGGACAGTGCGCGCTCCATGCAGGCCCCTTCGGACAGGGCAACCGCCAGCCCGCCGTTGAATGCATCGCCTGCGCCAGTGGTGTCTTGCACCGGACCGGGCGCGCGGGCGGGAACATGCAGGCTTGTTCCCTGCGCCCGATAGAGCACGCCCTTTTCCCCCAAGGTGATGATCGCTGCCCCGACGCCGCGGGCAATCAACCGATCCGCCGCCGCCTCTGCATCCGCAATCGACTCGACACTGACCCCTGTCAAACCTTCGGCCTCTGACTCGTTTGGCGTGATCAGGTCGCACAGCCCCAGCAACCGATCGGTCAATGGTGCGGCGGGCGCCGGGTTCAGGATGGTGCGCACCCCGGCCCCACGCGCGATCCGCAAGCCGCGCTCGGCTGCGTCAAGAGGTTGCTCCAATTGGGTGACGAACAGGCCTGCGCCTTCGATCAGGCTGCGCCGCGCCTCGACATCCTGCACCGAAATGCGGGCGGCCGCGCCTTGGGCCACGATGATGGCATTCTGCCCGGTGGCCGCTTCCAGAAAAATGAAGGCCGAACCGGTATAGCTGTCGGGATCGTCTGTTACCTCGGGAATGACGCCCGCCTCACGCCATAGATCATGCGCCATGGCGGCAAAAGCATCGCAGCCCAGACGGGTGATGAAATGAACATGCCCCCCGGCGCGTGCCGCCGCGACCGCCTGATTCGACCCCTTGCCCCCCGGTCCCAGCCGAAAGTCATGACCGAGGATGGTTTCGCCCAACCGGGGCAGTCGATCCGCGCGGTAGGCGGCATCTGCCACAAAAATCCCAAGGATCACAATCTGTTGCGCCATGGTCATGCCTCGGGTCCAATCACACCCTTGCGCAGCATGAAACAGCCGTAGAATCGGCGCTCTCCGGTCTGGATCACGGCATAGGCTTGGCGGGCAAGGTCGTAAAAGGCAAAGCGTTCGATGGATGGCAACGGGCGCGAACTGCCTTCGGCGCGGTCCACTTCGACCTGCACCTCGGCCTGAACATCGGGAATGGCGGCCGGATCACCCACCACCTGCATGCGCCCACCAAAATCGGGCACGAACGTATCCAGCGGCAGCACCGACAGAATTGCCTGAACCGATTGCGCGGATGTAAGGTTGTCCATCCGCAACAGGCGGCCGAGGGTCGTTGCGCGGGCTATGCTGTCTGCCGGAAAGTTGGTATCGACCACCACAATCATATCGCCATGCCCCATGGCCCGCAGCGCACCCAGCACATCGGCATTCAACCGATGATCAATCCCCTTCAGCATCGCAACCCCCTTGCCTGCCCATCTGCGACAGGCGCTTTTGGGCAGACTGCCCCGGCCAGCGTCAGGCTGCAAGGGGTCAGAGGATCGGACGCTTCTCGGCCGGGCCATCGGCCAGATTGGCCAACTTGGCCAAAGCTTTGCGATCCGGAATGTGCAGGACACCCCGCGACCAGTCCATCAGGCCCGCAGACCGGAACAACTGCAATCTCTTGTTGGTATGGACCAAGGACAGGCCGAGTGCATCCGCCAGATCCTGTTGGCGATACGGCAACGGCATCCGCCCATCCACGACCAGACCAAGGCTTTCCCCCCGACGATACATCCGCAGGAAGGCCCACGCCAAGGCCGCAGATGCATCGCGCTGGCCAATTGTGGCGACGGTTTCGCCCAGAAAATGCTCTTCCACCGCTGCGATCCATGTCAGATCATAGGCCCGCGCGGGGTTGGTCTGGAACAACGACCACAGCGCCGCACGTTCGAACACGCACAGGACCATCGGTGTTGCGGCTTCGACCGAATGGTGCATCTCGCCCATCAAGCCGGCCTGAAGCCCCAGAAAATCACCGGGGAAAATCAGGTTCAGCACCTGCCGCCTGCCATCTTCGAGTGTCTTGTGACGCAAGCCCATTCCGCTGAGCACGGTGTAAAGCTGACCACTGGATTGCCCCTCGGACAGGATGGTGGCTCCACGGGCAACGTTAAGCTCGCCCTTCTTGAAACGACCCATGAACTGGATTTCATCCTCGGTCATGGGCAAGAACGCAGCACATTGGCGCAAAGGGCACGATCTACAGTCAGTTTTCACGCTCATTCTCCGCAACCATGTCACAGTTTAATGCGCCACATGCGTTTTGGTTCCATGACACACCCTTGTTTTGAAAATGAGGGTGCCATGCCGAAACTTGTTCTTATCCAAGATCCGGACGCGGTGATCAGCGTGGATCTGGCCCAGACGGTGATGGAAGCCTGGCCTGATGCGACTGTGGTGGTGTGCCGAGGAATCGAAGACGTGCTGGCCTGTCTGCGCAGCGGCAAAAAAATCAGCATGATGGTCTTGCGCCAATCGATGCGCAGCTTGCTGTCCAGAAATTTCGTGCCCCTGGCGCATGACGCTGCGGCACATGTTCTGTTGACTGCCGCAGATGAGCAGGAAACCGACCTTATCGATGCAATAGGCTGGAGTTCGCTTGACATGCCCTTCACCACCGAGCAATTGCTGGCCGCCTTGCGGAACGATAGTGAACCGTCAAGGAACTGAAAAACCGTTGCAATCCAATTGCCTTGCGATACCGTCAGTCTTGCGTCGGTTGCTGCGGTTTGCCGAGGAAGACGTCATGGAACAGTTGCGACTTTGGGCTGTTGCGCGACGCAGCCCGCTTTATCAGTTGACCTTCGCCACCCTTGCCGTCGTCGTTTCTGTCGGTCTGAGGTATTACATCGATTCCGCACTGCCATCCGGTTTTCCGTATCTGACCATTTTCCCGGCCGTGATCCTGACGGGGTATTTTGCAGGCACGCGGGCGGGTGTTGCGGTTGCCGCCGCGTGCGGCCTTGCGGCATGGTATCTGTTCCTGTCGCCGATCCACAGCTTTGCCCTGACCGCACAAAGCATCGTTGCCTTGTGCTTTTATCTCCTGATCGTCACCACCGACCTGGTGCTGATCCACGCCATGCGCTTTGCGTTGACAAAACTGGAAACCGAAAAGGCCCGGTCCGACACTTTGGCCAGCGCCAACAAGACCATGTTTCACGAATTGCAGCACCGGGTTTCGAACAACCTTCAGGTCGTGGCCTCGCTGCTCAAGATGCAGCGGCGCAACGTAGCGGACGAAGGCGCAAAGACCGCCCTCGATCAGGCAAGCGCGCGGTTACAGGTCGTCGCCAGCATTCAGCGCCAGTTGCACAACCCCAAACGCCAGACCACCGAGATGGGGCAACTTCTGCGCAATGTGCTGCCCGAGGTGGTCAACAGCTCTGCCCTGTCCGACCGTGTCCGACTGAGCTTTGATGTCTCGCCAGTCATGGTCAATGGCGATCAGGCAACACCCCTTGCCTTGATTGTGGTGGAACTTGTCTCGAACGCGGTTGAACATGCAACGAACGACGGCGCCATCACGCATTTGAATCTGACTGTGCGCAGCAAAAACGATCAAGCGATCTTTGTCGTGCAGGACGATGGCAAGGGACTGCCTCCCGATTTTGTCGCCGAAAAGTCGCGCAGCCTTGGGTTGCGGGTCGCCTTGCAGTTTACCGAACAACTGGACGGCACCTTGCTATTTGAAACCGTGGACGGCACCCGCGTGACCCTGACGATCCCCCTCGCCGCCTGACCCGGCCCTACATCAGCCAAAAGGACAGGCCAATGGCCAGCGCGCCTGTCGCAATGGCCATGATGGCAAGCCTGACACGCCCCGTGAGCATCGCCAAGGCAAGAACAGTGATCAACGTCGCCACGATGGACGACGAAAACGGGATCAGCTCCATCATGGGCAGCGTCAGTCCCAAGGCCAGGCACAACAGCGCAATCGCAGGCGACCACCACGCGTCTGTTCCCCCTTTGGGCCGGGCCGGAGCAAAGCCGTCAAACCACCGGGCAGGCCGTCGCAGCCAGACCAGAGCACGTCTGAGCGCAGGCCCCGGCACCGTGCGATTGCGCAGCACGTCTGGCAGCCAAACCTTGTCCCGTTTCAGAACAATCTGCCCCGCCACCAAGGCGATGACCGCTCCGCCCACCGTCGATGCCCCCGGGATTCCACTAAGCGGCGACACCAGCAGCAGCGCCGGCACCATCAGGACAGCCGCCATAGAAGACCGGCCTATGGCATCCACCAGATTGCCCACCGTTACGCGATCCACCCCACGCGCCGCTCGGAGCAACCGCGTCACAACCTCTGTCAGGCTCATCGCACTCTGGGTCATTCCGCTTGGGGTCCGTTGATCTGTGGCAAAACGCTGATGTGCAGGCGCACTGCAACTTGGGGTCCACTGTGTCGCAAGCGTCGATGATATGGGGAACTCTCGCTTATCGCGCAAGTGGATGGGAACCAAAGGCCCCCCTTTCGGCGTTATGCTGGTGCCGCGACTGCGGCGTTCCAGGTCGAGGAGCCACACAATGACCGGCACAGTCATCTTGCATCTTCCGACAGGGTCGCTTGTTCCCATGGCGCGTGACAAGGGAAACGCCCTGTTCATGCAAGATACGGTTCACATGGTCTTGTGTGCGACAGATCCCTCGTCCAGCGATGGCTGCAGTGATTTTCTTGCAGCGATTGCCAAGGCGCGCGCTTTGGTCGCCGCTGGCGCAAGGCGCATCATCTTTCTGATCGGTGGTGGCTCGGCGAGCGCAGGGCTACGTCGGTCCTTGCACAGCTTTTCCAGAAATGCCGGACGCGCGGTGGCTGGCAAGCAGGTGGTCTTTGATACCCGGATCCTCACAGGGTCGGATCAAGACAGGGTCATCGCACAGGCCATTGATATCCTTCACGACAACGCATGCATGCCGCACGGCCTTTTGCACGAAGCCCCCTCTGCTGAGCGCTTTTGCGCCGCGAGTGTTCTGCGCTGACCATTCTCCTTCCCGACGCCAATCGGCATCCCATACCGCTGCCACTGGCAGAGAGAATCGAGGCTCAGGGACAAGCCGTACCGCGCCATGAAAAAGGCCGCCCGAAGTGGCGGCCTTTCCGATCACTGTCAGTGTGTCTTGCGTCAAACCGGCGGTTTGCCGCGAACAGCGCGCGCGATCATCGCCACAACGAACAGCACGATGAACACGAAGAACAACACTTGCGCGATCGATGCCGAAGCGCCCGCGATGCCGCCAAAGCCCAAGGCCGCTGCAATTAGTGCCACGACCAAAAACGTCAAAGCCCAACCAAGCATGATAGTCTCCTTTTCTATCTGGATAAGGTCTTGCGCCGAAGCGCTCATGCCGGGACAACGTGCAGGCACACCCGAAGTTCCTCGTTACAGGACAGAAAATATCGCTGCCAATTCGCAGCCCACCATGCTCCCCCAGCACCGCATGCGCCCGAAGGTTGGACAACCGACGGCTGCGCACATGATGGACGCACCGCCGACACTGTGCGATACTGCTTTCAAATGTGCGTTTTTCAAGGAACCGTATTCCCACTCGGGCGTTTGCCCCTCAGAGCGTCACGGCGACAGCGTCGTGACCAATCGTCGAGATGCATAGGAATACTCTGATGGCTAAACTGAGCATGTTTGAATTGTCGGGATTTGGCGGACTTCTGATCCTGGCGCTTGACCTTTGGGCCATCATTTCTGTCGTCGGATCAACCGCTTCGACGGGTAAAAAAGTGATGTGGACCCTGTTGATCCTCTTTTTGCCGATCATCGGCTTCATCCTGTGGTTCTTCCTTGGCCCGCGCTCTGCTCAACATTCCATCTGATCACGATTGACAGGAAAATAAAAATGGCGCGGCCCGGCCTTGAAAGCCTGCTTGTTCCCCTGATCGACATGCTTGCATTGGGACGCAGGGCTGTTGCCTTGCGCCTGGCACTGGCCCAGGCCGAACTGCGTGTGCGGGCGTCGTCGGTGGTGACCGCGCTGGTCCTTGGACTGACAGCATTGCTGTTGATCATCATCGGTATCGTCCTCTTGGTGCAAGCCGGGCTGATCGGCCTTGCGGCCCTGGGATTGACACCTTTGCAATCCGTGCTGGTGGCTGCGGCTGCATGCGCCGCTACCGCCACCATCCTGATCCTGATCGCGCGGTCCTGCCTGCTTCGGGCCACGCGCCCTTTGACTTCGATAACCGGGCTTGGCGACGATTTGCCGGCCAACCGCCCCTGACATTGACCTGAAAAGGAGACTGACATGGCACGCTCGCGGAACACCGATGCGCTGATCAATGAAGCACGCGCGACTGAAGACGCACTCCGCGCGTCGATGAACCGGCTTAAAGGGCGCTGGTCGGGGCGGTCCGACCGGGACGCCGATCTTCTGGGGCTGGCCACCGGGGCGGTCGGGCAGACCGTTGTGGCAACCGCCGCAGCCCGGGCCTTGCGTAGCTATCCTCTCGCAACCGTCTTGGTCGGAGCCGGGTTGGCTTGGCTGGCATTTGGCACCAAACGCGAGGACCGGCTGACCGATCAAGTCGCAGACACTCTGGATGACTGGCAGGCCAAGGCAGACGACGCACGCGAAGCGGCACGCGACAAGCTGGCAGCCCTTTACGACGATGTGGCCGAAACGGGAGCCGAAGCCGCAGAGTTTGCACGCGAAAAGGCCACGGTCACCGCAGATCTGGCAGCCGATCTTGCCGCAGCCTTTGCCCACGGACTATCGGACCTGAGCCGCGATGCCGCAGAGCGCATCATCGCGGCGCGTGAACGGGCCTATGCAGCGTTGGCGTCCGGCGGCGACGCGCTGCGCGATGAACTGGACGATCTGCGGACAGCGCCGGATGATCGCAATTTCATTGTACGTCATCCGATGGCCTCTGCAGCTGTTGCGGTGGCGCTTGGTGCGGCTCTGGCGACGGCCTTGCAGGCTAACCGTCGCGATGGTGAGACGCTGACCGAGTCGGCCGAGGCCCTGATGGCCAAGGCGCGCAACACGATGGAACGCGAAAGCAAGGCTGCGGGACAGGCCATGGGCAAAGCCGCAGACGCCCTGCGCAGCCGGGGCGCCGAGGCCGCGCGGGCAATGGTATCGGATCTGACCGACATTCTTGCAAATGTGCGCGATACCGGGCGCAACATGGGTCGGGATGCCATGGACACCGTTGACACCAGTGCGCGCAAGTCCGCACGGCAGGTTGCCAGTAAAATCAAAGCGGCTGAAAAACGCGCCACGCCGAACGTGCGTGCCCGCAGGCGGGCAACGCAAAAGCTGGCTGAAAAGCTGGCCGGTGGCCCCGCGAACTGACCGTCCCTGCCTGCGCCGGGCAAACGCAAGACCCATGGCTTGAGGCCATGGGTCTTTTTGCATGGGTCAGACCAACTCGGCGGGCAGAAACGGCACGGGCGTCCCGAATTTCTCTGCTGCGCGCAAATCATAGGGCACGATGAAACCCTGCCGGTCTTCGGGCTTGCGCGCCGCATTTGACAGCGCCAGTCCGCGCCATGCCGAAACCGCCGAGTCAGCCGCAAAGAACCGGCTGTCCGCACCGTCCGGCAACCAATGCGCCATACAGCGACGCTGCACATCGGCCACAACCGACAGATCGGCCAGCCGCACACCCGCTTCGGTATCCCAACGCATCGACCTTCCGTTCAGATTGGCCGACGATACGATGGCAGCATGGTCAAACACCGACACCTTGGCATGGATATAGATCAACGGTGCCTTGGCCAATTGATCACGTCCATCATTCCGGCGTGACCGGGCCCGTTTGCGCTGCGCAGCCCCCCCGATGAACAGCCGTTTGCCAAACGCACGCTTCAGGCGCCGCAGGCACCGGGCCTGAAGCCATTCCCCCATCTGCGAATCCAACCCGTCGCGCCCGTCAAAGGCCATTTCCTCGGGGGCGCCGGGCAGGATCAGGATCAACGCCAGGTCCGGCTTTTCCGCTGCCGCGCGGCACAGTGCATGTGTCAGGCGGTGGTCGCTGAAATACTGGCTTTCCAGATAGATCAGGCCACTGGCCCGCGCGATGGCCTCAAGATGCGCATCAAGCAGGTCGTGCACCAGCGGCAGGGGACCAAACCGCCATCCAAGACCATGGCGTTTGCGCGACAGGGTCACCAGAAGGTTGCCGGTCTGGACCGGGGGAATGTTTCCCGCCGTCACGGCGTGAAAGGACTCCAGATGGCGCACCGCATCGGCCGCCACAGAACCTTCCAGCAAAAGTTGTACATCATGCCACGTCTGATCCGCCGGGCGCTGATGGTCCTGATCGTCATAGCGACGTTCATTCAGATCAAGCCCGCCGACATACAGCCGCTTGCGGTCGAACACCGCAATTTTCTGGTGGTGCGTGCCCGGAAACAAGCGCGGCACCGGCCACAAACGCGGGCGCACACGGCCATTGTCACCCGGGACCATCAGCGCACCTACCCCCGGCATATCGCGCAAGGCTGCCGCACGCTTGGTCGCAGGCAAACGGTTCAGCCACGCCGAGGTGCGCCAGATCCGCAGCATGATCATCGGGGAAATCAAAAGCCGGGGCACCCATCCGGTCTGAGCCGGATGCCGTGCCGCCGTGGCCGACAACTGCGCGTCTGGCCCTGCCACCTCTGCCGCCGCCAGCAGCATCCGCAGGCTGCGCCACGTTCCCCGATGCATCTCGGCGCGCGCCACAGGATCAAAATCGGAGAGGGTGATCGTGATCCGGACGCCGCGGCGCAAGCAATGCACAATCAGATCAAACCAGCGCTGACCGACGGCAAGACCTTCGGGGGATCGCAGCCGTGTATCGGGATCGAACACCAGAAAGCTTGCCACAATCTCGGTCTCGGCAGTCAGAAAGGCGCGTTCCAACGCTGGATAGGCTTCTGCCGCGGTGATGAAAAGAGCAGGGTTCCCATGCGCCAATCGGCTGTTGTCACGAAGTATGCTATCCATCGAAAGCCCCGCCCAAACTGCCCAGCCTTAGGAACGCTTGTCCTGGACGGCAGGTTCCCCCGCAGAGTCTGCCGCACGGCGCTCTTCGGCTTCGGTCAGCGGTCGCAGGGGAAATTCAAGGGTCAGTACATAGCCGTCCCCGTTTCGACCGCGGGTGATCTTGCCGTTCAGTTGCTGCGAAAAGGCAATCAACAACTGCGAGCCAAAGCCGTGGCTCCCTTCGGTCCAGACCGGATTGAGCGCGTCATCGGGCGGCACAATACTGTTGCACAGGGTGAAGCGCGCGGCCCCGTCCGCCACACGTTCCAACCGCAGCCCGATGCGCGACCGGGCCTGCCCACCGGACCAGGCGTGCTTGATGACATTGGCCATGCCCTCGGTCAGAAACAGCGCGAGTGGCACCGCCTGATCCGGGGTTAGCCGGATATCGTCCACCTGCACATCCAGATCGAACCGCCGCCCCGGCGCCGATCCGATGCGCAGCAGATCCCGCGCCACCCTTGGCAGCAATTCGTCCGCCTGCACATCGGTCAGACCACTGGTCTGATACAACTCGCGGTGAACCGTCGCCAGACTGATCACACGATCCTGCACGGTCCGCATTGCCTCTTTCGCCTCATTGGTGCGGGCGCTGCGAAGCTGCATATTCAGTATGGAAGCAATAAGTTGCAGGTTGTTCTTCACGCGGTGGTGCACTTCGCGCAGCAACACTTCCTTTTGGTGGATGGTGTTTTCCAGATCGGCTTCATTGCGTAAAACTGCTTCGGTCATCCGCTCATACGCCCGCCCAACGGACCGAAGCTCCAACGCCGCATTTTCCATCGACAAAGGGGCAAGCTGTCTTTGGCCACCAGCAAAGGCCGTAATGCTGTCACGCAAAGACCGGACATGGCGCAGGACCTGACTTTCTGCCGCAAGGAAGGCCACCAAAAGACTGGCAGCCCACATCAACGCCGGAAACAGGAACGCCGGAAACTTGCCTTGCAGAATACTGTTGTTCAGCCTGTCGGCAGGCCATGAGCCCAACAGATAAAGCGTGCCCATCTGAACCGGCACAACCGCGAATGCCCGCCGCTGGCCGGTGGCCGTCATGCCGACAAAGCTTTCGCCCACGCTGTCAACGAATTCGCCAAGGTCGCGGTCAACCGGAAGGCTATCTGCGACGCGATCCATCCCTGTGGACGACGTCAGGACCACGCCGGCCTGATCGAAGGTCATCAAAGACAACGGCTGCGCTTCACCTTCGACATCCTGAGTTCGTCGTTCCAATGCTACATGCGGCATCGCCAACATCACGATGCCGACAACCTCGCCCGTTTCGTCAGCCACCGGATGTGAAAACACCAGGACCGAGGTCTTTGAGATCGGGCCATAAGGACTGATGGTCATCCGGGCGCGCGGATCGTCCAGCATGGACTTGAGCGCAGGACTGTCGGCAAACCGGCCCAAACTGTCGATTGACCCGCAATGCAACTGGCCATCGAGACGGATGAAGCCAGCGAATGTGACCATTCCGATATGGGTCGCCACCAGATCGACCAGTGCCTGGCCACACTCGGCAGTTGCTACGTCCGACGGGGCACCGCTGCGCAGGATGGTCGGCAACATGGCAGCGATCGTTCCTGCTTTGCCTTGCGCCTTGTACACTTCCGCGACCAACGGACCTGCCGCGACAAGGGTTTCCCCCATGATCGCGTTGGTGACGCGCGAAAGCGCCAAACGCTCGGTCTGCAAGGATTGCACATAGCTGAGAAGGGCCAATGGCAACAGCGCAATGCCCATGACGGCCATGAGCCGAAACCCCAAGCCGGAAAACCGCGCCTTCATGGCGGTTCCCTTGATCATGCAGCCTGATATCCGGACCGACCCATGACGGCAAGCGTTGCACCGGATTGCTCGGCCAGAATATCTTCGCCTTCGGCCAGACCCAAGAGATCGCACAGCCGCGCCCTTGCCCGGTTGGCCCGGCTTTTGGCCGTACCTACGGCCACACCCATCATCTGAGCGGCTTCTTCATAGGAATAGCCGTTTGCACCAACAAGGATCAGCACTTCGCGGTGTTCGGGGGTCAGCTTATCGAAAGCATGGCTGAAATCGGTGAAGGCAAGCCTGCCATCATGGTGCGGCTTTTCGAACATGGTCGCCGCATGCACACCATCAGTATCAGACACTTCGCGGCGGGTCTTGCGTTTGGACGAAAAGAAGGTGTTGCGCAGGATCGTGAACAGCCATGCCCGCATGTCCGTGCCGACGGTGAATTTGTCAATGTTTGACCATCCCTTCAGGATCGTCTCTTGAACAAGATCGTCAGCCTCGCTGACATTGCGGGTAAGGGAAATCGCAAAAGCCCGAAGCGACGGGATGTGATTCGGCATTTCTTCGCGCGGATCCAAGTCAGCAACTGGGGAACTGGTGACGGCGGAGGTCATTTCTGAGCCTCCTTCGCCTTGAGTTGCTCCAGCAAGAGCTTGAACCGATCAGGAACCTCTTCATTCAGCGCGTCTTCGTAAACACGCTTCAGGTTCTCGTCGATATCCTTGCGCAAGCTGGACTTCTGTTTGTCTCCTGACATATGCTCCATCATCATCTTCTTCCGCATCCCGCATTTATTCACGGAACCAAACGCAGCGCCAGTGCGTTTGGTTCCGAAGAAAACGAAACCTGGGAGAAATAAATGCCTGCCTCTGCAACCTTTGACCTGTCGTCAGCCATCGCTGCGGATTTGCCGTTCCTGCGTCGCTATGCGCGTGCGCTGACCGGAAATCAGGACAGCGGTGATCGCTATGCAGCGGCGACGCTGGAAAGCATCTTGGTCGAAGATACACCGGTGCGCGATGCGTCGTCGCCACGGGTCGGGCTGTTCCATTGTTTCCACCGGGTCTGGTCAGGTGCCGGCGCACCGTTGCAGGTCGAAGATGACCTTCTGGCCCAGCGGGCGCAGGTCCACATGGCCACCTTGACCCCCAATTCGCGCGAGGCCCTGCTGCTGCACGCCATCGAAGGCTTTGACCTCCCCTCGATTGCCGAAATCATGGCTCAAGACGAAGCCGAGGTGCAATTACTGCTGGATGCGGCCATCCGCGAGATGGAGGCGTCGGTGACTGGGAAAGTCATGGTGATCGAAGACGAAGCCATCATTGCCATGGATATTGTCGATATCGTGGGTCAGATCGGCCACAAGGTGACTGGCGTTGCCCGTACCCGCCGCGAGGCGGTCGAGCTTGCAACCCGCGAACGCCCGGATCTGATCCTGTCCGACATCCAACTCGCTGATGACTCGTCGGGCATCGACGCGGTAAACGATATTCTGGCGCAGTTCGACGATATCCCCGTGATCTTCATTACAGCGTTTCCCGAACGGTTGCTGACGGGCGACAAGCCGGAGCCGGCTTTCCTGATCACCAAACCGTTCACCGAAGAGCAGGTGCGATCCGCTGTCAGTCAGGCAATGTTCTTTGCCTCGACGGAAACCCTGCACGCCTGACAGGCGCCCCGTGACACCTTAAGCGTCTGTCGTTCGCGACAGGCGCTTTTTTTATTGTTCGGGAACCTTTTGATCAAAAGTGCGTTGTCCATGTAAGCGCGAGTAAAGTGCGCGCATCACTTCCTTGAAAGGATCTCTCATGTTCCGCAAAACCCTGCTGACGACTGCCGCCCTTTTCATCGCCACTGCCGCGATGGCACAGGACACCAAGGTGAAAGAGGTCTCCGTGACCGCTGACATGACAGCCGTTTCAAACGTGCAGGCTGCCGCCTATTGGACCAGCATGGCCGATGATCTGGAAAACGCGATTGTTGCGCGTCTGGTGGATCGCATTGCCGACGATGGTTCGAAAGTTGTGGTCGATATTGACGAATTGTCCCTGGCAAATTCGTTCCAGAACAAGCTCGGCCTGGAAGATGCAGTACTGGTTGGCATGGTCAACGTGTCGAACGAAGCCGACAACGCCAAGTTTGACACCTACGAATTGACCGTTACCGCCAAGACGGCCCAAGCCTTTTCCCCCGAGGGAATGGTTCTTGAAGGTGCCTTTGCCGATACCCCGGAATACTATGCCGCCCTGATCTCGGCTTTTGCCGATGGCGTCGTATCGCGCCTGAAATAACTGAGCCCATCGAGAAGAAGGCCCCGGATCACTCCGGGGCCTTTTGCATGTGTGACGGTCACGCTCTGTCATTCATTTCGCGGTGGCGCGCAACATCCAGGCTGATTTTTCGTGGAACGAGCAGCGGGCGGTCAACAAGTCGGCCGTTGCAACATCGTCCCCCTTTTCGGCCTGCCCGATCACATGGCGCATCCGGCGGGCAACGGCCTCGTGGTCGCTTGCCAGATCTTCCACCATTTCTTGGGCTGAACCCAGTTTCGCCGGATCCTGCACGCAAGACATTTTGGTGATTTCCGACAACTGAAACGGTGCAATACGGCCCAACGCCCGCATCCGCTCGGCCAGATCGTCGGCTGCGGCGAACAAATCGGTGTATTGCGCCTCGGTCAGGACGTGGATCGAGTGGAACATCGGGCCTTCGACATTCCAATGAACGGCATGGGTCTTGAACAGCAACCGGTAGGTATCCGCCAAACTTTCACCCAACCCTTTCGCAATCGCGACGACGCCTGTGATTCCGGTATCGATCTTGTCCGCGCCTGGCACGGCTTTCAATGCTTCTGACATGGGAACTTCCTTTCGGTCATAGGCAGCCGGATTTGGCTGCTATACGCCGGTGAAACGCCCTGCATTGGGCTAGGTTCCCTGATCCGTTTGCTTTGATACGGAATGCGCCACAACTTGCCCACGGCCGGCCCTCTTGGCGGCATACGTCGCGGTATCAGCATCAAGCAACATGCCGTCCGCGTCCGGCTGACGATAGAGCGTGGAGATTGTCAGGCCAATGCTGGCGCCGATCTGACAGGTGCACCCGTTAAACAGGACTGGTTGGGCCAGACCTGCGATGATCCTTTCCGCCACCAGTTTCAAGCGCGGCAGATCGGTCATACCGGGCAGAAGGATCACAAATTCATCTCCACCGACCCGCGCCACCAGATCGTCGGACCGGACTTCAGACCGGATAACATCTGCCACGGCGCGCAACACATGATCACCCGCCGCATGGCCGTATGTGTCGTTCACCATCTTGAAACGATCAAGGTCGAGGTGCATCAGAGCAAACGGGCCAGCCGCACCGATCGCATGCCCCAATCCCTGATCCAGCGCGCGGCGATTGCCAAGGCCAGTCAGCGTGTCCGTCAACGCCTCCAGCTCGGCCATGGATTTCGCCCCTTGCAAGCGGTGGTTCAGGCGCTGCAACTCACCCAGCACCGCCCGCTTGGCCTCAACCAGATACAGCATTTCGACCGTCAGATCCGTTGCCGCAAAATCAGCATCGGTCAAGGCATGGTTGCGAACGGCGTCCACGACGGTAATCCCGAACGACAGGTTCAGAACGATCCCGCTGTCCGCATCACCGATGGCAAGCCCGCGGAAATCAGCCCCCGCCCCTGCCCGGAACGAAAGATGCAGACGTTCGCCCTGCCGCGCCACCAGATCGGCCATGCAAACAATGCCCGAAGGACGGCGGATTTTGAAAATGCTGAAGAAATCCAACCCTGTCAGACGAATGCCGGCGGCAATTTTCCCCATCGTCGGACCAAAGGCCGAGATCAGACCTTCGCGGGTCAGATGCACATGCATCGGCATGAACCGATCCAAGGCGTCCAGTGCCAACGTGATTTGCCGGTGATGTGGGCCCGACAGCCCGCGCGCACCATCATCCATAGGCGCGTTCCCCGGTCATGCCGCACCGACCGCAAGATCAAAGCGACGGCCTTCTGCATGGGCTTCATCCAGAAGATGGATCAGGATGACGTCCCCATCCGCCGAGGGTGGTGCCATATCTAGAAGAACCAGCGCACCGTAATCGTCGGCCATGGCCCGTAGCAGGCCGATCAGGATGAACCCGGCCCCCGCGAAGGGCGGTGCCGCGACCAGCGCAAAGCATCCAGCCCCCCGGTCTTCCAATCGCATGTCGGGCAGGTTCAGATCCGGCAGGGCCAGACGCGCGCGATCCGGCAATTCTTCCAGCGAATAGAGAAAATCGCGAAAACCAACACCGCCAAAGCGCAACAGCCGGCGCAATCCATCACGCGCCCGGTGCGACACCAACGCGGTGCCCATGTCTTCCAACACCGTATCACGCGGACGATCAAGTTCCGCACAGGCAGCGCTGATCACAGCGTCGATGATGGCAATGTCATAGGTCAGCAGGGGTTCAAAGCTGTCGAACGGCAGGCAAGCGCGCTGCACCACGCGCTGCCACAGGGCCTGCCCGTGGCGTTCTTTCAAAAAGTTCTCCAGCGCGCGATTGATCAGCCCGTGCATGACCCCTTCCCCTTCAGCGGCCGTCGATTCCCGAAAGGCTAGGGCAAAGGCATTAAGAAAAACTTGCCGCTCTCACGGTCAAGGCGACAGCATCAGGCCACCGCCCTGGGGCAGCACAAGCTGGTTCATCGGCACCGGCATCATCGTCGGAGGTGCTGCCTGCCAGGCCCGGATCAGGTCAGCCCCTGCCTCGTACTGGGGTAGCACCGCATCGGCCGGAAGCACTTCGCGCATCATTGGGCCGGCCTGCACATCATTGCGAAACCCCGTGAAATTCACATACCCGCCGGGCGCATAGTCCAGCAACAGGGCCTCTTCGCCCGGCACTCTGGGTTGCAGATCCGCCACCACCATGACGCATCCTGCGCCACCGCCCGGCATCTGCCGGCCACAACTGTCGCGCAAAGCAATCAGGCGGTAATTGTCCAGAATATCCAGATACATGTCCCGGATTGCCGCCGCACCCGGCGGCTGCAACGGCATCAACAGGACCACATCCGCGATCACCTCGGCCCGGCTGTCGGCGACTGCCGAGCGACTGGCCAAAGTCAACCGCTGCGCCAGGATTTCTTGCCCCGGTTGCAGGGCGCGGACCTCAAGCACCGTGCGCGCTTCGGCCCCTGGTCGGCCCCAACGGGTCAGCAGTTCTGCATCAAGATCCGCAACAGGCATACGGCCATCATCCAGACGCGCCATCAGGCTGTTGACCGACATGCGTTCGGCGCTGAGGATCGGCGTCATGGAAAGCACGGCCAAAGCCATCAGCGCCAGCGCCATGGTGATGTTGGCCTGTCGCACCCGTGCCATCCAGGCGTCGCCCTGCATCGCGGCAATGGCATAAAGCACGCCATAGCCCAGAGCCAAGGCGGCCACCTCGGCCGCAAAAACCCGCTCAGGTGTCCAGCCGTATTGCGCCACCCGTACCCAGACGGCCCAGGCCCCAAGCCCCGCCATCACCGGCAGCATCACCGCGAGCACTCGCGCCAATCGCACCAGCAGCGGGCTATGTGTCGCCTGTGCGTCATCCTGATCGACCACCGTCGTCACAAGGGTTGCCACCGCCCCCGCCATCGCCAGCAACGTCAAAGCAAAGGACAACTGACCGAACAGCCCCGACACGCCTCGCACCGGCAAGGCCAGCAAAAACACCGACGACACCACAAAAACCACAGGCAACAGCAGCCGCAGCAGCCGCAGGATCAGATAAGGACTGACGTAGTCCGACAATTCCTGCACGACCGCCAACCCAAGCCCGAGAACACCGCCGGTGATCAGCCAACGCATCGGCCCCAGATCAAGTGCCCTTTCAATCAGGTCGATGCCAACCACCTTCAGCAACGCGTCGGACAGAAAGACCACCGCCCAGACCAGCCCGACAAACGCCCACGCCGCAATTGCGCGCACGACGATGTTCCAGCTTTCGCCAAACAAGGTGGGATAGTCGCTCCAGACGCCCCGCTGCAAGGCGATCCAGAACGGCATGGGAACCAGAGTCAGGATAGCAGCACCCAATACCGCATGCGGGCTTTCCATCACGTCATAGACCGAGACAAAGCCGAAAGATGCCACCGATAGAAGACCCGATACCACAACCGCTATCATCGCAGCCCCCCGTGCTGCACGCGGCACCGACAGAGGTCCGGCCATGGCCAACAACGTGGCGAAGAAACTGGCCGCCAACGCCGACACCGCCAACAGCGGGCGGCCGGTCAGGATATCGGCTTCGGCCATCCGCCACAGCACATAAAGCCCGAACGCTGCCGCAGCCCCCAAGGCTGTCATCGCCAAACGTCCCATGATCTGCCTGTTCATACCCTGCCCTTGACCCATCAACTGCGATGCAACGCTACCTCTGACCCGCGCAAAGCACCAGACGTTGCACCGCCGGGGCGGCGCCGTCACCAGACTGTTACAAAACAGATGCATGAACGTCATTTGATTGCGGTATTGCTCACGGGCCGAGTCGAAAAGACGACACCGTCTGCCGAACGATGGGGAAGTGAGTGGTCCGATGAAAGACATCCAGCTTGAGGAGACGGTCGTGTCTGACCACAAAGCAAAAATCACTGCCCGCGGCGTGCAGGTTTACTATGGCACCACGCATGCCCTGAAAGACGTGAATGTCGATATTATGGATGGCACCGTAACTGCCTTCATCGGACCGTCAGGCTGCGGCAAGTCAACCTTTCTGCGCTGCCTGAACCGGATGAATGACACGATTGCCTCGGCGCGCGTCACGGGCGAGATCCTGCTGGATGGCAAAGACATCTACGCCCGTGAGGTGGACCCGGTCCAGCTTCGAGCCAAGGTTGGCATGGTGTTTCAAAAGCCAAACCCGTTTCCCAAGTCAATTTATGAAAACGTGGCGTATGGCCCCAAGATCCATGGTCTGACAACGACCAAGACGGAACTGGATCAGGTTGTGGAAACATCCCTGAAAAAGGCCGCCTTGTGGAATGAGGTAAAAGACCGGCTGCAATCCCCAGGGACCGGTTTGTCGGGTGGCCAGCAGCAGCGCCTGTGCATCGCACGCGCAATCGCGACGGGTCCGGAAGTTCTTTTGATGGACGAACCCTGTTCGGCGCTGGATCCGATTGCAACAGCCCAGGTCGAAGAGCTGATCGACGAGTTGCGCAGCCAGTTTTCGGTGGTGATCGTCACCCATTCCATGCAGCAAGCCGCACGGGTCAGTCAGCGCACAGCGTTCTTCCACCTTGGCAATCTCGTCGAATACGGAGAGACGGCGCAAATCTTCACCTCGCCCAAGGATCCACGCACAGAAAGCTATATCACGGGACGCATCGGGTAAGGCATGATCATGATGGAACCACATATCCGCACCTCTTTTGATCGCGATCTGGAAGGCGTGCAGGCCCTTGTCATGCAAATGGGGGGATTGGTCGAGCATGCCCTTTTGCAGGCGGCCCAAGCGTTGGAAACCCGCGACGACGCGCTGGCGGAACAGGTGCGACGTGGCGATCGCACCATCGACGAGCTGGAAGACCGGATAAATACCGAATGTGCCCGCATCATCGCGCTGAACGCGCCAACAGCCAGCGATCTGCGCATGGTGTTGACCGTCATGCGGATTGTGGGATCGTTGGAACGGTCGGGCGATTACGCAAAGAACCTGGCAAAGCGCGCACTTGTCTTGGGGCAAATCCGGACGGTCAATGGCTCGGCCGGGTCGATATCGCGCATGGCGCGGTCGGTTGTCGGATTGCTGAAGGATGCCCTGGACGCCTACATCACGCGCGACGCAACGCTGGCAGAAGATGTGCGCCGACGCGATGCGGAAATAGACCAGATGTACAACTCGGTGTTTCGTGAATTCCTGACCCACATGATGGAAGACCCACGCAACATCACCGCCTGCATGCACCTGCATTTCATCGCAAAGAATATCGAGCGTGTGGGTGATCACGCTACGGGGATCGCCGAACAGGTTCTGTATCTGGTCAATGGTGTCTTGCCCGAAGATGAAAGACCCAAAAGCGATACTACGTCCGATGCAACCAGCCTGAAAGTTTAGGCAGAGCCATGTCACATACCACACAACCGGTCGTGCTTTTGGTCGAAGATGAACCGGCACAGCGCGAAGTTCTTGCCTATAACCTCGAGGCAGAAGGCTTTCGCGTGGTGCAGGCCGGAAATGGCGAAGACGCGTTGATCCTGATCGATGAAGATACCCCCGACATCATCATTCTTGACTGGATGATGCCGGAACTGTCTGGCATCGAGGTTTGCCGCCGCCTGAAGATCCGCCCCGAGACCCGCGGCATCCCGATCATCATGCTCTCGGCGCGCGCCGAAGAGGTGGACCGGATCCGTGGTCTGGAAACCGGCGCGGATGACTATGTGATCAAGCCCTATTCAGTGCTGGAACTGATGGCGCGGGCGCGCGTGCAATTGCGCCGCGTGCGGCCCTCGACCATTGGCGTTGTGCTGGAATGGGATGATATCCGGCTCGACCCCGAAACCCACCGGGTTTATCGCGGCAACCAAGTGCTGAAACTTGGCCCGACAGAGTTTCGCCTGCTGTCCACCTTCATGGAAAAGCCGGGACGGGTCTGGTCACGCGAACAACTGTTGGACCGGGTCTGGGGCCGCGATATCTATGTGGACAGCCGCACGGTTGACGTCCATATCGGCCGACTGCGCAAAAGCCTGATGCTGCATGGTGGCGAAGACCCGCTGCGCACGGTCCGTGGTGCCGGCTACGCATTGGGATAACTTCAGGTTCGGCGACCAAATCATCTGTCGGTTAAACCGGGGCGCGGGGCGCAACAGGCCACGCGCCCCGGTTTGTCGGGTCAAAGGGTCACGTATTTGCGCCACGGGTGCGCTTCCTTGAACCCCAGCACGTCGCGGATCTTGCGGTTGGACAGCGGCGCCTCATCCTTGCCCATCGGCCGGGTGATCGGCGTATTCGGTGCATATTTCGCCAGAAATTCCGCCGTCGGTACGGTGGCGGTGATGGTGTCATTCACCGCGTTGAACACCTGATAGCCAAGCCCATCCTTTTGCAGACACAGATGGACAATCTCCCCCAGATCGCGGGCGTCGATATAGCTCCAGGCATTGCGTTTACGGCACATCGGGTCGGCCAGATAGCCGGGGAAGTTGGCGTATTCATGCGGTTCGATCACGTTGCCGATCCGCAGCGCATAAACATCTGCACCATAGCGCATGGCAAAAGCGCGGCCGGTCTTTTCGTTGACCACTTTCGACAGGCCATAGCTGTCCATCGGGTCGCTGTCGTAATCTTCTTCCAGCGGGAAGGAATGATAATCCTTGTCGCCCTCGGCAAAACAGACGCCGTAGGTGGTTTCCGAACTGGCGATGACCACCTTGCGGACCCCCAGTTTCATCGCAGCTTCCAGCACATTGTAGGTGCCGACGGTATTTTGCGCAAAGGTCGTGTTGTCAGGATTGATCATCACCCGCGGCACGGCGGCGAAGTGGACGATAGCATCGGGGGCCTTCGGCGGCGCGCCTTCGTCATAGCCGTCAAAGCCGAAATGGGTTGTAAAGGCGTTGAACACCTGACCCGAATCCGTGATGTCGGTGATCAGCGTGTTTACGCCCGGATGATCGAACGGCTTCAGATCGACGTTCAGGATCTTGTAGCCCTTTGCCAGCAAATGCGGCACGGCATGGCGACCGGCCTTGCCGGTGCCGCCAGTGAAAATGATGCGTTTGGTCATGCTGATTTCCGTTTCCTGTTCCAAGTCCCATGGCGACGCCTTCTGCTTTCCCATTGCAAGCGCCCCACGGCAAGACCACACTTGCCGTTGCCACCATTTACATTTTTCCGCAATAACACTGGAGATTTGGGCTATGACGCCACACATCCCGCGCCAGATCGCAATGATCCATACCGTTTCCGGGTTGATACCGCTGTTCGACGGTTTGGCCAAGCAGCATCTGCCGGACTGGCAAGGTTTCAACATGCTGGACGAAAGCCTATTGCGCGGGACGATCCGCGACGGTTCACTGTCACAAACCACCATGTGGCGGTTGGCGCAGATGGTTCGATCGGCCGTTGAAGCGGGCGCCGAAGCGGTCGTTGTCACCTGTTCGTCGCTTGGCCCCGCCGTCGATGCAACCCAGCCGTTCTGTCCCGTGCCGCTGTTCCGGATCGATGAAGGCATGGCGCAAACCGCGGTAGATCTTGGGCTGCGCATCGGCGTGCTTGCCACGCTGCGCACCACGCTTGACCCGACAACCGCGCTCGTTCAACGCTGCGCCGACAAAGCCGGGCGCCCTTGCACGGTTGTCGCTGAATTGGCGGACGGGGCCTTCCAGAGGCTGGCCGCCGGAGACGCTGGCGGGCATGATGCGATGGTTGCCAAAAGCCTGCGCGATCTGGTGCCGCGAACCGATGTCGTGGTGCTTGCGCAAGCCTCTATGGCCCGCGCATTGGATCTGGTGAAAGACACACTGCCGCAGATACCCGTGCTTACCAGCCCCGAGCTTGGCATGCAGCACATTGCCCGGTCGTTATCAGCAACGACAAGGAAACCGTGAAGATCTGACGGCCGCCCGCGGCCAACGCCTCGCTGGCCGGGCAGGAGTGCGACCCGTCCTTCGGCCTCTGCCCAGCCAAATGCCAATCGGACCCGCGTTGACCATTTTTTTGCAATCCTCTCTTGAATTCATCAGGTTGAGCCCGCATCCGGCTGTGTCATTGCCTTGCATCAAGGCCAATGATAGCGTCATGCGATGGGGTTGGGTGCATCACGGAAATGCAAGGGCAAGCCTTAGTTCCGGCGTGCGCCAGGCCATCATCCACACCATGTCATGGCGCGCTGATCTGTTCGCTTTGACGGCAGACTCGGATGGGACTCCCGCAAAAGGATAGGCCATGCTGATTGGCGCAGTTGCAGATGATATTACCGGGGCCACGGATCTGTGCCTGATGCTGTCCCGTGCCGGTTTGCACACCGTGCAGATCATCGGTGTGCCGGACGCAAATGACCTACCCAAGGCCGATGCCATCGTGGTCGCCTTGAAGTCGCGGTCCATTCCGGCAGCGCAGGCGGTGGAGATGTCCTTGGCTGCCGCCCGCGTTTTGCGGGCGGGTGGGGCCGAGCAGCTTTTGTTCAAATACTGTTCCACCTTCGATTCTACGGATGCTGGCAATATCGGGCCAGTGGCCGAGGCGCTGCTCGCCCTAACCGACAGTGATCTGACCATCGCCTGCCCGTCGTTTCCGGCGGCAGGGCGCACCACCTATCGCGGGCACCTGTTTGTGGGCGACCTGCTTTTGTCTGACAGCACCTTGAAGGATCATCCGCTGAACCCGATGCACGACGCCAATCTGGTGCGGGTGCTGGGGCGTCAGACCGCGCTGCCGGTCGGACTGGTGACGATCGACACCATCACGCTGGGCGAACGGGCGGTTCGACAGGCGTTTGCGGCACAGCACGCAGCGGGAAAGCGCATCCTGATTGTCGATACGGTGCAAGACGACGATCTGCTCACAATCGGTGCGGCCTGTTCCGATATGCCGCTTGTCACGGGCGGGTCGGGCATTGCCATGGGGCTGGCCGCAAATTTTGTGCGTTCAGGCAAGGTTGCTACACGCCCGCCCCAAACCCGGATGGCCGCACCAAAGGGGCGGTCGGTGGTTCTGGCGGGGTCATGTTCGGTGGCAACCCGTGGGCAGATCGCGGCGGCGCGGGTGGCGGGTCTTCCCACGATGGCCCTTGATCCGGATGCGGTGTTGTCCGGCGCGCAGTCCGCGTCCCTGTTGGCCGATTGGGCCATAGGCCAACCGCAGGACAGCATCCCGATGGTTTATTCCAGCGCAGATCCAGCCACCCTGCACGACATTCAGGCCCGACTGGGGCAGCACGCGGCGGGTGCGCTTGTCGAACAAACACTGGCCGAAGTGGCGCGCCTGTTACACCTTGCCGGGTTCACCCGCTATCTGATTGCAGGCGGAGAAACCTCGGGTGCCGTTGTCGCGGCCCTTGGCGTCACCACACTGGACATCGGGCCAGAGATTGCACCGGGCGTGCCGTGGACGCGCAGCATCTCGGGACCGGATCTGGCGCTGGGGCTGAAATCCGGCAACTTTGGCGCCGAGGATTTCTTCGTGCAGGCGTGGGATCTGCTGGACAGCCCACCTCGCCGGGTTGCGACGCCCTTATGAGCTGTTCTGAAACATTGGAGAGTGTCCATGACACAAACATCTGAAAAAGTGGGATTTGTCGGTCTTGGCCTGATGGGGCACGGCATGGCGAAGAATATCGTCGAAAAGGGCTACCCTTTGTCGGTGGTGGCGCATCGCAAGCGCGAAGCGGTGGATGATCTGGTTGGCCGGGGCGCGGCAGAGGCCGCGTCGCTGGTAGATCTGGCTCGGGCAAGCAGTGTGATTGTCCTGTGCCTGACCGGATCACCCGAAGTTGCCTCGGTGATCGCGGCGATGAAGCCGGGGCTTGCTAAGGGCTCTGTGGTGGTGGATTGCTCGACCTCGGACCCGACGGTAAGCCTGCGTCTGGCGGCAGAACTGGCCGTGATCGGCGTCGATTTCGTCGATGCGCCGCTGTCGCGCACCCCGAAAGAGGCCTGGGCCGGCACGCTGGATTGCATGGTCGGCGCCAGTGACGCCGCCTTTGATCGGTTGCAGCCGATCCTTTCCACATGGGCCGCCAAGATCGTGCATATCGGCGCGGTCGGGGATGGGCACAAGATGAAGCTTCTGAACAACTTTCTGTCGCTGGGCTATGCCGCGCTTTACGCAGAGGCACTGGCCCTGTCGCGCAAGGTTGGCATCCCGGTGGCTGAATTTGACAAGGTCATTCGCGGCGGACGGATGGATTGCGGGTTCTACCAGACCTTCATGGGCTATGCACTGGAAGGCAACCGCGAGGCGCACAGGTTCACTCTTGGCAATGCCTACAAGGACATGCGCTATGTCGAATCGATGGCCAATGCGGCCACGGTGGCCACGCCAATGGCCAGTGCGGTGAAGAATTCCTTTGCGCAGGCGATGGCGACGGGCGGGGACGGACCCGACGACTATGTGCCGCACCTGTCCGATTTCATTGCCCGCGCCAACGGGCTATAGCAGCCCGCGCCCCGCCAGATTGCGCATCAAGGCGGCCATCCCGAACCGCCATTCGGGCGCCTCGGTTGACAGCCGCACAGTGTTGGTCAGGTGCCCCAGTTCCGGCGCGGAAATTGTCACGACATCACCAAGGTGGTGGGTAAACCCCTGCCCCGGACCATCGCGATCCTGAACCGGCGAAAACATCGTTCCGCAATAAAGCATGAAGCCATCGGGGTATTGGTGATGCCGCCCGCAGGTCTGCGCCACCAGATCGGCCGGATCCCGGCTGATCTGACGCATGGAGGACGCGCCTTGCAACACAAAGCCGTCGTCGCCGGTCACGGTCAGCGACAGGTCAAGCCCGCGCACCGTATCCAGCGTGAACGCGTCGTCAAACAGCCGGATGAAGGGCCCGATACTTGCCGCCGCGTTGTTGTCCTTTGCCTTGCCCAGCAACAGCGCCGAGCGACCTTCGACGTCACGCAGGTTGACGTCATTGCCCAAGGTGGCACCCACGATCCGGCCGCTGGAATTGACCACCAGAACCACCTCGGGTTCGGGGTTGTTCCATTTGCTGATCGGGTGCAGCCCGACCGAAGCGCCATATCCTACCGCCGACATGGGTTGCGCCTTGGTGAAAACTTCGGCGTCGGGACCGATACCAACTTCCAGATACTGGCTCCACAGACCTTCGGCTTGCAGCAGCGCCTTTACCTCGGCGGCCTTAGCCGATCCGGGGACCAGATCACGCAAGCTGTCGCCGATCACCCCGGCCACCCGGGCGCGGATTTCGGCGGCCAAAGCGGGGTTGCCGGCGGCACGTTCTTCAATCACCCGTTCCACCATCGACCGCGCGAATGTTACGCCACAGGCCTTGATCGCCTGCAAATCGCACGGTGCGAGCATACGGGTGGTTTCGGCGCCCGGCTCGACGGACGCGTCGGCAATGGCTGCCAGTGGGCCAAGATCGAGGCCCGGCAGGGTGGTCACAAATCCTGAAATATCAGGCAGCTCCAGCAGATCGCGCATCGTGGGCGCGGCCTTGCTTGTGATGTCGAACACATGCCCGTCCCGAACCGTGACCAGACTGGGGCCTATGCCTGCGCGCCAGACACGGCCCAGCCAAACGCCGTGGGGAAGTGAAAATCCTGTCATTCTGTCAGCCATGTCTTGAAGGGATCTAAAAAGTCCGGGTGCCATCGCGACAATGGCGGGCGGTTTTCGGCAATATCCCCAGCCGCCCAGAGGATACGCTTTTCATCGGTGCGGCGGTCCACCTCGTTGTCGGGACACAGGATGTAAAAATCACCCCGGTCAACCGATGCGAAAAGGAAATCCACGGTCTGCTGCGGTGTCCATGCGCCTGCCGGTTTTTCGGTGCGGCCCTGTGCGGTCAGCGGGGTGAAGACAAAGCCGGGAATGAACAGCCGGGCGTCAACCTGACATCCCGCTGTGCTGCGCAAATGATGTTGCAACGCTTCGGTGAACACCTTCACCCCGGCCTTCGAGACATTATACGCAGGATCACCGGGGGGTGTGGTGATGCCCTGCTTTGACCCGGTGTTGATGATCAGCCCCGCTGCCCCGCCCGCGATCATCCGGGGGGCAAAGATCTGCGAGCCGCGGATGACGCCCATCATGTTGACAGCGATAATGCGGTCCCAGTTGCTTTCGGCGTCAAAGATCCCCGATCCGGGTTGCATGCCGGCATTGTTCATCAGGACGTGCACAGCGCCAAAGCTGTCAAAGACGTGATCGGCCAATCCGCGCAGCGCGGCGGGATCGCCGACATCGGTTTCATGGCAGACAACATCGGTCTCTTGCACACCCTGTCCAAGGATTTGCGCACGCGCCCGAGCCAGACGCTCTGCGCCAAGATCGGCAAGACACACGCGCAATCCTTTACCTGCAAGATATTCTGCCGCCGCCAGCCCAATCCCGGACGCTCCCCCCGTGATCACAGCCACATTGCCTTTTGCCAGTGCCGGATGCATTGACGGTCCTCCTGTTGCCCCATACGCAGAAGGTCGGCGCGGCGCTGTGTTGTCAAGCACGGCATTTGGCAAATTTCCTGCGGGACTTCCCCGGATCGGCCTTTGCCTTGGCAGCCCCAAACCGGTTAGCGTTGCCCATCCAAGCGGAGAGGTGTCGTGTCAGCCCCCAGAGTCCGTCAGCACCCAAACGAAAACAGAGCGATCCGCCTGCGATATCGTGCAGTCACGACAGCCCTGCCCCGGCGCGGTCTGGCAGGATGATTTAAGCGATGCTGGCGCATGAACATAAGGGGCGCGGCATCGCGCTGATGCTGAGCGGGATGTTGTTGTTTTCGCTCAATGACGTGATGGGAAAGTGGCTGGTGGGCAGCTATCCGGTCGCGCAAGTGATGGCAATCCGCAGCCTGTCGGCCTTGGCGGTGTTGACCCCTTTCCTGCTGCACGGCGATCTGCGTCGGATTTGGCAGGCTGATCTTCCGGCCCTGCAGGCGCTTCGCGCGGGCTTGCTGGTGGTCGAAGGCTTTGGTTTTTACGCGGCGGTGGCCTATCTTCCGCTGGCGGACGTGGTCACCTATTGGTTGGCAGCACCGATCTATGTCGCGGCCCTTGCGCCGCTGGTTCTGGGTGAACGGGTCAGCGGCAAGGTCTATGCAGCAAGTGGTTTGGGCTTTGTCGGAGTGGTGATTGCGCTGGATCCTTCGCGTGTGACTTTGACACCTGCGGCCGGAATTGCCCTGCTGGGCAGTGCGGCCTTTGCCGGTGCGATGCTGCTGGGTCGCAAATTGCGCGGCACGCCGGATACGGTCATGGTGTGCTGGCAGATCGTCGGCGCATTGATCGCCTCGGGTCTGATACTGGCTTTCTCGATCGATTCATGGATGCCGACACCGCCCCGCGATCTGGCAGCCTTGTGCCTGTTGGGCGTGGTGGCGATGGCGGCGCATATTCTGGTCAACCGCGCGTTCAAACATGCACAAGCGGCGGTGGTGATGCCGTATCAATACTCTTTGCTGATCTGGGCAATTCTGTTCGGCGCCATATTCTTCTCAGATATCCCACGCCCGGCAATGTTGCTGGGAGCGGGACTGATAGTGGCAGTCGGGCTGTTCATCGCGCGCGTGCGCACGCCCTAGGGTCGCTGCGCGCCGGTTGTGGTCACATAGATTGCGTAAAGCGAGGTCGTGGCCGTGATGAACAGCCGGTTGCGTCGCGGGCCACCAAACGTAAGGTTGGCCACAGCCTCGGGCACAAGAATCTTGCCAAGCCGCAGCCCCGTTGCATCAAAGCAATGCACCCCATCGGCCGCACTCGACCACAGGTTTCCCGCCAAATCTGTGCGGATACCATCCGGTATGCCGGCATCGATCAGCGCAAACACGCGGTCATTCGACAGCCTGCCCTGATCGACATCGAAAGCACGGATGTGGCGCGGCTTGGTTGCATCGTGGCTGGCGCCTGAGTCCGCGATGTAAAGCGTGCGTTCATCGGGCGAAAACGCAAGGCCGTTGGGCTGGCAGAAATCATCTGCCACAAGGCTGATGTCGCCAGTCGTGCCATCGATACGATAGACACCCCTGACCGGTTGTTCCGGATCGGCCCGATAGCCTTCGTAGTCGGACAGGATCCCATAGGTCGGATCGGTGAACCAGATGCTTCCATCCGACTGAACCACCACATCGTTCGGCGAATTCAGTCGCTTTCCCCGGTAGGTTTCAGCCAGAACCGTGAGACTGCCATCAACCTCGGTGCGGATCACCCGGCGTTCGCCATGCTCGCAGGTGATCAGGCGACCCTGACGGTCACGCGTCTGCCCGTTGGAAAAATGCGACGGCTGACGAAAGGTCGTGGTCACGCCCCCCGCGGTCGCCTCGGCGGTCCAGCGCAGGATGCGCTGGTTGGGAATATCGCTGAACAACAGGCATTGCAGATCATCAAACCAGACCGGACCTTCTGCCCAGCGGCACCCGGTAAAAAGCCGGTCCAATGCCGCTGATCCAACGATCAGCTGTGTGAAAGCAGGCTCATCAATCTGATACAGCGGGGCGGTCATGGGCTTGCTTACCTTTTGCTAACGTGCGCCTGCTTTGCGGCCACTGGCCAGCAGGATCACGGTGATGATGATGACGCCGGTCATGATCAAACGCACTCCGGCCCCAAGCCCGTAGGTGTTCAGCATGGAGACGACCAGAAACATGAACAGGGATGCGCCCCAGATGCCAGGGACATTGCTGTCACCCCCCGCCACGGCAGTGCCACCGATCACCACCACGGCAATCGACATCAGCAAATATTCCGTGCCCATGTTCAACGCGGCCCCCCCCGAGAAACACGCAAGCAGGTATCCACAGACGGCGGCCAGAATGGCACACAGCAGATAGGTGGCCAGACGGGTGCCATCCACCGCAATCCCGGCCATGCGGGCGGCGGGAAGGCTTTGACCGATGGCGGCAATCCACCGGCCATAAACGGTCCGGTGCAACAGCACCCACGCGACGATGGAAATTGCCAGTGCGATCAACGCGATGTTGGGCACGCCGAAGCTGGTCGATGTGGTGAAATCAGCCATCACCTGCGGTGGCTTGATGCGCAGGCCCCGGTTGGTCCAGATTGCTGCGGATTGCACGATAAAGCTCATCGACAGGGTGGCGATGATCGGTGGGATCCGCAGCGCCTTGATCAAGGCGTAGTTCAGCACGCCAACACATGCACCAATCACAACAGCGATGGCAAGGCCATGCAGGATCAGATTGTTCTGGCTGTCCATATACTTAAGGGCCACGGTTCCAGACAGTGTCATCGTGGCCGGAACCGACAGGTCGATATTGCCGGGGCCAAGGGTGATGACCAACATCTGGCCGATGCCGACCAGTACGGAAAACGCGGCAAACGTCAGCGCAGCTTGCGACAACCCGATGGTTGAGGCACCGCCCGTTACCCCGATGGTGGCAAGCCAGACCGACAGGGCGGCCACAAATGACCAGATCCACGGTTTTGCAAACAAGGCCTTCATGCCGCACCGTCCTTGCTGTCCAGCCGGTTCAGCAACAGGCGCAGCGCCAGCACGATGATCAGGATCACACCTTGCGCCCCGATTTGCCAATCGGGCGAGATCCGCAGAAACGACAGAAACGACCCGGCAAGCGTCAGAGTCAACGCGCCGATCACCGCTCCGATGGGCGAAATGCGCCCGCCAGTGAACTCGCCTCCGCCAAGGATGACGCCCGCAATCGACAACAAGGTGTAGCGCAAGGCGATATTGGCGTCAGCACTTGTGGTCAGCCCGACAAGGCAGATCCCGGCCGCAACCGCAAAGCAGGCCGCCAAGGCATAGGCAGAAGCACGGGCTGCGATGATCGACCATCCGGCGCGCTGCACTGAACGTTGGTTGCCGCCAACCCCGCGGATCAAGACGCCCAGGGAAGATCGCATGATCAGCAGATGCGCAAACACCGCCAACAGCACACTGGCAATGATCGCCATTGGCACAAGCGGGGGCTTGGAAATCATCACCGCGCGCGCCCATAGCGGGGCCGTGCCCCCCGGCGTGGGCAGGATCAACACTGCCAGACCCGCCCAGACAAAGCTCATCCCAAGCGTGACCACAATCGACGGCAGGTCGCGCAGGTAAATGATGACGCCAATCGCCGCATAGGCCGCAATGGCCCCCAAAAGGATCGCAATCCCGACCAGGGGTGCGTCGTGCAGATATGTTGCGGCAACGCAGGCGACAAAACTGACAAAGGTGCCCATCGACAGGTCCAGGTCGTTGACCGCCATGATCAGCATCTGTGCTATTGTCGCCAACGCAATCGGCACCGCCAGATTGAACAGCAGGTTCAGGCCGTTGTAGCTCATGGCGCGCGGTTGCAGATAGAACACCCCCGCCAACAGCACCAACAAAGAGACCACCGGAACCACGAGCCGCAGGGTTTCAGCCGAAATTTTCATGCGGCCGCCCCTTCGAAGGACGCGCGCAGAATAGCATTTTCGCTGATTGCGTCCCCGGTCAGTTCGTCCACGATACTGCCGTTGCGAAAGACATAGACCCGATCACACAGCTGCATTTCCTCCATCTCGGTGGAATACCACACAAATGTGCGGCCGGCCTCTGCCTCGGCGCGGATCATGCCGTAAACCTCATTCTTGGTGCCGACATCCACGCCGCGCATCGGGTCGTCCATCAAGACGACAGGCGCGCGGGTGGACAGCGCACGGGCAAACAACACCTTTTGCTGGTTTCCCCCCGACAGCGACAGGATCGGGTTGGTCATGTCCGGGGTGCGGATGTCGATCCGGGATTTCCACTCTGCGGCGCGGGCCGCCTCGGCACTATCCTTGACAAAGCCACGGCGCGACAGGTCACCCAGCGCGCCAACGGTCATGTTTTTCAGGATACTCCACAGCTCGAAAATGCCATTCTCGCGGCGATCGCCTGCAACGAAGGTCACCGCAGGGTTGCGGCGTGGCCACCATTGCGGGCTGTGATGGTCAAACAGCGCGAGCAGCATGCGGGTTTGCCCATGACCGCCCAATCCGGCAAGACCGACAATTTCACCTTTGGAGGCGCGGAAGGGTTTGCCTTTGGGCATCGACATTTCAAGCACCGGCTGGCTGGTGGCCACAGGGCGGCGCGTGGCGGCCTGATGGGTGGCGGTGCTGCCCATCGCCTCGACAAGACTGGCATGGTCAAAACCGCCTGTACCACGTTCGGCGACGATCTTGCCGTCCTTCATCACAACGATGCGGCTGGCAGTATCCAGAATCTCGTTCAGCATGTGGGAAATCAGGATCACCGCACCGCCTTGCGAGACAAAATGGCGGACATGGGCCAGCAACTGCGCAGCAAGCCCTGCATCCAGCGACGACGTCGGCTCGTCAAGGATCACCAGTCGCGGTGGCTGGCCCGCATCGGAAAACGCCATGGCAATTTCGACCATCTGGCGCTGTGCAATCGACAGCGCACCGACCGTGCCGCCCACGTCGATGCCGTGGCCGGGAAACACGGTATCCAGACTTCTGGCGATGATGGCACCTGCCCGCGCACGCCAGCCAAAGCCGCCCAGACTGCGGTGCATGATGCGGGTATTTTCCACGATGCTCAGGTTCGGGCACAGCGAAAGTTCCTGAAAAACGCAACGCACACCACGACTGCGCGCAACGCCGATGCCGTAGGGGGCAAGCCGGGTGCCATCGCTGAAGATCTCGCCTTGCTGGGGGGTCAGGCCGCCGTTGATCACCGAGACAATGGTGGATTTTCCGGCTCCGTTGTGGCCGACAAGCCCGATACACTCCCCCGGCAAGATCGACAGCGATACCCCGTCCAACGCCCGCACTTCGCCGAAACGCACAGCGGCGTTGGTGACTTCCAGCACGGCAGGCAGCGGCAGAGCCATATCAACGGTCCGTCAGAAAACGATGGAGGACCTGCCCCAAGGGAGGCAAGGGACAGGTCCTGATGCCAGCGCAACAGATGCGCTGGCGGCTACGGGCTTACTTGGCCCCGTCGATCACGGCGATCGCATCGGCCTGAGAATACTCGACGTTGGCCACACCCCCCGCTTGGGTATTGGCGAGATTGGCCTCAAGATTGTCCTGATCGATGCGCAGGAACGGCACGGTCAGATCTTTTGGCACGTCCTTGCCGTCAAGGATCTGCTGGGCAACCCAGAAGGCCAGCGTCGAGACTCCGGGGGCAATCGACACCGACATGGTGGTGTAGCCGTTGGCGTCCTTTTGCTCTTTCCACCATTTCAGCTCGTCCTCACGGTTGCCCATGACGATTGTGGGCATCTTGCGGTCGGTGGCAGCGATGGCCTGCGCCGCCCCATAGCCGTCCCCGCCCTGGGTCACGACGCCAACGATTTCGGGCAGCGACGGCAAAATGCCGGCCACAGCCTTTTGCGCCACGTCCTGCGCCCAGTCCCCGTGCACCGATCCTGCAATCTTGAACTGCGGGAATTGCGCAACGCCCTCATGGATGCCGGCCGAGATCTCGTCATCGACGAACACACCGGCCAGACCACGGATCTCCAGCAGATTGCCACCATCAGGCATCACGCCGGAAAGATATTCCACCTGACTGCGACCCATTTCCTTGAAGTTCACCGCAATGCGCCAAGCGCAAGGTTCGGTCACGATGCCATCGAACGACACAACCGTAATTCCCGCATCGCACGCCTCTTTCACCGCACCGTTCAGGGCCGTCGGAGAGGCTGCGTTGATGACAATCGCATCATAGCCTTGCAGAATCATGTTCTGGATCTGCGCGGCCTGTTCGGTCGCCTGATTTTCCGCGGTGGTGAAGGCGTCGGCGGCAGCAACAGTGCCATCAGCCACAGCCGGACCGGTGATCTTTTCCCAGCTGGTCAGCATCGCCTGACGCCACGAGTTGCCCGCATAGTTATTTGAAAGTGCAATCTTTTTAGCAGAGGTATCTGCCATCACAGGCATCGCCACGGCAAGGACCGCGGCCGAGGCCAGCAACATCGTTTTGATATTCATGTCTCTCTCCCTAGGTGTGCTGCACGCGTGGCAGCCTTGACAGCCACCCCTCCCGGGCGGCCGAATTCTGCTTGTCTTCGGACTGAGGTCGCTCCACTCAGTCCATCTAGGATGTGTGAGAAGGCCCCGCGTGTATAGGGCTTTTCAGGCAGCGCATTTGCGGGATTTCCCAAATACCCTGCGGGTTCCCGCACAGGCTTTGCGCAGGATGCTGTAGGTCTGGGGCGTCTTGTCTGCCATGCTCAACCCGAGGCGGCAATCGCCTTGGCGGAGGATCGCAAAATGGTCGAAACGTCTCCGGCGGACCTGTTGGACCATCTGTTCAGCATCTCGCGCCTGCTGGCAGGGCAGCTTGATTTCCGGTCGGCGATTCAGGCGGTGTCAGCCGAGATCGCCCAGATCCTGCCGCATGATCATCTGGATGTCTGCATCCTGCGGCAGGACGGTCAATTTCACACCGCCTATGAAAGCGGGATCGAAACTGATTGGGGCAAGCAACCGCATGCGCCCATCGCCAATAGCCCGATCCGGGCGCTGCTGCAGGGCGAGGTCGATCATATCCTGACCCAAAACGCCTGCACAGACCCGCGCTTTCAGTTTGCCGGCGGGTTTTACCAACCGATCCACGACCACGGCCTGCGTGCGCGCATCCATGTACCGATGATGGTCCGCGGCGAGGTGATCGGGGCGTTCAGCGCCTCTTTGAAGCGTGCCGGGGCTTACGGGCGCGAAGATGTGCGACACGCCCGCTACGTTGCCGATCTGCTGTCGCCCTATTTCTTCGCCCTGCGCGCCGCCGAACAGGCGCAACGGTCTGCCATCATCGAGGCAGAAGCGCGGGCGCGCGAGGAAGGTTTGCGGTTGGGCGCGCTGAAGTTGACCGAGGCGCTGGAAAGCGAACGGCAGCACATCGGCATGGACTTGCACGATCAGACCCTGGCCGATCTGACCCGGCTGACCCGGCACCTTGAGAAATTGCCCCAAGGCGGCCCAGCCTCTGCCGAGACGCTGGAGCCGATCACCCGTGGCCTGCACCGGTGCATGCAGGATTTGCGCCATATCATCGAACAGGCCAAGCCGTCGCTGTTGCAACTGTTCGGTTTTGCCCATGCCGTCGAACATCATCTGGACCGGGCGATCCGCGATTCAGGTCACAGCATCGACTGGACCTTGAACGACACCTCGGACGGGGCGTTTGACGCGCTGGACCCCACAGTCAGCATCGCGCTGTTCCGCATTGCGCAAGAAGCGATAAACAACGCGGTCAGCCATGCAGAAGCCGGGCGTATTTCGGTGCAAATGTCGGCAACACCGGGACAGATCCTGATGGCAGTCAGCGATGATGGTCGCGGCATCGCCAAGAAACGCGCCCGTATCGGCAGCGGAATCGACAACATGAAAACGCGGGCGCGGCTGATCTCGGCGCGCTGTACTTTGGCGGCGGGGATAAACGGGGCCGGAACCAGCGTCGGTATCGTCTTGCCCAGAGCCGTGGCACAGGTGGCGGAATGAAAGGGACGGCGATGGATGTGTTGATTGTCGAGGACGACCCGTTGCACCGGTCGTACCTGCGCGAGCAGGTCAGCGCGGCCCTGCCGGAGTGCCGCACCATCCATGAGGCCGAGAACGGGCAGCAGGCCGAAACGATGGCACGCCTGCATCGCGCAGCCCATGTCGTGATGGATTTGCAGATGAACGCGCGCAACGGGATCGAGGCCGCCCGCACGATCTGGCGCGAACGCCCCGACACCCGCATCCTGTTCTGGTCGAACTATGCCGACGAAGCCTATGTGCGCGGGGTCAGCCGCATCGTGCCGAATGGAGCGTCTTACGGCTATGTGCTGAAATCCACCTCGGAAGAACGTCTCAAACTGGCGCTGCGCAGCATTTTCATCGAAAACCAATGCGTGATCGACAACGAGGTGCGCGGCATGCAGCAGCGCAGCTTTGCCCAGACCTCGGGGTTCAGCGATTCTGAATATGAGATCCTAATGGATATCGCCTTGGGCTTGACCGACCGCGCCATTTCCGACCGCAGGCATCTGTCCTTGCGCTCGGTGCAGAACCGTTTGCAGCAGATCTACAGCAAACTGGAAGTGCATCAATCCAGCGACTCCCCGCGCGAGGACGGTGCGTTCAACCTCCGCGCCCGGGCCGTCACCGTGGCGATGCTGCGCAAGCTGTTGAACTACGGCGCGTTGGAAAAGGCCGAGGCGGAATTGCAGATCTGGCTTCGCGGTCGCTGAATGTGGGCGGGGGGCCATCCTTGGCCGTCGCGAAAACGGGTCTGACAGCGCCCGGACCAAACAGGCTGCGGGCTTCAGGCTGACGGGCTAGACCAGACCGTCGCTCCCGGTTTTTGCTCAAGCTGGTCGATCTGCCCCTCGCCTGTGGCGCGAACGACGCTATGTGCCCCTAATGGAAAACGATATGCGCGTGCTTTACAACCAGACCTGTCCGATTTGCCGGACCGAGATATCGGCCTACCAGCGCCGCGCGCTGCGCGACGGTCTACCGATCCGGTTTGACACGTTGGACAGCGCCGCAGATTGGGGCCTGAGCCCGGATCAGGCGGCACGGCGTTTGCATGTCTGGCATCAGGGCAAGATCCTGTCGGGTCTGGCCGCGTTCCGTGTCCTGTGGATGCAACTGCCGCACCTGCGGTGGTTGGCGTGGCTGACGGGATTGCCGGGCGTGTACTGGATGGCGGACCAGACCTATGAACGGGTGTTGGCACCGATCCTGTATCGCGCGCATTTGCGCCGGAGTGCAGCCTAGGCCAAAAGGGCCATTGCCCATGCAACACGGCCCGAAGGCAATGTACGCGCCAGACGCCCTGCCGCAACCTGCCCGCCATCACGCAAGCGGTTGTTCCTTACGAAGGGCTTCCAGAAAGGCGCGGACGCAGGTGACCACATGGGTAAAGCGGTCGCCCCCCAGATGCACTCCGCCATACCAGCGCGTCACGACGACGACACAATCGGTCAATCCTTCGCGGTCCAGCATCTTCAGGATGATGGCCCCTGCCCCGGCTTCCCCATCGTCATTCTTCACAGGGCCGTCACCGGTCAGGATGGCGGCCCATGAATTGTGTGTGGCTTTGGCAAATTTCTTGTCGCGTTTCAGGTCACGCAGAAAAGCGTCAATGCCTGTGCGTCCGCTGACCGGGCCACCCGTCACCGTGTAGCGCGACCCCCGATCACTGACGACGCCATCCAATCTGATCATCCTGCCCCCCACCGACGTTTGAGACCGTGGCGGGCGGCGGGACGTAGGTCAATGGCGCAACGACAGCACCTCAAGGGCCGTCTTGTTCGGGCAAAAGACCGGAGGGCAAGGGCTGCCCATGGTGGTGGCCAACCATGCGGTGCAAGCCGATTTCTGGTTGCACGCCTCGCATCTGTCCACCAATTTCCCAAGTTCCCTGCGGCTGAGCCAGCCTTCCACCACAGCAGAAGGCAGATTGACGCCCAGAACCCGCGCCATACCACGCGTCAAGCCCCACGCCAAAGGCGTTTCCGAAAATCCAATCATAGCCGCGCCTTTCGATCCAGACCACGCCCCAAGCCTGAACCCGTGGCGCGCGGAACGCATTGACCTAGATCAAGATGGGCGGGCCCTGGGCCAGCGCGCGCATCCTTGGCACGCGCCGGGGGCGACGTCATCAATCGTCACCGCAAACTTGCAACCACGCGGCGCACGGTTTCCCTGCGTTGCGCGTTGGGCGGATGGGTGCCAAGGAACTGATCACCGGGATCGGGCAGGCGATCAAAGAACGCCGCCCCACGTTCCGGATCGAACCCGGCGCGCAAGGCGATCTCGGCGCCCAAGGCATCTGCTTCCAATTCGAAATTGCGGGCATATGTGCGCGCACCCATTGCAGCCCCCATTTCCTGGGCGGCGCGCACCGCTTCTGGCGGCGCCCCGGAGGCTTGTGCCAGAACACCCGCCAGCACCGCGCCCGTAACGGCCGTGCGTTGCGTTTGCGGGATGTGACCCGCGATATGGTGGGCGGCTTCATGCCCGACGACAAAGGCGATCTCGTCGGCGTTGCGCGCATCGGCGATCAGCGCCAGCGTGAAGCCAACCAACGGACGGCCCGACCTGTCCAGCGTCTGATACGCGTTCGGCGGCTGATTGGGCCGGTCATCGACCAATATCTGGAAGTCACAATTGCTGCGGGGGGTGCGCTCGCGGCACATGGCTTCGGCCACGGGTTCAATGCGGGCCACCACCGACACAAAGTTGCGTGCTGCCTGTTCGGCCGTCAGTCGCCCCTCGGGCATGGGCGTGCCGACCACCGGCAAGGGGGCGGGCAACGGCACAGGTCCCGGCGACGGGTAGGCCACAGGCTGACAGGCCGCAAGAAACCCTGTCGCCGCCAGCGTCACAAACCACCGACCAAATTGCATCTGCCGCCCCGTGCTTTTTTACGCCTTTTCGCCCAAGTTGGGGATCCGGGCCAGACCCAAAACACCCGCTCACGCCAAGTTGCACGCAATGTCCGCGCAGCATTGCACTTGTGCCCAAGGCAGGACTACACTCTGATCATGTTTACCATCGAACACGAATTCGACTCGACCGTCATCACCCTTATCGACGAAGGGGGTGAGTCTTTGGAGGAGGATGTCACCATCCTTGCCTTCGAGGAATGTGTTGTTCTGGAACAGGAAGACCCCCTGTCGGGCGATATCGTGCGGATCAGTTTGTCGATGGCGCAACTGGCCGATCTTGCCGCCGCCCTTGATCTGCCCGAAGGCAGCTATCGGCTGGAACGGCCCAAACCCGCCTAAAGCCGGGACAGCACGACGCCACCCGCCACCATCGCGACCGCAAGCAGGCGTGTGATGCTGATCTGCTGAACCGGAAGCCCGAAGGCCCCGACCGCATCCAGAACCAATGCCCCGCACATCTGGCCAAGAATCAGTGCTGCCATGGCAGTGACCACGCCAATCGATGACACGCCCCAGGCAACCGACCAGACATAATAGGCACCCACGACCCCACCCAACAACTGCCACAGCGGCACAGCCGCCAGACGGGCATAGGCACTTGCGTTGTTGATCAGGCTCAATCCAAGCAGCAGCACGAACCCGATACCGAACGAAACCGTGGCGGCAGGTAAGACCGCGCCAAGGCTGCGCCCCAGTCCACCGTTCACCGGGGCTTGCACGGCAATCGCAACGCCGCCCAGAAGGATGGCCAGAATGGCGGGAAGCTGCGACATGAACGGACCTTTCGACCAAGGATCAAGCCAGACGAAACGTCTTGTCGCGCGCTGTGGCCCCCCGCACAAGGGTCAAACGTGTCTTTGCCACGCCAAGCGCATGGGCCAAAGCCTCGGTGACAGCAGCATTGGCGCGACCATCGTCAGCCGGGGCGGTCACGCTGATGCGAAAGACACCGTCTTGCAAGGTTACACCGGGCTTTCGTGCGCGAGGGGTGGCGCGGACATGGAATTCTGCCCCGGTGATGGCCAGGTCTGCCCATGCGCCCTTTGTCATGCTCGTCCCCTTTGCGGCCCCACACGGCACCGATACGCACGAGGGGCCGGTCGGGCGCGGTCTGGCAATCCGGACCGCCGCAGCTTACCTTGCGCGCAACCGTGACCGGAGTCGCCGATGCCCCTTCCCAATACCGCCATGCTGGACCACCTGTCCACCCGTCGCTCGCCCAGCGCGAAAACCTTCACCGGCCCCTTGCCGTCGCAGGCTGAGGTGACTGAGATCCTGACGCTCGCCACCCGCGTGCCCGATCATGGCAAGCTGGAACCCTGGCGGATGATCGTTCTGGACCGCGCCGCCATGTCCAGATTGGCCGATCTGGCGCAGGCGAGGGCCGAAGCCCTTGGGGGTGACGCCGAGCGCATCGAAAAGGGGCGCGGGCAATTTGACCGTGGTCAACTTGCCGTTGTGGTCATTTCGTCCCCCAAGCCAGCGGACAAGGTGCCGCAGATCGAACAGCTGTTGTCGGCCGGGGCGCTGTGCATGAACATTCTGCACGCGGCCACCGCCTTCGGCTGGGGGGCGTGCTGGTTGACCGGATGGCCCGCGCATGACGCCATGTTCCGGGCGCAGGCATTTGGCTGTGCCGCCCATGAAACCGTGGCCGGCATCATCCATATCGCGACGCCCGGCCCGATGGCGCCGGATCGCCCACGCCCGGATCTGTCAAAGCTTGTGACCTGGGCCTGACATGATTCTTGGTGACTTCCTCAAGGCCATGATGCAGTTGGCCGACCGCCCGTTCCGGCGGGTGCTGGTGATCGGGGTATTGCTGTCACTGGCCTTGCTGGTGGCGGTCTATGCCGGGTTTCTGGTGCTGATCCAGACCTTCACGCCCGAGACGATCGACATTCCCTTTGTTGGCCCTGTGGGGGGCTTGGGCACCTTGTTGTCCTGGGGATCTGCGGTGTTGATGATCGGGTTGTCGGTTTTTCTGATGATGCCGGTCGCCTCGGCCTTTACCGGCCTGTTTCTGGAGGAGGTGGCGCAGGCGGTCGAGGACAGGCACTATCCTGCCCTGCCCCCTGCCCCGAAGATGAAGCTGATGGACGCGCTGATAGACAGCGCGAACTTCTTTGCCCTGCTGATCGCTGTCAACGCCTTTGCGCTGATCCTTTATGCCTTTGCCGGCCCCTTCATTCCGGTGGTGTTCTGGATGGTGAACGGATTCCTGTTGGGCCGGGAATATTTCACGCTGGTGGCCATGCGTCGCTTGGGGCGCGAGGGTGCCAAGGCGCTGCGCGCCCGCCATGCGGGAAAGATCTGGATCGCGGGCACGTTGATGGCGGCACCGTTGTCAGTGCCGCTGCTCAACCTGTTCATCCCCGTGCTCGGCGCGGCCACGTTTACCCACCTGTTCCATCGCCTGAACGGTAATGCGCCCCTGGCGCCGGCTACGCCGCCCAATCCCAGGGGTTGGTAAAGCTGCCAAGGACTTCGGCCACTTTCGCGTCGTCCACCTCGCCGGTTTTGGACAGCTTGGCCACCAGACCGCGTTTTTTGTCTTCGGCCACCATGGCCACACGGGCGTTGATGCCTGCTTCGGCCAGGGCCGCATCGTAGACGCGGGTGATCGCCATGCGTCGCAGATCGGGTTTGAACACCTTGCCGACGGCGGTCTTGGGCACTTCGGGCAGGATCTCGATATGCTTGGGCAGGGCCGCGCGTTCGTGGATATGCTTGTTGGCATAATCCAACAGGTCAGCGACGGTGGCAGAGGCGCCTTTGACCAGTTCGACATAGGCCGCCGGCAATTCGCCCGCATGGGCGTCGGGCTGGCCAATGGCACCGACGACGGCAACCGCCGCGTGCCCCATCAGCGCCTCTTCGATGATCGCAGGGTCGATGTTGTGACCACCGCGGATGATCAGATCCTTGGCCCGGCCAGTGATGAACAGATAGCCATCCGCATCGATCCGGCCCAGATCGCCCGTGCGCAGGAAGCGGCCTTCGGCAAACAGATCCTTGTTCTTGTCCACCTCGGTATAGGTCGAGCCTTCGTACACGCCGGGGTTGGCCACGCAGATCTCGCCCACCTCGTCCACGCCGCATTCGCGAAAACCATCGCCGTTCTTGTGAAGAATTCGGACGTGGGTATAGGGAAAGGTCAGTCCGACCGATCCGATCTTCTTGACCCCATCCGGCGGGTTGATCGACACAAGGCATGTACATTCGGTCAGACCATACCCTTCGATGATCTCGATCCCGGTTTCTTTCTTGAAGCGGTTGTAAAGCTCGATCGGCAATGGTGACGAGCCGGAGAAGGCATTCTTGAGGCTGGACACATCCGCATCAATCGGGCGCTGCATGAGGGCCGACAGCGCTGTGGGAACCGTGATCATGTAGGTGCACTTGTAGCGCGCGATCAGCTTCCAGAAATTGTCGAACACGCCGTCGCCCCGGTATCCTGCTGGCGTGGGGAAAACGACATGCGACCCGGATGCGATCATGCTCATCAGGATCGGATAGGCCGCGAAGACGTGGAAAAGCGGCAAGGGGCACATCACCACGTCATCGGGTTTGAACAACAGCTGCTGACCAAGCCAGCCGTTATAGACCATGCCCGACACCTTGTGCTGGGCGACCTTTGGCATCCCCGTCGTGCCGCCCGTGTGGAAATAGGCGGCAACGCGGTCGGCAGGCATGTCGGCAAAACTCAGCCGGTCCGAGGGCTGGCGCGACATCTCGGCCATGAAATTCTTGATATTCGCGCTGTGGTGCACCGGGTTCTTGGGCCGGATCAGCGGCACGATGAATTTTTTTGCCCCCGACAGATAGCGCACAAGATCGACCTCAAGCACCGTCTTGACGCTTGGCGCATGGCGCACGGCTTCGGCCACCTTTTGCGGCAGGTCGGTCTTGGGAAACGCCTTCAGCGTGACCACGACCTTGGCCTTGGTTTCGCGCAGGATGGCGCTGATCTGTTCGGGTTCCAGCAGGGGGTTGATCGGGTTGACAATCCCCGCAACCGCGCCCCCGATCAGGGTGATCACGGTTTCCAGACTGTTGGGCAGCACATAGGCCACCACATCCTTTTCGCCCACGCCAAGGCTGCGAAACAGGTTCGCCGCCTGCGTGACCTGCTTGTGAAGATCTGCCCAGGACAGGGTTTCGCGCTTGGTGTCGGGGCCTGCCAGCAATTGATAGCTGACCGCCGGGCGGGCCCCGTGGGCCGCCTTCGCGCCCGAGATAAATTCATACATCGTGCGCGCCACGGGCCGTTGACCCCACGACATTTCCGACTCGACAGCCACAACATCCGCCCGAGTGACGAAATTCCCCATGGTATCCTCCCTTATGGCCCCGTTGATGGGGGGCCTTTTATCCCTGCCGCGCAGCATGTCGGCAAAATCGGGCTTTGCCAAGTCGGGGATCGGGGGCACAACGCAACGTCAGAATAGACATGCCGGATATGCAAAAGGCGACCCGTCGGGCCGCCTTTTGCCTTGATGATGTCCCAAGACTTATTCTGGGATGCGCAGCATCTGACCGGGATAGATCTTGTCGGGATGTTTCAGCATCGGCTTGTTGGCCTCGAAAATTTCCATGTAACGGTTGGCATTGCCCAAGGTCGCCTTGGCGATCACCGAAAGGTTTTCACCTTTTTCGACGGTGTGAAAGCGCGGCTCTGCGCCATCATCATCGGCCTCGACCTGCGCAACACCGGCCACGTTGCCAACAGCCAGAATGATTTTCTCTTTCATCTCCGGCGAGACGGCCTTGCCTTCAACCTTGACCGAGTCGCCTTCCACCTTGATGTCAACGCCTGTGGTATCCAGACCCAAGTCTTTCATTTCGGCCTTCAGTGCCTCGGCCTCTGGCATGGTTGCGGCCTCTGCCTTGCTGCCGAACAGCGACTTGCCTGCGTCTTTTACGAAACTCCACATACCCATGGGCTACTCCTTTTCAATATCACCGGACTGCCAGGCAAAGAAACCTGCGACCGTTACCCCCGAGTATGGTCATTCAGGATCAAAGCACAATGACAGGGCGCAAAAACGAAGGGGGAAATCCGGGTGAAAGTTCCCCTAAACCGCGCCATCGGTGAACTGAAGCCGGGCCAGGCGGGCGTAAAGGCCCCCCTGCGCCACCAGATCTTCGTGTTTGCCCTGTGCGACGATCCGGCCTTGGTCAAAGACCACAATGCGGTCCGCGCGTTTGACGGTGGCCAGACGATGCGCCACCACAAGGGTCGTGCGGCCTTCGGCAAGGCTTTCCACGGCCGCCTGCACCAGTCGTTCGGATTCCGCGTCCAGCGCGCTGGTGGCTTCGTCCAGCAGCAGCACAGGCGCATCGCGCAGAATGGCACGCGCGATGGCCACACGCTGCTTCTGGCCCCCGGACAGCATGACGCCCCGCTCGCCCAGATAGCTGTCATAGCCCTGTGGCAGCGCGGCGATGAAATCATGCGCGGCAGCGGCGCGGGCGGCGGCTTCGACTTCGGCATCCGTGGCTTCAGGGCGGCCAAAACGGATGTTTTCGCGCGCCGAGGTCGCAAAGATCACCGGATCTTGCGGCACAAGAGACAGAAAGCGGCGGAAATCGTCGCGGTTCATGTCGCGCAGGTCGATGCCATCCAGCCGAACAGCGCCCTGTTGCGGATCGTAAAAGCGCATCAGAAGTTGCAGGATCGTGGTCTTGCCCGCGCCTGACGGGCCAACCAGCGCCACGGTTTCGCCGGGGCTGACGTGCAAGGATATTCCGTCCAGCGCCGAGGTTTCGGGGCGGGCCGGATAGCGGAAGGTCACGGCGTCAAAGTCAATCTCGCCCCGCACCGGGCGCGGCAGGGCTTTGGGGCTTGCGGGGTCGTTCACAGGATCGGTCGCGTGCAGCAATTCGATCAGGCGTTCGGTGGCGCCAGCGGCACGTTGCAATTCGCCCCAGATTTCCGACAGCGCCCCGACCGAACCTGCCACCATCACGGCATAGATCACGAACTGGATCAACTCACCCGCCGTCAACACGCCACCGCGCACGTCGCGCGCGCCCATCCACAGTACCCCCACGATGCCGGTGAACACCAGAAAGATCACGATGATCGTCATCACCGCGCGGGTGCCGATCCGCGTCTTGGCCGAGAGAAAGCTTTTCTCGGTCACATCGGCAAAGGCGGCACGGGTCTGGGTTTCATGCGTGAAGGCCTGCACGGTCTGCACCGACGACAAGGCTTCGGAGGCCGAACCCGAGGACGAGGCGATCCAGTCCTGATTTTCGCGTCCCAACCGGCGCAACTTGCGGCCCAGAATGACAATCGGCACCACCACGGCGGGCACGATCAACAGCACAAGTCCCGCAAGTTTGGCGGATGTCAGCAACATCAACACGAGGCCTCCCAGCAAGATCAGACTGTTGCGCAGGGCGATCGAGATTGACGAGCCGATCAGCGACAGGATCAGCGTGGTGTCGGTTGTGATCCGGCTGAGCACCTCGCCGGTCAGGATCTTTTCAAAGAATGCCGGAGACAGCACCAGAACGCGGTCAAACAAGGCGCGGCGGATATCGGCGACCACACGTTCGCCCAACCGGGTGACAAGGTAATACCGCATGCCCGAACCAAAGGCGAACAGTCCGGCGATCACGATGGCCGCACTGAAATATACGTCCAGTATGGCGGCATCTGCGTTGAAGTTGTCCACCACCCTGCGCACGGCCATCGGCAGGATCAGACTGACGGCCGCCGTCAGAACCAAAGCGACCATCGCAAGGCCGACCAATCCGCGATAGGGGGCAAGAAAAGGTATCAGCCCCCCCAAGGCGCTGACCTTCTTTGAAGTCGCGCGATCCTCTTTTATCGTCGGTGTGCGTGCCATGTGGTCCTGCCCTGTTTCGCGCACCGGGTTTAGGCAACGAATGCACCGGGGGCAAGCGCCCCGATTGCCGCGCCCCCTTTTCGCCGCGCGTCCGCTGTGCAACGGTCACGGCACGACCCAGACAATCCCGGGGGAATTGATGCCATTCCGAGCCTTTGTCTTTGATGCCTATGGCACGCTGTTCGACGTCGCAGCGGCAGCCCGTCGTGCGGCAAGCGAACCCGACGGTGCGGCACTTGCCGCGCTGTGGCCACGTCTTGCGGACGACTGGCGCCGCAAGCAGTTGGAATACACATGGCTGCGCACCATCATGGGCGCGCACATGGATTTTGCCGCCGTCACCGCCGATGCGCTGGACTGGGCGCTTGAGGCGCAAGGGCTTGGCGGCGCGTCTGATCTGCGCGCCCGTCTGCTGGCGCTCTATGACGAGTTGCCCGCCTATCCGGATGTGGCCGCCGCTGTCGCGGCCTTGCGCGAAAAGGGCGCTCGGCTGGTGATCTTGTCAAACGGATCGCCGCAGATGCTGGCGCGCGCGGTGCAGGCCGCCGGTCTTGAACAATCGTTCGACGCCGTGATCTCGGTCGAAGAGGTCAGTCTGTATAAGCCGCACAAGGCCGTCTATGCCTTGGTCGAAGCGCATCTTGGCCTGCCCCCGGCGCAGGTGATGTTCGTGTCGTCAAATGGTTGGGATATTGCCGGGGCCGCGCGTTTCGGGTTCACCACGTCATGGATCAACCGCAGCGGTGCCCCGATTGACCGGCTTTCGCATCTTCCCGCCCATATCCTTCCGGACCTGTCCCCCTTGCCAGATTTTGCCTGAGGCTTTCGAATGACCCAGTTTTTCACCACCCAAGATGGCACCCGGCTTGCCTTTGATGACCGGGGCGATGGTCTGCCCGTGCTGTGCCTGCCCGGTCTGACCCGCACCATGGGGGATTTCGACTACATGCTGCCGCACCTGCCGCCATGTCGGGTGATCCGCATGGATTACCGGGGGCGCGGGCAAAGCCAGTGGACCGGGGCCGATACCTATACTTTGCCGATCGAAGGGCGCGACGCGCTTGACCTTCTGGCGCATCTGGGTCTTGACCGTGTGGCGGTGATCGGCACCTCGCGCGGGGGATTGATCGGCATGATGCTGGCGGCTGTCGCTCATGAGCGTCTGATCGGGCTGATGCTGAACGATGTCGGCCCCGAGATCCACCGCCCCGGACTGGAGCGAATCTTCGACTATGTCGGTCGCAACCCGGCGCCGAAAACCCACGCAGCCCTTGCCGCAGCCTTGCCCGCCGTGATGACCGGCTTTGCCAATGTGCCGGATTCGCGGTGGATCGAGGAAGCGCGGTTGCACTACACGCAATCGCCGGATGGGCTGCGCATCACCTATGATCCGGCCTTGCGCGATTCGTTTCTGGCGGCCTTCCAAGGGCCGCCGGTGGACATGTGGCCGCTGTTTGACGCCTGTGCCGGGCTGCCTCTGGCCCTGTTGCGGGGTGAAAACTCTGATCTTTTGTCAGTGCAGACCGCGCAAGAGATGCGCCGCCGCCGCCCCGACATGATCTTTGCCGAAGTGCCGGATCGGGCGCATATCCCGTTTCTGGATGAACCCGAGTCTGTGGCCGTTCTTCACGCCTTTCTGAAAGCCTGCGCATGACCCTTTCAATGATCGAGGCCGCAGCACGGCGGCTTCAGGGCCATGCCCGCCTCACCCCGCTTTTGAACGCGCCGCTTCTGGATGCCGCGTACGGCAAGCGGATCTTTGTCAAAGCCGAATGTCTGCAATTGACCGGATCGTTCAAATTTCGCGGGGCATGGTCGGCAGTATCGGCGCTGCCGAAGGGCACCAAAGGCGTTCTGGCCTATTCGTCGGGCAATCACGGTCAGGGCGTGGCACTGGCCGCCGCACGTCATGGCATGGTGGCGGTTGTGGTGATGCCTGCCGACGCGCCAAAGGTCAAAATAGCCAACACCCGCGCCTACGGGGCCGAAGTGGTGTTGTATGACCGTCAGAATGAGGACCGCGACGCCATCGGGGCGACGCTGTGTGCCGAACGCGGTCTGGTGCTGATCAAGCCGTTTGACGACCGGCAGGTGATCGCAGGGCAAGGCACCGTCGGGTTGGAAATTGCGGCACAGGCGCGGGAAGCAGGGGTGGAAAGCGCCGATCTGCTGGTTTGCTGCGGCGGCGGCGGGTTGTCGGCCGGCATCGCCTTGGCCGTTGAGACGAAGGCGCCGGGTCTGCGGGTGCGCACGGTCGAACCGGACGGATTTGACGACATGGCCCGATCCTTGCAGACCGGGCACGCCCAGCGCAACACGGCCGCAACCGGATCGGTCTGTGATGCCATCCTGACGCCTGCGCCGGGGATCCTGACCCTGCCGATCCTGCAGCGTCTGGCAGGACCGGGCCTCAAGGTCAGTGACGATCAGGCCCTGCAGGCCATGGCGCTTGCTTTCACCCACCTGCGCATCGTTCTGGAACCCGGCGGTGCCGTGGCCCTTGCCGCAGCGCTGTTTCAGGCCACATCCGATCCCGTGATCTGCGTTGCCAGCGGTGGCAATGCCGACCCTGCCCTGTTCCGTGACTCCCTTGCCCGTTTTGGCTGACACATGCCCCTGATCTACTTTCCCGACCTGCGGCTGAACGCCGAACTCTCTGGCCCGCCGGATGGACCAGCCGTGGTATTGCTGCATTCCTTGGGCACCAATCTGCATCTGTGGGACGCCGTGGTGGCGCAATTGCCGCACCACCGGATCCTGCGCGCCGACATGCGCGGCCACGGGGCATCGGACGTGCCAAGCGCGCCCTATTCGATGGGAGCACTGATCCGTGACACCGAACGGCTGATCGAACACGCAGAAATGCGCGATGCCGTTGTGGTGGGGCTGTCGATCGGTGGGCTTATCGCGCAGGGGCTGGCCACCAAGCGGCTCGATCTGGTGCGCGCGCTGGTCCTGTCGAACACTGCGGCCCGGATCGGCATCGCCGCGCATTGGCAGGCGCGGATTGACGCTGTGCGCGCGGGCGGCCTCGAGACGATTGCCGATGCCACGCTGGAGCGGTGGTTCGGCCGCCAGTGGCGCGCCCTGCCCGATTTGCCACGGATGCGTGCCATGCTGCTGGCCACCCCGGACGAAGGGTGGATGGGCGCCGCCGCTGCAATCGCCGGCACCGATTTCTACACCCAGACCGCCGCTCTGACACTGCCCACCCTCGCCATCGCCGGGATGAATGACGGTGCAACCCCGCCCGATCTGGTCAAGGAAACCGCCGACCTGATCCTTGGCAGCCGCTTTGCCCTCCTCCGGGGGGCCGGGCACTTGCCGATGGTGGAAAAACCGGACAACTACACGCAGCTTTTGTCCGCGTTCCTCGAAAATATCGGCCATGTCTGACTTCCTTCTGATCCACGGATCCTGTCACGGCGCCTGGTGCTGGCACCGCGTGATCCCCGCGCTGGAGGCGCTTGGCCACAGAGCCCGTGCCATAGACTTGCCCAGCCATGGCCGGGACCACACGCCTGCCAGCGATGTCACACTCCACAGCTACGCCACCGCCATTTGCGACGCGTTGCTCAGCCCCACCATCGTGGTTGGTCACTCCATGGCAGGCTACCCGATCACCGCTGCGGCCGAACGTGATCCGTCGCACATCGCAGCCTTGGTCTATGTCTGCGCCTATGCGCCCGTGTCGGGCCTCTCACTGGCCGACATGCGCCGCGCCGGCCCACGTCAGCCGCTGGCCCCTGCGATCCGGGTGGATGCCACACGCACCACATTTGCCTTCGACCCGGCCCAAACGAACGCTTTGTTTTACCACGATTGCGACCCGCAGGCGCAGAGCCTTGCAGATCTGTGCCTGACACCGCAGCCGATCCTGCCGCAGGAAACACCGCTGACCCTGACCCATCGCTCGCAGGCCGTGCCGCGTCACTACATCCGCTGCACCGATGACCGCGCCATCCCGCCCGAGTATCAGGCGACCATGGCGCAAGGCTTGCCGCCCGGCCATCACACCACCCTGTCCGCGTCTCATTCGCCGTTTTTTGCCTGCCCCAAGGCTCTGGCTGACCGCCTGCATGCAATTTCCCTGATGACAAAGGCCGATTAGCCGTGCCTCAAAGCCCCAAGCTTGCGCTCACATTCATTCTGATGACTGTCACTTTGGACGCGATCGGCATCGGTCTGATTTTTCCGGTCATGCCAGACCTGATCCGCGACGTGACAGGGGGAAATCTCGCCAATGCGGCACTCTGGGGCGGCGTTCTGGCAACCTCGTTCGCCATCATGCAGTTCCTGTTCGGCCCGATCCTCGGCTCGCTGTCAGACAGATACGGCCGCCGCCCGGTGCTGCTGGTCTCGCTCTTGGTCATGTCAGCCGACTATCTGGTGATGGCAATGGCGCCGACGATCTGGCTGCTTCTGGCCGCGCGACTGGTGGCGGGCATCACTGCGGCGACCTATTCCACCGCCACCGCTTATATCGCCGACATCACGCCACCCGACCAACGCGGGGCAAGGTTCGGATTGATCGGCGCAGGCTTTGGTGTCGGCTTCGTGCTGGGACCGCTGATCGGCGGCTTGCTCGCCGGCATCGACACACGCGCTCCCTTCTATGCCGCTGCGGCATTGGCGATGGCTAACCTGATCTTTGGCGCACTGGTCCTGCCCGAAACTGTCACTGATGCCACGCGCCGCCCGTTCTCGCTATCCCGCGCCAACCCGCTCGGGGCCTTGCGAGCGGTCAGCAGACTGCCCGGTGTCCGCCTGACACTGGCCTGTTTTCTGATCCTCGGAATAGCGATGAACGTCTATCCGTCGATCTGGGCATATTACGGGCAAGCCCGCTTCGGCTGGACCTCGCAAATGGTTGGCCTCTCACTAGCGGTCTATGGCATCAGCTTTGCGCTCGGTCAGGCGCTTCTGGTCGGCCCGATGATCCGCCGCTGGGGCGAACACCGGGCGGCGCAATACGGCATGTGGGTCGATGTGGTCACCCTCGCCGCTCTGGGCTTTGTCACCTCGCCCGCCTTGGTCTTGATCATCACCCCGCTGACAGCCCTCGGCGGCGCAGTCACCCCTGCATTGCAAGCCCTTGCCAGCCGCGCCGCGCCCGCCGACGCTCAGGGCGAAGTGCAGGGCGTGCTGGCCAGCCTGAATGCCATCGCCATGATCACCTCTCCCCTGATCATGACATCAACCTTCAGCCTGTTCACCCGCCCCGATGCGCCCGTCTATT
>JBKBWK010000019.1:0-56759 GCA_046313895.1 Paracoccaceae bacterium
CATCGGATGGAAACTGCACGATTTCCTGCCCGTTGCGCCGCCGCAGGAAGGGATGCACCATATCGCCCTGAATGGGGCCGGGGCGGATGATGGCAACCTGTATCACAAGATCATAAAAGGTGCGGGGCCGCATCCGGGGCAGAAAATTCATCTGTGCCCGGCTTTCCACCTGAAACACCCCCAGACTGTCAGCGCCGCACAGCATGTCATATGTGGCCGGATCCTCGGCCGGCAGCGTGGCAAGATCAAAACGGCGGTGATGGTGCTTTTCGACAAGATCAAAGGCTTTGCGGATACATGACAGCATGCCCAACGCCAGAATATCGACCTTTAGAATACCCAACGTGTCGATATCGTCCTTGTCCCAGCAGATGACAGTGCGATCCTCCATGGTGGCATTCTCGATCGGCACCAGTTCATCCAGCCGCCCTTCGGTGATGATGAACCCACCGACATGCTGCGACAGATGGCGGGGAAAACCCTGGATTTCGTCGATCAGATGCAGGGTCTGGTGCAGGCGGCGGTCGGACGGATCCAGCCCGATTTCGCGCAATCGGGCATCGGTGATGGCCTTTGGCCCGCCAAAACCCCAGATCTGCGATGACAGCGCCGAAAGCGTGTCCTCTGACAGCCCCATCGCCGCGCCAACTTCGCGCACGGCCCGCTTGCCGCGATAGTGGATCACGGTGGCGCACAAGCCCGCCCGGTGGCGGCCATAGCGGTTGTAGATGTGCTGGATCACCTCTTCGCGGCGTTCATGTTCGAAATCGACGTCGATATCGGGGGGCTCGTTGCGGGCCTCTGACACGAAGCGCTCAAACACCATGGTGCCGATTTCGGGGGAAACCGATGTTACGCCCAGCGCATAGCACACCACCGAATTGGCAGCCGACCCGCGCCCCTGACACAGGATACCCCGGTCGCGGGCAAAGCTGACAATGTCGTGGACGGTCAGGAAATATGGCGCATAGCGCAGCTTGGCGATCAGGGCCAGTTCATGCGCCATCTGGGCCTGCACCTTTGCCGTTGCCCCCTGCGGATAGCGCCAGCGCAGGCCATCTGCCGCCAGACGGGCCAGACGCCCGTCGGCTGTTTCGTCGCCTGTCACCTCGGACGGGTATTCATAGCGCAACTCGTCCAGTGAAAAGGCAGCGCGTTCGGCCACCTCTGCGGCGTGCCGGATGGCCCCCTGATGGTCCGGGAACAGACGGCGCAACTCGGCCAAGCCGCGCAGACGCTGTTCCCCATGCGGCAAGGCCCGACGGCCCAGATCCTCGATCCGCAGGCCAAGCCGGATGGCGGTCAGCGTATCGGCCAGACGCCGCCGCGCGGCGTGGTGCATCATCGGCAGGGCGGACGCCACCACGGGCACCCGCAGCTTCTGGGCAAGGGCGGCGTGGCGGGTCATGCGGACACGGTCTTGCCCGTCATACTGCGGGGCCAGGACCAGGCTGCACTGCCCGGGAAAGCGGTGGATCAACCGTTCCGCCTGGGCCACCCATCCGCCCGCGCCACTGCCCGATCTGACGGTGGGCACCGCTGGGGCCAGGCGCTGACCCGGAGGATGCAGCAAAAGCTCCAGCCCCATGCCCCAGTCCAGAACATCGGCCAGATCAAGGTGGCACTGGCCTTTGGGTGCGCGCAGACGACCCAAGGACAGCAAACGACACAGCCGCCCCCATGCCGTCCGATCCCGTGGCAGGGCGGTGAGGGTAAAGCCATCGCGCAGGACAAGCCGCGCACCGGGGATCAGGCGTGGCGCATGGCCAAAGTCGCGGATCAGATCGCGCGCCTTCTGATGGGCACGCACCACACCGGCCACGGAATTCACATCGGTGATCGCCACGGCACCAAGGCCCCTGTCATAGGCAGCCTGAAGCATCTCCTCGGGGTGCGACGCCCCGGTAAGGAAGGTGAAATTGGTCAGGGCGCAAAGCTCTGCGGCACGCATGGGATCCAAGCCAGATATGGAACATAAGAAGAACACATCTAGCGCGATACCGACTGGCTTTCCAGTGATTTGCCAGCCGCGCAACAAGGAAGCAAGCGGCACTTTCCTGTGTCAGCACCTGCTGCAGCGGGTCTCTTCAATGCACTTGAAATCGGCCGCGCCCCGGCGGTCGGAAAAAACAGCAACCCCGAGGTGAGCCAGAATCTACAACGGCAGGACCATATCCCGGTGCGGTATGCCGGCATCTTCATAAACCGGCCCGATGGCCACAAAACCCAGCCGTTCATAGAAGCCCAACGCATGGATCTGCGCGCCAAGTTTGGCCTGCACGATTCCGGGGTGCTGACGCAGTTCCACAATCGCGGCCTTCATCAACGCCGCCCCAAGCCCGGTGCCCCGCGCCGGCGCCAGCACGCAGACCCGGCCAATCTTGCCGGTATCGCCTTTCAGGATCAGCCGGGCGCTGCCCATCGGTGTGCCTGCAACAGTGGCCAGCAGATGGATCGCGGCATCGTCCTGATCGTCAATCTCATCGGTTTCGGACACGCCCTGCTCGTCGATGAATACAGTGCGGCGCAGGGCGCGGCAGGCGGCGATGTCGCGGGTTGGGGCGATATGGATCATGCGAAATAATCGTGCAAGATGCGGCTGTAGATGGTCTTGAGCTGGCTGATCTGCGCGACCTGCACCCGTTCATCGACCTGATGCATGGTCTTTCCCACCAGACCAAATTCCACCACCGGGCAATGATCCTTGACAAAGCGCGCATCCGATGTGCCGCCCGAGGTTGAATATTCGGGAACGCGCCCGGTTTCAGCCTGCACCGCCCGCGCCACCATGGCCGAGAAATCACCGGGCGGCGTCAGAAAGCTTTCCCCCGAAATCTGCACCTGCACCGCCATCTGGACTCCGGTTTCTTGTTCAACGGCGCGCGCACGCTGTTGCAGCCAGTCGGTCAGACTGGCACCCGAATGAAGATCGTTGAACCGGATGTTGACCGTCGCCGTTCCACGCGCCGGGATCACATTATTGGCTGGATTGCCGCAATCAATCGTGGTGATGGCAAGCGTGGAGGCATCGAAATGATCGCTGCCGTCGTCAAGCGGCGTTTGCTCCAGACTGGCCAGCAGCTTGACCAAGGCCGTCATCGGGTTCTTTGCCCGGTGCGGATAGGCCGAATGGCCCTGCACGCCAGTGGCGGTCACATACGCGGTCATGCTGCCGCGACGGCCGATCTTCATCATCTCACCCATCTCGTTCGGGCAAGTCGGCTCGCCCACCAGACAATGGGTCATCCGCTCACCTTGCCCGGCCATCCAGTCCAGCAGGGCACGCGTGCCATCCACCGATGCCCCTTCCTCATCGCCGGTGATGGCAAGGATCACCGCACCATCGGGCGGAGTCTGACGCACGAAATCCACCGCAGCCGCAGCAAAGGCCGCGACGCCAGATTTCATATCGGTCGTGCCCCGGCCATACATCCAGCCATCCACGACTTCGGCCCCAAACGGGTCATGCGTCCAGGACGCGGCATCCCCCACCGGCACCACATCGGTGTGTCCGTTGAAGCCAAAGCTGCGGTTGGCCCCGCGCAGGCCCCAACGGGCATAAAGATTTGGCACGCCGCCGCGATCCACCCTTGTGCAGGCAAAGCCCGCGTCGGCCAAAAGCCGTTCCAAAAGGACCAGCGCACCGCCTTCGGACGGTGTGACCGACGGACAGCGGACCAAATCCGCCGTCAGGGCAACGGGATCGATTGGATCGTGCATGGCAGCCTCCACAGGGGTGCAGCACGAATATCGGCTTGACGCGCGCCCTGCAACCACAAGCATTTGTTGCGCCAGCGCCACAGAGCGCGCGACGCGAGACACACACCCGACAGAATGGGGCCAAAAGAGGGATGACTTGCGTCGAAAGTCTGGTAACGCTTAACAAAACTATAAGTCCCCGAGGCAGGGCAGAGCAGGGTCAACGCACCCAACCGAAAAATCGATCCGGCAGGCACCCGCCTGGCCGAAACGATGCTTTGCCTTCAAGGGGTTGGAGGCGGACTTGGCGACAGGCGCAGAGCTGAACTATAATATCAACGCATCTGCCACTGCGATGGCGAATGCGATGTTCGGCAATGGCGTGACAGTGGTTGGGGCAAGCTACACCGGCCCCAACTACAGCTCGGCCACATTCACCAATGGCAACCTGTCTCCGGGCGTGCTTCCCAGTTCTTCCGGCGTGATCCTGTCAACGGGCGACGTCCGCAGCTTCACCCAATCAGGCGGCGATCCAAACCGCAGCACCGGCACGTCGATGGACACCTCGGGTGTCAACAACAACAGCCAGTTCAATGCAATCGCCGGACGCACCACCTATGATGCGGCGTGGATCGACGTGGATTTCATCCCGACCGGGAATGTCATGGCCATGCGGTTTGTCTTCAGTTCGGAAGAATATCCGGAATATGTCAATTCGAACTTCAACGACGTGATGGGCGTCTGGATCAATGGCGCGTATGTGCCGCTCACAATCGGAAACGGTACATCTTCGATCAACAATATCAACCCTTTGACCCAACCGAACCTGTTTACCGACAACACGACCGATGCCTATAACACCGAAATGGACGGGTTTACCGTTACCTTGACACTGACCATTCCGGTCAACGCCGGCGTGGTGAACACCATTCGGATCGGGATCGCCGACACCGGCGATGCGCAGTACGATTCAAACCTGATCATCGTGGGCGACAGCATCCAGACCGTGCTGGTGGCGCAAGACGATGTCGAGACGATGTTCGCAACCGGCGAAAAGACGATCGACGTTCTGGCGAATGACTCATATGCGGGGACGGGAACGCTCAAGGTTACCCAGATCAACGGGATGAACGTTGTCGCGGGGCAGATTGTCACTTTGCCGTCTGGCCAGCAGGTGCGCCTGAACGCCGATGGCACGATCACGGTGATCGGCAATGGCGATATAGAACAGGTCAATTTTACCTACACGGTTGCGTCATCAACCGGAGGCAATCTCGATACCGGACTCGTCAAGCTGACGACGGTTCCCTGCTTCGTGGCCGGAACGATGATCCTGACAGCAGGCGGGGAATGTCCGGTCGAAACCTTGCAGCCCGGCGATCTGGTGATGACAAAGGATGACGGGCCACAGCCTTTGCGATGGATCGGGCGGCGGACGGTGCCCGCCACAGGCGCGCTGGCCCCGATCGAGATCCGCGCCGGAACCTTTGGTGATCATCGCCGTCTGCTTGTCTCGCCGCAACATCGCGTGCTTTTGCGTGATAGTCTGGCAGAGTTGCTGTTCGGTGAAACCGAGGTTCTGGTGTCGGCAAAGGATCTGGTGAACGGACGATCCGTGCGCATTCTGGAAGGTGGCACCGTGGACTATGTCCACCTGCTGTTTGATCGCCATCAGATCGTGTCCTCTGACGGGCTTGCAACCGAAAGTTTTCTGCCGGGGCCTCAGGCAACCCGGAATTTTGAAGCCGAAATCATCGAGGAAATCCGGTCGATCTTTCCCGATCTTGATCCGCGCAGTGGTGATGGGTACAGCCCCGCCGCGCGGCGCACGCTGAAGGGCTTCGAGGCGCAGCTTCTGTTCGCTGTTGGCGCAAAGGCAGCATGACCGATGAGGGATTGGATCGCCTTGTCCGATATGACGCTTCCCGAAGGAAGCGATTTGCCTTTGGAACAGGGCCTGTTGATCTGCGAAATCGCCCTGCCGCTGGTGCAGGCGACCGTCTTGCTCGAATGGCACGACGACATCGGGACGCAACGCACGGTTTCAGTGTTTGCAGATCCGCAGGCCGGTATCGTGCTTTTGCATCGGGATGGAAAGACCGTTCGACGCCATGTCTTGCACGGCCCCTTGCCATTCGGGCTTGGCACCGCCCGGATCACCTATGGCTGGAACCGCCAGACCGGGCGCTGGACGATGACCTTTGGCCGTATCGGGATGGGCGAGGAATGCAGACAGTCCGGAATTGGCCCCATCGCCTTGTCCACCCACGAACTTTCCGCCCTGTGCCGACGCGACGGGTCGGCGCTGCGGCATGCTTCGCTTTTGTGGTTTGGCGTCACACTGGGTGCGGTTCCGCCCGAGCGCGCCCCTTGGCTTGGCTTGCGCACACCCGTTGATACGGCCCGTGGCCCAGTGGCAGCCGGTACCTTGCGCCCCGGCGATCTGGTGCATACTGCCGACAACGGATTGCAACCCGTCTTGCGCGTAAAACGTTTGCGCCTGCCCAGCCGGGGCAGCTTTGCCCCGGTGATCCTGCGGGCGCCGTTTTTGGGCCAAGGCAGCGATGTGTTGATGTCAGCCGACCAGTTAATCGCCATGAACGGGGCCGAGGTTGAATACATGTTCGGCGTCGAACAGGTTCTGGTGCATGCCGGAGCGCTAGCCAATGGCACCATTGCCCGCAGCGATGGGCGTCAGGCATCGATCGATTGCGTGTCGGTCGATCTGGGATTGCCGGAACTGATCCGGGTGGATGGCCTGCTGCTTCTGAGCCACGGCGTCCGGACGCAGCCTCCGGCCACGATCCTGCAGGTGTATGAAGCCCGGCAGTTGGTCAGCCTGATGGACCGGCGCACCCTGTTCGGTGCGGCCTGAACGCCTAGTCGTAAAGCGCCGTCATCTGCGCCACGATGACCGAGTTTTCTTCCAGCGCCCGTAGCATCAAGGTTTCTTCCTCGGGGTCGATTTCTGCCCCCTCGGCGCGCTGCTCTTCCAGTGATCCATGACCTTCGACTTCCAGCACTGCCAGATCGGCTTGCTTGAGGATGGCTACGGTTTCACGCACGGCTTCCGCTTCGTCCACCCCGGATGCGTAACACATCAAGGCGCCTCCGGTGGCCTTTGCGGGCAGTCCATCACCAGATTTGCGCCCAACCTGCACCAGCAGGGTATAGACCTGCTGGCGGCTTTCATTGCGGGGTTTGTCTTCGGTCATGGCATGGCCTTTCAGGGCAACCGGCGTGTCAGTCACGCAACAGCTCGTTGATGCTGGTCTTGCTGCGGGTCTGCGCATCGACCTTTTTCACGATCACAGCACAATAGAGGCTGATCCCGTTTTTCGACGGCATCGACCCTGCCACAACCACCGATCCCGCCGGCACTTCGCCATAGGTCACCGATCCGGTTTCGCGGTCCACGATCTTGGTTGATTTGCCGATGAATACTCCCATCCCAAGGACCGAGCCTTCACGGACGATGCAGCCTTCAACCACTTCGGACCGCGCACCGATAAAGCAGTTGTCCTCGATGATCGTCGGGCCGGCCTGCATCGGTTCCAGCACGCCGCCAATGCCGACGCCACCAGAAAGATGCACGTTCTTGCCGATCTGCGCGCAGGATCCCACCGTGGCCCAGGTATCAACCATGGTGCCCTCATCGACAAAGGCACCAAGGTTAACGAACGACGGCATCAGCACGACCCCCTTTGCGATATGGGCCGATTTGCGTACAATGCAGTTTGGCACGGCGCGGAAGCCTGCGGCGCGGAACTGGTCCTCGCCCCAACCGTCGAATTTGCTGTCCACCTTGTCCCACCAGCTGGATCCCTGTGGCCCGCCCGATTGCAGGCCCATGTCTTGCAGGCGAAAGCCAAGCAGCACGGCCTTCTTGGCCCACTGGTTCACATGCCAGTCAGCACCGCGCCTTTCGGCCACGCGCAACTTGCCCGCCCCAAGGGCGGCCAATGTCGCTTCAACGGCATCGCGGGCCTCGCCCTTGGTGGCGGGGGTGATGCTGTCGCGGGCTTCCCATGCGGCTTCGATGGCGGTTTCCAAGGCTGCGTTCGACATGATGTCACCCCTTTTTCGGTTGGTCCTGTTGCGTCCTGCCTATAAGGCTTGGGAACAGGTCACGCAATGCAAAGGCAGGTCATGAAAGACGAACCCCGCAATCATCCGTTCCGCGACAGTGTCGAGGACGTAAAGGCGGCAGACCGGATACCTGACACCATCCAGACACGCGCACCCGCCTATCGGCTGGCCTTTGCCGACCCGGATTTCATGACGCGCGAAGAATTGCGCCCGGTTCGGCTTCAACTTGAATTGCTCAAGCCACAACTGGTGATGGATGAACGCGGGATCGAATCGACGATTGTGCTGTTTGGCGGGGCCCGGATTCCCGCCCGCGCCGAAGACGCGAAAACGCCGGGCCTGTCCGCCCTGTCAAAGTACTATGACGAAGCCCGCCTGTTCGCCAAGCGGATGACCGAGCGCAGCATGGAAAGCTATGGGCGCGAGAATGTGATCATCACCGGAGGTGGCCCGGGCGTGATGGAGGCGGGCAATCTGGGCGCGCACGAAGCGGGTGGCCAGTCCATAGGGCTGAATATCGTGTTGCCGCATGAACAGGCTCCAAACGCCTATGTGACACCAGATCTGTGTTTCAACTTCCATTACTTCGCCATTCGGAAAATGCATTTCCTGATGCGCGCAAAGGCGGTCTGCGTGTTTCCCGGTGGTTTTGGCACGCTGGATGAAATGTTTGAAAGCCTGACACTGGTCCAGACAAAGCGGATGAAGCCGATCCCATTTCTTCTGTTCGGCAAGGCGTTCTGGGAAAAGGTCATCAACTGGGAGGCGCTGGCCGAAGCCGGCACGATAAGCCCCGAAGATCTGGCGCTGTTTCAATATGTTGAAACGGCAGACGAGGCGGTTGCCGCGCTTGACAACTGGCAGCCCGCCTGACCCTTCACCGGGTGCTCAAACCATGCACGGCGCGGGCGAAATTGCGCTGCAAATTCGGGCAGTCGATGCAAATCTGCAATGTCGAACCAAATGGTTTGACAAAATGGTTCATACTCGGGTCAACTTTCGTTTAACCGAAGGTGATCCGAGGTGAGTCCATGCCGCTGTCACATGCCGAATTGCGCGCCATTGAACAGAAAGCCCTGTGGCTGTCGGCCTGGATGATCCACAATGCCAACCACCTGCGGCCCAAGGGTGATGGGGTCAAGGTGGGCGGCCATCAGGCCAGTTGCGCCAGCATGGTCACGCTGATGACTGCGTTATACGGCCATGCATTGCGTCCTCAGGACCGGGTTGCGGTCAAACCCCATGCCGGGCCGGTTTTCCATGCGTTGCAGTATCTGATGGGCAAGCAGACGCTTGAGCGGATGCAGAATTTCCGTGGCTTTGGTGGGGTGCAGTCCTATCCGTCTCGCACCAAGGACAAGGTAGATGTGGATTTCTCTACCGGCTCGGTTGGGCTTGGTGTGGCGATCACCGCTTTTGCCAGCATGGTGCAGGATTATGTGCTGGCGCGGGGCTGGGGCACCTTGCCCGAAGGAAGGATGGTGGCCTTGGTCGGGGATGCCGAACTGGACGAAGGCAATATCTACGAATGTTTGCAAGAAGGCTGGAAACACGGGCTGCGCAATTGCTGGTGGATCATCGACTACAACCGCCAAAGCCTTGACGGTGTGGTGCGCGAAGGTCTTTCCAAGCGGATCACCGGAATTTTCGAGGCGTTCGGCTGGGATGTGGTCACGCTTAAATATGGCGCCTTGCAGCAGGCGGCTTTTGCCGAACCCGGCGGTGCCGCGCTGCGAGACTGGATCGACCGCTGTCCGAACCAGCTATATTCCGCGCTGACGTTTCAAGGCGGGGCGGCGTGGCGCAAGCGGCTGATGGACGAAATTGGCGATCAGGGCGACGTGACAGCCCTGTTGGCGCGACGGTCAGATGATGACCTTGCCCGGTTGATGGAAAATTTAGGGGGGCATTGCCTGGCCAGCGTGACTTCGGCCTTTGATCAGGCGGGAACGCATGACCGTCCGGTGGTCTTTATCGCGTACACCGTCAAAGGCTGGGGCACGCCACTGGCTGGCCACAAGGACAACCATGCCGGATTGATGAGCCTGTCGCAGATGGACGAATTCCGCGCCCGGATGGGAATTCGCGATGGTTTTGAATGGAGCCGCGTCGAAGGACTGGGCCTGACGGAACCGGCGCTGGACGAAATTCTGGGGCGCATCCCATTCAACCGGGACGCCAAACGCAAGCTGCAGGCACCCTTGGTTCCTGTACCCGTGATACCCGCGCCTGACGATCAAGACATTTCCACTCAGGCCGCCTTTGGCAAGATCCTTGACGCTTTGGCAAAATCCGACACGCCGCTGGCCAACCGGATCATCACGACGTCGCCGGATGTGACGGTTTCGACCAACCTTGGACCTTGGGTGAACCGAAGGGGCCTGTTTGCCCGCGACGAACAGGCCGACACATTCCGCGATGAACGGGTTGTTTCGGCCCAGAAATGGGCGTTTTCACCATCAGGTCAGCATGTGGAACTTGGCATTGCCGAAATGAACCTGATGCTGATGTTGGGTGCAGCGGGTCTGTCGCACGAATTGTTCGGGGAACGGCTGCTGCCGATCGGCACGCTGTATGACCCGTTCATCAGCCGGGGTTTGGATGCGCTGAACTATGCCTGCTATCAAGAGGCGCGGTTTCTTCTGGTGGCCACGCCGTCCGGTGTCTCGCTGGCCCCCGAAGGCGGCGCACACCAGTCGATCGCGACTCCCTTGATCGGGATGTCTCAAGACGGGCTTGCAGCTTTCGAGCCTGCCTTTGCCGATGAACTGGCCGTCATCATGGAATGGGCCTTTGCCTATATGCAGCGCGAAAGTGTGCGCGCCGAAGCGGCCGATTGGCAGCGCGAGGCTGGGGGTGGGTCGGTCTATCTTCGGCTGTCCACCCGGACTTTGGAGCAACCGCGCCGACCCGCCGACACCATTCGCAAAGGCGTGGTTGACGGTGGCTACTGGCTGCGCGCTCCGGGGCCGAATTGTGAGGTGGTGATTGCCTATCAGGGCGTTGTGGCCAGTGAGGCCATCGCGGCGGCGGGGTCCCTGGCCGAAGGGCGGCGTGATGTGGGAATTCTGGCCGTCACCTCGGCCGATCGTTTGAATGCAGGCTGGCAGGCGGCCCAGACCGCACGGATCAACGGGCGGCCGGCCGAAGCGCATGTCGAACACCTGTTGGCAGGGCTCTCGCGTGACTGCCTGATTGTCACGGTGATCGACGGACACCCCGCCACCCTGTCATGGCTTGGCGCGGTGCACGGACATCGCACGGTGGGGCTTGGCGTCGAACATTTCGGGCAGACCGGCACGGTGGGAGACCTCTATCGGCACTTCGGGATCGACCGGAATTCTATTTTGAAGGCCGTGCAGAGCATGGCGCCGGGGCGGCCTTTGCAGGCAGTTGGGGGGATTGTATGAAATATCGGTTCTGGGCGCACTACACCGCCAAGGATTTTGCCGAACTGTCACGCGGCGAACTGATCGCCGTATTGCCTGTCGGGGCCATCGAGCAGCATGGACCGCACCTGCCTTTGGCTGTGGATCAGGCGATTGTTGATGGCATGGTGGCAGCGACCCTGCCCTTGTTGCCCGACGACCTGCCGGTGCTGTTCCTGCCAACAATGCCTGTCGGCAAGTCGAACGAACATACGGCGTGGCCGGGAACGCTTACCTTTTCCGCCGCGACCCTGATGGCAATGTGGTCGGAAATCGGCGACTCGGTCGCCGCTGCCGGGGTGCGCAAGCTGGTGATCCTGAACAGCCATGGCGGTCAGATCGCGCCGATGGACATTGTGGCACGCGACCTGCGGGTCAAGCACAAGATGCTGGTGGTCGCCGCAAACTGGTTTGCCATGGGCCTGCCCGAAGGACTTCTTGACCACGACGAGGATCGTCACGGGATTCACGCGGGCGATCTTGAAACCAGTGTGATGCTGGCGTTGCACCCCGGTTGGGTGCGGATGGACCGGGCACGGAATTTCGTTCCGGAAAATGCGCGATTGGCGGCAGCAAACCGCCTGCTGGGGCTTGGTCCGGCGGGCAAGATCGGCTGGCAGATGCAGGACATGAACGCCGCCGGCGCGGCCGGGGATGCAACCAAGGCGACGGCGGAAAAGGGGCAACGCGCCCTTGATCACGCTGCGCGCCAGATCGTGACCCTGCTTTCGGAAGTCCATCGCCTGCCGTTGTCATTTCTGGACACGCCAGCCAATCCGGACGCTTTCGCATGAAGGGCGATCCGATCATTCGCATGAACCGTGTGTCCAAACGATTTGGCAACGACACGCTTGCGGTGTCCGACATGACTCTGACGATCAATGAGGGCGATTTTATCAGCTTTTTGGGCCCGTCAGGCTGTGGGAAATCCACCGCGCTCAAGATGATTGCGGGACTGTTGCCGGTAACATCCGGCACCATCACCATTGCCCCTGCTGTCGGCAAGTCCGAGCAGGATCTGGGCTTTGTGTTTCAGGAACCCACATTGATGCCCTGGGCCACGGTGTATGACAACGTGTTCCTGCCACTGCGGCTTGCAGGCGTGGCAAAGGATGTGGCCGCGCCACGGGTGGACGAAGCCCTGCGCGAGGTGGGCTTGACCCGGTTTGCCCGCGCCTACCCGCGGGAATTGTCAGGCGGCATGAAAATGAGGGTTTCGATTGCGCGGGCGATGGTGACCAGACCCCGCATCTTGTTGATGGACGAACCCTTTGCCGCGCTGGACGAAATGACACGCAGCAAGCTCAACAACGATGTGGTGCGGCTGTCGGCAGAGCATGGGCTGACGGTGGTCTTTGTCACCCATTCGGTATTCGAAAGCGTGTATCTGTCGACCCGCGTCGTGGTGATGGCCGCCCGCCCCGGCCGGGTGGCCGATGATCTGACCGTCGATGTGCCGTGGCCACGCAATGAGGATTGGCGGATTTCGCAAGACTTCAGCGCGCAAGCCCGGCGAATTTCCGAAAGTTTGAAAGGGACATTGGATGCAGAGCATATCGACCATTGACCCCGAAGGCGGTTCCGCGCCTCTCAACACCGAGGCATTGGCGCGCGAAAGGCGGACACGCGTGCTGACGTGGGTCTTGCCCGTTGTCACGTTGTTGGCGGCGATCGGTGGTTGGGAATGGGCGGTTCGGGCCTATGAAATCCCGCACTACCTTATCCCGGCACCCAGCCGGATTGCGCAGACCTTGTGGACGGATGGGCCGTCGTTGATGGGGTCGGCCTGGTTTACCGTCAAGCTGACGTTCTTTTCGTTGTCACTGGCCATTGTGGGTGGCGTGCTGCTTGGCGCACTGTTTGCGCTGTCGCGGGCGGTCGAGATGAGCCTGTTTCCCTTTGCGGTGATCTTGCAGGTGACGCCCGTGGTGGCGATTGCGCCGTTGATCCTGATCTATGTGGACAGCACCTTTGCCGCGTTGCTGATCTGTGCGTGGATCGTGGCGTTCTTTCCCATCCTGTCCGGCACGGTCATCGGCTTGCGCAGCGCAGACCACAACCTGCGCGATCTGTTCAGCCTGTATCGCGCGACACCTTGGCAGCGGTTGCGCTATCTTCTGGCCCCCAGTGCGCTTCCATCGTTCATGGCGGCGCTGAAAGTGGCAGGGGGGCTGAGCCTGATCGGCGCCGTGGTGGCCGAGTTTGTGGCAGGTGCGGCGGGAAAGAACACCGGGTTGGCAAGCCGGATCATCGAGTCGTCGTTTCGCAATGAAATCCCCCGCATGTTTGCGGCACTGGTGCTGGTATCGCTGTTGGGTGTGGTGATCTTTCTTCTGACAACATGGGCCTCGCGCCGGGTGCTGGGGCATTGGCATGAAAGCGAGATCCGGCGTGAACAGTGATCTTTCCCATGTGCTGGTGAACGGGCAGACGGTGGCGGTGACGCTTGCGGGCGGTCGCATCGCCGCGCTGACGCCCGTCGCCGGACCAGCGCAAGCAGTGATGATGCCGCTTGTTGCAGACCCGCATGTACATCTGGACAAATGCTTTACCGCGCACCGCTGCCAAGCGGCCAAACCGGGGTTGTTTGGCGCGATCGAAGCCATGGCGGCAGACAAGGTATTGTGGACCGCCACAGATTTGCAGGCGCGGATCACGCTGGGGCTGGAGGATGCCTTTGCCAATGGTGTCGGCGTGATGCGCAGTCATGTGGACTGGACTGAACCGGGTGTGCCGCTGGCGTGGTCGGTGATGGAAGACGTGGCAACGACGGGTATCACCTTGCAACGTGCGGCGCTGGTATCCTTGGAGATTTTGGGCGACCCCGACCATGGGCCAAAGATTGCGGCGCGCGTGGCGGCGGATGGGGGCGTTCTGGGCACCTTTGTCTATCGGCACGCAAATTTCGCCGCGCATCTGGCGCAGGTTTTCCGGTTGGCGGCGGATCACGGGCTGCGTCTGGATTTCCACGTCGATGAGGGGTTGGACGCGGACGCTGTCGCAATCGACGAAATAGCCCGCCTGACGCTGGCGTATGGCATGGTGGGGCGGGTTTTGTGCGGACATGCCTGTTCGTTGTCGATCCGCCCCGATGCTGACCGCGCCATCGCGTTGATGGCCAAAGCGGGCCTTGCGCTGACGATTTTACCGACAACCAACCTGCATTTGCAGGATATGACCGCCGGTCGCAGCCCTCGGCTGCGCGGTCTTGCTCCGGCACAGGAATTGCGGGCGGCGGGTGTGCGTGTGCTGTTCGGGTCGGACAACGTGCGCGATCCGTTTTACCCCTATGGTGCGCATGACCCGATAGAGATGCTGCGTCTGGCCTGCCTGACACTGCATCTGTCCCCCGACGACTGGTTGGGTGCCATCACCGATGATGCCGCTAGGGCCATGGGCCTGCCGCCCAAAAGGTTGGCGGTGGGCGAGCCTGCCGATTTCATTCTGATCAAAGGGGCCGACTGGACCGAAGCCCTCAGCAACCCCCGCGCGGGCCGCCGCATTTTCCGTGCAGGTGCCCTCCAGATGCAAGGACATGCCGCATGACCGTGAGCAGTGAAAAGCTGACCGCCTTCAAGACCGCCATCGGGGACATTCCCCATTCGGACGACGTCAAACTGCTTGAGGCAAAGTCCAAGGATTACTACTGGTATTCCCCCATCCTGAAAGATCTGCTGGACAACCGCACCGCCGATCTTGTGGTCACCCCGCGTACAGAAGACGAAGTCAGAACGGTCGCGGCGGCAGCGGCACGATTGCGGCTTCCGGTGACCGTGCGCGGGGGGGGGACCGGCAACTACGGCCAATGCGTGCCGATGGACGGCGGGATCATTCTTGAAATGACCAAGCTGGACCGCATCATCGACATAGCCCCCGGCCGGGTGATCTGCGAGGCGGGCGCCCGGATGGAACGGGTGGAAACGGCGGTTGGGGAAACCGGGCAGATGCTGTCAATGTTCCCGTCCACCAAACGCTTTGCCACCATGGGCGGCTTTGTCTCGGGTGGGTCGGGCGGCATCGGATCCTTGCGCAACGGGATGCTTCGCGACGGCGAGAACATCACCTGGCTGCGGATGATCACCGTCGAAGATGAACCGCGCATCATCGAATTGCGCGGGGCTGACATCATGAAGGTGCAGCATGCCTATGGCACCAACGGCATCATCACCGCGATGGACTACGCATTGGTGCCCGCAACCGACTGGGTTCACACCATTGCGCTGTTCGATGGCTATGACACCGCGTTGCGCTTTGCCGCCAAAGCGCAGGAGGGTGGGCTGGACGCCTATCTGATGACGGTCGTTGAAGGGCGGATTGCACCGTTCTACAAACGGTTGTCCGATTATTTTCCCGCCGACAAGGACGCCGTGTTTTCGATGATTGCGCCCGACGCAATGGCGGATTTCCGCGCCCGTGTGGCGGCGATGGGCGGCACCGTCAGCCTGACGGGCACGCTGCATGCATTGGAATCGCAGCGCCTGCCGCCTGCGTGGGAATGTGGCTGGAACCACACCACGTTGCAGGCGCTGAAGCATGAACCGGGGGTATGGACTTACCTTCAGGTGGCCTATCCAAGCCCGTTTGATCCCGCCTTGGTCATGCGCCAGATCGCGCGGTATGGCGACGAGGTGCTGATGCACCACGAGATGGCACGGCTGCATGGCGAGGTGCAGATCTTTGCGCTGCCACTGGTGCGCTGGACCACGCGCGAACGGATGTATGAGATCATCGCCGAGATGGAGCGGCTGGACGGCTGCACAATTTATGACCCGCATGTGATCACTATCGAAGACGGCGGGATGAAGGAAATCGACACCACGCAGATCGACTTCAAGCGCGAGGCCGACCCGCATGGTCTGATGAATCCGGGCAAGACCCGTGGCTGGACGCCAGAAATGGCCAAAGCATGACGAGAGACGATCCACAGGGAAAGGTATGGGAATGAAAACAACTCTTCTGGCCGCCATGGCGGCGACGGTCGTGGCAAGTGGTGCATGGGCGCAGGACAAGGTGGTGTTTGCCACCAATTGGCTGGCGCAAGGCGGACATGGCGGCTTCTATCAGGCGATGGCTGACGGAACTTACGCGAAATACGGGCTGGAGGTTGAAATCCAGCAAGGTGGCCCGCAGGTCAACAACCGCCCGATGCTGCCCGCTGGCAAGGTGGATTTCCTGATGGCGGGCAATCTTTTGCAGTCGATGGACAACGTGCGCAACGGGATTCCAACGATTGTGGTGGCGTCCTATTTTGAAAAAGATCCCCAGATCATGCTGACCCACAAGGGGGAATACACATCCTTCGACGATCTCGTAAACGCGCCGAAAATCCTTGTCGGCAAGGATGGCCAGTTCAGTTATTGGCAATGGATGGTCAAGGCCAAGGGCTTCAAGGACGAACAGCTTCGACCTTACGTCTATAACATGTCCGACTATCTGCAGGATACCAAGATGGTCCAGCAAGGCTATGGCACGGCTGAGCCGATCTATGCCCGCGCCGCCGGTGCCGACCCCGAGTGGTTCTTGCTGGCCGACAATGGCTGGAACACCTACGCCACCACCATCGAGGCCCGGGTCGATATGGTGGAAAACAACCCTGATCTGGTTCAGCGGTTCATCGATGCCTCGACCATCGGCTGGTACAACTATCTGTACAACGACAACAGCCTTGGAAACGCCGCCATCATCAAGGACAACCCCGAGCTAACCATCGAAAAGCTGAACGAAGAAGTCGCCCTGATGAAAGAGTTGGGCATCATGGGCACGGGCGCGCAGGCCGAAATGGGTATCGGGGCCATCGACATGGCGCGGGTGCAGGGCTTCTATGATCTGGCAGTTGACGCGGGGCTGTTGGAAGCCGGGTCGATCGACATCACCAAGGTCGCCACAGACAAGTTCGTCAACAAGAAAGTCGGCATGGATTTGCTGCCGAAGTAAGGAACCTGCGCCATGCGCCTTCTGGTCGTATTCTCTCATCCGTGCCCGGAAAGTTTTGGCGCGGCGCTCTATGAAACGACCTGTCGCACCTTGCGTGCGGCAGGTCACGAGCTGCGCTGCCACGATCTGTATGCGGAAAACTTCAACCCCGTGCTGTCCACCGAAGAACGGCGCCAGTATCTGACCGACACGGCGGCAATCATCGCCAAACACCCCGGCCATGTGGACAATCTGCAATGGGCCGAGGGGCTGATCGTCATCTATCCGACGTGGTACTACGGCCCGCCTGCCATGCTGAAAGGCTGGCTGGAGCGGGTGTGGCTGCCGGGGATCACCTTTGAGGTGGCGGATGGCAAGCAAAAGCGCACCAAGCCAAAGTTGCAGAACATCCGGCTTTTGATGGGCATCACCACGTCGGGCAGTCCGTGGTGGTGGATCAGGTTGATCCGGGATCCTGGGCGGTCCTTGTGGACACGCGGTTTGCGCCCCTTGTTCAGCCCACGGTGCAAGGTGATCTGGAAGCAGCTTTACAATATGAACCATGTCTCCGAAGACGAGCGGAAAACCTTTCTGGGTAAGGTCGAGCGCAGTCTGAAAACCATTCCGGTGTAATCCATGACCGATCCAGCCGCCGCCCCTCTTGCACGTTACTCCGCCTGGCAACGCCGGGGGGATTTCATCTTTCTGTCAGGCGTTATCGCGGTTGACCCGGCAGCGGGACGCGTCATTCGCGGCTTTGGCGATCTGCCGGCCGATATTGGCCCCACAATCGGCCAAACCGGCGAATTTTCGGTCGATGCCAAGGATGGCCCGATCCTTGCGCAGTCGTGGTATGTGTTCGACCGCATCCGTGCCACCATGGAACAGGCGGGTGGGTCGATGGCCGACGTGTTCAAGCTGGTGCAATACTTCAAATGCCTGAACGACTTTCCCCGTTACAACGCCGTCCGGCGCCTGTTCTTCCCCGGCACGCCGCCAGTGTCCACGGTGGTTGAGGTCAGCGCCATGATGCCATCGGCAGATATCCTGATCGAAGTGGAGGCGACAGCATGGCTGCCTCTGAAGTCATAAGCATGCGTCACGTCGGGCGGGGCGATCTGGCGCGCAAACGCGGCGCGTTGCGCGAAGTGATCCGCACTGCCGCGATTGTGGAATTTGCCGAACACGGGCTGCGCGGTGCATCGACCCAAGGGATCGCTGACCGTGCCGGAATTTCCAAGACCAAGCTGCACTACTACATCGACAGCAAGGAAGAACTGTATGCAGAGGCGCTGACCTACATCACAGGGATCTGGGCCGAGTTGTTCGAAGGCATCGCGCTGGACAAAGGACCGGATGCCTTTCTGTCAGACTATATCGCACGAAAAGTGCGCTTCTCGCTGACCCACCCAGCCGAAGTGCGCATGTTTACCGGCGAGGTGATGCGCGGAGCGCCGATGTTGCACGAGGTCTGGGCGGGTTCGCGTGAGGCCACGCAGCGCGCATCGGATCTGATCTCCGGCTGGGCTGATCAGGGATTGATCCGCAAGGTGGACCCTTTGCTGCTGCAATTCCATATCTGGGCAATGACCGAAGCCTATGCCGTCATGGCCAGTGAAGCCCGGTTCATGTCTGGGCTGGGCCCGGACACACCCTTGGATGAGGCGCGCATCATCAGCGAAATTACGGCTCTGGTGCTGAACGGGCTGCGCGTTCAGTAGTCCTTTTCGTAAAACAGGCCGATACCGGTGTTTCCGTCGGCACCGACACGGCCTTTTATGGTGACAGAGTCGGTCAAATCAAGGTTGAGATTGATCTGGCTTTTGCCCTGTTGATCGACCACGATTTCGGAGTAAATCTTTTCGGACAGATACTTGCCAGCCGTCAATTGCGCATTGCCATCCGCGTCTGTCTGGACGTCCAGATCATCGAGCCCAAAACCCTCTCGCAGTCTGCTGACAATGCCTTCGCCAGAACGCCCGGCCAGTATGGCGACGGCGTTGGCCAGTTGCAGGGCCTGAAAGGCTGACAACGAGTCAAGGCGCCGCCCGAACAGCAACTGAGACAGCACCTCTTCCTGCGGCATTTGCGGTGACGAGGTGAAGCTGACCTGGGGATCGCTGACCGAGCCTTCGATCACCACGGAACTTGTCACGCCATTGTTGACGCTGCTAGCCACAATCCGAAGCGACGCATCGAAGTCGCCACCAAGCTGCAACATCGCCTCTGTCAAGGTCAGGCGACGGCCCAGAATGTCCAATCGGCCCCGGATCAGGTTGAAGGCGCCAGACGGCACAACGGCGTCCGTCGTCCCGGTCAACCTGACGGTGCCCCCAAGTTCTGCGTCCAGACCACGACCCCGAACAAACAACTGGTTTGGCGCCGAGAGTTCGACATCAAGGCCAAAAGGTCGCCGTGCCCGATCTGCGCTGCCGCTTGCACCGTTGGCACCATCCCCCAGAAGACCCGCGCGCCGTCGGGTTTCGCGCACAGGTGGGCGATCCCCGACATGCCGCAGTCCGTCGATCATGGCCTCGACGCCCAAGCCGGTCGCAGACACCCTTATCTCTGTCTGTGGCAAGGCAATGCGTCCTGAAACCAACGCACCACCCGCCAATGGTCCGGTCACCCGCAGTTGGCCATTGGCGCGGGTCTCGTAAAACTGCGGGTCGCGCAATACGACACTCGAGACCGTGACTCCAAGATCGGCGGGAAATGGTGCCGTCAGACTGACAGGGCCGGTCACGGACAACGTTCCGCCCGTTGAAACTGCCGCCGTCGCGGCAATCTGCGCACTGCCGCCCGACAGATTGGCGGTGGCATCTATCCCCTGCAGGGAAAAAGGCAGTGAAGGATCTGCCAGACGGCCTTGGGTCATGGCGACGCGGCCCGAAAGTGACGACAGGGCAAGCGGACCATTCAGACGCAGATCAAGATCCAACGGGCCCGTCACAACACGGTTGCCAAGGAACGGATTGGCCAAGCCGGCCTGCGCCGACCCCCGCACCGTCAGGTCAGCCTGCGCAAGATTTGCCGCGACACGACCTGTCACGCGGGCGTCTATCTGTCCCGGCCCTGTGCCCGACAGGGACAGGTCATAGCCATTCCCGGTATCGACCGCAGTGCCCGTGACCGTCACGGGACCGGGGAATTCGGGCAGCAACAGTCCCAGGTTCGCCAGACGCGCCGACAGATCAATATCGCGGCGGTCCTGGGTCAGCCGGCCGGTCGCTTGTGCGGACACCTGCGGATTTGTCAGTCGCAGGTCATCGACCCGCAGCGCGCCCTGGTCCAACCTCAGCGCTGCGGTCAGGGTCGATGTGCCCGCCAGAACCCGGTCAGCCTCGGACTGCCCCACGCGCAGGGAATTTGCTTCTGCGGTCACGGTCAGTTCCGCTGTCTGAAGGGTTCCCTGGAACGTCGCATCCGCCGATACGGCTCCACCATAGCCGGGCCTTACGCGCGACAGGTCCTGCAAGGATGCCTGCAACCGCAGATCGCTGCGCCCCGAGACTGCCAGCTCGCCCTGAACCGAAGCGGAGGCCCCCGGTGCAGTTATCGTCAGTTGCTCGAACGTCAGGCGATCACCGTCAAGATCCGCGACCAATGCAACGCGTGAGTCACCGTTCAGGACACGGTCGGCTTCTGGTACGCCGATGCGCAGCGCCGTTCCCGCAAGATCAGCCACAATGCGAGCCCGACCTTCGGTCAACGGGCCAGACAGCTGTACATCGCCCGCTACGCCACCACCAAAGGCCGGGCCAAGGCGGGACAGATCGTCCATGCGCAGCGTCATTTCAAGGTTCGCAACATCTGATGTGACCGTTCCCTTGCCTGAGGCTTCCAGCGAGGTTGCCTGCACGGTAAAATCCCGCAGCGTGGTGCCGGTTGTGTCCCGGCGCAGGTCAGCGGTAATGCTGGACCTCCCGCGCAAAAGACCATCCAGTTCGGATATGTCCACCCTCAGATCCTGGCCGTCTATGCGACCCCTGACGTCGAAATCCCCCCCCAAAGGGCTACCTTCCCCGTCAACTGTAATGATGCCTCTGCCTGCAAGATCGCGACCGGCAAGCCCGGACAAAGGCGCAAGATCGGACGCTTCGACCCGTAACTGCCCTGACGTGCGAAAGCCGCTTTCCAGACCGGAGATTTCGGCATTGGCCGTGGCGTGCAACGCTCCGGCGTTCAGGTCCAAAGCTGCAATTCGAAAAGACCCTGCGCCTTCCTGCCACCATACGCGCGTCGTCGCCGTGACCGTTTCGCCAAGTGCCATCGCAAGGGCAGCGTTCGCGGGTGCAATCCCGGACGCATCGGCGGTGAAACTGCCTCCGACCGTGCGTCCGACCGGTGATCGCGAAATCCGGCCCGACCCACGCAAGCCAAACTTGGCCACAGCGCCGTCCGGGGTGATCAGGTCTTCTGCATCCAGAACCGCACGCCATGTCTCGTCGGTGATGGCATTGTAGGCAACTTCGATCCGGGCAGTTCGCACGGACACGCCCGCGTCAAAGCCGGGGATCACCACGGATTTGCCGTCAGGATTGCGCAGAAATCCGTTCAGCGTGACCAATTCCGGCAGGCCATCTGCCGCGATCTTTGCCTGTCCGCGCAGCTCGACCGATCTTGCACGCAGATCAAGCGCCGACAGGTCGATCCGGCCGGCCATGCTGCGTTGTCCGGTTGCGACAAGGGTCACCGCATCACCCAAAAAGTCCGCGTAAGCTGGCATGAACAGCGGGGCAAGGTCACCGCCCACATCGGCATTGAAGCGTGTTCCGCCCGCGTCCGCCCCCGTCAGCGTCACGGTCCCCGCCAAACGTTCCGTTCCATCGCTGATCAAGCCGATCTCGGCCCTGAAATCATCCAAAGGCCCTTCGCCCTGAATTTTCAAGGCGACCGACGGCTGCCCCGGCAACGACAACAGACCAGCCGCGATGCCACCTGCGCCTTCGAGCGCATCAAGGGACAGGGACAATCTGCCGCTTTCCTTTGTGTAGTTGGCAAACAATTCGATGCGCCCGTCCGGTCCGGCATCAGTGCGGTTGATCGTCAGTTCTGCCGATCCGTCCCCCGCTGCCAATGACAGAGCGGCATCTACACTGCCTTCAAGCGATTGGCCGACCAAGGCCTCGCCCAACACAACGCGGGGCGCAGAGATCTTGGCAATCTCGACTGAGACCGGCAATTCCGGCAAAGAAAATCCCGATGCTTCGGGCGATGGCGTCGCCGCTTCCGATTTGGGGGCGCGATCCATGATGATCTCGGCCGCCGTCAATTCGTTGATCGAAATCCGTCCCGACAGAAGGGATGAACGCGTCCAGTCCAGAATGATGTCATTGAGGGTGAGCCAGACACCATCTCCATCGGCGATCGTCAGCTGTGTGGCTGTCGCCCGCGACGACAGGGCACCTCGAAAGCCGCGCAAAATGACCTCCCGATCGGTGCCCGACAGGTTGTCTTCAATGAAAGACACAATTGCATTGCGATCCGTACGCTCGGCCTCGGTTTCTTGCGCAGGGGCGGCGAATGGCAGGATGACAAAGACGAGAAGCCACAACCACCGCATCAAAACGCCTGCCCCAAGCCAACATAGATCTGCACGCCCTTGCCGGTCCGTCCCGCAACGGGTGCTGCAACATCCAGCCGGATCGGACCAAAGCCTGTGTCATAGCGCACGCCCAACCCTGCGCCCGCGTGCCAATCACCCAGCGGATCAAAGAAACTGCCGACATCAACCCGTCCGGCATCAACGAAACCGACAACCCCGATCTTGGACGTGACCTTTGTGCGCACCTCGACAGACCCTGCCAGAAAACGATTGCCGCCGATCTGATACTGGATCGGCCCGCGCAGGACATTTATCCCAAGGGATTGATAGGGTTGCCCGCGCACCGTGCCACCACCGCCCGAAAAGAACAGGTCATCACGCGGCGTTGCCAACAGGTCGGCCCCGGCCACTGCGCCGATCTGAGCGCGCGCTGCAATCACGAAGCGGTCGTTCTCACCAAATCCCCGGTAGCCACGAAGATCGAGCTTCAGTCGGACACCCGAGTCGGTCGCGCCAAACCCAAGGAACGGTTTGGCTTCGGCTTCGATGTAATACCCACGCTTTGCATCGGTCTGGTTGTCACGCCTGTCCCACGTCAGACCAATCGGAAGCTCTACTGTACGGAACTGAAAATCGGTCTGGAAGCTGCGGTCTGCGGAAAAGGCGGTTCCGTCAATGAACTTGTAGGCCAGATCAATCCGTCCGGTCAGGCTGTCGGAAAACACATGAGTGAACCCCAACCCAAGGCCAAAGGTGTCTGACCGGAAGTCTGGTTCGTCCAGATGTTCGAACTCGGTGGCGAACCGTAGCGTGGTATCGGGGGTCAGGGTCGCCGGGCGGTCGATGGTCACGCCAATCCGGTAGTCCAGTCCGCTTGCCGATGCGCCGATATTGGCGATCTTCCCTTCGATCCGCAGTCGCTCGGCCCCGCGCATCAGGTTGCGGTGCATCCATGCAGCGGTCAGATCCAACCCTTCAAGGCTCGAGATTTCACCACCGAAACTCAACCGGCGCAGCTTTTCCTCGACCACAGTAATCGTGGTGCCCAGCAGATCTGGTGGGGTGATGCCGTCGTCTTCAGTGATTGTCACAGACGAAAAAGTGCCGGTACGGCGCAGGCGGTCTTCGGCGCGATTGACTTCGGCAGGATCATAGACCTTGCCTTGGGGGATGCCCGCTATCTTGCGCACGCGGTTTTCGCGCGTGCGCTGGTTGCCGGCGACATCCACCGGTCCAAAGCGCAGGCGCGGGCCGGGTTCCAACGTCACGCGGGCCGACAACGTCCGGGACGGATGATCAGCCACCACATCCTGCCCTGTCACGCGCGCTTTGGCGTGTCCCTGCGCGCGCCAGCCATCCACACCGGCAACTACGGCCGTGCGCACGACCCCGCTTTCGGCGATCTGGCCACGGGCAAAGCCATCGGGCAATTTCGTGCCTGCGGCGAGAGGTGTTATGTCCGCTTGTCCAAAGCGGAATTGGGGGCCCGGATCGACGCGAACTTCTATCCGGCGGACGCGTGCGGGCGCCTCCAGAGGCGCAATAGACGCGGCCTCGCGCCCGTCAAGCAGTACCGAAATCACCGGCGCATAGTGACCCTGCGCGTACAGCGCACCGACAAGCCTGCCATACTCTGCCCGCGCGGCTGCCAGCACCTGATCCGGCGTGTCCTGTCCGTTCTCAAGCGCCAGAAGCGCAGATGCCGCCCGCACTTTGCCACCAAGATCCTTGGCCGCGCCGATGATCTGAAAATCGACGCGATCAAGCGCATGGCTGGTCTGGCCGAGAATTAGGGCACTGCACAGGCACACCACAAAGGGCAGCCTGAGCCGGGCATGTCTGCTCTTTTGCACATGGACCTCACTGGCAATTGTATCGAGTATCGCAACAGCCCGCAGAATGCGCAATCAACGGCTGGACGACGCGCAGCCAAACACAACAAATTGTGTGACTTTTGTCGGGTTTTCTGCGGCTGGCTCGCTTTTAAATGTCCCGTGACAATTTTCAGAAGAAAAATGTTACTGCGCAGCAATGTCGCGGTTGGAGGCAAGCAGCCCTTCGCTCACGGCGGACAAGGCCAAGGCCGCCGCCCCGTGTGCCCAAAGCAGGTCACCCCATGCGTGGATCTCGATCGGCGGGCGCGGTCGTCCGGTGTTGATCGCAAGATTGTCCATTTCGGCCAAAGTCTCGGCGGCGTAAAGATAGTCATAGCGCATCCGTTCACCCGACAGAATGATCAGCGCAGGATCGAACAGATTCACGACATTGGACAGACCAACCGCAAGGTAACGTCCCGCCCGCCGGAAAATCGACCGCGCCGTTGCATTGCCTGCTTTGGCATGATCGTACAGGCTTTCAAGCAGGACTGCGATGCTCTGCCCCTCTTTGTGGCCCCAGTTCAGGGCCGTTGTCGCCTCTCGGGCAAGGGCGTAGTCGGCCACATAGGCCTCCAGGCACCCACGCTGTCCACAACGGCACAAGGCACCGTCAAGCTGCACCTTTGTGTGCCCAAGTTCCAGCCCAAGCCGCTGCGAACCGCGATAGATGCGGTGGTTCATCACAAAGCCCATGCCGACACCATGCTCAATCGTGACCACGGCAAAGTCGGACAGGCCACGACCTGCGCCGAACCAAAGCTCGGCCAAAGCAACCAGATTGGCGTCATTGTCCACCCACACCGGAAGCCCAAGACGGTTCGCTACAAGAGACGACAGCGCGACACCGCGATCATTCAGAACCGACGACCACAATACCATGCCCTCGGCACTGTCAACAAAACCCGGAACCCCGATCCCGATGGCCGAAAGGTCGGCTCGGCGGATCGATGCTTTGGCACAGACCCGGTCCAAAAGTGTTTCGATGGCGTCCAGCAGTTCGATCACCGTCATGGGGCCGGGACGACGCGGAACCGCGTCATCTGCAATCAGGTTACCCGCGAAATCGACGATCACCGCAGTATGCTCACGATCCGAGATCTTCATGCCGGCGACGCGATGTGCCGAGGCGCGCACGCCAAGTGCAACGGCAGGCCGACCGCGCACGCTTTCACCCTCCCGAGAGGCGGCCACCTCTTCGATCAAGCCCGACTCGATCAGTTCCGACGTGATGGTCGTCACCGATGCCGGGCTGATTCCAAGATCCTTGGCGACCTGCACGCGGGGAATCAATCCTGCCGCACGCACACATTCGAACACCTGCTGACGCATCGGCCGAAGCGTATCGGACAGTGGCGTAATCAGCGGGCCCACCCCCTTGCGGCTTTCTAGAGTATCACCCGCTGTATATTGCGTCAGCATTTCTTCGGTACCCTAATAAATTATCGCGGTCCTGGCACAGACTCTGCCTCAAGTTTGCTGCATAGCAGCATGAACCAGTGTGTTTCTTGCTCACACATAGATTTCAGCAGAATTTTTATTTTGACAACTGAAATTAATAAAGGCAATTTTCGCCCGTATCGACGAATCTGTCGAACCAGCCATACGCTGGCTGCATCCATAGGGAGGATACATATGCGTAACGCAATCGTGCTCGCCGTGATCGCGGCGGCAGGTTTTTCGTCCGCCGCACTGGCAGAGGGCAAAAAAATCGGCGTGTCTTGGGGCAGCTTTCAGGAAGAGCGCTGGAAGGTTGACGAAGCAGCGGTGAAGGCCGCCCTTGAGGCCGCTGGGAATGAATACGTTTCGGCCGATGCTGAATCGTCATCTGCCAAGCAGCTGACCGACATTGAAGCGCTGATCGCGCAGGGTGTTGACGCGCTGATCATCAATGCTTGGGACAAGGACGCCATCGCGCCGGCAATCGAAAAGGCTGCGAACGAAGGCATCCCGGTTGTGGGCTACGACCGTCTGATCGAAGATGACCGTACCTTCTATCTGACGTTTGACAACGTTGGTGTCGGCCGGATCATTGCCGAAACGGTGTTTGCCGAAGTGCCGAAGGGCAACTACGCCATCGTCAAGGGCGACCCGGGCGACCCGAACGCCGGATTCCTGCTGCAAGGCATGATGTCGGTCATTCAGGGTGCTGTTGATTCCGGCGACATCAAGATCGTTGGCGAAGCCTTCTCGGATGGCTGGAAGCCGGAAAATGCCCAAAAGAACATGGAGCAGATCCTGACCGCCAATAACAACGCTGTTGACGCCGTTCTGAGCCAGAATGACGGCATGGCAGGCGGAGTTGTGGCGGCACTCGGCGCACAGGGCCTGACCGTTCCAGTCGGCGGCCAGGACGGCGACCATGCTGCCATCAACCGCGTGGCGCGCGGCACCCAGACCGTTTCGGTGTGGAAAGACGCACGCCAACTGGGCAAGGCCGCCGGCGAAATCGCCTCGGCTCTGGCCGACGGTGCTGCGCTTGACTCGATCGCCGGTGCGACCAAGTTCTCGGGCGGCGAAAAGGGTGTCGAGATGAATGCCATCTTGCTGGCACCAACCCCGCTGACCCGTTCCAACCTGAACGTTGCCATCGACGCAGGCCACATCGCCAAAGCCGCAGCTTGCGAAGGCGCCGTCGCCGGTGTTGTTGGCTGCGAATAATTTCTGATCGGCGCGGCGGCCCTGTGGGGTAGTCGCGCCGTTATACATTCGGCTCCATCATCGTGACGATATCCGGGGTCAGTCGTCTGACCTGTTGGCGATGCCCGTGCTGCACCCATTGCGACCCGTCATATGATGTCCTGTCCCCCCTAAGCGTTGGACGATGCAATGTCAAAAACACCTCTCACTGACCAGTCCTCTTTGCCCGCCCAAACGGCGGCAGGTGGCAATCCAGTCAAACGCTTTCTGGCCGCGACCGAGATTGACACCCGATTGCTGGGGATGCTTGCCGCCCTGCTGCTGATATGGGGGGGCTTTCACATGTATGGTGCCGTGATCAACGGCAACGGCGCCTTTCTGACTCCGCGCAATCTGTGGAACCTCTCGGTGCAGACATCCAGCATCGGGATCATGGCGACAGGGATGGTGCTGGTCATCATCACGCGCAACATCGATTTGTCAGTGGGATCGCTGATTGGCGTGACCGGGATGGCCATGGGGATCTTGCAGGTGGATGTCCTGCCGCAGATCTTTGGGCTGGGGCATTGGTCGATCTGGATCATCACCTGTGTGGTCGGCATCGTGCTTGGCTCGCTCATCGGCGCGTTTCATGGCTGGTTGATCGCTTATCGCGGAATTCCTTCGTTCATCGTGACGCTGGGCGGGCTGATGGTTTGGCGCGGAATGGCGTTCATTGCCAATGGCGGCAAAACAATCTCGCCGGTGGACAGCACCTTTGCCCTGCTGGGTGGTGGCCCGGGCGGTAATATTGGTGCGACGGGCAGCTGGATCGTTGGACTGATTGCCTGTGTCGGAGTGGTCTGGTTGTTGATCAACGGACGTAAGCAACGTGTCAAACATGACTTCCCGCTACGCCCGGTCTGGGCAGAAGTGACGTTGGGGATCATCGGTTGTGGCGCAATCCTTGGGTCTGTCGTGTTGATGAATGCCTACCCCCTGCCCCGCGGCATCCTGCGCCAGATGAACCTGCCGGATGACGCCATTGTCTCGCACGGATTTGCCATTCCGGTGCTGATCATGATCGGCGTGGGCATCCTCATGACCATTTTGATGACACGCACCCGTTTTGGCCGTTATGTCTTTGCTATCGGCGGCAACCCCGAGGCGGCGGCGCTGGCTGGTATCAACACACGCTGGATGACGCTGAAGATCTTCGCCCTGATGGGGGCCTTGACCGGGATTGCGGCTGTTATCGCCTCGGCGCGGTTGAACTCTGCCACCAACGCGCTTGGCACGTTAGACGAGCTTTATGTGATCGCGGCAGCGGTGATCGGCGGCACGTCGCTGGCGGGGGGGGTTGGCACGATCTATGGGGCCATCCTTGGGGCGTTGGTGATGCAGTCTCTGCAATCGGGGATGGTGCTGATCGGCTTTGATGCCGCGATCCAGCGGATCGTCGTTGGGATGGTTCTCGTCCTGGCCGTCTATCTTGACAATATTTACCGCGCCCGCACGAAGTGAGGAGGCAGACATGACCACGAACAAGGGAACACCTCTGGTCGAGATGCGCGACATCTCGATTTCCTTCGGGGGAATCAAGGCCGTCGATCACGTCAGCATTGATTTGCACCCGGGCGAAGTTGTGGGCCTGTTGGGCCACAACGGCGCGGGCAAATCCACGTTGATCAAATGCCTTTCGGGGGCCTACCAGAAAGACGTGGGCGAGATCTATGTGAACGGCGAGAAGGTGGAGATCAACAACCCACGCGATGCGCGGCACCACAACATCGAGACGATCTATCAGACCCTCGCCTTGGCGGACAATCTGGATGCAGCGTCGAACCTGTTTCTTGGGCGCGAGTTGGTGACGGCGGCCGGCTTTGTCGATGATGCGCGGATGGAGGCAGAAACCCGCAAGATCATGGCCCGGCTGAACCCGAACTTCCGAAAGTTCAACGTGCCGGTGTCGGCGCTGTCGGGTGGGCAGCGCCAGTCGGTAGCCATCGCGCGGGCGGTGTATTTCAACGCCAAGATCCTGATCATGGACGAACCTACCGCCGCGCTTGGCCCGCAGGAAACCCAGATGGTGGCCGAGCTTATTCAGGAGCTGAAGCGTCAGGGCTTGGGCATTTTCCTGATCGAGCACGACATTCACGCCGTGATGGATCTGTGCGACCGGGCTGTGGTGATGAAAAACGGTCAGCGCGTCGGCACGGTGAATGTGGATGACGTCACCGACGACGATATTCTGGGCATGATCATCATGGGCAAGAAACCAGCAAAGGCCTATTGATGTATATCGGTCTTGATCTGGGCACATCCGGTTTGAAGGGCATATTAATGTCCGAGACGCAGGAGGTGGTTGCCGAGGCCACCGCCCCGTTGACCGTGCAGCGCCCACAGGAAGGCTGGAGCGAGCAGGCACCGAACGACTGGATTGCGGCGGCAGAAACCGTCTTGGACGCGCTGTCTGTGCATGGGTTGGGGTCAGTAAGGGCAATCGGGCTTTCCGGTCATATGCACGGTGCCACCCTCCTTGACGCGTCAGATCAGGTGCTGCGGCCCTGTATTCTGTGGAATGACTCGCGTAGCCATGAAGAGGCGTCCGAACTGGATGGCGATCCGATGTTCCGGCGCCTGACCGGGAATATCGTTTTCCCCGGTTTCACGGCTCCGAAGCTGATGTGGGTGCAGCGCCACGAGACCGCCATATGGGACAATGTGGCAAAGGTCCTTTTGCCAAAGGATTATCTGCGCCTGTGGCTGTCTGGCGACCATGTCAGCGAGATGTCAGATGCTGCAGGCACCAGCTGGCTTGATACTGGCGCACGCGACTGGTCGGATGACCTTTTGACCGCGACCGGGTTGAACCGTTCCCATATGCCGTCGCTTGTCGAAGGATCGGCGGTATCGGGAACGTTGCGGGTGGATCTTGCATGGCGGTGGGGGTTGCCCAAGGGCGTTGTGATTGCCGGGGGTGGGGGCGACAACGCCGCATCCGGTGTTGGAGTGGGTGTTGTTCGCGGGGGCGAGGCTTTTGTCAGCCTGGGAACCTCGGGCGTGCTGTTTGCCGCCAATGATGGATATCAACCCGATCCAGAAACCGCAGTGCATACATTTTGTCATGCCTTGCCGGATACCTGGCATCAGATGGGCGTCATTCTGGCCTGCACAGATTCCCTGAACTGGTTTGCTCGCTTTTCGGGAAGCGATGCCGCAAGCCTGACAGCAAACCTGGGCGCCCTTCGTGCGCCCGGCAAGACCCTGTTCCTGCCCTATCTGGGGGGAGAACGCACGCCTTTGAACAGCGCAACTGTTCGAGGGGCGTTTGTCGGGCTTGAACACGCGACAGACCGCGAAGGCGCGGTGCGCGCCATTCTGGAAGGGATCACCTTTGCGTTTCGCGATTGCCGCGATGCGTTGGCGGCCACGGGGACCAAGCTGAACAGGCTGCTTGCGGTTGGTGGAGGGGCACGGTCAGACTACTGGCTGCGCGCCATTGCAACGGCCTTGGATTGTCCGGTGCAAGTGCCGGTTGCCGGCGACTTTGGCGGTGCCTTCGGGGCGGCACGTCTGGCGCTTATGGCGGCCACCGGGGCCGGGGCCGAGATTGCCACCCTGCCAAAAATCGCCAAGGTGATCGACCCCGATCCAACTTTGAAAGACGCATTCGACGCGGGCCACGCCCGCCACATCACTGCACAAACTGCCATCAAGGGCCTGACATGAGCGACTTTTTCAAGGACATCCCCGCAATCACCTATCAGGGGCCAGCGGCCAAAAGTGAATTCGCTTTCCGCCACTACAACCCGGATGAAATCCTTTTGGGCAAGCGGATGGAAGACCATCTGCGGTTTGCCGTCGCCTATTGGCACAGCTTTGCCTGGCCGGGTGGCGACCCGTTCGGCGGACAAACCCTGGCGCGTCCCTGGTTCGGCGACACCATGGACCTCGCGAAGCTGAAGGCCGATGTTGCGTTCGAGATGTTCGATATCCTGGGCACGCCGTATTTCTGCTTTCACGACGCCGACGTGCGTCCGGAAGGTGCCACCTTTGCCGAGTCAAAGCGCAATCTTGACGAAATGGTAGACTACATCGGACAGAAGCAGGACGGCCACAAGGCCAAGCTGTTGTGGGGCACCGCCAACCTCTTCTCTCACCGGCGCTGGATGTCAGGGGCCGCCACCAACCCCGATCCGGATGTTTACGCCTATGCCGCCGCGACGGTGAAGGCGAACATGGATGCCACGATGAAGCTGGGCGGGCAGAATTATGTGCTGTGGGGCGGGCGTGAGGGGTATGAAACCCTACTCAACACGGATCTTTCGGCCGAACGCGCGCATGCAGGTCGGTTCCTGCAGCAGGTCGTTGAATACAAATACAAAATCGGCTTCAAGGGATCGATCCTGATCGAACCAAAGCCGCAGGAACCCAGCAAACACCAATACGACTATGATGTCGCAACGGTCTACGGGTTTTTGAAAGACTTCGGACTTGAAAAAGAGGTCAAGACCAACATCGAACAGGGCCACGCCATCCTGGCCGGCCATTCCTTTGAACACGAGATTGCCTTGGCCGCATCCTTGGGCATCTTCGGGTCAATCGACATGAACCGTAACGACTATCAATCCGGGTGGGACACTGACCAGTTCCCCAACAACCATGCCGAAAAGGCAGTGGCGTTCTATGAAATCCTGCGCGCCGGGGGTTATACGACCGGCGGGACGAACTTTGACGCCAAAATCCGGCGCCAGTCGCTGGACCCCGAGGATCTGATCCTCGCGCATGTGGGTGGGATGGACACCTGCGCCCGCGCCCTGAAATGCGCGGCGGCCATGCTGGAATCGGACGAGTTGGAAGCCAACCGCCGTCGTCGTTATTCTGGATGGGAGAATCCGGCAGCAAAGGCGATGCTGACAGGGGGGTTGGAGGACGCGGCCGCGCGCGTGACGTCTGAGGGGCTGGAGCCTCAGCCGCAATCTGGTCGCCAAGAACGGCTCGAAAACATCTGGAACAAGTATATCTGACCAATGGACACAAGGACTTGGGGCGCGGCAGAGGCTTGGTTGGCGACACGATGTCATGCCTCTGCCCGTCCCAAGTGGCTTTCACCCACCTGCCGCCCATTGGCGGAACACACTTGCAGGACTGGCTGTCAGCTCGAAATCTTCTAACCCGACCACACATGCCAGCGTTGCCGTCACACCCGCGACACATTGGCCTAAACCAAAGCTATTTGCGCTTTTTGCTGCGATCTTCGGACATTTCCGCATTCACGGCACCGCCCAAAAGAACAGCCCAAACCCCCAGATACAGCCACATCATCAAGGCGATCACGGCCCCGATCGAGCCGTAAATGCGGTTATAGCTATCAAAATTCGCAAGGTAGGCGGAAAACGCGTAACTGACGCCAGACCATGTCAATGTAGCGACGACAACACCCACACTGACCCAAGGCCGACGTGACTTGTCCGGACGGTTGGGACCGAAGTGATACAAGATCGACAGGCAAGTCAGCACCAGCAATGACATGGCAAACCATGGCAAAGCGCCAAGGAACCATTCCTCAACTGGGCCAAGATCGATGAAGCTGAGGATGATCGGCGCCAAGACAACGGTGCCCAGCCCTGCCAGAATGGTAAAAATCAGGGCAAGGGTCAGCATGATATCGACCGCCCATCCCCAGACCCAGCCGCGTGAGGTGGCACGGTTCACCACATCCAAGCCCGAGATCAACGCCGACACCCCGGCGCGCGCGGAATAAAGCGCGATCACTACGGAAACAAAAGTCGCCCACCCCAGAGTGGCACGCGGGGTTGCCAAAAGCCCCATCACCTGATCATGCACCAGCCTGGCTGCATCTTCCGGCAAGAATTGCTCTCCGACTTCCAGATAGTCAGCGATGACTGCGGGATCGGCGACAAGACTCCAGATTGCCACCGACGCTGCCAAGCCGGGGAACGCTGCAAACATTGCGTAAAATGCGACACCCGCTGCGATCAGACCAAAATGGCCTTCGGCCATCCTGCCCCAGACCGACATCAGAAAATCTTTGACCACAATCAATCGCTGTATCATCCGGTCATCTATGCGGGTTCTGCCACGTTGCGCAACTTGCACATTGCAAACCCTAGTGGGATGGTGGCGCCAACAGGAGGCATGCCAATGACTTATACCCCACATCCGGATCGCTATTCGCGCATGGCCTATCGCCGCTGCGGCGCATCAGGCCTTAAGCTACCGGCCATCAGTCTTGGTCTGTGGCACAATTTTGGACACGACACATCACATCAGCTCAAGCGCTCCATCTGCCAAACGGCCTTCGATCACGGTATCACCCATTTCGATCTTGCCAACAACTATGGCCCGCCGCCCGGCAGCGCTGAAGAGGCGTTTGGCGAAATTCTCGCGACGGATTTCAAGGGATTCAGGGATGAGTTGATCATCAGTTCCAAGGCCGGATACCTGATGTGGAACGGACCTTACGGCGAATGGGGCAGTCGAAAATCCCTGATCGCCTCGTGCGATCAAAGCCTCAAGCGGTTGGGTCTGGACTATGTCGATATCTTCTATTCGCACCGGTTCGACCCCGAAACACCGCTGGAAGAAACCATGATGGCGCTAGACCATATCGTGCGGTCCGGTCGGGCGCTCTATGTCGGTATTTCCAGTTATTCCAGCGCCAAGACCCGGCAAGCCGCCGCAATTCTGAAGGACCTTGGGACGCCCTGCGTGATCCACCAACCCAGCTACAACATCCTGAACCGGTGGGTTGAAAAAGACGGGTTGCGCGAAACACTGGCGGACCTGGGGATCGGCTCCATTGCGTTCACACCGCTTGCGCAAGGTATTCTGACAAAGAAATACCTCGGCGGCATCCCAGAAGGAAGCCGCGCCAGTCAGGGCAAGAGCCTCAGCCCCGGAACAATCACCCCGCGCGCGATTGAGAGTGTGCGGGCACTGGATGCCATTGCGCAGTCGCGCGGCCAAACTCTGGCACAGATGGCCTTGGCATGGGTTCTGCGCGACGGAAAAATCACCACTGCCTTGATAGGTGCATCCAGACCCGAGCAAGTGACCGACTGCGTCGGGGCAATCGGCAATCTGGACTTTACCCCCGACGAGTTGACTGCGATCGACGCCGTTGCATCCGAGGAAGACATCAATCTGTGGGCGCGTTCTTCGGCCGAGTGACGATAGAAATGCCTAAAACGCTACTCTTTAAGCCCCTGTTCACCTGACGCCTGTAAATCAGAAGACGGGTGTGAAACATGGGTGTGTGATGGCAGGGCAATCGAATGCCGCGCCAGTCATCATCAAGCGTAAGAAAATCGTCGTCGGCGGGGGCCACCACGGGGGTGCGTGGAAGGTTGCCTATGCTGATTTCGTGACGGCCATGATGGCCTTCTTCATGCTGATGTGGCTGCTGAACGCGACGACGGAAAAACAGCGCAAAGGGATCGCGGATTATTTCAGTCCGACCATCCCGATCAATCGTGTATCTGGCGGCGGCGATGGGGCTTTTGGCGGTGACTCGGTGATGTCTGAGAATACACTTGCGCAGAACGGCACCGGGGCCTCAGCTTCCAAACCAACCGCAGATCGTCAGGCGCGCGGCGATTCTGAAAGCGACGTCGTGGCCCGGAAGGCCGAAGAGGAACGGCTTGCCGATATCGAAAAGACCCTGCTTGCCCGCAGTGGTGAAAGCATGACGATGGAGCGGTTGTTGCGCCATGTTGTGACACGTGTGACCGATGAAGGTCTTGTGATCGAATTGTTCGATCTTGCCCAGGCACCTTTGTTCGATGCCGATTCCGCCAATCCCACCCAGACTTTGCGAGACCTGTCCAAGGTGCTGGCGGAAGTCCTTTCATCCACGCGCAACAAGCTTGCCGTGGGGGGCTACGTTCGTAGTTACCCATTGATCATGTTGGAAAATCCAATCTGGCCCTTGTCAGCTGATCGCGCGCAAGCGGGACGCGCCTTGTTGCGCGAGATGGGGGTTCCGGACGACCGATTTTCACGCGTGACAGGGTTTGCGGATCGCAAACCACTTACGCCGGATCCAACGGTTCTACGCAACAATCGTTTGGAAGTGGTGCTTTTGCGATCTGACCGGTAGACCATTCGATCAAATTGAAGATCTTAGGCGGTTATTAATAGCCATGATGCAGGGTCGTCTCACAAAGAGGCATCGACCTGTAGAAAGGCGGCATTGATGACCATCTCTTCCTCACTGAACGCGGGTGTTGCGGGGCTGAACGCCAACGCGACGCGGCTTGCGACCATCTCGGACAACATCGCCAACTCTTCGACCTTCGGCTACAAAAGGGCGTCGGCGGAATTCGAAAGCATGGTGATCACCGGCTCACGTGGGTCGGGCACCTATTCCGCCGGGGGCGTCCGAGCCTCGACACAACGCTTGATCGAAGAGCGCGGCGCCATAGTCGGAACGTCCAACGCGCTTGACCTCGCCGTGTCCGGACGCGGCATGTTGCCGGTCATTCCGTCGGTGCGGTTGGGCCAAGTCGGACTTGGCGAACAGCCGATGATGATGACGACGACCGGCGCATTCCGAACGGATGCTGAAGGTGTGTTGCGAACAGAATCCGGCCTTGTTCTCTTGGGCTGGCCTGCCAATGCCGACGGGGAAATTCCCACATATCCTCGCGATACGATCTCTGGTCTGCAGCCGGTCGTAATTAACGCCAATCAGACGGCGGGCGACCCGACCACGACCATGGGCTTGGGGGTCAATCTGCCTGCAACCGAAACCGAGGCCGGCGCCGCCGGCAGCGCGCTGCCGCTATCGATCGAATATTTCGGAAATCTCGGTACCTCAGAAACATTGGACGTGACCTTCACGCCAGTCATTCCTGGCACTGGATCTTCAAACACCTGGACCATGGTCATCCGTGACAGCGCCTCTGCCGGTGCGATTGTTGGTGAATACACACTTACGTTTGACGACACGCGGGGGTCGGGCGGCACGCTCGCATCGGTCACCACTGTCTTCGGCGGTGCCTATGATGCGACCGACGGCACGCTTGCACTGACTGTGGCGGGTGGGCCGCTGACGGTAACAATAGGGCGCGCAGGCGACCCGAATGGGCTAACCCAATTGTCCGACAGCTTTGCCCCGACCGCGATCACAAAGAACGGCTCTCCGGTCGGAAGCCTCACGGCGGTTGAGGTCGATGAAAACGGTTATATCATTGCAACCTATGACACAGGCTTCATCCGCCGGATCTATCAGATCCCCTTGGTGGATGTCCCCAATGTCAACGGCCTGACCGCCCTCAACAACCAGACGTTCCAGGTTTCACCGCAGTCGGGATCGTTCTTCTTGTGGAACGCAGGGGAAGGCCCCACCGGCAGCGTTGTCGGCTATGCGCGTGAGGGGTCAACGACCGATGTCGCGGCCGAACTGACCGCCTTGATCACCACACAGCGTGCCTACTCGTCAAATGCGAAAGTCATCCAGACCGTGGATGAAATGCTTCAGGAAACCACAAACATCAAACGCTAGGTCATGACAGATGAGCATCTCGTCCGCACTGTCCACCGCTCTGACAGGCCTGACCGCATCCTCGCGCATGGCCGAGATCACTGCGTCAAACGTCTCGAATGCCTTGACCGAAGGTTATGCGCGGCGCGAGCTTCAATTGTCCGCACGCGTTGTGGGTCAAACCGGGGTGGGCGTCACGATCAAGGGTGTCACACGTCACATCAATCAATCCCTGTTGGGCGACTTGCGTCTTTCGTCAGCTGGACAAGGGTATCGCGCCACGACATCCGGCTTTTTGACACGGATCGAAAAAGCCATGGGATCACCGGATGAGGCCGGCTCGCTTTCATCTCGGATCGCCGTTCTGGAACGCTCTTTGATCGAAGCCGCCGCCCGACCGGAGTCTGACTCCCGGTTGGCGGCTGTGCTCGACTCAGCCCGCAATGTCACACAGACGCTTTCCGACCTGACCAACACAATTCAAACCGAACGCCAATCGGCAGATGCACGGATCGCGGCCGATGTCCGTGTGGTGAATGACGCGCTTGCGGGCGTTGCAGACCTGAATATCAGGATAAGATCCTACAAATCGGCCGGGAGAGACACTTCGGCGCTGATGGATCAGCGACAGCAGATGATTGACAGAATTTCAGAGATCGTTCCAGTAAAAGAAGCCACCAGGGATTTCGATCAGATCGCCCTTTACACGACTGGGGGGACAGTCCTTCTTGACGGGCGGTCGGCAAAGTTGGGTTTTGTGGCGACCAACACGATCACGCCGGACATGACCATCGACTCAGCCGCACTGTCTGGGTTGACGATCAACGGCGTTGCCGTCACGACACATCCCAACGGCGGCCGCATTGGCGAAGGGCGTTTGTCAGCGCAATTCAACGTGCGCGACCAACTCGCTCCTTCTGCCCAGGCTAGAATCGATGCACTGGCCCGCGATCTGATCGAACGCGTTGCAACGTCATCCGTTGACCCAACCCTTGTGCCTGGCGATGCTGGATTGTTCACGGACAGTGGGGCCGCATTTGATCCACTGGACGAAGTCGGCCTCGCGGCCCGCATCAAGCTTACCAACTCTGTTATTCCAGATCACGGTGGAGCACTCTGGCGGCTGAGAGACGGACTCGGCGCACCTTCTGCGGGGCCGGATGGATACGCTGGTCATCTGAATGCTTTGGCGTCGGCGATCAGCGACCGGCGCGTGCAAATTGCTCCGGGGATATCTTCCGGCTCACGCAGCCTTGCTGAATTTGCGTCCGATATTGTGTCCTATCAATCCATAAACAGATTGAGCGCCGAGGCCGAAGCTGCGTTCACGACGGCAAGAGGTGATGCGCTTAGGTCCGAATTGATGCGGGATGGTGTTGATACCGATCAAGAAATGCAAAATCTTTTGCTGATCGAACAGGCCTACGCTGCCAACGCAAAGGTCATTCAGTCAGTGGACGAAATGATCAATATTCTTTTGGGAATGTAAGATGGCAATGGTATCTTTCGGCGATCTTGCGCAATCGTTTCTATTGAAATCACAGACCGCACGCCTGAAAGGTGAAGCAGGACGCGTGTCGCAGGAATTGAGTTCGGGCAGGGTTTCTGACGTCGGGTCGATTGTTTCCGGCGACTTTTCCCAACTTTCGGCGCTGTCGCGTTCGCGCGCCGTGATCGAGGGGTATCAAACTACAGCCCGCGCGGCGGCAACAAGTACCGCAGCAGCACAGGCCACGATTTCGACCATTGCGGAAAATGTGCAGGCTTTGGTGGCCCCGTTGCTTGCCACGTCACAACTCGGGTCCGTTGAGCAAATCGCCTTGACAGCAACCGAAGCACGAGCCCGCCTAAACGATGTCGTGTCGGCGCTCAACACGTCCATCGGAGGACGCGCACTGTTTTCAGGGATTGATGTCAAAGGCCCGGCAGTCAGTGATGCAGAAACCATTCTCTCCGCGCTTCGCATGGAACTGGTCGGCGTTGCTTCGGCACAAAGTGCCACAGATCGCATTTCCGACTGGTTCGATAGAATTGGAGGGTATGACACAACCGCTTATCAGGGTGACAGTGCGCTTGCCGATGTTGCAGTTTCCCCGACAGAGCGCATCTGGCTAGGTGCGACCGCGAATGATCCTGACGTCCGCAGCGTCCTGAAAGGTCTTGCGGGTGCTGCGTTGATATCAGACCCCGGCCTTCCCCTGCAAAACGCCGAATTGAAGGCCTACGCGCGCCTTACGGCGGAAACGCTGATCGCGGGCGACGACTCTCTGACTAATCTGGCAGCCCGCATCGGGATCAGTCAAAGCAGGATAGATGCCGCACAAAGTCGCAATGCGACTGAACTTATGACCATCGAAATGGCACAGGCGGATTTGGTGCAAAGCGATCCCTATCGCCTTGCCTCGGAACTCGAGGCGATCCAGACCAATTTGGAAACCGTCTTTGCGATCACTGCGCGGCTGTCCCGGCTGACACTGACGGATTTCCTGCGATGATCCGGACGATGGTTATGCTGTTCAGCATTCTGTTGGGTTCCGCCAGTCTGGCAGGCGAAATCAGGCTGAAAGACCTTGTGGAGTTTGATGGGGTCAGGGGAAATGATCTGGTGGGTTACGGGTTGGTTGTCGGCCTGAACGGCACTGGCGATGGCATCCGAAATGCTCCGTTCACCGAAGAGATCATGTCCAACCTGCTAGAGAGGCTTGGCGTGAACGTTGCGGGCGAAGCTTATCGGCCCAAGAATGTGGCCGCTGTCTTTGTCACCGGTTCCTTGCCACCTTTTGCCCGCGCGGGTGGACGCATTGATGTGACCGTTTCGGCAATCGGCGATGCCAAAAGTTTGCTCGGGGGCACCTTGATCATGACCCCCATGAACGGGGCGGATGGCCAGATTTATGCAGTTTCACAGGGAACAATCATCGCGGGCGGTGTCATGGCTGAGGGGGCTGCTGCGCGCGTGACTCAAGGTGTGCCGACATCTGGGGTCATTCCCTCAGGCGCGCGCGTTGAACGCGAGGTTGAATTTGACTTCACAACACTACAGTCGGTGCGTCTTGCCTTGCGGAGCCCGGATTTCACCACGGCCGCACGAATCGAAACCAGTCTCAACCGCGAATTTGGGCGGCGTGTGGCAACAATGCTGGATTCAGGCACGGTAGAACTGAATGTCGCAGCCGCAGGCATGCAATCGCCTGCGCATGTGATCGGACGTATAGAAAACCTCTCCATTACGCCAGAAACCCGCGCCCGCGTGGTCGTCGATCAACGCTCTGGAACCATCGTCATTGGACAGGATGTGCGCATCAGTAGGGTTGCCGTAGCGCAAGGCAATCTGACACTCCGGATCGAAGAAGCACCGGTGGCCGTCCAGCCGAATCCTTTTGCCGAAGGTCAGACGGTTGTTTTGCCGCGCACCAACGCCAACATTGACCAGGATCCGGGAACAGGATTGGCCGAAGTCACCGGTGGCACGTCCTTGTCCGAGCTCATCGCAGGCTTGAATGCCTTGGGTGTCGCCCCCCATGACATGATCGACATCTTGAAAAGTATCAAGGCAGCAGGGGCTTTGCATGCCGAATTTGTGGTCAACTGACGACAGGGTCATCCGTTTCACTGCCCCATGTCGGATGAAACCGTCCGGTAGGGGAAAGGGTGAAAATCTCGCAACCTGTTGCCGTCACACCGACAGAGTGCTCGAATTGCGCGGACAGCGACTTGTCCCGTGTCACCGCTGTCCAGTCATCGGCTAGAACCTTCGTCTCTGGGCGGCCAAGGTTGACCATGGGTTCGATGGTGAAGAACATGCCCTCTTCGAGAACCGCACCCGCACCCGGGCGACCGTAGTGCAGCACGTTTGGCGGCGCATGAAACACACGACCAAGCCCATGCCCACAGAAGTCCCGCACCACGGACATCCGGTTTGATTCCACATAGGTCTGGATCGCGTGGCCAATATCCCCGAATGTGTTGCCCGGTTTCACGGCCGCAATCCCGCGCATCAGACCTTCGTGAGTGACTTTGATCAGCCGCTCTGCCTTACGGCCAAGTGTGCCGGCGACATACATCCGGCTTGTATCTCCAAACCAGCCGTCAACAATCACGGTAACATCGATATTCAGGATGTCGCCATCGGCCAAGACTTTTGGACCGGGGATTCCGTGGCAAACGACATGGTTCACCGAAATACAAGAAGCGTGCTTGTAACCCTTGTAGCCAATCGTGGCAGACGTCACGCCGCGCCGATCGATGTCCTCGCGAATGAAATCGTCGATCTCTGCAGTTGTTGCCCCGGGTTTGACCAGGGCTGTGACCGCGTCCAAAATTTCGGCAGCGACCTGGCCAGCCATGCGCATCCCTTCGAAATCCGCATCCTCATAGATCCGGATACCATCCTTTGTAACGCGGCCGCGCATATCCTGCATGTCGACTTTCCTTTGACTGCCACCTGAATATGAAACTCTGCTGGCGTTGACCAGAGGGGCAAAGAATTGCAAACGGCGCTTTGAAAGCATCACGCCGCGACCTATACCCGCAGGGACATGTCAAATTGGGGGTTAAAATGGCAAATCCTACCGCGGCCATGCTGGTGATCGGCGACGAAATCCTGTCCGGCCGCACGCGCGATTCCAATATGCATTTCCTGGCCGGCGCGTTGACACGCCATGGGATCCGCCTGATGGAAGTCCGCGTGGTGGCGGACAGTCACGATTCTATTGTCAGCGCAGTCAATGCTCTGCGCACCGAAAATGACCATGTCTTTACCAGTGGCGGCATCGGGCCGACGCATGACGACATCACCGCCGATGCCATCGCGGCAGCCTTCGGGGTTCCGATCAACCATCGCGCAGATGCGATCGCGCTGCTTCAAGCGCACTACGACCGCGCCGGGCTGGAGTTCAACGACTCGCGCAAACGCATGGCGCGCATTCCCGACGGGGCGCAGTTGATCGAGAACCCGGTCAGCACCGCACCCGGCTTCACCTTGGGGAATGTGCATGTGATGGCAGGGGTACCAAAGATTTTCGAAGCCATGGTGGCCAGTGTGTTGCCCACGATTACCGGTGGCGAGCCGTTGCTAAGCCAATCCTTGCGCGTAAACCGGGGGGAAGGTGAAGTCGCCGAAGCCTTTGGCGCCCTGGCGGCTGAATTCCCTGACCTGAGCATGGGATCCTATCCGTTCATCCAGAACGGCGCACATGGCACCAATCTTGTTGTCCGGGGCACCGATGCCGCCCAGATCGCCAATGCGATGACGCGGTTGGCGGCGCAGTTTGGATGATGCAGGACGATCTTTTTTCTGTGATGGAGCAGACGTGGCCGCCCGCCGAAATGAACCGGGTTGGGCCTTGGTCGATCCGGAATGGGAAAAATGGTGGAAAGCGCGTCTCGGCCGCAACGGCAGCGACGGACTGGACAGACGAAGCCATCCCGGACGCCGAGGCCGCGATGCGTGCGCTTGGGCAGCAACCCTTGTTTCTGATCCGACCAAGCGACGTTCTTCTGGATCAGGCGCTTCAGTCCAGAGGTTACCGGATTATTGATCCTGTTGTTGCCTACAGTGCAAGATGCGCAGAACTGGCCACGCCACCGGCACCAGTCATGTCGACATTCCCCCATTGGCCGCCCTTGGCGATCTGTGCAGAGCTTTGGGCCGACGGTGGCATTGGCCCAGAGCGCCGGGCCGTGATGGATCGCGTCACCGGCCCGAAATGCGCTATCCTGTCGCGCAGCAATGATCATCCAACCGGGGTAGCATTTGTTGCGATCCACGCGCGGACGGCGGTGTTGCATGCCTTGCAGGTGCGCGCCCAATGGCGTCGGCAAGGTTCCGCGCACAATATCCTGCGCGCAGCAGCTGGGTGGGCCCAAGAAAACGGGGCCGAGACATTGGTCTTGGTAGTGACAAGGGCAAACACAGGGGCGCGAAACCTCTATGCTTCCATGGGGATGGAAGTTGTGGGACAGTATCAGTATCGGCAGCAATAAGCCCAAAGAGGCCCAGCTTAGGTGAAACGGACTGGAACGATCGTTTGTGCGGCAATTTCCCTGTGTGTCGTTGCGCCGGCAGGGCTGGCACAGGCGATTACGCTGGATATGCCGTCGCCTGCTGCAATCGGTGCAGTCCGATCTGAACGCCTGACATCTTATTTGCTACCAACAGGTCCGTATGCGGCGGGGCAACTGCCGGCACGCGTGGTCGAGGGCGCGCAGCAGGTGACGGCGTGGCATGTCGAGGCTTCGGGGTTGTCCACACTGGAAATGCTGTCGCCGTTGCGCGCACAGTTGCTTGGGCTGGGATTCAAGACCGTTTTTGAATGTGCCACGGTGCAGTGTGGTGGTTTTGATTTCCGCTATGGGACGACGGTCCTGCCAGAACCCGATATGCATGTCGATTTGGGTGACTTCCGCTTTTTTGGCGCCGAGCGCGGAACCGAGGTGGTCAGCCTGATCGTCAGCAAAACGGCCACGACTGGCTTTGTTCAGATGATCCATGTCGGCGATGACATCACGCAGCCCCCCATTCTGACGACGTCTACCAAAACAGAGCCTGTCCAGGCGCCGTTACAGGCCGGGTCCACACGCACGCCGCCATCAGAGCGGATTGCCGCTGATCTTGCCACTCTTGGTGATCAGTTGTTGTCAGGCGGGTCGGTTGTTCTGGATGATCTGATTTTCGCTTCCGGCACGTCTACTCTTGCTCCGGGAGACTATCCCTCTTTGGGCAGCCTCGCGTCATGGTTGGCACAAAACACCAAACTGACAGTGGCGCTTGTCGGTCACACCGACGCGTCAGGCGGATTGGAGGGAAATATCGCCTTGTCTCGCAAACGTGCCGAGGCCGTTCGTCAATATCTGATCAAGGTACACGCGATCCCCGCAAAGCAGCTCGAAGCGCAGGGTGTTGGATACCTGGCCCCTCGTGCATCCAACCTGACGGCTGAAGGTCGCGAGAAAAACCGAAGGGTCGAAGTCATGGTGACCTCGACCCTTATCGCGCCATAACCTGGGCATCAGTCCAAGGTCACCACTTGTCCGGGCCCTTGTCAGAATAGCGCCTTGCCAGAAAATCAATGAACGCGCGCACTTTGGGTTGGGTAAAGCGGCCCGGCGGATACACAGCGTAAATTCCCAGAATTTCAACCGGCAGTCCGGGCAAAGCCTCTTCGACAAGACCATCCTTCATGGCTTCGGAATACAGAAAACTGGGAAGATACGCGATCCCCAGCCCCGAGATGGCCGCGTTCAACAGCGACTGACCATCATTGACCGTCAGCCACCCTGCGGTGCGGACCTGCCTCTTTTCGCCAGAAGGGGCCGTGATTTTCCACACATTGCCGTTGGCCTGATTGGAATAGTGCAACAGCTTGTGGTCGTTGAGATCATCGATCTTCATCGGCCGGCCATAGCGTTGGAAATAACTGGGCGAAGCGATCATGCGTTTGGTCGTATCGGTCAGCTTGCGCGCCCGCAGACTGCTGTCCTCCAGATCACCGACCCGAATGGCCATGTCAAAGCCTTCGCTGATCAGTTCGACGTACCGGTTGTTCAGCACCATGTTCACCGTGATATCGGGATATTCCAGCAGGAAGTCCCCAAGAATCGGTGACAGAAGGTTCACGCCAAAATCGGTGGCCACACTGATCCGCAGCAGACCAGACGGTGCCGATTGCATGGACGTCACCAAGGCGTCAGCTTCCCCCGCGTCGTTCAGAACCCGGCGCGCTCGGTCGTAATAGGCAAGACCAATTTCGGTCGGGCTGACCCGACGCGTGGTTCGGTTCAAAAGCCGCGCCCCAAGCCGGGCTTCCAACGCAGACACATGCTTGGACACCGCGGATTTTGAAATCCCCATCTTCTTTGCCGCATCCGTGAAGCCGCCTTGGTCAACAACCGTGGCAAATGCTTCCATTTCAGTAAGACGATCCATTTTTCCCCCGGCAGACACGATATGGGTTGACCTGACGGTATTGATCCTGAAATCGGGCAGGATCGCGGCGCAGTTGCGTTCGATCCGGGGAATTCCAAAGGACCGTTGAAGGCAGGGAAACAAGACCCCACGCGATTTTGTTTCCGCAGCGCTTTGTTTTTGGGCTTGGATGAGAAATTCGAACCCGTTTTGTGCAATTCATATGCGCAAATCGTGCCATACAGAGCATGACGCACACACGCACTCTGCAGCGACTGCTATGCAGGGTCACACCTTACGAGAATGACCCAATATGTCGATCAAGGCCGCCATTCACCATCTGACGCACTATCGCTATGACCGCCCGGTGACGCTGGGACCTCAGGTCATCCGTTTGCGCCCCGCACCGCACAGCCGTACCCGCGTGATTTCACATTCCCTGAAGGTCAGCCCGGGTGGTCACTTTGTGAACCACCAGCAAGACCCCTTTGGCAATTGGATGGCACGGTTTGTGTTTCCCGAACCCGTGCGCGAGTTCAAGATCGAGGTCGATCTTGTTGCCGACATGACAGTGTACAATCCCTTTGATTTCTTTGTCGAGGAATCGGCCGAGGTCTGGCCCTTCGATTATCCGCCGGATCTGACGGATGATCTGGAGATCTACCGCCGCGCCGATCCTGCCGGCCCTTTGCTTCGCGCCTTTCTCGAAAGCGTCCCCAAAGACCCGGTGCGCAGCGTCGATTTTGTGGTCAACCTGAACGCAATGGTGGCCGGCACCCTGCGCTATACCATCCGGATGGAGCCAGGGGTGCAGACCCCTGAAGAAACCCTGGCAGTGCAAAGTGCATCCTGCCGCGATTCAAGCTGGCTTCTGGTGCAGGCCCTGCGCCATCTGGGATTTGCGGCCCGCTTTGTCTCGGGCTACCTGATCCAGCTGAAACCTGACCTGAAGGCGCTGGATGGCCCGTCCGGAACCGAGGTGGATTTCACCGACCTGCACGCGTGGTGCGAGGTTTACCTGCCCGGCGCAGGCTGGATCGGACTGGACCCGACCAGCGGCCTTTTGGCGGGCGAAAGTCATATTCCGCTGGCCGCAACGCCGCACTATCGCAATGCCGCCCCGATTTCAGGAATGGCCAGCTTTGCCGAGGTCGATTTTGCCTTTGACATGCGCGTGTCCCGGATGGCCGAACATCCGCGCATTACCAAACCGTTCAGTGACGACGCATGGACGGACCTGGAAGCGCTGGGTCACAAGGTCGATGCGGCACTGACAGAGGGAGATGTCCGCCTGACCATGGGGGGTGAGCCGACTTTCGTTTCGATCGACGATTTCGAAGCCGAAGAATGGAATACGGACGCCGTCGGTCCAACAAAGCGCGTGTTGGCCGATCGCCTGATCCGCCGGTTGCGGGACCGGTTCGCACCGGGGGGATTCCTGCATTATGGTCAAGGCAAGTGGTATCCGGGCGAGACCTTGCCCCGATGGACGTTCTCGCTTTACTGGCGCACCGATGGGCATCCGATCTGGTCAGATCCTGAACTGATCGCCGAAGAAGGGGCGCAGACAGGTGTCACGACCGATGACGCGCAGCACCTTTTGCAACAGATCGCAGATGACCTTGCACTGGACGCCGACTGCATTGTGCCGGCCTATGAGGATCCGGCCCAGTGGTTGGTAAAGGAATCCAACCTGCCGGACAATGTGACGCCAGCCAATTCCAAACTGAAAGATCCCGAAGAACGGCATCGGCTTGCCACCGTGTTCAATCGTGGCCTTACGAACCCGTCAGGTTTTGTTCTTCCGGTGCAAAGCTGGCAGTCGAAGGCATCCGGGCACAGGTGGCGCACGGAAAAGTGGAAGCTGCGGCGTGGGCATATGTTCCTTGTGCCGGGGGATAGTCCGGTCGGCTATCGCTTGCCGCTGGAAAGCCTTCCGTGGCTGCCGCCTTCACAATATCCCTATATAAACCTGACCGATCCGACGGTCGAACGCGCGCCCCTACCGCTGCCCAATGCCCCCGGTGTTACCGAAGCACGGCCGCAAACCTCGGCCAGCTTTACCGCCAGTGGACCGCAAGGGGCGCAGGTGGCACAAGGCTCGCCCGAGTTCGAGGTGGATGGACATATCCGCACGGCCCTTTCGGTTGAACCGCGTGACGGACGGCTGTGCGTGTTCATGCCGCCTGTGGTGTCGGTCGAGGACTACCTCGATCTGGTGCGCGCGGCCGAGACGGCGGCCAAAAAGCTTGGGCTGCAAGTGCATATCGAAGGCTATGCCCCGCCGCATGACCCGCGATTGAATGTGATCCGCGTGGCGCCCGATCCGGGGGTGATCGAAGTGAATGTGCACCCGGCCCACACATGGCAGGACTGCATCGACATCACGACGGCGGTTTATGAAGAGGCCCGCCAATGCCGGCTTGGAGCCGACAAGTTCATGATCGATGGCAAACATGCCGGAACCGGCGGCGGCAACCATGTGGTGGTTGGTGGCGCCACGCCGAATGACAGCCCGTTTCTGCGCAGGCCAGACCTTCTGCGCAGTCTGATCCTGCACTGGAACCGTCACCCGTCGCTGTCCTATCTGTTCTCGGGTCTGTTCATCGGCCCCACCTCGCAGGCCCCGCGCATCGACGAGGCGCGGCATGACGCGCTGTATGAGATGGAGATCGCTCTGGCGCAGATACCTTCGCCAGATCAGGGTGCGGCCCCGATGCCATGGCTGGTGGACCGGCTGTTGCGCAACATGCTGACCGATGTCACCGGCAACACCCACCGGGCCGAGATTTGTATCGACAAGCTGTATTCGCCGGATGGCCCCACGGGCCGCCTCGGTCTGGTGGAATTCCGCGGGTTCGAGATGCCACCCGATGCGCGCATGAGTCTGGCGCAGCAATTGCTGATGCGGGCCCTGATTGCGCGTTTCTGGGCCAATCCGGCGCAGGGTGAATTGACGCGTTGGGGCACCGCGCTGCACGACCGTTTCATGTTGCCGCATCATGTCTGGCAGGATTTCCGTGATGTGCTGGCAGATCTGGCACAGCATGGCTTTGCGCTCAGCGAAGACTGGTTCATGGCGCAGGCCGAATTCCGTTTCCCGTTCTGTGGCGAGGTGGACTACGACGGCGTTCATCTGGAACTGCGTCAGGCACTGGAACCGTGGCATGTGTTGGGGGAAACCGGCGCGATTGGCGGCACGGTGCGCTACACCGACAGCTCTACCGAACGATTGCAGGTGAAGCTGACCGCTGCTGACCCGTCGCGCTATCTTGTGCTGTGCAACGGGCGAACAGTGCCGCTCGCCGACATCGGCGCGGGCGAGGCAGTGGCCGGCGTGCGCTACAAGGCGTGGCAGCCGTCTTCGGCGATCCATCCGGTGCTGCCGGTCGATGCTCCGCTGACCTTCGATATCTTTGACACCTGGTCGGGGCGGCCATTAGGGGGATGCGTCTATCATGTCGCCCATCCGGGGGGGCGCAACTATGACACCTTCCCCGTAAACGGCAACGAAGCCGAGGCACGGCGTCTGGCCCGGTTTGAACCCAGCGGACACCGACCCGGCCACACTGTTCGTCCGGCTCAGGAACGCCCACACCGGGAATTTCCGCTAACGCTTGACCTGCGACGACCAGTCGGGCTCTAGTCCGTCGATGGACAGGGCAAAGGGCAACAGGGTGCAACCGGGCGATAGGGCGACCGGACGGGATCGCGGTCTGGCGACCTATTGTCCCTTGCCGGGCGTGCCAGATGAACTGGTTGCGCCCGACGGTACTGTGCGGTCGCTGTGGCGGCCGCTGATCGACCATCTGCAGGGCCTGACGGACGAAGAATTGTCCCGCGCCACGGGCCGGGCCGAGCAGTACTTGCGCGACTCCGGCGTGTTTTACCGCCAGTATGGTGCGGGCAAATCTGTCGAACGGCCTTGGCCGCTCAGCCATATTCCAGTCCTTCTGGACGAAACCGATTGGGTGCAGCTTTCTGCTGCGCTGATCCAACGGGCCGATCTGCTGGAAGCGGTCATGGCCGATCTCTATGGCCCGAACCGGCTGGTAAAAGATGGGAATTTGCCGGCGTCCCTTGTGGCGGGAAATCCGGAGTGGCTGCGTCCCTTGGTTGGCGTTTCGCCGGCATCCGGGCATTTCCTGCATTTCATTGCCTTTGAAATCGGCCGTGGTCCGGATGGGCAGTGGTGGGTGCTGGCAGATCGCACGCAGGCCCCGTCGGGTGCCGGATACGCGCTGGAAAACCGCGTCGCGACCTCACGCATTTATACGGATGTGTTTGCCGGGCAGAATGTGCATCGGCTGGCCGGGTTCTTCCGCGACTTCCGCGATGCTCTTCTGGCCCTGCGGTCTGACAGGGACGGTCGCGTCGGCATCCTGACGCCAGGCCCGTTGAACGAGACCTATTTTGAACAGGCGTGGATTGCGCGCTATCTGGGCTTTTCCTTGGTACAAGGCGAAGATCTGACTGTCGAGAACGGGCGACTGATGCTGCGGACAGTGTCGGGCCTGCGGCCACTTGATGTTCTGTGGCGCCGCATGGACAGCAGCTACGCCGACCCGCTGGAGCTTGATCCGGTGTCCCGCATTGGCACGCCGGGCTTGGTGTCAGCCCTCCGGCAGCATGGCGTGACGATGGTGAACTGCCTTGGCTCGGGCGTGCTTGAAACGCGGGCTCTGATGGCATTTCTGCCAAAGCTGGCACCGCAACTGATTGGCGCCCCACTGGCGATGCCGAACATTGCCACCTGGTGGTGCGGCGGCGAAGCCGAACGCGCGCATGTCATGGCGGATCCGACGCGGATGGTGTTGTCGAAGGCCCTTGGAACCGGCCTGCCGTTTGATCACGCGGGCGAAAGCGACCCTGCGTCGAACCTGTCAGCCGCAGACCTGGCGCTGAGGCTTGCAAAAGACGGGCCAGATCTTGTGGCACAAGAGGCCGTGACCCTGTCCACCACGCCGTCGCTGATCAACGGGCGCCTGGTCCCGCGCCCCATGAGCCTGCGGGTGTTTCTGGCCCGCACGACCGAGGGATGGAAGGTCATGCAGGGCGGCTTTGCCCGCATCGGGGCAAGTGCAGATCCGACAGCCTTGGCGATGCAGCGCGGCGGCAGCGCTGCGGATGTCTGGGTCATCAGCAAGTCTCCGGTGCCCGCTGTCAGCATGACAGAACCGCCCTCGGGTCCCTACAGGCGTTCGACGCCGGGGGCCTTGCCCGCGCGCGCGGCGGACAACCTGTTCTGGCTTGGCCGCTATGTTGAGCGCTCCGAAGGGATCGTCCGGCTGCTGCGGGCGCGTCACATCCGCCTTGCGGAAAGTGGCAGCGCAGGCCGCCCCTTGCAGGACAGGATGGATGCCCTGCTGCTGGCATACGGGGTCGATGGCGACGCGGGTATACCCCAAGGGCTGCTGGAGACTTTGGCGGCTGCGGTTGCGACAGCCGGTCAGGTTCGGGATCGGTTTTCACCCGATGGCTGGTCAGCGTTGAATGATCTGGACAAAACCGCGCGCCGCATGGCCGACCGTGTCACCCCCGGCGATGACGCCGCGCGTGCGTTGTCTGCCTTGCTGCGCAAGTTGGCGGGTTTTTCCGGGCTGGTGCATGAAAACATGTATCGTTTTTTCGGTTGGCGTTTCCTGTCCATCGGACGGCAGCATGAACGTGCCTTGGGAATGACCGGGTTTCTGGCCGCATTGGCCGATAGCAATGCGCCGCCCGGCGCGCTTGATCTGTGCATCGAACTTGGCGACAGCGTGCTGACCCACCGCCGCCGGTTTACCGCGGCCTCGTCGCGCGATACGGTCATTGACCTTCTTGCTCTGGACCCACTGAACCCACGATCGGTTCGGCATCAGATCGACGATCTGACAGCCCAGGTGCAATCTTTGCCAAACGCTTCGATCCATGGACAACTGTCGGACCTTGGCCGTGCCATGTTGCGATGCCAGGTTGAAATTGCGACCGCAACGCCAGAGACATTGACAACACAGGCGCTGGAAGCCCTGCGGGAGCGTTTGTCTGAACTGTCTGATCTTTTGACCGAGGCGTATCTTCGGTGACCCTCTATTCCCTGCGACTTGCCATGCGATATGAGTTTGACCGCCCCACAGGCGCGGGACGTCAGCTTTTTCGGGTTCTTCCCTCAGATGGGACCGGGTTTCAAACGGTGCGACTGTCTCAAGTGTCACTGATCCCTTCGGTCGCCGAAAACAGACAGTTTTCGGACTTCTTCGGAACCCGCGTGATCGAAGCTGCCATTCCCCCGGGTTTGACCTCGCTTGATTTGTTGATGACCGCCGTCGTGGACCGCGCTGACGACACCAACTTGCTGGATATTTCCACCCCTCTGGAACGCCTTGCCGCAGAGGTTGCGGGCCATAGGGATGTTGGCCCGGCGTCGCCACATCATTTCACCGGAGCGTCACGGAAGATATCTGAGTCGGCCCTGATCACGGCATTTGCAATGGATCTGACCTCGAACCGTGTCACCGTGCGCGATGTGGTCGAGTCTTTCGGGGTGGGCCTGCACCAGCATATGGTATTCGATGCCGATGCCACCAGCGTGGACACCTTGCCGGAAGAGGCCTTTGCCATGGGCCGGGGCGTCTGTCAGGATTTTGCACAGATCATGGTCGGGGGCTTGCGCAGCCTCGGTGTGCCAGCCGCCTATGTTGCGGGGTATTTGCGTACCGAACCCCCGCCCGGGCAACCGCGCCTGACCGGGGCGGATGCCATGCACGCCTGGGTTCGGGCCTGGGCCGGCGCGGAAATGGGTTGGATCGATTACGACCCCACAAATTCCTGCTTTGTACGCAACGATCACATCGATGTGGGCTTCGGTCGCGATTACGACGATGTGGCGCCGGTGACGGGATGGCTGCGGCTGGATGGACGTCAATCCGGCAGCCACAGCGTTGATATCGCGCAGATATCGGCCTAACGCAAATCTGCGGGCAACAGCGTGTCTGGCATGTTCTGATAGCAGACCGGGCGCAGCCAGCGGCGGATCGACAATGTGCCGACCGAGGTGGCGCCAAAATTGGTACTGGCCGGATAGGGACCGCCGTGCACCATGCTGTCCGCCACTTCGACCCCGGTTGGAAAGCCGTTGGCAAGGATCCGTCCGGCCTTGCGTTCAAGAACCGGCAGTAGGGTCTGGCCAAGGGTCGTATCGGCGTCATCCAGATGCAGGGTGCAGGTCAGCTGGCCTTGCAGACTGCTGGCAATCGCATGCATTTCTGCGGCATCGCGGACGCGGATGATCAGGCCAAGCGGGCCAAACACCTCTTCGGCCAGCATGTGATCGGCCAGCCAGTCGGCACCCGACACCTCGAACAGGTTTGGCGTTGCAGTGCGCGCCTCGCACATGGTGGTCAGAATGCTGCGCACGCCGGTGCCCGCGGCAACGCGGTCGCGGCCTTGGCGATAAGCGTCAGCCATGCCATCCGTCAGCATGGTCTGAGCGCCGACGGGCTGGAGCGCTGCCTTGGCCGCTGCGACAAAGATGTCGGCCTCGGGGCCATTTATCACCACGGCAATGCCCGGATTGGTGCAGAATTGCCCTGCCCCCATGGACAGACTGGAGGCCCATCCTGCCGCGATGGCATTGCCGCGCGTCGCAAGGGCGTGCGGCAGCAAGAACATCGGGTTGACACTGCCCAACTCGCCAAAGAACGGGATCGGGTCTGGACGCGCAGCGCACAGGTCAAAAAGCGCGCGGCCGCCGCCGAGTGAGCCGGTGAAACCGACCGCTTGGATCAACCGGTGCTGCACCAGCGCCTCGCCCACATCGCGCTTGCCACCCTGCACCAGACTGAACACGCCAGGGTGCAGATTGCAGGCTTTTCGTGCAGCATCAATCGCCTGGGCGACGATCTCGCCCGTGCCGGGATGGGCCGAGTGGCCTTTGACGACCACAGGGCAGCCTGCGGCCAGCGCGCTGGCGGTGTCTCCGCCCGCAACCGAAAAGGCCAGCGGGAAGTTCGACGCGCCAAACACCGCCACCGGGCCAATCGGACGCTGGACCATTTTCAGGTCGGGGCGCGGCAGGGGCTGGCGATCAGGCAAGGCCGCGTCATGACGGCGGTCAAGGTAGTCGCCTGCGCGGATATGCGCTGCAAACAGCCGTAACTGACCCGTGGTGCGCCCCCTCTCGCCCTGCAGACGCGCAGTGGGCAAGCCGGTTTCCTGCGTGCCGATTTCGGTGATGGCGTCGCCGCGGGCGTCGATTTCTGAGGCAATCGCCTCAAGAAAGCGGGCGCGATCTTCACGCGATGTCGCAGCATAGGACGGGAAGGCGGCTTCGGCGGCCTCAACGGCCTTTCCGACGAGGGCGGGGGTCCCGACGCCGAAGTCATGGCTCGGGCCATGGGCAGGGGTGGAGGCGAAGGTCGATGCCCCCACGACCCAGTCGCCCGCGATAAGGTGCTTGCCTGTCAGCATGTCGGTCTCCGATTGTTTGGCGTTGGACCGGGGGGTTTCACACCCCCCGGTCCATCCGTGGGATATTTGGGAACAGATGAGTCAGAAGTGAAATGCGTCGGTGATGATGCGTTGACCCAAGGTCATGGCATCAGCCACATGGACCATCGGGGCGAGGTCAACCTCGGACTCGCCGGTTGCGATCAGTTCGGCCATACGGGCATACAGGGCGGGGTATTCCCCCATGATGCTGCTTTCGCCCTGCGCTGCCTGTCCGGCGATTTCAAGCACATTTCCACCCATCCGCAGCGCCATGGGGCCAGCGTTGGTGTCGATCTCGATGTCCCAGGTCTGGGGTCCGGTCTGACGCCAGTCGAAATCGGCGGTGATCTGACCGCTGAAGGTCAGGCGCGCCGCAATGGGCGTCTGACGATTGGCGGGAAATTCCAGATCAGCCGATTGCAAATGCACGGGGGCGGGCAGGATTTCCGTCAGGATCGACAGGGCGTTGATGCCGGGATCGAACACCCCCATGCCGCCGGGCTCGAACACCCAGTCCTGACCCGGATGCCATTTACGCACATCCTCGCGCCAGGTGATATGGGCGCGGACCACCGTTTTGCCCGCCAGCCACGCCTTTGCCGGCGCAACCGCTTGGGCCATCCGGCTGTGCCATGTGGCGTAAAGCGTAACACCGTGATCGGCGGCAAGCGCCTGCAGAGCATGGATTTCCGCCAGCGTGGCACCAGGCGGTTTTTCCAGCATGACGTGCCTGCCCGCCATGATCGCCGCCTGTGCGTAGGCAAAGCGTGGCACCGGGGGCAACGCCAGTGACACCACCGGAATATCCGGCCGCGCCGCAAGCATTGACGTGATGTCGGTGTAGGGCTCGACCCCGTCCACCGTCCCGGAGCGCGAGACGGTGGCAGCAAGATCCCATTGCGCACTGGCCGCGATGGCGGGAACATGCTGATCCCTTGCGATTTTTCCGATGCCGACCAGTGCCACCTTCATCAGTGCGAATCCTTGCCCACAGGTGCACCCCGGCTGCCTTTCAGGAAGTCGAGATCTGCCCCGGTATCAGCGCCTTCGACGTGGCGCTGATGCAGCCAGCCGTAGCCGGACGGGAACAAATCATGGGTAGGTGTCCATGCGGCAAGTCGCGCCGCAAGATCTGCCTCCGTGATATCCAGATGCAGGCGGCGGTTCGGCACGTCCAGTTCGATGAAATCACCAGTCTGCACCACCGCCAAAGGCCCGCCTGCCGCTGCCTCGGGCGAGGTGTGCAGGACGACGGTGCCATAGGCGGTTCCCGACATGCGCGCATCGGAAATGCGGACCATATCGGTGATGCCCTTCTTCAAAACCTTGGGCGGAAGCCCCATGTTGCCGACCTCGGCCATGCCGGGATAACCCTTGGGCCCACAGTTCTTGAGAACCATGATACAGCTTTCGTCGATATCGAGATCGGGGTTGTTGATCTTGGCCTTGTAGTCGTCGATATCTTCGAACACCACGGCGCGGCCCCGGTGCACCAGAAGATGCGGGCTGGCAGCCGAAGGCTTCAGGACCGCCCCTTTGGGTGCAAGATTGCCTTTCAAGACCACCACGCCGCCGGATTGGGTCAGCGCATTTTCGGCTGGCAGGATCACATCTTCGTTGTGGTTCTTCACATCCTTGACCTGATCCCACATCGACTCGCCCGAGACCGTGAGCGCGTTCTTGTGCAGCATACCGGCTTCGCCGAGGCGCTTGATCACCACCGGCAGGCCACCTGCATAAAAGAATTCTTCCATCAGGTATTTGCCCGATGGCATCAGATTCACGATGGTCGGCACATCGCGGCCGCAGCGATCCCAATCATCCAACGTCAGGTCAACGCCCACTCGGCCCGCGATGGCCAGCAGGTGAATGACCGCATTGGTCGAGCCGCCAATGGCGGCGTTGGTGCGGATCGCGTTTTCAAAGGCTTGCTTCTTCAACACGTCGGACGGCTTCAGGTCATCCTTGACCATCTGCACAATCCGCCGTCCGGTCAGTTGCGCCATGACACGGCGGCGGCTGTCCACCGCCGGAATGGCGGCGTTGCCCGACAGGGCCATGCCAAGGGCTTCCGCCATGGATGCCATGGTCGAGGCTGTGCCCATCGTGTTACACGACCCCGGAGAGCGGGACATCGACGCTTCGGCCTCGGCGAACTCCTCTTGGGTCATCTCACCTGCCTTTACGGCCTCGGAGAATTTCCACAGGTGCGTACCCGACCCGACCCGTTCGTTTCGGTAGTAGCCGTTCAGCATCGGCCCCCCTGTCACGATGATCGACGGCAAATCGGTTGACGCGGCGGCCATCAGCAGGCTCGGCGTGGTCTTGTCGCAACCGACCAGCAGAACGCAGCCGTCCATGGGTTGACCGCGCATCGCCTCTTCCACAGCCATGGCGGCAAGGTTGCGAAACATCATTGCGGTGGGGCGAAGGGCGGATTCGCTGGTCGAAAACACCGGCACTTCGACCGGAAACCCACCGGCCTCGTAGATGCCGTGCTTCACCCGTTGCGCCAGATCGTTCAGATGGGCATTGCAGGGGGTCAGTTCCGACCATGTGTTCAGGATACCGATCACCGGACGACCGTCGAACAGATCGTGCGGAAAGCCCTGATTTTTCATCCATCCACGATGATAGATCTGGTCGCGGCCATTGCCGCCGAACCATTCCTGACTGCGCAGACGGCGGGGCCACTTGGCTGGTTTGAAGGTCATGTTGTCCTCACAGGGCGTTCACGCCTTGCATCCCGACATCGGGTGCAATGGCAAGCGGGTTGCAAAGCGGCAGGCCAAAGTCGGCCGCTTCGATTTCAAAGACATCACCGGGTTCGGGTCGCATCCCATCGGCGAAGGACAGGGTTGCGGTGCCGAACATGTGCACATGCACGTCACCCGGTTGGCGGAAAAGATCATACTTGAAATGATGATGCTCAAGGTTGGCAAAGCTGTGCGACATGTTCGCTTCGCCCGACAAAAACGGTTTTTCCCAGATCACCGCGCCCGCACGCCGGATACGGCTGGTGCCACGGATGTCGGGCGGCAAATCCCCGACCAGAATTTCGGGTCCGATGGATGCGGGCCGCAATTTCGAATGGGCCAGATACAGATAGTTGATGCGTTCGGTCACATGGTCAGAGAATTCATTCGCCAAGGCCCAACCAACGCGGCAGGGCCACCCCTGTGCGTTAATCACATAAATCCCCGCCAATTCCGGTTCTTCGCCACCATCGAGTGCAAATCCGGGTGACGTAAGGGCGCCGCCGGGGGCCACCAGATTGACGCCATTGCCCTTGTAGAACCATTCTGGCTGCACACCGGGGCCGGTCGCGGGCTTGCCACCCTCCAGCCCCATGCGAAACATCTTCATCGAGTCCGATGCATCCTCGGCATTGACCTTGGCGTGCATCGCATCGCGGGTGGCCGCGCTGCCCAGATGGGTCAGACCGGTGCCGGTCAGATGCAGGTGCGCCAGGTCAGGATGGGTGATCGGCGGGGCAAGCCGGCCCTCGGCGGCCATACGCGGCAGATCGACCGCTTGCCCCAGACCGTGCGCAGCGATGACCTGCGCAAGACTTCGGCCGGAATTTGCGGCTTCCATGGCCAGGTGATAGGTGCTGGTCGCACCTTGCACAGTTGCCGCCTCGGATCCCTGACGCACGACAACGGCAAGTCCCGCTTCTGTATTGATCTGCGACAGCAGCATG
>JBKBWK010000020.1:0-52775 GCA_046313895.1 Paracoccaceae bacterium
CAATGGCTGGCCCTGTCGGGCTTTGACACCGAAACCTATGCCAGCGCAGAAGACGCGCTGAAAGGCATCGGGGCAGATTTTGCCGGAGTTGTCGTCAGCGACATCAAGATGCCGGGCATGGATGGCATGGCGTTTTTGAAGCGTCTGATGAGCATGGATTCCGGCCTGCCCGTCATCATGATCACCGGGCATGGCGATGTGCCCATGGCGGTCGAGGCCATGCGTGTCGGCGCCTATGATTTTCTGGAAAAGCCGTTCAACCCGGACCGGATGACCGAACTCGCCAAGAAGGCGACCCATGCCCGGCGCATGACGCTGGACAGCCGCGCACTGCGCCGCGAGCTTTCCGACGGATCGGTTCTGATGAAAAAGCTGATCGGCGGCAGCCCGGTGATGGAACGTCTGCGCGAAGATATTCTGGACCTCGGCCAAGCCGACAGCCATGTGCTGATCGACGGAGAAACCGGAACCGGCAAGACCTTGGTGGCCCATGCATTGCATGCCGTGGGGCCGCGCGCGTCGAAAAAGTTCGTCACGATTTCCTGTTCGGCTTGGTCCGAGGACCAGTTGGGGGCCAAGCTGTTCGGTCCCGCCGAAGATGGCACTATTCCCCTGGTGGAAGAAGCGCGCGGCGGCACGCTGTGCCTTGAAGACGTCGAGGCGCTCAGCCACTCGCTGCAGGCGCGCTTGCTGACCCTGATCAACGATTCCGGCACGCCGCCAGAGACACGGATCATCGCCATCTGCAACGAACATGCCCCCGACAAGACGCTGGAAGACATCCTGCGTGCCGATCTTTATTATCGCTTGGGTGCCATGACCATTCTGTGCCCGCCGCTGCGGTCGCGGGGTGAGGATATTCTGACATTGTTCACCCGGATGTCCGAGCAGTTTGCCGAAGAATATGGCTGCGACGCACCGCAAGTGACCGCGCAAGAGGCCGCCCAACTGTTGCAGGCGCCATGGCCCGGCAACGTGCGTCAGTTGGTCAACATTGCAGAACGGGCCGTGTTGCAGAACCGGCGCGGGTCGGGCTCGATTGCGTCGCTGCTGATGGCCGACAACGAGGCCTCTGGCCCTGCGATGACCACCGAAGGCAAACCGCTGAAGGAATACGTCGAAAGTTTTGAGAAAATGCTGATCGACAACACGATGCGGCGGCACAAGGGCAGCATCGTCGCGGTGATGGACGAGTTGTGCCTGCCGCGCCGCACACTGAACGAAAAAATGGCAAAATACGCGCTGCAGCGGCAGGATTACACCTGAGCCAGTGGAACCGATTGTAACGGATCAGCGAAATTGCCCATTGCCCTTCCGCGCGCTTTCCCGCTAGGGTTAAGGCGCATGGGCGTTGCCCGTTGCTCGGAATTCTCTGCCCGTCATGGCTGACGCGATGGAACGCGACGCGCGACAGGCAGCCGGATCGGCCGCAAGGCTGTTGTCATTGCCCGCAAGTCTTTGGATTAACGGGCTTTTTGAAGGTGGGGGGCATTGCCGCCCCTCAGACGTGAACCGCGATGACGTGCGCGATACAGACGACAGACGGCGTGGGGTGCCTTTTGGGCAACCCGCTGTCATGCGTTCCGCGCGCCTCCGCCCGAACAAGACGCCTCAACCCGCATGAAGGCAGCTCTGGTCCGCCAGGGTTCCTATTGCGATGCAGGTGCAATGGAATGATATGGCTAAGAAAATGCTCATCGATGCCACCCACGCCGAGGAAACTCGGGTTGTGGTGGTGGACGGAAACAAGGTCGAGGAATTCGATTTTGAAACCGTCAACAAGCGCCAGCTGGCTGGCAACATCTACCTTGCCAAGGTAACGCGGGTCGAACCCTCGCTTCAGGCGGCATTTGTCGATTACGGCGGGAACCGGCATGGATTTTTGGCCTTTGCCGAGATCCATCCTGACTACTACCAGATCCCGGTGGCTGATCGCAAAGCTCTGCTAGAAGAAGAGCGCGCCTATGCCCGCGCAGAAGAAGAAGAAGAAAACCACCGTTCACGCCGTCGCGCGCCGCGCCCTAAACCGGCTTCCGAAGCCACGCGGCCGCGGGATCCGATGTCGTCTGGTCCTGCCGGCATGGATGTCGTCGATCTGGACGACGACACGGAAAACGCTAACCTCATCCCCCTCGCAGAACCGACCTTGCACGATCATGGCGCGCAGGCGGATGGTCACGCCGACGGTCAGGGGGCCGATACTGGCAACAGTGACGGCGACACTCCCTACCGTGCGATGGATCACGCCAGCGATACCGATGACGAGATCGAGTCCATCGCCGAAGAGGACGTTGCCGAAGAGATCAGCCAGCCGCGCAAGCCAAGGCCGCGCAAATACAAGATCCAGGAAGTGGTCAAGGTTCGCCAGATCCTTCTGGTTCAGGTCGTCAAGGAAGAGCGCGGCAACAAAGGCGCTGCACTCACCACCTATCTGTCATTGGCGGGTCGCTATTGCGTCTTGATGCCAAACACCGCACGCGGTGGCGGCATCAGCCGCAAGATCACCAATGCTGCAGACCGCAAGAAACTGAAGGAAATCGCAGGCGAGATCGAGGTGCCGGAAGGTGCAGGCCTGATCATCCGCACCGCTGGCGCCAAGCGCACCAAGGCGGAAATCAAGCGCGATTATGAATATCTGATGCGCCTGTGGGAACAGATCCGCGAGCTGACGCTGAAATCCATTGCGCCAGCACCGATCTACGAGGAAGGCAATCTGATCAAACGTTCGATCCGCGACCTCTATAATCGCGAGATCGACGAGGTTCTGGTGGAAGGGGCCGAAGGCTACCGCACCGCCAAGGATTTCATGAAGATGATCATGCCCAGCCATGCCAAGGCGGTGCAGGCCTATACCGATCCGACGCCGCTGTTCGCGCGCTATCAGGTCGAAGGCTATCTGGGCGGCATGTTCAACCCGACCGTGCAGTTGAAGTCGGGTGGCTACATCGTCATTGGCATCACCGAGGCACTGGTGGCGATCGACGTAAACTCGGGCCGCGCGACCAAGGAAGGCTCGATCGAGGATACTGCGACCAAGACCAACCTTGAAGCCGCAGAAGAAATTGCCCGCCAATTGCGTCTGCGCGACCTGGCCGGTCTGATCGTGATCGACTTCATCGACATGGAAGAACGGCGCAACAACGCGGCGGTCGAGAAAAAGCTGAAAGACAAGCTGAAAACAGACCGTGCACGGATTCAGGTTGGCCGGATTTCAGGCTTTGGCCTGATGGAAATGAGCCGTCAACGCCTGCGCCCCGGCATGCTGGAATCGACGACCCAGCCCTGCCCCCATTGCCACGGCACCGGCTTGATCCGCAGTGATGACAGCATGGCGCTGCAGGTGTTGCGCGCACTGGAAGAAGAAGGCACGCGCAAGCGCAGCAAGGAAGTGCTGCTGAAAGCGCCGGTTGGGATCATCAACTATCTGATCAACCAGAAACGCGAACACATCGCGCTGATCGAAGCACGCTATGGCATGTCAGTGCGACTTGAAGGCGATCCGGCCATGATCAGCCCCGATTACACCATCGAAAAGTTCAAGACCGCGCTGCGTGTGGTGCCGGAACCGGGGTCGGTGATTTCGGGCAACTCCAGCCTGATGGGCGCCCCGGTGGCCGAGGAAGACGAAGAAGATCTGCCGATCGAGGACGAGATCGAAGACGAAGGGGACGCAGCGCCCGAGGACGAGTCCGACATCAAGGTAGCTGACAAGCCCGAAGGTCGCGAAGGCGACGGTAATGGCAATGGGACCAAGAAAAAGCGCCGCCGTCGTCGTCGGCGCAAGGGTGCTGGCCCGAACGGAACCGGTGACGATGCTGGCGGATCGGCCGAGGATGGCGATCAGGACGAAGGTGAGGACGACAGCGATACCGAGGGCTCTGAGACAGCGGCGCAAGACGCTCCGCTTGAGGTCGAACCTGTCGCCGAAGAGGCTTCGGACAGCGTGACCGTTGCTCCGCCAACGACCGATGAAAAGCCCAAGCGCTCCACGCGCAGCCGCAGCCGCACCAGCAAGGCCAATGCCATCGAACCGGTGGCTGAGCCGGCCACCGAGGCAGCACAAGAGGCCACGCCAGAAGTCGCAGCAGAGGCGCCGAAAAAACCAACGCGCAGCCGGAGCCGCAAGCCAAAGGCGACGGAACCTGTGGCCGAGGTGGTGGCACCGAACGTCGAACCGGCGCCAGAGCCAACCCCTCCCGCACCGGTGGCAGAACCTTTGGTTCAGGCTGTAGCGGACTTGCCCCCTCTGCAGGCTGATCTTGGCGCTGACGACACCAACGCGCCCGGTCTTGTGCCTGACCCCGATCAGGCCAATGCCACGGCCGAGGATGGCTTGGCCAAGCCAAAACGCAAGGGTTGGTGGTCTGTGGGCCGCTGATCCGCGGTCGGTCAAAAGGGCGGCAGGGAAACCTGCCGCCCTTTGCCGTTGCGATGTTTCAACGAACCACGCCGATGTGACACGCCGCCCCCGTGACGCGGGCATCCGTCCAAGCTATCAGTTGTGCAAAGGGGACAGAGATGTTCGGAGTGGACCTGATCGACGCAGGGCTTTTGCCCGCGATGCTTATTGCGATGATGGCAGGGATTCTGTCATTTCTCTCTCCCTGCGTTCTGCCCATCGTGCCGCCCTATCTGGCCTACATGGGCGGCATTTCAATGGGCGAGATGCGCGACGATGCAACCGCCCGCCGCCGGGTCATCGTGCCTGCCCTGTTCTTTGTCATGGGCCTGTCCACAGTCTTTTTGCTGCTCGGCTTCACCGCCTCGGCCTTTGGTGCGTTTTTCCTGCAAAATCAGGTGCTTTTCTCACAGGTTTCGGGTGCTGTCGTCCTGATTTTCGGTCTGCATTTCCTGGGCGTTTTCCGCATTCCCCTGCTGGACCGCGAAGCCCGGATGGATGCGGGCGACCGGGGCGGATCTGCTTTTGGCGCCTATGTTCTGGGCCTTGCTTTTGCCTTTGGCTGGACACCGTGCATCGGCCCGCAACTGGGTGCCATTCTGTCACTCGCTGCGCAAGAAGGTTCAGTGCAGCGCGGGACGTTGCTTTTGGGGATCTATGCACTTGGACTTGGCCTGCCCTTCCTGTTGGCCGCGTTGTTCGTCGAACGCTCGCTTGGATTGATGCAGCGGCTCAAACCCTACATGAAAACCATCGAACGGGTGATGGGCGTTTTGTTGATCGTCGTGGGACTGGCCTTGCTGACAGGGGCATTCACCAATTTCAGCTGGTGGCTGCTGGAAACCTTTGATCGATTTGGCATCCCGCTGTTGGGCTGACGTTTTTCCCTTATTTCCGCCAAGAATTCCGCCTAGTCTGTCGGATGGCAAAGGCGGTAGATCACCCGTATGGACGCAACACGCACCTCAGAGACGCTGTCGGGCGCAAGGCCCTTCCGTCGCAGGGTGTTCTACATTCCGGGCTATGATCCGATCCACCCCCGTCGATACCGCGAGCTCTATCGCAAGGAGGGTGCGGATCAGTCAAGGATTTCGGGCTATCAAATTGATTTGAAACCCAAAAAGACCAAAGGTCCCTATGGCTGGCATGTGACCGGAGTGATCGCGGGTCAGGTTTGCGACACCGATGTCGATGTTCTGGTCTGGTCGGATATCGTCAAAGCCTCGATGTCGCAGGGGATCGTCGCCACCTATCTGCAGCTTATCCGCACCGCTTGGGCCTATATCGGATCAGGGGCGCTGTTCCGGCTGATGCGCCTGCGCAAAGGACCGATGATTGCAGCCTTGTATCCGATCTTCGTGCTGCTGGCGCAGTTGGCGCTGGCGATCGGGCTTGGGCTGGCGACCGCTGGTGGATTTGCAGCATTGATGGCTTGGGCAAAAACCTTGCACCCCGGCCTGTCGGTGCATGTGACAGATTTTGGCAGTCTGGCCATTGGCACGCTGACCATGATTGTGGTCTTGCGATGGTTCAAGGCGATGGATGGCCGGATTTTCGCCTATTACCTGATGCATGATTATGCATATTCGGCGCAGTCAAATGGCGCAATTCCGCCCGAGCTTGAGACGCGGATGCGTGACTTTGGCAAATCAATTCACCAAGCCCTGACCGAAGGCTTCGACGAGGTGCTGGTGGTCGGCCATTCGTCCGGCGCGCATCTGGCGGTGTCCATTCTGGCCGATCTGATCCGCGACGGGCTTCCGGCCAACCACACGGCACTGTCGTTCCTCTCGCTGGGTCAGGTGGTGCCGATGGTGTCCTTCCTGCCAAACGCGCACCGGCTGCGGGCGGATTTGCGCTATCTTTCCGCCCGAAGCGAGGTGACATGGGTCGATGTGACAGCCCCCGGCGATGGCTGTGCCTTCGCGCTCTGCGATCCGGTTTCGGTGACAGGCGTGGCCCCGGCGGATAAAAAATGGCCCCTCGTTATCTCGGCGGCGTTCACCCAAACCCTGTCGCCTGTCCGCTGGAACGAACTGCGATGGCGGTTTTTCCGCCTTCATTTCCAATATCTTTGCGCCTTCGACCAGCCCAGCGATTACGACTATTTCCAGATCACGGCTGGTCCTGTGCCTCTGGCCGACCGGTATCGTGGACGCGCTCCGTCGAGAAGCCGCATTGAACACCCCGTCAACCGCTATACTGACACGACATGATCCCGCCCAAGCCCCTCCCGCGCCCCGACCGTGTGTCCTTGCTGCGCCATTTTCGGCTGTTCCGGCACGATATCCTGTCGGCGCAGCCCGCGCGGCTATATCGCGCGTGGATGGCCGAGTTCCGCACTCCGTTCTTTCGCAGCTATCTGTGCAACGATCCCCAGCTGATTGATCTTGTCCTGAAACTCCGCCCTGATGATTTCCCGAAATCAAACCGGATCCGCGAAGGTCTGAGCCCATTGCTTGGGAATTCCGTGTTTGTGACCAATGGCGAAACCTGGAAACGCCAGCGCCGCATCATCGACCCGGCCTTTGAAGGCGGGCGCGTGCGTGACACCTTTCCGGCCATGTGGGCCGCCGCAGAAGCATCGGTCGTCCGGATGCGCGAAGGCGTGGTCGAGATCGAAGAAGAGATGAGCCATACGGCCGCCGACGTCATCTTTCGAACGCTGTTTTCTGTTCCGATCGAAGATCAGACCGCACAGGCGGTGTTCCATGCGTTTCGTGCCTATCAGCGCACACAACCGATTCTGAACCTTGCCGCCTTCCTGCCCTTGCCGCACTGGTTTCCCCGCTTGCATCGTCGCGCAATGCTACGATCCGCCGCGCGGATCCGCGCCCTTATCACGCAGATGACCGAAGATCGCGCAGCCGAAATCGCTCAAGGAACAGCGCCCGATGATCTGGCGACCAAAATCATGCAGACGACAGATGCGCTGACAGGTCAGCGGTTCGAAACGGCGGAAATGGTCGATCAGGTGGCGATCTTCTTTCTGGCAGGGCACGAGACCAGCGCCTCGGCACTGGCATGGGCGCTCTATCTGCTGGCGCTTTTCCCCGATGCGCAAGCCAAGGTCGCGGCAGAGGCGGCAACCCTGCCCGATGCGCCGGACTTTGCGGCCATGGCCTGTCTGAAATTCACCCGCGACGTGTTCCGCGAAACCCTGCGACTCTATCCACCGGTGCCGATGATGGTACGCGAAACCACCTGCAGCGAACAGTTTCGCGGCCGCAAGATCGCACCGGGGTCGCAAGTGGTTCTGTCACCTTGGCACCTGCACCGACACGAACGCCTGTGGGACAATCCTGACGGTTTTGATCCCGACCGCTGGGCACGCGATGACAGCAAGACCTCGATCCGCGACGCATACTTGCCATTCTCGGCCGGTCCGCGTGTCTGTCCCGGCGCGGGCTTTGCCATGGTCGAAGGTCCGCTGCTTCTTGCGCATCTGGTCCGGGCCTTTCGCTTCAGCCCCATTGCCGCAGACCCGCCGATCCCGGTCGCACATCTGACGGTCCGCGCAAAAGACGGCATCCGCCTGTCTCTCACCGCCCGAAAGTGACCTTCATCTGTTCAAAAATATCCTCGGGGGGTTCGGGGGGCAGACAGCCCCCGGGCAACGCCCGGACCTGTGCGCCGTCAGACGATCTCGATCCGATAGGATTCGATCACCGTGTTGGCCAGCAGCTTGTCGCACATGGCTTTCACGTCTGCCTCGGCACGCGCAGCATCGCCTTCGGCCAGATCAAGTTCAATCACCTTGCCTTGTCGCACCCCGGTGACGCCGGCAAAGCCCAAGGTGCCAAGGGCATGGCGCACGGCCTCGCCCTGCACATCCAGAACGCCGTTCTTCAGCATGATGGTGACGCGGGCTTTCATGGCAATTCCCCAATGGCTGACCAGATTTCGCCTCTCCCTTACCGCCCCCGCCCCTTCGGAGCAAGAGGCCGCGCAGGTGACACCACGCGCAGCGAGTCGCGGCGCTGGATCGGGCTGAGCTAATTGATCAGGGTCGGCTTTGTCGTGTGGGTGACGTTGGTGGGCAACACGCCCAGACGCCGCGCGAGTTCGGTATAGACATCGGACAGAGGGCCAGGCTCGGCCACGGTCTGACCGTCCCCCCTGTCTGTCACCGGGCGCAGATCCCACAGGCGGCAATTGTCAGGGCTGATTTCATCCGCGACGATCAGGCGCATGTAGTCGCCTTCCCAGACCCGCCCGACCTCGATACGGAAATCGGCCAGACGCACCCCAACCCCCATCATCACGCCCGACAGGAAATCATTCACCCTGAGCGCCAATGCCACCACGTCGTCCAGATCCTGCTGGCTGGCCCAGCCGAAGGCGACGATATGTTCTTCGGCCACCATGGGCGATCCCAGCCGGTCGTCCTTGTAATAATACTCGACAATCGGACGCGGCAGTGCTGTGCCTTCCGGAATACCCAGTTTTGTTGACAACTCGCCAGCGGCAAAATTGCGCACGACCACTTCCAGCGGCAGGATCTCGGCCATGCGCACCAATTGCTCGCGCATGTTCAGCCGCTTGATGAAATGGGTGGGCACCCCGATGCTGTTCAGCCCGGTCATGAAGAATTCCGATAGCCGGTTGTTCAGAACGCCCTTGCCCTCGGTGCCTTTGGCTTCGCTGGTCACGGGGGATTCGGTCGAAATGCCCTCATCCTTGAAGTACTGGATCAAAGTGCCGGGTTCCGGACCGTCATAGAGGATCTTCGTCTTGCCCTCATAGACCTTCTTGCGCCGTGCCATGAACTCTCCGCGACCAATGCAGGAAGGGGCGGTGAAGAACCGCCCCAGCTGACTTTGTCTGGCCTATACGTCATGGCCGACCGCGCCGCAAGCCAGAGGCCGCACGCCAGTGGCCCCCGAACGCAGAATCCAAACGATTTGCATGATATGGCCACCCACACAGTCACGTTCCAAAGCCATAAGTTTGATGCGCGCCGTGGCAGCACTCCCATGCGCCTCTTGCAGCGGAACGACGAGAAGGGCATATGACAGGAAACATCCTTCAATCAAGGGGACCGGCCATGTCCACATTTGACGACCGCGAAAACGCGTTTGAGAACAAGTTCGCCCATGATGCCGAAATGCAGTTCCGCGCCGAAGCGCGGCGGAACAAACTCGTTGGTCTTTGGGCCGCGGGTCTGTTGGGGAAATCCGGCGACGACGCTGCCGCCTATGCCCTGACAGTGGTCGAGGCCGATTTTGAAGAAGCCGGAATTGAAGATGTGGTCCGCAAGGTTGCCGCTGATCTTGACGGCCGCGCCAGCGCCGATGACATCCGCGCCAAGATGGCCGAAATGCTGCCCGTTGCCAAAGCGCAGTTGATGACCGAAATCTGATCAAAGGCACATGCCAGAACCGAAAGCCGTCCTTCCGGACGGCTTTTGCATGAATTATCCGAACGTGCGCGCAGGCCTGCTTTGCTAGATCAGGTACTGTCGTGTGAATGGTATTTCTGAACCAAATGGGTTTGCCTCTGCGCGCCGCTTCTGGCATGCCGACGCGTGAACCCCTAAACGCCGAGGCCCCGATGTCGCAAGATGCCCTCTCCAAGCTGCTTTCCACCCGTGACTGGCTGATGGCCGATGGCGCGACCGGGACCAACCTGTTCAACATGGGCCTGTCCTCGGGCGAGCCGCCGGAATTCTGGAACGTCGATCAGCCGGACAATATCCGCAAGCTGTATCGCGGCGCGGTCGAGTCGGGGTCCGATATCTTCCTGACCAACACCTTCGGCGGCAATGCCAGCCGGTTGAAACTACATCAGGCGCAAAGCCGCGTGCATGAGTTGAACCGCGTCGGTGCGGCGCTTGGCCGCGAGATTGCCGATGCTTCGGGCCGCACCGTGGTCGTCGCCGGGTCGGTCGGCCCCACGGGCGAGATATTCGAGCCGATGGGGACACTGACCCACGCTTTGGCGGTCGAGATGTTCCACGAACAGGCCGAAGGGCTGAAGGCGGGCGGGGCGGACGTGCTTTGGGTCGAAACCATCAGCGCGCCGGAAGAATACAAGGCTGCCGCCGAGGCCGCCGCCTTGGCAGGGATGCCATGGTGCGGCACCATGAGTTTTGACACCGCAGGTCGCACAATGATGGGCACCACTTCCGCTGCAATGGCGGAAATGGTGGAAAAGTTGCCCAACCCGCCGCTCGCCTTTGGCGCAAACTGCGGTGTGGGTGCGTCCGACCTGATGCGGACCATTCTGGGGTTCATCTCGACCGGAACCGAACGCCCGATCATCGCCAAGGGCAATGCCGGGATTCCAAAGTATCACGACGGCCACATCCACTATGACGGCACGCCCGAGTTGATGGGGGAATATGCAGTGCTCGCCCGAGATGCGGGCGTGCGCATCATTGGCGGCTGCTGCGGCACCATGCCAGAGCATCTGAAAGCCATGCGCAAGGCGCTGGAAACCACGCCCAAAGGCCCGCGCCCGACGCTGGAAGACATTTCGGCCAAGCTGGGCGGCTTTTCGTCAGCATCGGACGGCACGGGCGACACCTCGAACGAGCCAAAGCGCGAACGGCGCGGACGCCGGGGTTAAAACAGCGCCAGCTGATCGCCCTGCTGGGCAGGCGGGCGGAATAGGTCTGTGCGCAGCGGCGGCATCCGCTGGGCCAGACCAAGCCGCGACGTTGCCTTGTCGAATCGTTGCGCGATGAGATCGGCCCAGATCCCTTCGCCCCGCATGCGGCGGCCCCACTGCGCGTCGCAATCCTTGCCGCCGTGCATCTCGCGCACCCGCGCCATCACCTTCGCTGCGCGATCGGGAACATGCTGCGCCAACCAAGCCTGAAACAGCGGTGACACCTCCATTGGCAGCCGCAGCGCAATCCAGCTGGCGGCTTGCGCGCCTGCATCGTGGACCGATTGCAAAATCGGCTCGACCTCATGATCGGTCAATCCGGGGATCACCGGGGCCAGCATGGCACGCACCGGGATACCCGCGTCCGCCAGTCGCCGGATCATCGCCAGCCGCCGCGCAGGCGCAGGCGCGCGGGGTTCCAGCCTACGCGACAATCCGGCATCCAAGGTGGTGACAGAAATCCCGACACGCAGCAGCCCGCGCGCCGCCATCGGGGCCAGAAGGTCGATGTCACGCTCGATCAGGGTGCCTTTGGTGGTGATGGCCGTCGGATGGTTGAAATCCGACAGCACCAACAGGATTTGCCGCATCAGGTGGTTTTCCGTTTCGCAGGGTTGATAGGGATCCGTATTGGTCCCCAAAGCCACTGTTGCCACGCGATAGGACTTTGCCCGCAATTCGCGCGCCAGAACCTCGGCAATGCCCGGTCTGGCAATGAGCTTTGTCTCAAAGTCCAACCCCGGCGACAGGTTCAGGTACGCGTGACTGGGGCGCGCAAAACAATAGATGCAGCCATGCTCGCAGCCACGATAAGGGTTGATGCTGCGATCGAACGGAAGGTCGGGCGAACGGTTGTAGGTCAGCGCAGACCGGGGCCGTTCCAGCCGGACCTCGGTGCCCAACAAGCGGTCCTCTTCGGGGATTTCCCAGCCGTCATCGACCCGTTCCCGCAGCTGTGGTTCAAACCGCCCGACGGCGTTCGACGCAGCCCCGCGCGCACGGGTGCGGGTGCCGGGCGACAGAGTGGGGTCAGGCTTCAACATGAAGCGAACTGTGAACATATCATGAACTATTTTCAAGTCCCATCGCGCCACACTGTCTTGCTGTCGGCTTTCATTCCGGGCATGTCGTAATCTGGAAAGTTGCGGGGACGATTTGGCCCCATGCAAGCTGCAAGACCTATCGCCGCAGGAGCGCACCCCATGGCCGAAGACGAAATTATCCTCGCTGATCTTTCGGATGAAGAACTTGTGCTGCAAATGCACGACGATCTGTATGACGGCCTGAAGGAAGAAATCGAGGATGGCGTCAACATCCTGATCGAACGCGGCTGGACACCATATGACGTTCTGACCAAGGCGCTTGTTGCCGGCATGACGATTGTCGGAAACGACTTCCGCGATGGCATCCTGTTCGTGCCAGAGGTGCTTTTGTCTGCGAACGCGATGAAGTCGGGGATGTTCATCCTCAAGCCTTTGCTGGTGGAAACCGGCGCGCCGCGTATGGGCAAGATGGTGATCGGCACGGTGAAGGGCGACATTCACGACATCGGCAAGAACCTTGTCGCGATGATGATGGAAGGTGCCGGATTCGAAGTGCTGGATCTGGGCATCAACAACTCGGTCGAGAAGTATCTGGACGCGCTGGAGGCTGAAAAGCCCGATATCCTGGGGATGTCGGCCCTGCTGACCACCACGATGCCCTATATGAAGGTCGTGATCGACACGATGAAGGAAAAGGGTCTGCGCGACGACTACATCATCCTGGTGGGTGGTGCGCCGCTGAACGAGGAATTTGGCCGCGCCATTGGCGCTGACGCCTATTGCCGGGATGCGGCCGTCGCCGTGGAAACCGCGAAAGCCTGGGTTGCACGTAAGCACAACCAGATCAGCGCCTGAATTTCAGACAACCCACCCAAAGCTCCGGCACCCATGGTGGCCGGGGCTTTTTTGCGGTTTGGGGCTTGGCATCGCTGTCGGCAGGGACCACATTGTATGCAGGACAAGGAGAATTAAATGCCCCTTCCCCTGTTTCTGGCGATGCTTGCCTTTGTGATTGCCGCATCGGGTGCAACGCTGGCCTTGGTCTTTTGGGCGCAGGTTCCGTTGCTGGCTGTTGCCTTGGTGGCCTTGGCGGCCAGCCTGATGCTTGGCCTGCGTCAGTGGCGCTGACGCCGGATGACGGAGCTCTGACCACAAAAGGACTGCCAGCCGACGGCACCGGCAGTGTCCTGCTGATAGCCTGCGGGGCGCTCGCCCACGAAATCTTGGCCTTGAAACAGATCAACGGTTGGAATCATCTGGATCTTCAGTGTCTGCCAGCCAACCTGCATCTGTGGCCAGATCGGATCCCGGCGGCTGTTGAACAAGCCGTAACCTTGCACCGCAATCGCTATGACGAGGTGTTCGTCGTCTATGCCGATTGCGGCACCGGCGGGCTGTTGCAGGCCAAATGTGCCGAATTGGGCGTCGGCATGGTCGAAGGCCCACATTGCTACAGCTTTTTTCAGGGAAACGCGAATTTTGCCGCCAAGACTGACACCGAATTCACCGCGTTTTACCTGACGGATTTTCTGGTGCGCCAGTTTGACGCCTTTGTCTGGCGTCCGATGGGTCTGGATCGGCACCCAGAATTGCGGGACATGTATTTTGGCAATTACACCAAGCTGGTCTATCAGGCCCAGACCAACGATCCGGCGCTGGACGCCAAGGCAGAACACTGCGCCCGAAGGCTGAACCTTGCCTATGAGCGGCGCTTTACCGGCTATGGCGACCTTGCCACCGCATTGGGGATGGTTGCGGGCACCACCGTCGCCCCCTAATCTGCGCCCTGACCGGAGGACGCCATGAGTTTTGACACCGCATTGCCCGAGCTTGCTTTTCTGGGGGACCGCCTGGCTCGCGCCACGGCGGTTCTGGACCACCACGCGCAATCCGAAAGCCACATCCGGTGCCGCAGCCCTGACGCTGTTGCCTATCCGCAAAGCACAGATGAGGTATCGCAGATCGCCGAGATCTGTACCCGACACCGCGTGCCGATGATCGGCTGGGGCGCGGGCACCTCGCTTGAAGGCCATGCCCTGGCCCCTTTGGGTGGGATCACGGTGGATTTTTCCCGCATGGACGCGGTTCTGTCGGTTCACCCCGAAGACATGATCGCCGTCGTCCAACCGGGCATCACGCGCGAGGCGCTGAACACTGAATTGCGGGCCACGGGTTTGTTCTTTCCGGTCGATCCGGGGGCGAACGCAAGTCTTGGCGGCATGGCCATGACGCGGGCCAGCGGCACCACGGCGGTGCGCTACGGCACCATGCGCCACAACGTTCTGGGGCTGGAGGTGGTTCTGGCGGGCGGGCAAGTGATCCGCACCGGATCTGCCGCACCGAAGTCATCGTCGGGGTATGACCTGACCGCGCTGATGGTAGGCTCCGAAGGCACCCTGGGACTTGTGACCGAACTTACCTTGCGCCTACAGGGCCAGCCCGAGGCGGTGTCAGCGGCGATCTGCACCTTTCCCGATATCGCGCATGCGGTGGATTGCGTGATTGCCACGATCCAGATGGGCATCCCGATGGCGCGGATCGAATTTCTGGATGTCGATACGGTGGCCGCTTGTGCCGCCGCAACGGGGCAATCCTTGCCTATGGCACCGCAACTTCTGATCGAATTTCACGGCAGTCCGGTCGGAGTAGCCGAACAGGCCGAACGCTTTGGCGAGATCGCGCGCGATTTTGGTTCGAACGGGTTTGTCTGGGCCAAGGCGCAAGAGGATCGCGCCCGGTTGTGGAAGATGCGCCACAATGCCTATCCCGCCATTCTGGCCAGCCGCCCTGGATGCAAGGCGATTGTGACGGATGTCTGCGTGCCGATATCGGCTTTGGCCGAGGCGGTCGCCCAAACGCGGGCCGACATCGAGGCGTCTTCGATCCCCGGCCCGATCCTCGGCCATGTCGGCGACGGAAATTTTCACGCAATCCTTCTGGTGCGACCGGGTGATGCAGGGGAACTCGCGGTGGCACAGCACCTTGCCGGGCGGATGGCTGACCGCGCGCTGCGCTTGGGCGGCACGATTTCGGGCGAACACGGGGTGGGTATGGGCAAATTGGGCTACATGGCAGCCGAACATGGCCCGGCTTGGGCGGTCATGGGCGCAATCAAGCGGGCATTGGACCCGCATGGGTTGTTGAACCCCGGCAAGGTGGTGCCGCAATGAGCGATCCTGCCGATTTTCCCCGTGCCTTTGCCGCAGCCTTCGGCGCACAGGATGCCGACGGCATAGCCGGCCTTTTTGCCGAAGATGGCGGCTTTCATGCATTGACCGGGCATTGGTCCGAAGGGCGCACGCAAATTGCCGAAGGGATGCGGCAGGAATTCGCGGGCCTGTCGCGGATGGCTCGGCTGGTCAGCGGCAGGCTTGCCCTTCGCCCGATGGGTCCGGGGGCAGCGATCCTGCATCAAAGGTTCGTTGTCACCGGCCTGCGCGACGAACGCGGATCGGAACTGCCCCGCGTCGGCGCCTTGCTGACGGCAGTGCTGGCCGCGAAAGGCGAAGGCTGGGTCGCGTTGACCGCAACCTTCGCTGTGGTGGAAGGCTGATCAGCCCAAAAGCGCCCGCGCTGCCTGACGCGCGGCGTCGCTGACGGTGTCGCCCGATAGCATCCGGGCGATTTCCTCGACCCGTTCGGCGGGTGGCAGCGCGTGGACGGTGGAAAGTGTCTGGCCATTCTCGACCCGCTTTTCCACCCGCCAGTGATGCGCGCCCAAGGCGGCCACCTGCGGGCTGTGGGTTACAACCAGCACCTGCGCCGTGTCCGCCAGCAGCTTCAACCGCCGCCCGACCGCGTCGGCAGTCGCCCCGCCCACACCCCGGTCGATTTCATCAAAGATCATGGTCAGACCTTCAGCCTGCCCGGTCAGACAGACCTTGAGCGCCAGCAGGAACCGGCTGAGTTCGCCCCCCGATGCAATCCGGTTCAAGGGGCCAGACGGCGCGCCGGGGTTGGTGGCCACGGTAAAGGTTACCTCGTCAGACCCATCCGGTCCGCCGTCCGCATGGCTCACGTCCGTGGCAAAGATCGCGCGTTCCATTTTCAGCGGCGCCAGTTCGGCGGCCATTGCCTTATCCAGCCGTAGCGCTGCCGCACGTCGTGTCTGGGTCAGCTTGGCGGCTTCGGCCTGCCACGATGCCTCGGCTTGGGTCACAGCCGCCTGCAACCGCCCGATGCCGGCCTCGCCATTGTCGAGCGCGGCAAGCCGGCTTCGCAGGGTGTCGGCAAAACTCCCCAGATCATCGGGCAAGACCGAATGTTTGCGCGCCAAAGCACGGATGGCAAAAAGCCGTTCCTCCATTGCCTCAAGCTCGCCGGGGTTCACGTCCAGCGCAGCAAGACAGGCCTCGACCCCGGCCTGCGCCTCGGACAGTTCGATCAGCGACCGGCCAAGGGCTGCCAAGGGCGCTTCCAACATGCCGTCCGCCTTGTCCGACGCGCCCTCCAGCCAGCGGGTTGCATCACGAAGGGCGGCCTCGGCCCCGTCTTCGGACAACATCTGCAAGGCACGCGCAACATCGGACCGGATCCGTTCCGCGCCCTGCATGGCCCGCCGTCGGGCATCCAGCACGGCCTCTTCACCCGGTTCAGGATCAAGCTTGTCCAGTTCAGCGACGGCATGGCGCAAATAATCTTCCTCGGCACGGGCAGAGGCCAGCGCCGACTCGGCCGCCGCCAGGGCCGTGCGCGCAGAGCGGGCCGCAGCCCAAGCCGCGCGGCACGGCGCGGTATCCACCCCGGCAAAACTGTCCAGCAAAGACCGATGGCCGCGGGGGTTCAACAGCCCCCGGTCATCGTGCTGCCCATGCAGTTCGACAAGCACATCCGACAGCGCCCGCAACACCTCGCCCGAGACGCGGCGATCATTCACAAAAGCCGTCTTGCGCCCATCGGACGTGTTCACGCGCCGCAAGATCAGGTCGTCCTCAACCTCGATTCCGGCTTCGTCCAGCACGACCCGCGCGGCATGACCAGGCGGCAGATCGAACACTGCCGTCACTTCGCCCTGCGACGCCCCGGCGCGGACCAGCTCTGCCCTGCCCCGCCAGCCGAGGACGAACCCCAACGCATCCAGCAGAATCGACTTTCCGGCCCCGGTTTCGCCGGTCAATACATTGAGGCCCGGCCCCAGATCAAGGGTCAGCCGGTCAATGATCAGCACATCGCGGATATCAAGCGAGCGGAGCATATGTCATCCCGTCAGGTGATTGATGACCTGCACCGGCTTTACAGCCATTCACCTTTGACCATCTGACGATAGACGGTGCGCAACCAACTGTCGCCCCGGGCCTCGGGGGCCAGACCGCGCCCTTTCAGCAGACGGAAACTGTCGTCATAGAACGGCGACGATTGGTAGTTGAAGCCCAGAATCGCCGCTGCCGTCTGCGCCTCGGCGGTCAGGCCAAGGCCAAGGTAGGCTTCGACCAGCCGGTGCAGGGCTTCGGCGGTGTGGGTTGTGGTCTGAAAATCCTGCACCACGGTCCGGAAGCGGTTGATCGCTGCGGCATAGTTGCGTCGCTTCAGATAATAGCGACCGATTTCCATTTCCTTGCCCGCCAGATGATCAAAGGCGAGTTCGAATTTCAACATCGCAGAACGGGCATAGTCGCTGCCGGGATACTGTTCGATCACGGCGCGCATGGCTTGCAAGGCCTGAAAAGTAAGGCCCTGATCGCGACCCACTTCGTCAATCTGGTCATAATAGGACAAAGCCATCAGATAGGCGGCATAGGGCGCATCATCATCGGCGGGATAGGTGTCCAGAAACCGCTGCGCGGTGGAACGGGCGTCTTCGTATTCCTTGGCTTTGTGCTGGCTGAACGCTTGCATGATCAGCGACCGTTTTGCCCAGTCGGAATAAGGATACAGGCGTTCGACTTCCTGGAAATACCGGATGGCTTCTTTTGGCTTTGCGCCGGTTTCCAGCTGCAATTCGCCCTGCTTGTAGATTTCTTCAGCCGTGTAGCTGTCAAGCGGACGCTCTTTGGTGCCTCCGCCGCACGCCGAGAGGATCGACACAAAGAGCGCGATGCCCAACCACTGCGCGCTCGATTTTCCGCCTGCCATCGTTTGTCTATCCATCAAACCACCCGGAACGCGCCCAACTTGCGGCGCTGACTCCGCCCTGCTGCAGACGTCCTAGCACAGATAAATCGGCTGCGCAAAACGCCTTTACGCTTCGGCGCACAACCCTGTCAGGCCGTTGCGGGAAGGTCGCTGCGATGCACGCCCATACCGGGCAGCTTTCCCACGGTTTGCGCGCTGCATTCGACCATGCGCCACGCTGTCGGATCCGCAAACAGGGCGCGCAACAGCCGGTTCGTCAAAGCGTGGCCCGCACGGATCCCGGTATAACGTGCAAGGATCGGGCCACCAGCCAGATAGAGATCCCCCATGGCATCCAGCATCTTGTGACGCACGGGTTCATCCGCATGGCGCAAACCGCCCGGTGAAAGCACACGGTCCCCTTCGAACACCACGGCATTCTCCAGCGTGCCGCCAAGGGCAAGGCCCTTCGACCGCATCGCATCGACGTCGGATTGGCGGCAAAACGTACGGCTGTCCGACAATTCGCGCACGAAGGTGCCGTTTGCCAAATTCAGGTGCTTGGTCTGGGCACCGATGGCGGCATCCTCGAACTGGATCTGGAAGTCGATTTCAAGCATGTCGGCGGGGTCCAGACGGGCGGTGGCTTCGCCGTCGGACACCTCAATTGGCGACAGAACCCGGATCGCGCGCACTGGGGCTGTCTGTTCAATCAGACCCTTGGCCAGAAAGCCTTCGACAAACGGCACCGCGGACCCATCCAGAATGGGCACCTCGGGTCCGTCGATTTCGATCACGGCGTTATGGATTGCACAGCCCGCAAGCGCCGCCATCACATGTTCAATCGTCGAAACTTCGACGCCTGCACTGTTGCGGATCAGCGTGCACAACCGCGACGGAACAACCTGGTCCCACCGGGCAGCGATCAGCGCGTCGCCCTTGGCCACGTCGGTGCGTTTGAACCAAATGCCATAGTCAGCCGAGGCAGGTCGCACGACCATGCGCACGGGTGCGCCAGAGTGCAAACCCCGACCTTCAAACACCACAGCAGATTTCAACGTATTCTGCAAAGCCCGACCTCTGGATCTTGTCCGCCCTCGCCCGTGCGCGGCGGCGCATGTCTTGATAAAGATTTAAGGATGTCACCCCAAAATGCCAATTCACGCTTTGTGTCGGAACCTGACATCAATAATCGCGCACAAGGTATTGAATGAAAACACAAAAGGCCCGCATCACATGCGGGCCCTCAGGTGTTTGTTACAAAGTTGTATCAGTTGGCCTGACGCCGCAGGAAGGCCGGGATCTCGATCCGCTCCTGATCCGCGCTCAGTTCCGGTTCTTCGTCATAAGACGTAACGGGTGGCTGCTGACGCGTGGGCGCGGCGCGTTCGGCGACCGGCTCATGGCCTCCGCCCGCCATCCGGTTGATCAGCGATCCGATGCCAAAGCGCGGGCGTGCCTGCTCGACAGCCTTTGTGACGGCGGTCGGATGATGGGCTGCCTGTGCGACCGGACGTGACTGCGGCTGTTGCGCCGGTGCACGGGACACTGCGGCTTGCAACCGGGCCAAAGCTTCGGGAGACGGCGTTCCCGCCGCACGCGGACGCGGTGCCACAAATGCTGCAGCATCATCCGTCATCGGAACACCACGCGCGGCAGTTGGGGCCGGGGCCGGAGCCTGCGGGCGATAGGCCGGTTCTGGCACGTCATCGCCGAATTCTTCCACCTCAGCCTCATAGCCTGACTGGGCCGCAGTATCGAACAGTTGTGGCTGCAAGGGGGCGGCCTGTGTCGGTTGCGGCGCCGGCGCCATCGCCGCTTGCTGGGCGGCAAACGTGGCCTGAGGAGCGGGCGCTTGCGTCGGGGCCGGCGGGGTAAAATGCGACGGCAGCGGTGCAGCCATCGACCGACGCGCAACAGGTGTTTCGGCTTTTGCCACAGCTACATCAATGCCTGTCGCCACAACCGAAACGCGCAGCATGCCCTCCATGTTGACGTCGAGGGTCGAGCCAACGATGATATTGGCGTCGGGATCAACTTTTTCGCGGATGATGTTCGCGGCTTCGTCCAGTTCGAACAAGGTCAGATCATAGCCACCGGTGATGTTGATCAAGACACCCTTCGCACCATTCAGGCTGATTTCGTCGAGCAGCGGGTTGGCGATGGCCTTTTCGGCTGCCTGAACGGCACGATCATCGCCCGACGCTTCGCCGGTCCCCATCATCGCCTTGCCCATCTCGTCCATCACGGCGCGCACGTCGGCAAAGTCGAGGTTGATCAGGCCGGGCCGCACCATCAGGTCGGTCACCCCCTTGACGCCTTGATACAGCACATCGTCAGCCATAGCGAAGGCTTCGGTGAACGTTGTGCGTTCATTGGCCAACCGGAACAGGTTCTGGTTCGGGATGATGATCAGCGTGTCCACGACCTTTTGCAGCGCATCGATGCCGTCTTCGGCCTGTTTCATCCGCTTGGCACCTTCGAACTGGAAGGGCTTTGTGACAACGCCAACGGTCAGCACGCCCAATTCACGCGCGGCCTGGGCGATGATCGGGGCCGCCCCGGTGCCGGTGCCGCCACCCATCCCGGCCGTGATGAAACACATGTGCGCGCCGGCAAGGTGATCGACAATTTCCTCGATCGTTTCTTCGGCGGCGGCGGCGCCTACGGTCGGCCGGGCGCCCGCGCCCAATCCTTCGGTGACCTTGATCCCCATCTGGATCTTGGCGGTTGCCTTCGATTGCTGCAGCGCCTGCGCATCGGTGTTGGCGACCACGAACTCCACCCCTTCAAGGTTTTGCTCGATCATGTTGTTGACTGCGTTGCCACCTGCACCGCCGACACCAAACACGGTGATCCGGGGCTTCAGCTCTTCGCGCTGCGCGTTCACGATGAAGTTGAGTGCCATTGCCTATCCGCCTGTCTTTTGTTGTGCCGCCAGAGGTTTTTCTTGCCGCCGATTGGATTACACCACGGAGTATGCGCCTGTCCCGGACGCGGATATCCCCAAGTTATCCCCTAGAATATCCACATGTCCGGCGGTCGTCACGAAAAAAACACCATTTCACCCACAAAATATGGGGTTTGTTGCAGGTTTTTCAGCGGGATTTCGCCAGTCGCACAGGATCTGGGGGTCACCAGTTGTCTTTGAACCATTTCACCACCCGCTTGAGCGACCGTGCAGGATAACGTTCAGTCGGGATCTCGAAATCCCACCACTCATCCTGGGGATGAGCCGCAAACAGACACAGCCCCACGGCCGAGGAAAATGCCGCACCTGTCGCGGCCTGCGGCAGCCCCTGAACCCGTAGCGGACGGCCCAGACGGACCCGCTGACCCAAGATGCGGCTGGCAAGGCCATCAAGACCCGGGATCTGGCTGGCACCGCCGGTCAGCACAATCTGCTGGCTGGGAAGGCTGTCGAAACCGGCCACATCCAGACGGGCACGCACCTCTTCCAGAATTTCTTCGACCCGCGGCCGCATGATCCCGATCAACTCGGTCCGGCTGACCTGACGGCGGTCCTTTTCCCAGTCGCCGCTGTCGCCGCCCACCTCGATCATCTCGCGGTCGTCCATGCCTGTGGCCTGAACGCCGCCGTGCTTGGTCTTTATGCGTTCAGCCACGGCCATCGGCACCATCAGACCCTTCGAGATGTCTGACGTCACATGATCGCCGCCCATCCGCACCGCATCGGCATAGATCATGTGCTTCTTGATGAAGATCGAAAGTCCGGTGGACCCCCCCCCCAGATCAATGCAGGCAGCACCCAGCTCTTGCTCGTCCTCGACTAGGCTGGAGATCCCGGAAACGTATGCCGACGACGCCATCCCTGCCAATTCCAGATCGCAACGCTGGATACAGTGCAGGATGTTCTGCACCACGTTGCCGTCGATGGACAGCAAGTGCATGTCGGTGGCCAGACGGTTGCCGATCTGTCCGCGCGGATCACCAAGCCCGGACCTGTGGTCCAACGCAAAGTTCACCGGTTGGGCATGCAGCACTTCGCGCATCTGCCCGATGTCGGGCACATCGCAGGCTGACAGAACGCGGGCCACGTCCTGTTCGGTCACAACACTGTCTTCCAGATCGATCTCGCCGGCCAGACCATAGCTGCGCGGTTCCGCCCCCGAAAAACAGGCGATGACATGATCAACCCGCACATTGGCCATTTTCTGCGCCGCCTGCACCGCGGTGCGCACCGCGCGTTCGGTTTCCGCCATCACCGAGATTTCACCAAAGCGCACACCGCGTGACCGTGTGGTGGCCGCTCCGATCACACGGAACGACGACTGTCCGGCCATCGGCCCGACCGTATCATCACCAAACGTGTCGGTCCCGTCAAAGCGCAGGATCAGACAGGCGATCTTTGACGTTCCGATGTCCAGAATGGCAATCACACCGCGCTGCATCGCGGCACGCCGCATGTTCCGCATGGCGCGTTGCGCCTGATAGAGATCGGTCATAGCTGGCTCCCGCTGGTGTCGATGCCCTGTGAGTGCCGCAACTGGTTCAGCGCATAGGGCGCCAGACGCAGCACGGGGCGATGTTCTGTGCGAAGGTCCACGGCAAGAATGTCGCGGCCCAGAAGATCGCCTGCCTGATGCAGGGCGATCAGCCGCTCGATGGCGGCAATCGGTTTGTCTTCCGGCAACAGGATGCGCTGGTTGCGGTCCAGCACGATATCCCAGCGCCTGTCACCCACCCGCACCATCCCGCGCACACGCGGCAGGATGGGACTGGCCGCCGCCAAAAGGGCCAGTGCTTCGGGCGTGGCGCTGTCCGCACCTTCGCCCGCGACAATCGGCAAGTCGGGGCGGTCGCTGCGGGCGGCGAGACTGGCGACCCGGTGTCCGGTGGCGTCCAGCATCTCGATCCCGGATTCGGTGCGCCACATCAGGGCGGGCACACGTTCGGTGATCGCCACTTCCAGCACGCCGCCCGACCGGACGATCAGATCCGCCCGCGCAATTGCGTCCAGTTCCTGTATGCGGCTACGGGCCGCCGACAGATCGATGTCGAAGGATGATTGCGGCAGCTTCAGATCAAGTCGTGCCCGCACCGCATCAGCCAATTCGGGCGATGCGCCTTCGACCGACACCAGACTGACCATGAATTCCGGCCGGTTCTGGAATTTCTCGCGGATTTCCACGATTCCACCCGCCATGGCATCGCGACGGTCCTGATCCGCAAAGATGATCCCGATTGTGCCGACCAGCACAAAGGCGGGCAGCCCGACGCGGAACATCACCCGGAACAATGGCGTCAACCAAAGCCGCTGCATCCGGTAGGCCCATTTCGACGGGGCCGGGTCACGGCGGGGTGGGATGGCCGTAACCGGGGTGCGGCGCAGGGCGATCAGCGGTCGCATGAGGCATCCTCCACCAACCAGCGGCACAGATCGGCAAAGGATATGCCAAGATGTGCCGCCTGCTCGGGCGACAAAGAAGTGGGGGTCATGCCGGGCTGGGTGTTAGTTTCCAACAGCACCAGGCCATCAAGGCCCCGCGGCTCGTCCCAACGGATATCCGTGCGGCTCAGACCCCGGCAGCCCAGAGCCTTGTGGGCGCGCAGGGCGTAGTCAAGACACGCGGCCTCAATCTCGGCGGGGATATCGGCCGGAACCTTGTGGCTGGACCCGCCGGGTTTGTATTTCGCGTCAAAATCATACCAACCGTCGGTCAGGATATCGGTCACGCATAAAGCGCGGTCTCCCATCACGCTGACCGACATCTCGCGCCCCGGCACATAGGTTTCGACCATCACGGTTGCGGGCATGGCTTCGGCCAGACGGGGCGCATTGCTGCCCTCGTGCACGATATAGACCCCGACCGACGATCCTTCGTTATTGGGCTTCACCACATAGGGGGGGGGCAGAACATGCCCCCGTTCCACGGCCTCACGCGGGACGATCACGCTGTCCACAACCGGCAAACCGGCGGCGCGATAGACGTCTTTGGTGCGCTGCTTGTCCATCGCAAGGGACGACGCCAGCACACCGGAATGGGTATAGGGAATACGCAGCCATTCCAGAATCCCCTGCACGCAGCCATCTTCACCCCAGCGACCATGCAAAGCGTTGAAGGCAACCTCGGGTTTCAGATCAGCCAGACGCGCGGGAAGATCGGGGCCGGCATCGACCTCGTTTACGCTAAATCCCGCCTCGCGCAGCGCAATTGTACAGGAACGCCCTGTAACAAGCGAAACCTCCCGCTCTGCGGAAAGCCCACCCATTAATACCGCCACGCGGGACACCTTGCCAGATGCACCCGCCATTTACTGCCTCATGGACCGCTTCGGGCCCTTTTTCTTGTTATTTTGCCGCCGGTTCGCCGACGCGCATGATTTCCCACTCTAGCGTGATCCCGCTTGATTGGAAAACCCTTTTTCGCACTTCTTCCCCCAGATTTTCCAGATCGGCGGCAGATGCGCCACCGGTGTTGATCAGGAAGTTGGAATGCATCGGTGACATCTGCGCCCCGCCCCGCGTGGCACCGCGCATGCCGGCATCATCAATCACTTTCCACGCCTTCAGATCATGGCTGTCATCGGCGCGCCCGGTCGAGGAATGGCCGACCGGATTGCGGAATGTTGACCCTGCACTGCGGTCTTTCGTCGGTTGGCTGGCATCGCGCTTTGCGATCTGATCATCCATTTTTTTCTGCAATGCCAGTGCATTACCCATTGGCGGACGGAAAGTGGCACTTACCACGACAGCCCCCTCTGGCAAGTCGGACTGACGATAGCGCAGATTGAGCGCCGCAGCAGGAAGATCAACAACCCGGCCATCGCGCGCAACGATGCGAACATGATCCAGCACATCGGCGACATAGGCGCCATAGCAGCCCGCATTCATCCGAACCGCCCCGCCAATGCTGCCCGGAATGGTGCGCAAGAAGGTCAGGTCCAATCCGGCCTCGGCCGCTTTTCGCGCAACATGGGCGTCAAGCGCCCCTGCCCCTGCGGTCACGGTATTGCCGTCAATCCCGATGGCATTGAACCCACGACCAAGGCGGATCACCACCGCGCGCAACCCACCGTCGCGCACGATCAGGTTTGATCCGACGCCCATGGGAAAAACCGGAACTTCAGGCGGCAAGTCGGCCAGAAAGGCCGCAAGGTCGGCCTCATCGGCAGGCTGAAACAGCCAGTCCGCCGGGCCGCCAACGCGCAGCCAAGTCAGGTCCGCCATGGGCCGGTTCGGGGTCAGTGTGCCGCGGGGCGTGGGAAGGGTGAGGGTCATATGCACTCGTAGCCGGGTCTGCATCCGAAAGGCAAGAGCGCACCCGATCACAGCACCCGCCCCTGCGTGCGTACAAAAAGTCCGTCCGTCCATTACGTCTTGTATCGCATGCAGGGGCACATCCGCGAGGTTCCAACGCTCTCGTCACCCCAGTGACGGCCATTGAAAATCCCGCACTTGCGAAGAATGGGAACGCTATGGCGCTATCTGCGTTGATCCTGACATGACGACAAAGGAGACAGCCATGACCTTTCCATATCTGCGTTCCATGATGGTGCCCCTTGCCGTCGGCTGCTTCGCGGGGTCAACGATCATTGCGGGGCTGACGGCCGGGTTCTACGGCTGGCAACTTTTTGCCGTGGCCGGGCTCGTCGGATTGGCGGCCGGTGTGCCGTTCGGTCTGTGGAATGTTCGCCGTATGCGTGCAACCGCGCCTTTGATCCGCCCTGAAAGTCCAACCATGGACCCCAGTGCTTCGATCCGCGAGGTCAGCCCTCGTCGTGCCGAACCTTACCCGCCTGCCCCGGATCAGGGCCGAGCATAGGGCCTATTCTGCCGGAGTGCCATTGCGACGCTTTACCCAGCGCCACAGGTGGATCAACGGCCAGCGCAGAACCGATGCACCGGCCGCGAGGATCAAAAGGCCCCAGATCGGGCCGCTTTGATACGTCACCCAGCCAACAAGCGGGATGCCGACAACAATCAAGGCATAGGCCGCACGCCAGTGGTGATCACGGCTGGGAAACATGGCGATGACATTCGCCATCACCAGCCAGATCAGTGCTGCGGTCAAAGCTGTTGTCATGCGGCCTTCCCCAGCAATTTCGCGGGCAGGTTATTGGCCCATGTGCTGATGGTGCCAGCGCCCAGACAGACAAATATATCACCCGGGCGGGCCTGTTCGCGGAACAGGCGGGCGAGATCGGCCTCGTCCAGAATGGCGCGGGCGTGGCGGTGGCCATGGGCGATCAGCCCTGCCACCAGATCATCGCGGCTCGCCCCGGCAATCGGATCTTCACCTGCGGCATAGACCTCGGCGATGGCAACCACATCGGCCTCGTTGAAACAGGTGCAGAAATCATCGAACAGGCTGTGCAGACGGCTGTAGCGGTGCGGTTGATGCACGGCGATCACGCGGCCCTTGGTCGATTGGCGGGCCGCGCGCAGAACGGCAGCGATTTCCACCGGATGGTGGCCATAATCGTCAATGATGGTCACGCCGTTCACCTCGGCCACTTTGGTAAAGCGGCGGTTGACCCCGGCAAAACTGGCCAGAGCCTCGCGAATCTCATCCTTTTTCATCCCCAGATGCCGGGCCACGGCCACGGCCGAAAGGGCGTTCGACACGTTGTGGTCGCCCGGCATCGGCAGGGTGCATCCCTCGATCTTCGCCCCCTCGCCTTCGCCGTTCAGCAAGATGTCGAAATGCGCAATGCCATCCTCGAACCGCAGGTTCACCGCGCGCACATCCGCCTGCGCATTGAAACCGAAGGTGACGATCCGGCGGTCAGCGACGCGCCCGACAAGGGCCTGCACCTCGGGATGGTCGGTGCAGCACACCGCCAGACCGTAAAACGGAATATTGGACACAAAGTCGAGAAAGCCTTTGCGCAAGGCGTCGAACGACCCCCAATGCTCCATATGCTCGGGGTCGATATTGGTCACGATGGCGATGGTGGCGGGCAGCCGGTTGAAACTTCCGTCACTCTCGTCAGCCTCGACCACCATCCACTCGCCCGCCCCAGCACGGGCATTGGACCCGTAGGAATGGATCACGCCGCCATTGATCACGGTCGGATCGAAACCGCCCTTGTCCAGAAGGGTTGCAACCATAGTGGTGGTGGTGGTCTTGCCATGGGTGCCTGCAATGGCAATATTCGACCGCAACCGCATCAGTTCGGCCAGCATTTCGGCACGGCGTACGACCGGCAGCTTGCGGCGACGGGCTTCTTCCAACTCGGGATTGCCCTTCTTGATGGCCGACGAGATCACGACAACCGCCGCGTTGCCGATGTTTTCGGCCGCCTGACCCTCAAAGAATGTAGCCCCCAGTTTCACCAGCCGGTCAGTGATCTTCGACGCTTTTGCATCAGAGCCTTGCACCGTGTAGCCAAGCGTCATCAGCACCTCGGCGATGCCAGACATGCCGATTCCGCCGATGCCGACAAAGTGGATCGGACCCAATTCCATGGGAAGTTTGGTGGCGGCATTCATTGCGGTGCTCCTTCGGCGAGCGCTTCGACAAGGGCAACCAAGCGGTCGGTTGCATCGGGGCGGCCCTGCGACAGGGCGTTGGCAGCCATACGGTTGGCCGCGTCGGGCTGGGTCAGCACAGACGCCATGTGGCCGCTGAGGGTGGCGGCGTCAAGCGCCTTTTGCGGGATCAGGATGGCGGCATCGGCTTGGGTCAGGCCGCGCGCATTGGCCGTCTGGTGGTCGCCGGTGGCCGCAGCATAGGGGATCAGGATCGACGGGCGACCGATCACCGAGATATCGGCAATCGACGATGCCCCCGAGCGCGAGATCACCAGTTGCGCCTCGGACAGACGGGCAGGAATGTCGGAAAAGAACGGCTGAACCTCGGCCCGGATGCCCGCCTGCTCATAGGCGTCCACCACGCGCGGCAGGTCTTCTTCACGCGCCTGATGCGCCACCCTCAGGTTGCGGCGCACCGCATCCGGCAGCAAGGCAACTGCCTCTGGCACCACCTCCGACAAGATGCGGGCCCCCTGCGATCCGCCGATCACGACAAGGCTCATCGGATAGTCGCCGGGCGCGATATAGCCCGCGCCCGCCCGGTCCAGCACCGCAAGCCGTACCGGGTTGCCGGTGTGCACACCCGCAACCCCCTCTGGCAGATCGGTGGGCCAGGTGCCGCAGGCAACCGTGTTCACACGCGGAGCGAACACCTGATTGACCCGGCCAAGAACACCGTTTTGTTCGTGTATCATCCGGGGGCGGCGCAGGATCCACGCAGCAGTCAGCGCAGGAATCGTCGGGTAGCCGCCAAACCCGACCACAACGGCAGGACGGTCGCGCAGTTGCGCCACAAGCGCACCCATCACCCCCCCAACGATGCGGAACGGCACCGCCAGCCTGGCAAGCACCCCACCGCGCGCAAAAGTGGCTGAGGCCACCTGTTCCACCTGCACCACATGCGGGAAACCACCGGTATAGCGCGCGCCACGGGCATCGGTGGACAGCTTTACGCGCCACCCCTTGCGCACCATCGCCTCGGCCAAGGCCTGCGCGGGGAACATGTGGCCACCAGTACCCCCGGCAGCGATCAGAAGAAGCGGTCCCTTGGCCATCAGCGCCCCCTATCGGCCACGACGCAGGATGTCGCCAATCTCGCCTTGCGGGCGGGTGCGCGTCAACGCCAGAAGCATGCCAACCGTGATCCCCGCCGCAATCACCGAAGATCCGCCATAGCTGACAAAAGGCAGGGTCATTCCCTTTGCCGGCAGCAAACGCACGGCGACGCCCATGTTGATCATGGCCTGAACGCCAAAAACGCAGGCCAGACCCGTCCCTGCCAGACGGATGAACGGATCACGTTCGCGCATCAGGCGAAACAGCGACCGCACGACGATGGTCGCGTATAGCGCAAGGATCACCAGAACGAGGATCAGCCCGTATTCTTCGGCTGCGACGGCGATGATAAAGTCAGTGTGGGCATCCGGCAGCGTCCATTTCACCTGCCCTGCCCCCACGCCGACGCCAAAAAAGCCACCTTCCTGAATGGCATTGGTGGCATAACCGATCTGGCTTCGCGGGTCGATTTCAGGGTTCAGGAACCCGTCGATGCGGCGCGCGAAATGCTCGGACGATTCGTAGGCGACGGTTCCGCCAAAACTGACAAGCCCGACGATGACTGCGATCAGCGTCATCGGGGCACCGGCGATGAAATAGATCACCCCCCAGCCAAACAGGATCAGCGCGGATTGACCGAAGTCAGGTTGGATAGCCAGCAGCAGCACGACCGCCATGGTCAGACCGAATGATACGGATTTCCCCGGCGGACCGTTCAGATCCTGACTGGCCGCCATCAGCCACGCTACGACAACCATGAAGCCGGGTTTCAGGAACTCGGACGGCTGGAACGATGCAAAGCCAAAGGAAAACCAGCGCACCGCACCTTTGCCGAAATCTGTCCCAAAGGCCGGCAGCAACATCAGCGCCACGAAGGACGCGGCAAAGCCGATCACACCAAGCCTGCGGATCATGGTGGGGGGCATCATGGACACCCCCGCCATCACGATCAGCGCCACAATACCGAACACGGCTTGCCGCTGGACATAGTAGAAATCGTTCAGCCCGTTGCGGCTGGCCAAAGGCACCGATGCCGCAAGCCCAAGCAGAAGGCCGATGCCGAACAGCACCATGATGGCCGTCAAAGACCATTTGTCGATGGTGCGCCACCAACGGGGAAGCACGGGCTCTGTCACCCGCACCGGGTTGGAGCCATAGACCATTTCAGTCATGGGAAAACCGCCTGTAACGCCTGCACTGCCGATCGCCCGGGTTTGCCCCGGATCTGGATCAAAGTGTAACCAAGAACCTTGCCCAAAGCCAGAAGAAACCAGCCCGCAAAACGCCTTGATCAGATCCATTATATAACATATCGTTTATATAACAACTGGTGGAGTCGTCGCTTGCCTGATCTGGACAAAACCTTTGCCGCCCTCGCCGACCCGACCCGCCGCGCCATCATCAGCCGACTGGCCATGGGCGAAGCGACCGTGCAGGATCTGTCCGCGCCGTTTGGCATCAGCCAACCCGCGATCAGCCGTCACCTGAAGGTGCTCGAGGCTGCCGGATTGATCGAGACCCGTATCCAGGGCAGCGCCCGCCCCCGCCGCCTTCGCCCGGAAGCGGTCGAGGCGATGTGGGACTGGATGGGTCAGTATCGCGCACTGTGGGAAGCACGTTACGCAAGGCTGGATCAGGTTCTGACCGAGATCATCGAAAGGGAAAGCAAATGACCGAAACCCGGATGACTCTGACGACCGAAGGCGACTGCAGCGTCGTCGTGACCCGGCGCTTTGCGGCCCCGCCCGAGGTGGTGTTTCGCGCGCACATCGACCCCACGATCTTGCCTCGCTGGATGACAGGTCCAGAGGGATGGTTCATGCCGGTCTGTATCAGCGAGGCCTGGCCCGGCGGGCGGCTGCGCTGTGAATGGGAGGATGGATCCGGGGGAGGCTTCCACCTGACCGGCGAATATCTGGAAATCGAGGCCCCTCATCGGATCGTTCATGTGGAAAGGATGCATCTGCCAGACCCCACTCCCGACAACCGGGTCGAAACGCGCTTTCTGCCCGACGGAAATGGCACGCGGCTGGAGATGACCATGACGTTGCCGGATCCAGATGCCCTGTCCGCAATGCTGGCCACCGGCATGGAGGAGGGGATGGAAGCAAGCTATGCCCGTCTTGATCGCATGATGGCGGCAGATGATGTCTGAAACATTGCAGGCAACGGCCACCGGCAGCACAGACATCCTCTTTGTGCGCGACTTTCACGCATCCCCTGCGTTGGTTTGGCGCGCGCTGACCGAGCCTGCGCTGCTGACGGTCTGGCTTTGGGCGCGCGATATTCCAATGACGACCTGCCAGATGGATCTGAGGGTTGGGGGGGCGTTTCGCTGGGTATGGACCCGACCGGATGGCACGGACATGGGGGTGAGTGGCCGATTTCTCGAAATTGATGCGCCGCACCTTCTGGTCAACACCGAGGTATTCGATGACGACTGGACCTCGGGCGAAACCACGGTCAAGCAACACCTGACTTTGATCGACGAACACCACACCCGGCTGCGGATTGTCGTGCGCTACAGCACTGCCGCGGCGCGGGACCTAGCCTTGGCCAGCCCGATGACCGAGGGGATGGAAGACGCCTACGGCAAGCTGGACACTCTGCTGCGTGATTGACGTCAGGGCCCGCCACAGGACGAGCCGCCGCAAGACAGCAGCCTTGCCCCGCCCCTGCCAGTGCTGCCATGGTACTGGAAACGATCGGGGGGCGGAATGGCGGCAACGGTAGGGATAGTCGGAACCGGTCTGGTCGGCTCGGCGGCAGGCTATGCGATTGCGCTTTCGGGGATCGCAGGGCGCATCGTTCTGGTTGACCACAACCCGGCCTTGGCCAAGGCTCAGGCCGAAGATATCGCTCATGCCGTACCGTTTGCGTCCTCCACCCAGGTCGAGGCCGGAGGCTATGACCGGCTTCACGGTGCCGAGGTGGTGATCATTGCGGCGGGGGTCAGCCAGAAACCGGGCGAGTCGCGGCTGGATCTGCTGACCCGAAATGCGGCTGTCTTTGCGGATGTGGTGGGCGCGATCCGCACGCATGCGCCCGACGCCATCCTGCTGGTCGCGACCAACCCTGTGGATGTGATGACAGAGATCACCACCCGCCTGTCCGGTCTGCCGCCCGGTCGTGTAATCGGGTCGGGCACGATCCTTGATACGGCACGCTTTCGCAGCCTGTTGGGCCACCATCTTGGCATCGCTCCGCAGTCGGTGCACGCCTACGTTCTGGGCGAACATGGGGATTCCGAAGTGCTTGGGTGGTCCAACGCCCGCGCAGGGTCAGTGGCCATCCGCGACTTCGCAGCCCAGATCGGGGCCGCCATCACCGATGATGTCCGCGCCCGAATTGACGACGGCGTGCGGCGCGCGGCGTATCGGATCATCGCCGGAAAAGGGGCCACCAACTATGGCATCGGTGCAGGTCTGATGCGGATCACTCGCGCCATCCTGCGAGACGAAGGCGTGGTTCTGTCAGTCTCGACCCGCAGCGCCAACGTCTGCGGGATCACCGACGTTGCCCTGTCCATTCCCCGTGTGGTCGGCCGTGCTGGCGTCACAGCCGATTTGATGCCCGACCTTGATGCGGCGGAAACCGACGCACTCGCCCGGTCGGCCCGGTTGTTGAAAGACACCCAGGACGCCTTGCCCCGAACAGGCAGCGCCTGAACGGCCCCACCACCGCCCGCCCGGCTGCGCGGTCAGCCGTCGATCAGGGCCTTGACCTGCGCAGCAAAATCATCGCCACGTTTTTCAAAGTTCGGGTATTGGTCGAAACTCGCGGCGGCGGGGGCCAAAAGCACCACCTCTCCCGCTTCGGCGTCTGCGGCGGCCTGCGCCACGGCACGCGCCATGGTTTCGCATATTTCGTGCGGGGTATCCCCCAGTTGCAATGCGAAGTCCCGCGCCGAATGGCCGATCAGATATGCCTTTGCGACAGACCCCAGATAGGGCTGAAGCGCTGCGATGCCGCCGTCCTTGCCCATCCCACCCGCGATCCAGCGGATGCGGGGGAAAGCCTGAAGAGCCTTGGCCGCGCTGTCCACATTGGTGGCCTTCGAGTCGTTGATGTACCGCACCCCGGCACGTTCGCCGATCATCTGGCTGCGATGTGGCAATCCCGCAAAGCTGTGGAACGCGCCCTCGATCATCTTCGGCGCAATCCCCAAGGCACGGCACGCGGCATAGGCAGCACAGGCGTTCTGATGGTTGTGCGCTCCGGGCAGACCCGACACCTCGCGCAGATCGATCGACGCCACCTGCCTGCCCTTGCGCCATTCCGACAAGAAACCCTTGCGGGCAAAGACGCTCCAGCCGAACTGGTCCAGCTTCTGCCCGGACGACACCCGGATCACCCGGTCGTCCTGCGGGCCCATGCCGACCTGATTGGCAAGGAACTGTCCCTCTGCCTCATCGACCCCGATCACGGCCCGGTCCGGGCCACCTTCGGCGAACAGCCGTCGTTTCGCCGCGAAATAGCCGCCCATGCCATTGTGCCGGTCCAGATGGTCGGGCGAAAGGTTGGTGAACACCGCCACATCCGGCGTCAGCGCGCGGGCAAGATCGGTCTGATAGCTTGACAGCTCCAGCACCACCACCTCGCCATCCTGCGCGGGCTCGATCGACAACACCCCGGTGCCGATGTTGCCCGCCATCTGGGTCGGGCGCCCGGCGACATCTAGGATATGGTGGATCAGCGCGGTGGTGGTGGATTTGCCGTTCGACCCGGTGACGCAGACCACGCGCGGCATGGTTTCGAAATCATCCCAGTCTGACGTCGCGAAACTGCGAAAGAACAGCCCGATGTCGTTGTCAACCGGCACCCCAGCCTCCAACGCGCGGGCGATCACCCTGTTTGGCACCGGATAAAGGTGTGGAATACCAGGGCTGGTGATCAGGCAAGCCACATCTTCAAAAACACCCTGACGGGTGAGGTCGGTCAGCGCAAAACCCTCGGCCTCGGCCTTGGCGCGCGCCTCGGGGCTGTCATCCCACAACAGGGCAATAGCCCCCCCGGCCTCCAGCGCGCGGGCGGTGGCAAGGCCGGATCGCCCCAGTCCCAGAACGGCAACCCTTGCGCCGGTAAAGCCCTTGACTGGAATCATCTGCCGCCCCTTTTCCGATCTTGTCCGTCAGGGGATAGGGGATGGCGCGCGATCTTGAAAGGGGGCGCCTTCGGCTTGCGCGGCAGGGGGCTGTCCGCCCCCTCGGCCTTCGGCCTCACCCCCGAGGATATTTTTGAACAGATGAAGTGGGCAAAGCCGCCCTTCCCTGCGTGGAAAGGGTGTAGCGGGCACGGGCGGGGTGATCGAACCAACCATAGTGATTGTCCCGCAGGATGGTGGCTGCTCGGGCGATGCCGGTGGCTTTGGCAAGGGCGGCAGGACTTTGCCCGTCGGCGAAGGGGGCGAGTGCGGCAGCCAGACACAGGGCGTCCTGGCGATAGGACGTCATGCGCTTGACGCCGGTTGTCCCGCCGATGTTGGGATCGCCCATCCGGTTTTGAAATTCGCGCAGCAGGCGGCTGGCCTTGACCAGATTCTTGCGTGGCTGGTAGGGGGCAGGGTCAAGGTGGGTTTGGACATGGCCATCACGGACAGTGAGCAGGCCAAGACCGAGTCGGCGCAACAGGGCAACCAGGTCGCGGTAGCGGTGGGTCCATTTGCTGGGCTGGGGGACGGCGAGATAGACGTGGTCAAACACTCCCTGCCGGGCCACGCCTTGCAAGATGAGGGGAAGATTGAGCGCTGTTTTCAGTTCGACGATCACCGGGGGGCCCGCGTTGCGGCAGGCCATGACATCGGCCGCCCCGACTTCGGCCTTGACGGTGTAGCCCTGCGCTTCGAGGAAGGCTTTGACGGGGGGGTAAAGGTCGGATTCTTTCATCACGGTTGGATGGAATCTGTTACTGACTGGCGCTTGCACAAAACAAAAAAAGGATTCCCGAACCTTTTTGAAACGCCCGTGCAAACAAGAAGCTGGAAATCGCAATCAGCACCACAGGGAAGCAACGATACAAAAGCTCGGCGCGTAGAGAAACTTTTGCATCGCGCCAAAGCGAGAAAGGGTAGCGAAAAGCATCGCTCACGGCCAAGGATCCGATCAAGGCGACCAGAAGGGCAGCTGTCCCCCAGACAATGTCCTTTTTTGTAAAAGACCCGCAAAATGCTGTGAAAAAACTGTCCCAAGCAAGGACCACGCCGAGATAGGTCGCCACATGCAAGATCAAGGTGTTCTTGCCTTCAATGTAGCGATCCCAACGGCGCAGCCATCCCAAGGTTATTACCGCACCTTCAGAGTGGCGAGGCCGATCAGGGCGAGGATCAGGCTGATGATCCAGAACCGGATCACGATCTGGGGTTCGGCCCAGCCCTTTTTCTCGAAATGGTGGTGGATCGGGGCCATCAAAAAGACGCGTTTGCCGGTGCGTTTGAAATACAGCACCTGGATGATGACCGACATCGCCTCGACCACGAAAAGTCCGCCGACGATGGCCAGCACGATTTCGTGCTTGGTGCAGACGGCAATGGCACCGAGGGCGCCACCGAGGGCAAGGCTGCCGGTATCGCCCATGAACACGGCGGCCGGGGGAGCGTTATACCACAAGAACCCCATGCCGCCCCCAAACAGGGCGGCGCAGAAGATCAGAAGCTCGCCGGTACCGGGTACGAAATGCACGCCAAGGTATTGGGTGTAGTTGAAGTTACCGACCACATAGGCGATCACGCCAAAGGTGCCGGCGGCGATCATCACCGGCATGATGGCAAGACCGTCAAGCCCGTCGGTCAGGTTGACCGCATTGGCAGCGCCCACAATGACGATCATCCCGAAGGGCACAAAGAACCATGACAGGTTCAAAAGCAGGTCCTTGAGGAACGGAAACGCCAGCTGGTTGGTCAGGCCGACCGGATGAAAGCTGGCGGCGGCAAAGCTGGCAAGGGCTGCGATCACCAGTCCCGCCGAAAAACGCACCTTTCCAGAAACACCTTTTGTGTTCTGCTTTGTCACCTTGGCGTAGTCGTCGGCAAAGCCGATCAGGCCAAAGGCGAGCGTGACCAAGAGCACGATCCAGACATAGGGATTGTCCAGTCTCGCCCACAGAAGCGTTGACACCAGAAGCGCGGACAGGATCAGCAGGCCACCCATGGTGGGCGTTCCGGCCTTGGCAAAATGCGAGGCCGGGCCATCGTCACGGATCGGCTGGCCCTTGCCCTGCCTGCGGCGCAGGATGTTGATCAGGGGTTGTCCGAACATGAAGCCAAAAACCAATGCCGTCAGAAATGCCCCGCCCGCACGAAAGGTGATGTAGCGAAAGAGGTTAAAAAAGTCGCCTCCGCCAGAAAACTCGGTCAGCAGATACAACATTTTACACAGTCCCTTCGTTTGCGGGGGTGCCTTGGCCCATTTTGCGCAGCGCGTCAACGACAAGGCTGACCTTCGATCCTTTGGAGCCCTTGACCAGAACGATGTCGCCCGCATCCACCAGCTGCCGCACACGGGGGACAAGGTCGGCAGCCGTCTCGGCCCACTCCCCACGTTGGGTGCGCGGCAGGGCTGTATGCAAAGCACGGGTCCGGGGACCGACGCAATGGATGGTGTGGACAGCATCAAGGCCGGGATGGCGTGCGATTGCCACGTGCAAACTCGCCTCGGTCGGACCAAGTTCAAGCATGTCGCCAAGGATGGCGATGCGCCGGCCCTGCCCGACCCTGCCCACGCCGTTCTGGGGTTGCGCTGCGATCAGCACTTCAAGGCTGGCAGCCACCGAAGCCGGGTTGGCGTTGAAGGCGTCGTCGATCAACCGAAAGCTGGTTTCTTCTACCCGGTCAAGCAAGATGGTTTCGCGGGTACCGCGGCCTGCGGGCGGCTGCCAGTTGCCGATGTCGCAGGCCGCGATCGCGGGATCTGCGCCCAGGGCCTCGGCCACCGCCAGCGCACCCAGCGCATTCAGGGCAAAATGCTTGCCGGGACTGCGGACCTTGAACAGCAGCGGCCCGCCGTTGCAGGTTGCACGCACCACAGTCGCTTCGTCGGTGAGCTGGGCATGGGTCAGGTGATATTGCGCAGCGGGATTGGTGCCGAACAGCACGGTCCGTGCCCCCGTTGCCGCCGCTTTGGCCAGAAGGATCGGCGTGGTCGGCAGATCCGCGTTCAGGATCGCAGTGCCACCGGGGATCAACCCGTCCATGATGGCGGCCTTTTCTTCGGCGATAGCCTCGACATTGGCAAATGCCTCAAGGTGGGCCGGGGCAACGATCGTGATCATCACCACGTCCGGCCGTGCCATGCGGGACAGCGGCGCAATTTCGCCCGGATGATTCATGCCGATCTCGATCACAGCAAAATCAGCGTCGACGGGCATCCGTGCCAGGGTGAGCGGCACGCCCCAATGGTTGTTGTAACTTGCCTCGGCGGCGTGGACGCGGCCTTGCCCGCCCAGAATGGCGCGCAGCATTTCCTTGGTCGAGGTCTTTCCGACCGAACCCGTCACGCCGACAACCTTGGCCCGCGTGCGGGCGCGGGCAAAGCGACCCAGCTTTTCCAGTGCCTGAAGCACATCGGGCACGATAAGCAAGGGGGCATCCGGGGACACATCTTCAGGACGGCGCGACACCAGTGCGGCGGAGGCGCCCTTTTGCAGGGCTTGCGCCACGAAGTCATGTCCGTCGCGCGCATCTTTCAGCGCCACGAACAGATCGCCTGCCTGCAGGGTGCGGGTGTCGATGGATACGCCGTTCGCCTGCCACTGGGCGGTGGTTTCGCCACCCGTAGCCGCCACGGCATCGGTCGATGTCCACAGCATCAGATCACCCCATCCAGAGCGGCCACCGCGACGCTCGCCTGTTCCACATCGTCAAACGGATAAACCTGCCCGGCAATTGTCTGGCCGGTTTCATGGCCTTTGCCAGCGATCAGCAGGGCATCGCCGGGTTGCAGGGCATCGACGCCGCGCAGGATCGCCTCGGCCCGGTCACCGACTTCGGTCGCCTCGGGACAGGCCGCCATGATCGCGGCGCGGATCGCGGCGGGATCTTCCGAACGCGGGTTGTCATCGGTGACGTAAAGCACATCGGCATGGGCTGCTGCCGCAGCCCCCATCAGCGGGCGTTTGGTGGTGTCGCGGTCGCCACCGGCCCCAAACACGATGATGATGCGGCCCATCACATGCGGGCGCAGGGCGCGCAATGCAGTTTCAATCGCATCGGGCGTATGGGCGTAATCGACGTAGACCGCTGCGCCATTGGTGCGGGTGGCGGCAAGCTGCATCCTGCCCCGCACGCCGGTCAGTTTCGGCAAAGTGGCGAACACTGCCTGCGGGTCGTCACCCGAGGCTATGGCAAGGCCAGCGGCAAGCGCCACATTCTCGGCCTGAAATCCGCCAACAAGATTGAGCCGGGTCATGTAAGGCTGACCCTGCCACGCAAAGCGAAGATCCTGACCAGTGGCATCATAGCGTTGCGACAACAGGCGCAGATCGGCCCCCTGCCCGTGGCCTACGGTCATCGTAGGCAAGCCACGGTCAAGACACAGTTCCACGATCTGCGATGCATGGGCGCCGTTCAGATTTATAACCGCCACACCGTCATCGGGCAAAAGCCGCGAGAACAACGCGGCCTTGGCCTGAAGATAGGCTTCCATCGTGTGGTGATAATCCAGATGATCCTGCGTCAGGTTTGTGAAACCGGCCGCACATAGCCGCACCCCATCCATCCGCCGCTGATCAAGACCATGCGACGACGCCTCCATCGCGGCATGGGTGACACCCGCCTCCGCCGCCTGTGCCAACATGGCGTGCAGGGTGATGGCATCGGGGGTTGTGTGGGCTGATGGCGCGGACCACGCGCCCTCCACCCCGGTGGTGCCGATGTTGATCGCGGGATGATCCAGCGCTTCCCAGATCTGGCGCGTGAAGGTGGCGACCGAGGTTTTGCCATTGGTGCCCGTGACGGCCACCATGCGGGCAGGTTGCGTGCCGAACCACAGCGCCGCGGCACGGGCAAGGGCTTCGCGCGCATCCTCGACGACCACAATCGGCGTTGCACCATCTGGCAACAGACGCGCGCCTGCGGCGTCGGTCAGAATGGCCGCCGCCCCTTGCGCGATGGCGGTCGGCGCAAAGGTTGCGCCATGGACCCGACTGCCCGGCAGGGCCGCAAACAGAAAGCCGGGCTGCACGGCCCGGCTGTCCACCGTGATACCGGCAAGGGCAGGATTGATCCCTGCCCGTGAGGTCAACCCCAGATCTGCCAATGATACGCGGCGCGTTGCCATGTCATGTCCCCTCAGTTCCGGACGGCTGTTAGCTCATCCTTGGGGGGGGCTTCAACCACTGGCCGGATTCCCAGCAGGGGGGCGATGCGGCGGGTGATCTCGGCGGCAACCGGAACAGCGGTCCAGCCTGCGGTGCGGCGCGGCTCGGTGCCGGAGGTTTCCACGGGTTCGTCCAGCGTCACCAAAACCACATAGCGTGGGTCTGATGCCGGAAAGACCGACGCGAAGGTGTTGATCACCTTGTCTTTATAATAGCCACCGGTGCGCTTGGGCTTGTCGGCGGTGCCGGTCTTGCCTGCCACTTCATATCCCGGCACTTCGGCCATGCTGGCAGTGCCGCGCGTCACAACCTGACGCAGCATCGACACGGCCGCATCCGCCACCTCTTCGCGCATGACACGGGTGCCGGGGCGCGGGGCGTCCTGTTTCAGCAGCGTCGGTCTGACGGTGATTCCGCCGTTGGCGATGGTGGCATAGGCGGTGGCAAGATGCAGCGGACTGGCCGACATGCCGTGGCCATAGGACGTGGTGATGGTCACGATGTCCGGCCATTTGGCGGGCAACAAGGGTTTTGCACCCGGAGCTTCGATCAACTCGATCGGGGTCGCGTCGAACATGCCCAAAGATTTGAGGAACGCCTGCTGCCGCAAGCCACCGATCTGCAGCGCCATTTTCGCCGTGCCGACGTTCGACGACTTCACGATCACATCCGTCACCGACAACAATGGCCCATAATTCTTGTTCTGGAATTCCTTGATGCGGTGCTTGCCCCATTGCATCGGTGCATTTGCATCCACCATGGTATCGGGGCCGACCAGACCCAGCTCCATCGCCTGCGCGGCGGCGAAAATCTTGAAGGTGGACCCGAGTTCGTACACCCCCTGCACCGCACGGTTGAACAATGGACTGTCGCCGGGTTCCGCGTCCTTGGGCAACACCGGATTGGGGCGGTTGTTGGGGTCGAAGGCCGGAAGGCTGGCCAACGACAGGATTTCGCCGGTTTTCACGTCCATGATGATGGCAGCGCCGCCCTTGGCGTTCAGCATGGTCATGCCTGCGCCCAGAATCTCTTCGACGGCCGCCTGCACGGTCAGGTCGATCGACAATTCCAACGGATCGCCGGCATGGGCCGGATCGCGCAACCTGGCGTCCATGGCTTTTTCGACACCGGCGGTCCCGATCACCTCGGCACTGTTCACGCCTTCGGCACCAAAGGATGCCCCCCCCAGAACATGCGCGGCAAGTTGACCGTTGGGGTAAAGCCGCATCTCGCGCGGGCCAAACAGAAGGCCGGGATCACCGATATCGTGCACGGCCTGCATCTGTTCGGGCGACAGCACCTTGCGCAGCCAGATAAAGCTGCGGCCATCGGTAAAGCGACGTTCCAGATCGTCGGCTTTCATTTCGGGGAACAGGGCCGCCAGTTCGCGCGCGACACGGGCCGGATCGACCATATCCTTGGGATGGGCGTAAAGGGCATGCGTCAGCATGTTGGTGGCCAGAACACGGCCATTGCGGTCGGTGATATCAGCGCGTTGGGCCAGAATCTCTGCCCCCGACGCAAGCGAGCGCGGCTCAGCCGCTTCGGTTGCGGCCAGAAGACCCATCCGCGCGCCAATGGTGGAAAAGGCGACAAAGAACGACAACCCTAGGATCAGCAGCCGCACTTCAGCACGGGCGCGCGAGGCATCGCGGATCTGCTCGTGGCGCAGGCGCAAGTTTTCGCGCTCGATCACATCGGGGTTTTCACCTTGCGCGCGGGCCTTGAGGATACGCGCAAGCGGGCGAAGGGGGGTGCGTGTCACAGCGGGTCCTCCTCGGGGTTCAACTGGCCCGCGACCATCACCGAGTTGTCGATGGTGCCGAAGAATTCTTCGACAGCCGGATAAGACAGGTTCGCGGCATCCCCGAACTGCGTGGGTTCCAGCGGCATCAGACCAAGACGGTCAAAGTTCAACGACGCAAGATCGCGCAGCCGGTCGGGACGGTTCAAATACGCCCATTCGGCACGCTGCAACGCCAAAGCCTCGCGCAGGCTGGCAATTTCCGAATTCAGTGCCGACACTTCGCGTAACGCTTCGCGCGTGTCGTAATGTTCGCGGTAGGCCCAGAAGCCAAGACCCAGCACGGCGATAAAAGACAGCACATATATGACCGGGCGCATCAGCGACGTCCTTTCTTCTGGGGCGGTTCCGGCAGACCAAGGGCCGCCGGATCAAGGCTTTGGGCGGGGGCATCGGTGCGGCGCCCGATGCGCAGCTTGGCCGAGCGTGCGCGCGGGTTCTGTGCCAGCTCGGCATCGTCCGGACCCACGGCGCGCTTGGTGACAAGGTCAAAGCGTGCCGCATTGGCCGACGATTGCGGCGCGTATCGGTTCGCGTTGGATTCGTGGCCGGACGCCAGTTGGAAAAACCGCTTCACAATGCGATCTTCAAGGCTGTGAAAGCTGACCACAGCCAAAAGGCCACCGGGCTTCAGCGCCCGTTCCGCCGCCATCAACCCCTCGGCCAGTTCGGTGAATTCGGTGTTCACCGCGATGCGGATGGCCTGAAAGCTGCGGGTCGCCGGGTGGCTTTGCCCCGGCTTGGGGCGCGGCAGGCAGCGGGCGACGATTTCGGCCAGTTGCAGGGTGGTTTCAATCGGCGCGCGGGTGCGGTGTTCGACGATGGATTTGGCGATCCGGCGCGAGGCGCGTTCCTCGCCGTAGTGATAAAGGATATCAGCAAGCCGGGTTTCATCCGCCGTGTTGACCAGATCGGCGGCAGAGGGGCCATCTTGCGACATGCGCATGTCCAGCGGGCCGTCCTTCATAAACGAAAAGCCACGCGCCGCCTGATCCAGTTGCATCGAGCTGACGCCAAGATCCAGCACCACACCGTCAAGCGGCTCTGGGGCGTATTGATCTAGGTTGGAGAAAGTGCCCGCCACCAGTGTAAGGCGGTCGCCATAGATGCCACGCCAGCCTTCGGCCATCTGAAGCGCCTGCGGATCGCGGTCAACGCCGATGACATTTGCGCCGGCATCCAACAAGGCGCGGGCATAGCCCCCCGCCCCGAAGGTGCCGTCCAGCCACAGCCCGCCAATCGGGGCGCACAGATCCAGAATGGGGCGCAACAGCACCGGGATATGGGGGGTGCGACCCTGCTCCTGATCGCCTGTCTGTGCCATCTCACCCTGCCTTCGGGTAACGGCCAACCACCGTAAGGGCATCTTCGCCGTCGTCGTCTTCATCTTCGTCCGCCAAGGTCGCGCGATAGATGTCGGCACGCCAGATCGCGAACCGGTCCGTGGTTCCGGCCAGGGTGGATTCGACGCCGTCCTTGATCATCTCGGGTGTCAGGCCCAGCTTTTCGCGCACCGGAGCGGGCAAGACGATGCGGCCATCGTCGTCGATTTCCACGGTGGCAGAACGGGTGATAAGGTCACGTTCGGCCCTGATCCGGTCCTTGCTGCCCACAGGGATGGTTTCGACCAATCGCGCCAACGCGTCGGCGCCTGCCATTGAATAGCAGTCGCAGAACAGACGGTTCTTGCCGCCATAGACGATGATCATGCGGGTACGGGGGCTGTCGGTGGTGCGGGCATCTCCGGCGTCAAGGACACGTCGAAACGGTACCGGGATAAGGACCCTGGCCTTGGAATCTACCTTTTGGTAGTATTCACCGCGAAACAAATCCGACATTTTGCCTGAGCTTTCGCCCGTCCCTTTCTGTCGCCACGGCCCCGTAGCCGGGGCCAAAAAATGAAAACGGCGGATCGAGCTGCTGCCACTGCTCGATCCGCCGCCTGTCCCATCGCTGGGCGTCCAGCTACGCGCGCCACCTGGGGGAGATGTCTGCTCGCTCACGCGCCGGATCTATGTGTCTAAACGGGGTTGCCTGTATGAAGCCTGACGTTCGCCTGTTTCGGGGTCTTGTAGCTGCCCCTGCTGTTCGTACTGCCCGTTTCGATGCACAAAGGGATGACACGGGATTGCATGGGACGCAACGGGAATTTTCGGGCGAAACGGGGAAGATTTGGTAAGTCAGACCCCAACCAATCAGTATCTTGTGTCTGAAACGGACAACATTTGGCAACAATTAGACAATCACGCTGATGTGAGCGCTATATCTAGTGTGCTGAAAATCGTCCCACGTTTTCCCAACATTGCTGAAAAAAATCGGACGCGTCGAGGTGGTCGCGGCTTTGAACCCTCAAAAATCACCTCAAAACGCAAAAATCCGGGCACATGGCCCGGATTTCCCAGATTTTCCCAGTTGCGTGATTCGCCGTGATCCCGTTGTCCCAGCCGATCCCGGCCCGTCCCGTCAGGCCATGCCGCCAGCGATCAGCCGATGGGCCAGACGGGCATAGGCCTCGGCCTCGGGCGCATCGGTGGCGGCAATCGGCGTGCCGCTGTCCCCTGCCTGGCGAACCGCAAGGGTCAATGGCAGTTCGCCAAGGAACGGCAGACCCAGTCGGTCAGCGTCAGCCTTCACCCCTCCATGGCCAAAGATCTGAGTCTCGTACCCGCAATTCGGGCAGCAGAAGGTGGACATGTTTTCGATCAACCCCAGAACAGGGGTCTTCAGCTTCAGAAACATGTCGAGCGCCTTGCGGGCATCCAGCAGCGCCACATCCTGCGGCGTGGACACAACGATTGCCCCGGTCAACTGGGTGCGTTGGCACAGAGTCAATTGGATATCGCCGGTCCCCGGGGGCAAGTCGATGATCAGAACGTCAAGCTCTCCCCAGGCGACCTGCGTCAGCAGTTGTTGCAGCGCGCCCATGATCATCGGTCCGCGCCAGATGACGGCTTCGTCGTCCTTCAGCATCAGGCCCAGCGACATCATGGTGACACCATGCGCAACGATGGGTTCAATGATCTTGCCATCAGGGCTGGCGGGGCGACGACTGACGCCCATCATGCGCGGCTGGCTGGGGCCGTAGATATCTGCGTCCAGAAGGCCAACGCGGCGGCCCTGACGCGCAAGCGCGACGGCAAGATTGGACGATACCGTGGACTTGCCAACCCCACCTTTGCCTGACCCAATCGCGATGATACGGTCGATCCCCGACAGCTTTTGCGGCCCTCCTTGTTGCGGCGTGGGATGCTGGCCAATTTTCAGGCTGGGGGCGGCAGGTTTGGCCGCAGGGCCATGGGCCGTTGTCACCGCCTGCACCGCTGAAACACCGGCCAGCGCGCGCAAGGCAGTTTCGGCCTGCAACTGGAGCGGGGCGATCTGCCGGGCAGCCTCTGGCGTCGGGGCCTCGATCACGAATCGAACGGTGCCTGAGTCTATCGTCAGCGCTCGAATCATGTCGCGCGACACAAGATCACCGCCATCAGGGAGTCGGACCGAGGCCAGAACTGCCATCACATCATCGCGTGAAACTGTCATCGAAGTTTTCCCTTTGCCTGTCTGCGCAGCACAGTTGCGATCTTTGCACGAAAGCTCAAGATTTGCTTTACCAAATGCTCAAATTTTGCGCGAAGGCGCTGTAATTAATGACGATTTCGTGACGCCAAGCCATGCGGACGCTGCATGGCAGCATTGCGCACCCGGGCTATTGTGCAGTCGCAGCAATTGCCCCATGTTATCCCTAACAGCGCGGCAGAACGCTGCAAGCGCACCAGAACCAAGAGGCTAGAGTATTATGGCATATGTTAACTCATCGCGGACTGCGGCTTACGGCATCGCCGACCGGGCTGCAGCCATTGTAAAGTCCTTTCGCGTAGGACTGGAACGCCGCCGGGTCTTCAAACAGACAGTGCGTGAATTGCAGGCGCTGTCGAACCGGGAACTTGCCGATCTGGGCATTCACCGGGCGATGATCTCGCGCGTGGCCAATGAGGCCGCCTACGGGAAGTAAGTTTCTTTGCGAGGCCCCGTCCTCCTCCCTGGGGTCTGTAGCAAAAGCGTCGGCATCCTTCCTCCTCCCTGATGCCGACGCCCTTTCTAAAGAAGCAGATGCTTCTATCTGATACGATAGTCCCCTCCTCCTCCCTGGGGATGATCGGAAAAGCGGCACCCTCGTTCCTCCTCCCCGAGGGTGCCGTGTCTCATTCCGGGGCCAGTGGCTCCATATCAATTCGAACGGCTCCTCCTCCTCCCTGAGCCGGTCGGAATGGCGGCGGCCCCCTCCTCCTCCCTGGGGTCGCCGCACCCGCTATCAGGGCCGATTGGCCCACCCTGTTCGGTTCCGCCCCCTCCTCCTCCCTGGGGTTGAATTGAAAGGCGGAACACGCGCCCCTCCTCCCTGGGGTACGGGTTCCCGAGTACGCCGACCCCCTCCTCCTCCCCGGGGTCGGTTGTGAATGATGCGGCGGCGCCCCTCCTCCTCCCTGGGCGTCGCCGTTTTCATTTCTGGGGTTGCAGTCGTGGGGTGTGCCGCGAATAGTCGCCGCAAAGCTTGAGGGCGGGATGAGGATATCTTTGATTTCTGCGGCCGTTGTGGCGGCGTTTGTCGGTTATGGTTCGACGATTGCGCTTGTTCTGGCTGCAGCTTCAGCTGTGGGCGCCGACGCAGGACAGACAGCAAGCTGGGTGCTGGCGGTTTGTCTGGCCAAGGCGGTCGGGTCGGCGTGGCTTTCGACCTGGAACCGGGTGCCGGTGGTTTTGGCATGGTCCACACCGGGCGCGGCTCTGATCGCCGCAACAAGCGGAATCACGATGCCACAAGCCGTTGGTGCCTTTGTGCTGGCGGCCGGGTTGATTGCCCTGACCGCCGCGGTGCGTCCCTTGGGACGGTTGGTGGCGGCAATCCCCGACGGAATTGCGGCGGCGATGCTGGCAGGTGTCCTTTTGCCGTTTTGCCTGAAAGGTGCCGGAGCGACCGAGGCGGCACCGGGCCTGATCCTGCCTATGGTGGCGGTGTTTGCGCTGGTGCGGCTGTGGAACCCGGCCCTGGCGGTCCTGGCCGCCCTGAGCGCGGGGGTGGCCTTGGCCTTTGGTGCCGGTGCCGCGTTGATGCCGGATGTCGCATTTCCGGCTCCTGCCCTGGTGTTTGTGGCCCCGGAGTGGAACCTTGGCGTGCTGATCGGCCTAGGTGTGCCGCTGTATCTGGTGACGATGGCCAGTCAGAACCTGCCGGGATTCGCGGTGATGCGGGCGGCAGGCTATGCGCCGCCAGTGACGCGAGCCTTGGCGGTGACGGGGGGGATTTCCGCCGTATCGGCGCTGTTTGGGGCCCATACGGTGAACATGGCAGCGATCACGGCGGCGATCTGCATGGGTGATGATGTCCATCCAGACCGCGACCAGCGCTGGAAGGTCGGCCTGGCTTATGCCGGTGTATGGGTGGCTTTGGGACTGTGTTCGCCTGCGATTCTGGTGCTTTTGTCTGCGTTGCCGCCGCAGGTGATGGTGGCGCTTGTGGCCTTGGCCCTTTTGGCCCCCTTGATGGGGGCCCTGGCTGGGGCTTACGGGGTGGTGCAGACCCGTTTTGCGGCGACGATCACGCTGGCCGTCACCGGGTCGGGCGTGGTTGTGTTCGGGATTGGCGCGGCGTTTTGGGGGTTGGTTGCCGGTCTGGTCATTTACGGGCTGGAGCGGATCAAGCCGGTCTGACCTGCTGATCCAGCGTATGCGGCCCGCGACAGGATCTGGATATTTGAGCCAAGGTAAAGGGCGAGGCCTGGCCTAGAACGGCACGTCGTCCACCTGATCCGCCGGGGTCACGAAACGGGCGACCAGTTTCTTCAGTCCCGCGTGGTCAAAATCGACATCGAGTTTGTCGCCTTCGATTCCGTTTACGCGGCCATAGCCGAATTTCTGGTGGAACACCCGATCACCGATGGTGAAGGCCGACACTGCCTCGGCGTCGATGGTGACATGGCGGGTTTCACGCGGCTGCTGCACAGGACGGCTGGATTGGCCTGCTTGCAAGCGGCGCCAACCGGGGGAGTTGTAGACATCGGCATTGGACACGCGTTCCTCGAGTCCGGAGCCGAAGCCAACAGAAGCAGCCGCACCGTAACCGCCACCATACAAGCCGGGAGGTGTCAGGACATTGACATGGTCAGCGGGCAATTCGTCGATGAAGCGGGAGGGGAGTTGGCTTTGCCATTGGCCGTACACGCGGCGGTTGGAGGCGAAGGAGATGGTGCAGAGGCGTTCCGCGCGGGTAATGCCGACATAGGCCAGACGGCGTTCCTCCTCGACGCCTTTCAGGCCAGACTCGTCCATGCTCCGCTGGCTCGGGAAAAGCCCGTCTTCCCAGCCGGGCAGAAAGACCACCGGGAATTCGAGGCCCTTTGCCGCGTGCAGGGTCATGATCGAGATTTTCTCGGACGCCTCTTCGGTTTCATTGTCCATGATCAAGCTGACATGTTCGAGAAAACCTTGCAGATTGTCGAACTGCTCCAGCGCTTTGACAAGTTCCTTGAGGTTGTCGAGCCGACCCGGTGCCTCGGGCGTCTTGTCGTTTTGCCACATGGTGGTGTAGCCGGATTCGTCGAGGATCATTTCGGCCAAGGCGACATGGTTGTAGTCTGGCGCCAGCGTGACCTGATGCCAGCGGTCGACGCCTTCGACAAACTGGCGCAACTGGCCACCGCCCTTGCCACCGATGGTGCCCTTGGCCACGGCCTCGCGGGCACCGTCAAGAAGCGACACACTTGCGGCGCGTGCAAGACGTTGGATGTCGCCCTGCGCCTTGTCACCGAGGCCACGCTTTGGGGTGTTGATGATGCGTTCAAACGCAAGATCGTCTTCGGGCAACACGGCGACGCGAAAGTAGGCCATCGCATCGCGGATTTCCTGGCGTTCATAGAATCTCGGGCCGCCGATCACCCGGTAGGGCAGACCGATGGTCAGGAAACGGTCTTCGAACGCGCGCATCTGGTGGGATGCCCGCACAAGAATCGCCTGATGGTCCAGGCTGACGGGATCAAGGCCACGGGTGCCGCGTTGCAAGGCCTCGGCTTCTTCGCCGATCCACCGCGCCTCTTCCTCGCCATCCCAGTGTCCGATCAGGCGCACCTTTTCGCCCGGCTCTCCGGCCGTCCACAGGGTTTTGCCAAGACGGCCCTTGTTGGCGGCGATCACGCCGGAGGCAGCGGCAAGGATATGGGCGGTGGAGCGGTAATTCTGTTCCAGCTTGATGACCGTCGCGCCGGGAAAATCCTTTTCAAACCGCAGAATATTGCCCACCTCGGCTCCACGCCAGCCGTAAATCGACTGGTCATCGTCGCCCACACAGCAGATGTTCTTGTGTGATTGCGCCAACAGGCGCAGCCAGAGGTATTGGCAGACGTTGGTATCTTGGTATTCGTCCACAAGAATATAGCGGAACCATCGCTGATACTGGCCAAGCACATCGGGATGGGCCTGAAAGATCGTCACGCAATGCAGAAGGAGGTCGCCAAAATCAGTGGCGTTCAGGGTGCGCAGACGGTCCTGATAGGCGGCGTAAAGCTCGGTGCCCATGTTGTTGAAGCCCGATGCCTCGTTCGTGGGCACGTTCATCGGGGTCAGCGCGCGGTTTTTCCAGCCGTCGATCATCCCGGCCAGCATGCGGGCGGGCCACCGCTTTTCATCGATGTCCGCCGCCGCAATCAATTGTTTCAGCAAGCGGATCTGGTCGTCGGTATCCAGAATGGTGAAATTGGGCTTCAGCCCGGCAAGTTCGGCGTGTCGGCGCAGGATTTTCACCGACAGCGAGTGGAACGTGCCCATCCACGGCATGCCCTCGGCCACCTGACCCAGCAGGCGGCCCACCCGTTCCTTCATCTCGCGCGCAGCCTTGTTGGTGAAGGTCACCGACAGGATTTCATTCGGGCGGGCACGACCGGTGTGCAAAAGGTGCACGATGCGGCTGGTCAGGGCCTTGGTCTTGCCGGTGCCGGCCCCGGCCAGCATCAGGACAGGGCCATCGAGCGCCTCGACCGCCGCGCGTTGCGCCGGGTTCAGGTCATCCAAGTAGGGCGCAGGCCGCGCAGCCATCGCGCGTTGCGACAGCGGCACGTTTTGCGGTGCAGCAGCAGCCTCGAAGGCGTCGTGTTCATCCCAATCGCTCATACGCTATTTATACGCCGGATCGAGCCGATGAAAAGCGCCTGTTCGTGACTTGTTCACATTTTCGCCGATGAAATGTGGCATTTCGCAGGTGCAAATATCGACCTGCAAATTTCGCAAAGTTTGCAGTTTGGTGACAGAGCGCCCTTGCGCTGCAATGCAGCACCAATAGAGTGACCCCAGCAGCCGGCTTAGATGGAGTGTCCCATGCCCGAGTTCCGCAAGATTCTTGTCGCCAACCGGGGGGAAATCGCCATCCGCGTGATGCGGGCCGCTAATGAAATGGGCAAGAAAACGGTGGCGGTCTTTGCCGAGGAAGACAAGCTGAGCCTGCACCGGTTCAAGGCGGATGAGGCATACCGGATCGGAGAAGGCCTGTCGCCCGTTGGGGCGTATTTGTCGATTCCCGAAATCATCCGGGTGGCCAAGATGTGCGGCGCGGATGCGATCCACCCCGGCTATGGGCTGTTGTCGGAAAATCCCGATTTTGTCGATGCCTGCGATCAGGCGGGAATTACCTTTATCGGACCACGGGCCGAGACGATGCGGGCCTTGGGCGACAAGGCCAGCGCGCGACGGGTGGCGATCGAGGCTGGGGTGCCAGTGATCCCGGCGACCGAAGTGCTGGGCGAGGATATGGCGGTGGTCAAGGCCGAAGCCAAGGCCGTTGGCTATCCGCTGATGCTCAAGGCGTCGTGGGGAGGCGGCGGGCGCGGCATGCGACCGATCCTGTCCGAAGACGAGCTGGAGACCAAGGTGCGCGAAGGCCGGCGCGAAGCGGAAGCAGCTTTTGGCAACGGCGAGGGCTATCTGGAGAAGATGATCCAGCGCGCACGCCACGTCGAGGTGCAAATCCTTGGCGACAAGCACGGCCATATCTACCACCTGTGGGAACGGGACTGCACCGTGCAGCGCCGCAACCAGAAGGTGGTGGAGCGCGCACCTGCCCCGTATCTGACCGACACGCAGCGCACGGATGTCTGCGAAATGGCGCGCAAGATCTGTGCCCATGTGAACTACGAATGCGCGGGAACGGTTGAGTTCCTGATGGATATGGATGACGAGAAATTCTATTTCATCGAGGTGAACCCGCGTGTGCAGGTGGAGCATACCGTCACCGAAGAAGTGACCGGCATTGACATCGTGCAGGCGCAGATCCTGATTGCCGAGGGCAAGAGCCTGGCCGAAGCGACGGGCGTGGCGGATCAGGCCGGAGTAAAACTGAACGGTCACGCGCTGCAATGCCGGGTGACGACCGAAGACCCACTGAACAATTTCATCCCGGATTACGGGAGGTTGACCGCCTATCGTTCGGCCACCGGCAATGGTATCCGGCTGGATGGTGGCACCGCCTATGCCGGCGGGGTGATCACCCGGTACTACGATTCGCTGCTGGTCAAGGTGACGGCCCATGCGCAGACGCCGGAAAAGGCGATTGCACGGATGGACCGGGCACTGCGAGAATTCCGGATTCGGGGGGTGGCGACGAATATCGAGTTCGTCATCAACCTGTTGCAGCATCCGACCTTTCTGGACAACAGCTACACCACAAAATTCATCGACACGACGCCCGATCTGTTCGCCTTCCGCAAGCGGCGCGACCGGGCGACCAAGATTCTGACCTACATCGCCGACATCACGGTGAACGGGCATCCCGAGACGGCAGGGCGGGCGAAACCACCTGCCGAGGCCAAGGCACCCAAAGCGCCCAAGATGCGGTCGGAACCGGCTATGGGCACCCGCAACCTTCTGGAGCAAAAGGGCCCGCAAGCGGTGGCAGATTGGCTGCGCGCGCAGAAAAAGGTGCTGATCACCGACACCACCATGCGTGATGGGCATCAGTCATTGCTCGCCACCCGGATGCGGTCGATCGACATGATCAAGGTGGCCCCGGCCTATGCCGCCCATCTGCCGCAACTGTTCAGCGTCGAGTGCTGGGGCGGGGCCACATTCGACGTGGCCTACCGCTTCTTGCAGGAATGTCCGTGGCAGCGGTTGCGCGATCTGCGCGCCCAGATGCCCAACCTGATGACGCAGATGCTGCTGCGCGCCTCAAACGGCGTGGGCTACACCAACTATCCCGACAATGTGGTGCAATCCTTTGTCAGGCAGGCAGCGGAAACGGGCGTCGATGTGTTCCGGGTTTTCGACAGCCTGAACTGGGTAGAGAACATGCGCGTTTCGATGGATGCGGTGCTGGAGTCCAACAAGGTTTGCGAAGGCACGATCTGCTACACCGGCGACCTATTGGACCCCAACCGCGCGAAATATGACCTGAAATACTATGTCGAGCGCGCGCTGGAGTTGAAGGGCGCCGGGGCGCATATCCTTGGCCTGAAGGATATGGCAGGGCTGTTGAAACCGGCGGCGGCGCGGGTGCTGGTGAAGACGCTGAAGCAAGAGGTTGGCCTGCCGGTGCATTTCCACACGCATGACACTTCGGGCGCTGCGGCGGCGACAGTGTTCGCCGCCTGCGAAGCGGGGGTGGATGCGGTGGATGCGGCAATGGACGCGTTTTCGGGCGGCACCTCGCAGCCCTGCCTTGGCTCGATTGTCGAGGCGTTGCGCCATACCGACCGGGACACCGGCCTTGATATCGCCGCGATCCGCGAGATTTCAAACTATTGGGAACAGGTGCGCACACAATACGCGGCGTTTGAGTCGGGCATCCCTGCCCCGGCGTCAGAGGTCTATCTGCACGAGATGCCGGGCGGCCAGTTCACCAACCTGAAAGCGCAGGCGCGGTCCTTGGGGCTGGAAGAACGCTGGCCCGAGGTGGCACAGGCCTATGCCGATGCCAACCAGATGTTTGGCGACATCGTCAAGGTTACACCGTCCTCGAAAGTGGTGGGCGATATGGCGCTGATCATGGTGGCGCAAGGGCTGAGTCGGGCGCAAGTCGAAGACCCGGCGGTGGAACTGGCTTTCCCGGACTCGGTGATCGACATGCTCAAGGGCAATCTGGGCCAACCGCATGGGGGCTGGCCGGAGGGCATTTTGAAAAAGGTGCTGAAGGGTGAGGCACCCCTGACCGAACGCCCTGGCAAGACGCTATCGCCAGTCGATCTGAACGAGGTGCGCGCCAAGTTGACGCAAGAATTGCATCTGGGTCAGGAAGACGCCGACGGCGAGATGCTGGATGAGGAAGATCTGAACGGCTACCTGATGTATCCACGCGTGTTCATGGATTACCGCGCCCGTCACCGGCTTTATGGGCCGGTTCGGGTGTTGCCCACGCGGACATTCTTTTACGGCATGTCCTCTGGCGAGGAGATCACCGCCGAAATTGATCCCGGCAAAACGCTTGAGGTGCGGCTGCAGGCGGTGGGCGATGTGTCGGAAGATGGCGATGTGAAGGTGTTTTTCGAGTTGAACGGCCAGCCCCGTGTGATCCGCGTGCCAAACCGCGCAATCAAGGCAAAAACTGCCGCCCGACCAAAGGCAGCAGAAGGAAATGCCGGCCATATCGGTGCCCCGATGCCCGGGTCTGTCGCCAGCCTGGCCGTCACGGTTGGCCAGAAGGTCAGGGCGGGCGATCTGTTGCTGACCATCGAGGCAATGAAGATGGAAACCGGCCTGCACGCCGACCGCGAGGCGGTGGTGAAGGCGCTGCATGTGCACGCCGGCAGCCAGATCGACGCCAAGGATCTGCTGATCGAACTGGAATAATCGCCACATTCCAGTTGCTTGAAGGTCTTGGCGTCGAGCCGGGGCCCTTCGCTTTTGACACCTGATGCTGGCGCGCAAAAATCCGCATCGACATGCATTTTTGCCCTTGCAGGCATCCGCGCCATCCCCTAAATCACCGCTTACCGAAACGGTGCGGGCGTAGCTCAGGGGTAGAGC
>JBKBWK010000021.1:0-52629 GCA_046313895.1 Paracoccaceae bacterium
AGCACATCATTGCCGTCATTGCCGATGACCGTATCCGCGCCAAAGCCGCCGTTGACCGTGTCATTGCCATTGCCGCCGTTCAGCTCGTCATTGCCGTAACCGCCGTCGATGAAATCATTGCCATCGCCGCCATAGACCACATCGCGCAGATCGGCCGTGCTGCTGCCGCCATAGATGAAATCATCGCCCATGTCGCCGATCAACGTGTCGGCGCCATCGCCGCCATAGAGCGTGTCGTTGCCGCCATAGGCCACAATGATATTGTTCCGCACGTTCCCGGTCAGCACATCCGGCCCTTCGGTGCCGAACAAATCCAGCGGCTCCAGGCCTTCCCCGGCAATCGCATCCAGCTTTACATTGACCGTCCCGATGTTGATCCGGTGCAGGATGGTCCCTTCCAGTCCGCCCCCGGTGAATGAAACGGTATAACTGCCCACGGGCAATACCATCTGATACCCGCCCGCGCCCCAGCTTTGCGTGGTGAACGTGCCGGCAATGCCGCTGGCTGTTACTGTTACCCCGCCCAGACCTTCGCCAATGTCATAAAAGCGATCGCTGTCGGCATCGTCTATCACCACGCCCAGCAATTGCGCCTGATAGCCGGTCCGGGTTCCGAAGTTCTGGGTCACGACATAGGGCCCGACGGATGTGACGGGATCTGTCTCGGCCACCACGCCGATGCCGATTTCAGTCAGGTTCGCGGCAAGGATGGCCACACGGTGCCCGGCGGCATCCTGGATTCCATCTCCGATGCTGTTCCAGTTGCTTCGCAGGCTGCCATTCAGGAAATCGGCATCGTCATAGCCCCAATCCACATAGAAGCCGGCATGGCCGTAAACCATGTCATAGGCATAGGCATAGACGTTCTCGCGCAGGCTGGTCCAGCCGGTATAGCCTGCGGCCGTGATCCGGCTGCCAAGATCAGCTTCGCCCGGCAGCTGGTGGCTTTGCGTATCGGTGCTGATCATCCGGATCGTGTGTTGCTCTGCCGCCGCTGCCAGGGCCGTATTCCAGGCCAGAGGGGCCACGGCTGGCAAACCGACCAGCTGGCTGCGGAATGCGGTCAGATCGACGCCAAAATAGGTGATTGCGCTGGTGATGTTGGCCTGAACCCCGGTCCGTGCCACGGCATCCGCGATCAGGGCATCAAACTCGCCCAGAGGGTTCGATCTTGCCCGGTTGGTCAGCTCCAGCAGCAGCTGTTCCTGTTCGCTGGGGTAGGACGTGGTTGGCATGGGCCGGCCTTTCGCAACACAAATCCGCCGTAGCCTAGCAGGGGAAACAAAGCATTTTTTAGACAGACCTACGGCGGATGCGAGGACTTTGCCTGCCGTGGCGGCACGTCGCCAGTTGGGATCCGACGGGCCGGCAAAATCTTGCCACAGCGGCCAAATCCGTCGCCGTTCCTGTGCCTGACGCCCCAATTTCGGGCCAATCTGGGGGAATGCCGCCGATGAATGCGGGAAATCAGGGGAATACGTCTTGGCTTGGCCACGTTGTGCCGATATGCGTCAAGGCTTATGACGATCCGTATTTGTGGACTTTGAGGGCAAATGCCATTTGAGACTTCCCGGCGTGTGCTGATCGTTGTCGAAAACCTGCCTGTGCCGCTTGACCGCCGCGTCTGGCTGGAGGCGACCTCGCTGGTCGAGGCAGGGTATCAGGTTTCGGTCATCTGCCCGATGGGGCGGGGCTGGACCAAGCCGCGCGAAGACATTCAGGGCGTTCACATCTATCGCTATCCCGAACCGGTCGAGGCCCATTCGGGGGCCATCGCCTATGCCCGCGAATACCTGCATGCGCTGTGGCACATGTTCCGGCTGGCCCGTGTGGTGCGGCGCGCGCACGGCTTTGACGTGATCCATGGCTGCAACCCGCCCGATCTGATCTTTCTTCTGGGTCTGCGCTACCGGATGTCGGGGGTGCGCTATCTGTTCGACCACCACGATGTCTGCCCCGAGCTGTTCGAGGCCAAGTTCAACAAGCGCGGGCTTTTGTACCGGATCATGCTGATCTGGGAACGTATGACATTCGCCGTGGCCGATGTGTCGATGGCCACCAATGAAAGCTTCCGCAAGGTTGCCATTACACGCGGCAAGATGGATCCGCAGGATGTGTTTGTCATCCGCTCGGCCCCCAAGGTGGAAACCTTTCTGCCCGGTGTGGGCAACCTGGCCTATCGCAAGGGCGCAAAAACCGTGATGGGCTATGTCGGCGTGATCGGGCAGCAAGAAGGCATGGATCTTCTGGTGCAGGCTGCGGAACATCTGATCCGCAAGCTGGACAAGCGCGATGTGCATTTTGTCATCGTGGGTTTCGGCCCGACGCTGGAAGAGGTGAAGGCCGATGTGGCCGGGCGCGGGCTGGAGCGATATTTCACCTTTACCGGCGCGCTGTTTGGCGATGACATGCTGGCAGCGCTGAACGCTATCGACATCGGGGTGTCACCTGATCCAAAGAATGCGATGAACGATATTTCCACCATGAACAAGGTCATGGAATACATGACTCTGGAAAAGCCGGTGGTGCAGTTCGACCTGACCGAGGGCCGGGCCTCGGCGGGCGATGCCTCGCTTTACGCCCGCGCCAATGATCCGGTGGATTTCGCCGAACAGATCGCCTGGCTGATCGATCACCCCGAAGACGGGCAGCGGATGGGGCAGGTCGGACGCCAACGGGTGCTGGACACATTGTCCTGGCAACATTCGGTGCCGCATCTTCTGGCGGCCTATGAACGGGTGTTCGCAAAACGCCGTTAGACGGGGCACAAGCCGCTGCCCTCGGCCTGTGATCAAGGCGTCAGCATCTGGCCATGCGGCACGGTCGCGCCGGGTATCGTGTGGTCTGGGGCCGGCTTATGGACTTTTGCCGTCTTTGTGTCGTAAACAGGACAGGTATAGTGGTTTTGACCGCGCCGGGCGGATGTTGACAGGCAAGGCAAAGGATCGAATTGATGAATGTTGTCATCGTTGCGCTTGCGATCCTCTATGGGCTGGTGGCCCTGTTTGCCCTTTACATGACCCATCAGGAGCATCGCTGGAACAAACGGGTCGGTCCGCTGTCCGGCCCATTGGGCTATGTGCTGTGCCTGTTCTGGCCCATCATGATCGTGGTGATGGCTTTTGCCATCATACTCCAACGCCGCTCGGCCTGACCGGGCGGGTTGCATGACTGAATTGTTCGCATAACAGCAACAGTTCGCACGGCGTCCCCCGCGGCTGGCCCCCGATGGATTTGCCTGACCCAGCACCGCTGGACCGCCACCGGTCGGCAGACCAAAGCGAAACACCGCAAAAGCCGGTCGTGATCCGCGAAAGGCCGCAGGTTCGCCCAGGCAATTACGGCCGGTCCAAAGCAGAAGTATGGCAAATCCTAGGCAACGCTTGCGGGAGTCTTTTGAGAGGCGTAAAATCCACAACAGTCGCAACAAGATCCAGGGTTTTGTAAATGAAGTGCTTTTCTGTTTTTGCCGCAGCGATTGTTGCGATATCGACCACCATTGCCGGGCCTCGGGCCGAGGCGGCACAGGTCGGCTTTGGACTGGTCGTCACCGCCGCCGATGGGGGCCTGTTCGCGGGGATGAGCTCTGATCGCGGGGCGGTCTTTTTCGATGAAGACCTGATCCCGACCGGCGAAGATGAATTCATCTCGCTCAGCAAGACCGGGGTGTATGACACAACGACGGACCCGACGGCCGGGTTGTTTTTTGACGTGGGCCCGCTTCCCTTTCCCTTGTTCACTTTCACCGAAGCCGATGCCATATCAGACCCGGTGTTTACCTTTATCGGCGGGCAACTGCGGTCGATCAGCTATATCGTGACCTTTGGCAGCACCCCGCAGGATCTGGTCAGCTATGGTGTGGAACAGTTCACCTTCCTGCTGCGGTCTTTGACATTTGATGGCGATACCTACCGGGTTGAGGCACTGGTAAAGCCTCTCATCGACGTGCCGCCGGTGCCGCTGCCAGCCGGTCTGCCGCTTCTGGCCGGGGGACTGGGTCTGCTGGGTCTGCTGCGCCATCGCAAGTCCAGGATCCGCGCCTGAACGAAAACACCGCCCGCGACAAATGAATGGCGGTCCCCTGCGGGACCGCCATTCCTGTTCTGAAAAGTCTTTCGTGATATAATCCGGCGCAAGGCATCAGTCATCAGGTGTCGCGTGCCGACGGCCAGCACCGTCCAGCCGGTCATCGCAAGACGCAGAAAGACACAGGTCCGTCAGCAGATCATCTCAAGGTCGCTCAAAAGTAGCGTTGATCGTTTCGGGCTGTCCATGAAAATTCGGGGGCAGCCGGTAACGGAAGCGGGCAATAACTGTTTGTTTCCAAAGTCAAAACAGTGCCAGCAACCCTGGCGCGAAATCTTCTTTCGGGCAACACGCATACGGATTTGTAGATCCTGGACAGGTGTGGTCTTGCCTGTTTATGGCTGTCAGGGGGCGCCCGGCGATTCTTGCAGTCTTGCGTGGCACCTGCACGGCTTACGCCCACAATGGCAGGGTCAGAGTGGCACGAACCGCGGCAGGCGGGCCAGCACGGGGGCCATCAGACGCAATAGCCGGGCTTCGGCAGCGGCTTCGGTTTCGTTGGGACCGATCGGCGTGGTGAACCGCACCAGCGCACCATCGGTCCGGCCCATGGTGATACCGTCAATGATGACGCTGCCCTTGGCCAGATAATCATTGGTCAGCCGCTTGCCGCGCTGTTCGAACCAGTAATAGACCAACTGCTTTGACAGCCCTTTCTGGATCACCGCGCGGTTCACCATGAAGCTGCCATAGGGGGTATCAGGCATATTGACCTGATGCTTCTCCAGCGAAAAGATCTCCCAGCCACCGACGGGCAGACAGACCTCGGGCGAATGGATGCCATCACCCTTGGTCTGGTTGTCATAGAAAGCCGAGAAGAAATGTACGTAGTCCCGCTCGCCGGGGGCGCCATAGGCTGCGTTCATATAGTCGGTGGCCCCCAGAACGCGTTCGATGTCAGGCTCCAGCAACGACGCAGAGCCAGACCAGTCGCCCAACTGGCGCGGGAACAGAGAAAACGTCTCGCGCTGGATCGGATCGACCTCGACGCCACTGCGCAAGGCCCAGACGCCCGACATCGCAATCGTCAGCGCCGCCGCCAAGGCCAGCGCAACAGAAGGGCGCAGGGCAAGGATCCGGCGCAGGATCGGGCCCAGACCCCGGGTATCAAGATCGATCGCATCCATCAGCGGCAGCGGATTTGGCGTCAGGCGCTGCAAGCCGACGGCCATCAGGGCCAGAACGCCGATACAGGCCAGAAAGATCACCCAACCTTCGAAAAAGTGCATGAAGCCTTCGGCATGTTCGATTCCATAACTGTTGACCATGATGCCGATGATGCCGATCCGGATCGAATTCATCAGAACGGTCAACGGCACGGCCGACAGCATCAGAACAGCCTTGTGCCAGAAAGGCCCGCGATACAGGATCGCGGTCAGATAGGTGAAGGACAGGATCGGGAACAGATAGCGCAACCCAGAACAGGCCTCGGCGACCTGAAGCTTGTAGACACCAAGATCGATGATATTGCCTTCGAGGAACACCGGGATCCCCGCCAGATCGACGATCCAGACCCCGATCTGCGACGACACCGTCTGCAAGAAGATGTTCAGCTTCCAATAGATGATTTGTGGCAAGGGCAGCATGAAGATCAGGTGGATCACCGGCAACTGGTGGCGGATGCCACGCTGCCAGCCAAAGATCGTCAGCACGACGCCGCCGGTCCAGATGATCATGGCATAGGTCACGATATCGGGAATGCGCGCCATATTACCCAGCAGCGCCACAACCAGCGCAAAGGCAATGACCGCAAGGCCCCGTCCGCGATTGCGCGGCACAGACCCGTCGTCTGCACCCGGCGACTGGCGCAATTCACGCAAGAACAGGTAAAGCGAGATCAGCGGGATCAGCGGGCCATGGCTGTATTCGGGTGTGGACCATGCAGCGCCAAGCGACTGGACGCCGATCCAGAACAGCGGCAGCGATCCGGCAAGCAGCAGCAAGAACCAGAACAGACCCTGCACATTCAGATCGCGCGCGAGCGTACGCCCCAATTCAGTCACTGCTGGCATCAATACACCTTTTTGCTTCGGTCCAGTCCCTTGCCCCACAAATACCCCGCGGGATGGATCCGGTCCGTCAATCGGGTGACCATACCGCGTAGGGGTCGGAAAGGCGACGCAGAATACGCGGTGACACCCCCTTGCCTCACCGCCTTGTGACATCTGAAAATGTCAAAGTTTGGGCCGCGTCAGGGGGCGAAGGTCACCGCGCGCTGCAGTGACAGGAACACCGCGTTCGATGTCGCAGTGCCACTGGCTTCCTTGCGGGATTCGCTGCGGGTATATCCCCCCGCCAGTTGCCAGTCCGGTGTCAGGTCCCAGGTGTAGGCCAGACGCAGCCGGGCGCGGTTGCGATCATCGCCCACAACATCGCTTTTGACATCCAGATAATCGATGCTCAGGTCGATGCCACCTTGCGGCGACAGCGCGTGCGACCAGCCCAGATTGGCACGGGTTGTGGTGGTGTCATTGCCGTCTTCGGTGGTGCCGCCACGGCGTGACAGGCTGGCGCGCAAGGCACCGCGCGGCAATTCCTCTGCATAGGACAGGCTGCCGATCACGGTGGATCCGCCGCCAGACTGGTGCGATGTGCCCAGCGTTGCCGCCAGCGATCCGCGTGGCAGATCCAGCGTCCGGCTGAAGCTCAGGTCGGTGCGGTTGCCGCTGCCCGACAGGTCGCGCCCCAGAGTGACACCGATGCTGCCATTGGCCAGATCGCGGCTCAGCCCCACGCTGCTGTTCAAACCGCTGCGGCTGGTTGCGACCGGCAGGCCGCCCACCAGTTCTTCTTCGTCGATCCAGGTTTTGCCCAGCGAAAAACTGACCGTCATGTCCGGCGACATCGCATGGGTGACGCCAAAGCGGACACGCCGCGTTTGCCGATCGGTCCGGGCCACATCTTCAGCGCTGTAATCGGTCTGCGACATGGTCAGGCTGATCCCGGTCCGCTCGACCGGGCGCAGGGTCAGGCCCAGCGACAGTGCCGTGGAGGTCGTATCAAAGAAGGACGGATCCGTGACATTGCTGTAGCTTCGGTCCCGACGGTTCAGCGCAAAGGACAGAGCCAGCGGGCCACCTTCGCCAGCGGCAAAGCGCAGGCCCACCACGCTGTCGGCACGGCTGCCGGTGCGGCTTGTGGTCAGATCGCCGGTGGTGATCGGGGCATCAGGGTCTTCGACCAGAACGAAAGGGTCAAAATAGGCCACATCGTTTTCGGTGCGCGACAGGGTCAACCCAAGCGTGCTGTTCGCCCCCTCACGCGAATAGCGCAGCCCGACACGCCGATCATCGAAACTGGTGTTGCGGCTCTCTCCCGGCGCATCGGAAAAGCGCAGCACGCCACTGGCATTCATCTCCAGCAGGCTGCCGACGGTTTCGGTCCGGTAGACAAGGCCAACCCGATTGTCGAGCGTGGTGGTGGTCCCGCCCGAGACGGGATCCAGGTTCTTGTTGTCATCCACTGTCAGGATGCTGCCGAATGTCAACGTCACCGACGGGTTCGGTCCTTCCTGGGCCCAGGCCGCACGGATGCCCCAAGCCATGACGCTGGTCACACCGATCAGGGCCACCGAAGCCAGAAGCAACGGGCGGCTGTGCCGCACAGACGCTGGAACCGGACGGGCCATCATCGGCGAAGCCTTATTCAAACAGGCGGCGCTGCGGAATGACGATCACATCGCCGGGGGCGATCTGGGTCATCCCACTGATACGGCCTTTTGTACCCGCCACATGGGTCAGGTCGAACAGATAGATCTGCGGACGGCCATCCGGGCTTTTGCGGTGAAGTTCGATCCGCTTGTTGGCGGCGAATTTCGTCAGCGCACCCGCCTGGGCCAGAAATTGCAGCAGATTGGTATCGGGCGAAACTTTCTTCAGGCCCGGAGCACCAACTTCGCCCATCACATAGACATCCATCGTGCGTTCGACCGGTGCCGCAGCAATCCCACCGCCGACCGGGGGCACGGGTGCGACCACACTGGCAACCGAGACATAGACCGTAGGGGCCGAGGCAAAGCTTGAAGCCAGCGCCGATGTCAGCGCTTCACGCAACTGATCGGGCGTTCGGCCTGCAGCGCGCAGGGTGCCTGCCTGCGGCAGGGTGATCGACCCGTTGGGCAAAACCAGAGTGGACCGGTTCAGACTGGCATCTTCAACCACCTCGACCTGGATCACATCCCCCGGACGCAGGATATAGCCCGGATCCTGTGCCATCGCCGGGGCAGACAGCCCAGCCAGAAATACAAGAACCGTGGCGGCAACGCCTTGAACGAATTTCATCATTGTGTTCGACCTGTCGTAAAAGGTTTGAGGCAGCATCGAAAAATAAGCACTGAACCGCAAGCCACCTTGTAGCGGAAGCTTGGGATGTGAGGCGTTTGTGCCGCGTTTTCCCGGTCTTTTCGGCAGCAATCGGCCCGAAGGTCACCCGCGGGTCAATTGTTTCCGGCCGGAGGCAGACTTTCAAGCCGCGTGATTTCGGCCCGAACAGATTCAAGCAGCGCCGGTGCCGGATTGGGAACAGCCTCTTGTACTTTGCGAAGAATCGCCAGTGCCTCGTCGCGGCGGTCCAGCGCAGCATAAACCATGGCCAGATGATACTGCACCGACATGTCGGTCGGCAGACCCTTGGCTGCGGGCTCCAGATGGGTCAGGGCATCTTCCAGATTGCCCCGGCGCAAGGCGATCCAGCCATAGGTGTCCTGAAAGGCGGGCACGGTCGTGCCCCGCAGACGTCGCGCGATGACATAGGCCCGGTCCAGACTTTCGGCATCGGTCTTGGTCGTTGACAGAAGGCTGGCAAGGTTGTTGGCCACGATGGCCCAGTCGCTGTATTTTGCGTAGAGGGTTTCGTATTGGCGGATCGCGCCATCGACATCTCCGGCCCGCTCGAACGCGCTGGCCTTCACCCATTGCAGGGTGCGGCTGTCGGGGGCGGCGGCCAGGGCGGCCGTCAGGGTGGCGTCGGCGTCGGACAGTGCCCCTTCCGCAAGCTGGATGTTGTAAAGGGCGACCCAGGCCTGTTCAAAGTCCGGATGATCCATGGTCAGGGCCTGCAAGCGGGCAAGAGGCTCGGCGGTCTGGCCGGATGACTTCATCACAAGCGCGTGCAACAAACCGGCCTGCGGCAAATCAGGATACAGTCCGTCCAGTTTGGCGGCCTGTTCCAGCGCCTTGGCAATTTCGCCGCGGCGTATGGCATCACGCACCAGAGCCATTTCGACACTGGCGCTGGCGCCGGCACTGGTTTCGGACTTGGCCAGTTCCTCAAGATAGCGGGTCAGCTCATCGTTCTGCCCACGGGTGGCCAGAAGACGGGCCTGCAACTCCTGCCCCAGACGACGGGCGATCTCGGTCTTGGCACCCAGCAGGGTGCGGACGATATGCTCGGCCCGGCCCCAGTCCTGCAGGTCAAGATACAGGCGCCCCAGAGCCCCCAGCAATTGCGCATTTTCAGGATCACGCCGCAGGGCGTTCAGCAAGATGTCCTCGGCGGGCATCTTCTTGTCCTGCTGCATCAGAAACGCCGCATAGCGCAAGGATTCAGCCGGTGCCTGCCCCGAAGACTCAACCGCAAGGGCAAGCATTTCGCCCATCAGATCGGTGCTGCCATCGCGTTCATGGGCGCGGGCCATCAGGGTCATGGTTTCGGCGTCGCGCGGGGCTTGCCCCAGCGCAGTGCGCAACACGATCAGCGCATCGCCGGTCTTGTCATCGTCGATCAGCCAGCCCGCCTTCAGCTTCAGCGCGGCCACTTCGGTCGGATCCGCAGCCAGAACCTCTTCGATCAAGGCGCGGGCCCCAACCTGATTGCCGGTCTGGGCCAGCATCTGGGCCAATGTGATCTTGATCGCGCTGATCTGGGCGGCCTGCGGAAAATCGGCAATGATCTTCTGCATCTCGGCGATGGCGCTGTCCTTGTTGCCGTCCTCGAATTCGAAATTGGCCAGGATAGACCGGTACAACGCCACATGCGGCGAGTCCGGATTGGCGGCGATCAGCGCCCGGGTTTCAGTCCGGGCGGCCTCTGGGCCACGGGTCTGGGTCAGGAAGGTGATCATGCGGATGCGGGGTTCCAGCGCATCTTCCGCCGGGTTGATTTCCTGACGCAGCGTGGCTTCGGCAGCATCGATATCATTTTGTGACACATACCAGGAGATCAGCATGTTGCGGGTATCGGCATCGTCGGGATTGCGCGCGATCATGGCCTGCAAATGGCTGGCGATCTCGTCACTGCGCCCCAGCTGATACAGAATCCCCAGCCGCATCGTATAGAACGCCTCAAGCGACGGGTCGCGGGCCAGACCTTCGTCGATCAGGGCCAGAGCCTCTTCAGCATCGCCGTTGCGCAGTCGTTCATCCGCCAGAAGCTGGCGCAACAGCGACAGGTCGGGCTGTGCGGTCAGCAGGGTCTGTGCCGCGGTCAGGGCCGTGTCCATTCCTTCCTGGTCGCGGGCTGTCAGGGCCGTGCGATATTCCAGCACAAGCACAAGCGACCTGGCCGTGGTGTCATCGGGTTGTACCGTGGCGGCACGACGGGCATAGGTTTCGGCCTCATCCCAGGCACCGTTCCGGATCGCCATTTCGGCCAGGGCGACATTCCCTTCGAAATCGTCGGGATACTGTTCGACCAAGCGCAGATACTGGCCATAGGCTTCCCGCAGATTGCCCTTCTCACGCTGCACACGCGCATAGGTCTGCCGGGCTTCGCGATGCTGTCCGTTCAGTTTGAAGACATTACGAAACTCGACCAGAGCCCGGTCGGTATCGCCGGCGGTCAAAAGCTCCAGCCCCGACCGGTAATGACCTTCGGCCTTTTCTTCCGACGACTGGCACCCGGCAAGGGTGCCAAGGGCAATCGCCATCGTCAGGCTCAGAGCAATGCGTCTCATATGCGAATGTCCCATCTCTCTATGCAAAAAGCCCACCCGGCGCGACGCCGGATGAGACCATGCACTGCGTCCCAGAAGTTGGAATTTAATACCCGGTGCCGCGCACAACAACCGCAACGGTACGCAGCAAAATTGACAAATCCGTGGCAAGAGACAGGTCAACATAATAGTCGGCATCATACTTTGCGCGACCCGCAAAGGTGCCGTGGTTGCGATCCGACACCTGCCAGGGTCCGGTGATGCCGGGACGCAGCAGGTAATAGGCCTTGCCCGGATACAGCGACTGCTGGTCAACCATCATCGGGCGTGGACCAACAATCGACATGTCGCCCTTCAGGACGTTCCACAACTGCGGCAACTCATCCAGCGAGGTCTTGCGCAGAAAGCGGCCAAAACGGGTGATGCGGGGATCTTGCTTGAGCTTCTGGGTCTCTTCCCATTCGTGTTTGACGGTGGGATTGCGCTCCAGATAGGCCTCGAGCTGGGCATCGGCATGGGGAACCATGGTCCGGATCTTGAGCAGGTTGAAAATCCGGCCATCCTTGCCGACCCGTTCTTGGCGATAGAAGGGAGAGGATCCGTCAAGGGCCGCCAGAAGGGCCATCAGGGCAACCACAGGCAAAACCACAGGCAGTGAAAGGATGATCAGTGATACGTCCAGAAAACGCTTGAAAAACAGTCTGTAAGGGCTGCGCAGGCTGCGCTGCGCTGCGGCGCGGTCTTCTCCCTTTGCCGGTATCCGAACTGAGGACACGGGTTCGGACGGTGGAAAGTTCTGAAAATGGACGACCATGATATATTCCTGTCGATACTGGGCAACCACGCGCCCAAACGCTAAAGCAAAACGACCTCTACAACGCTTTTGTCAGCAAAATGTGTTTCGCAAGCTTAACCTCGCACTTACTATCTTACCAAATTTGAGGAAGGCGTGAAGCAAATTCCGGATACGCGCCTTGCTTTTGCCCCTTTTCAAATGAAAACTTGATCACTTTCTGCTTATGCACAAAGATTTTGCACCCGCAGCATAGACTCCGTGTTTCCGAAAAAGGTACAATCGAAAAAATTCACGGGTTTGGCGCATGGTGGCGGAAACCAACAACACCGGTTCTGAGAATCGGCCCCCCTTGCAAAACGCCGCTCGGACAAGACAGGCAGACAGGGTTTGGCATCCAGCGGGTCTGGTCCCAAAACCGGTTGGGGGTTGTTTTTGGCAGCCATGAGGCCCTAATTGCGCCATACATTTGTACGAAACGCGCGTCTATTATCAAAAGCTGGTCCGGCGCTGTCGACGCGCCCGTGTATTCACGGTATCGAAAGCCCGAAACACGGCCCCCAAAAGTGACAGATCGCAGGATTGTATTTTGAAAAGCAGGGTCTTTTTCCGCAATGATGGACAGGCACCCCCCCCTGCAGACAGGCAGCCTTCGCATGTTGGCACGCTGATCCTGAAACCGGAGAACAGATACCTGCAAGACCAGTTCACAAAAAAAGAACCGCCCCCTATCGGAAAGCCAATGGCACGTCCTGTCCTCTATACCAGCTTTTTCGGACTGACCGAGCGGCCGTTCACGCTCCAGCCGGACCCAAGCTTCATCTTCTGGTCAGAGCAACACAAGCGGGCCTTTTCGATTCTCGAGTTCGGGATCCTGTCGAATGCCCCCATCACACTCATCACCGGTGAGATCGGGGCCGGCAAGACCACGCTGTTGCGCGCATTGCTGGAAAAGATGGAGACTGAAGTCACCATCGGCCTGGTGTCCAACGCCCAAGGCAGCCGGGGCGAATTGCTGCAATGGGTCCTGAACGCCCTGGGTGTCGAGATCGGAGCCCGCGAACCTTATGTGCGTTTGTTCCAGAAATTGCAGGATTTCATCATCGGTGAATATGCCGCCGGGCGGCGCGTGATCCTGATCTTCGACGAGGCGCAGAACCTGTCGATCGAGGGCTTGGAAGAGCTGCGGTTGCTGACCAATATCAATTCCGGCAAGGATGAACTGGTGCAACTGATCCTGGTGGGACAGCCCGAACTGCGCGATCTGGTGTTGCATCCGAACATGCGCCAACTGGCCCAGCGGATTACGGCAAGTTTCCATCTGACACCGATGGACCTCGACGTGACCAAACATTATATCGCGCATCGGCTGATGCATGTTGGTGGCACCGGCCAGGAGTTCACCCCCGAGGCCATAGTGGAAATTCACCATGCGACCGGCGGCATTCCCAGACTTGTCAACCAACTTTGTGAATTCTGCATGCTATACGCCTGGAGCGCAGAGACCCGGACGATCACCGCCCAGACCGTCGAGAGCGTCCTGAAAGATGGTGTCTTTTTTGGCGCCAAAGCCCTACCGGCCACAGAAAAGCCAGGCCGCAGCGGCCAAGGAGAAGACTGCCTGACATGAAATATTATCTTGCCATTTTCTTGCGTCGGCTGCCGATTTTCATGCTGGTGGCCACCTTGTTTTCAGTGATCGCCTTTGGTCTGGCCATGTCGTTGCCGCCCACCTATAGCGCACAGGCCCGGTTCTTGATGGAATCGTCACAGATTCCCAATGCCTTGGCCCCCCCCACAGTCAGCACGCCAGCACGCGAACAGTTGCAACTGTTCGAGCAGCGCCTGATGGGCCGCGGAAACCTGCTGGACATCGCCCGCAAGATCAATGTGTTCAAGGACCAGAACCGCATGAGCCCCGACGAGATCGTGGAGGCCATGCAAGCCAGCACCCGAATATCGACCAACGTCACCCGCGGGGGGGCTGCCATCATGACGGTGCGCTTTTCGGCCAATACAGGCCAGAAAGCCGCTGGGGTGATGAACGAATATACCGCCATCATCCAGCGGCTGGACGTGGAACAACGCACCGGACGCGCCGGGCAAACGCTTGAATTCTTCCAGCAAGAGGTGGACCGGCTGGGCGCAGAGCTGGCAACACTTTCCGCCCGGGTGGTCGATTTCAAGACCGCCAATTCGGGGGCCTTGCCGGAAGGTCAAAGCTATCGTCTGGGTCAGCAGGGCATCTTGCAAGAGCGCATTGCCCAATCCGACCGGGAAGTTTCAACCCTGACAAACCAGAGGGCAAGGCTGATCGAGATCTTCAACGCCACCGGCCGCATCGAAGGGCTGGAAGGCATCAAGCTGAGCCCGGAACAAACCCAGTTGGATGGCCTGCGCCGGCAATTGAGCGAAGCACTTCTGGTCTACGCGCCCGGCAATCCACGCATCAAGATGCTGGAGGGCCGGATCAGACAGCTTGAAGAGATGGTCGCCCAACAAAGCAGCGCCGCCCCTGCCGGGGCATCACCGCTTGATCTGCAACTGGCCGAAATCGATGCCCGCGTGGCAGCCGTTCAGGAACAGAAGGCCAATACCGAGGCAACGCTGGCCACTTTGAACCAAGCGATTGAACAGACGGCGGCCAATGCGGTGCAACTGTCGTCGCTTGAACGCGACTATGCCAATATCCAGTCGCAGTACAACAATGCCGTCAACAATCTGGCGCAGGCCAGCACCGGCGAGCGGATCGAGATCCTGGCGCGCGGCGCGCGGGTGTCGGTTCTGGAACAGCCCACCGCACCATCGCGCCCATCCTCGCCCAACCGTATCCTGCTGGCAGGGGGTGGCACCTTGGCCGGCATTCTGGCAGGTCTGGCTTTGATCGTGCTGATCGAGATGCTGAACACGGCGCCGCGCCGGCCCGAGGCCATCGTGCGCAAACTGGGCATCACACCGCTTGCCACCCTGCCCTACATACAGGACCACCGCACAATGGTGCGTCAACGCCGTCTGCGGGTTGCCGTCATTCTGGCTATCCTGATCAGTGTGCCTCTGGCCGTCTGGGCCGTGCATACCTTCTATCAGCCGCTCGATCTTCTGGCAGAACGCGTGGCAAATAAATTCGGGTTCCGCTGGTGAGCCGCGTTGCCTCGGCCCAAACAGTGACGGAGAAAAACTGATGGAACGGCTTCAGGTTGCAATCGAAAAGGCACGGGCCCAACGGGAAGGGCAGCCACAGGCTGACACGCCAGCCGCGGCACCCGCCACAGGCAGCGGCGGCAGCGCACCCCAGACAACCGCCGGACCAACCGCGTCGTCGCGCACGTCACCCGATCTTGAATCATTGTGGGCTGCGCTGAAACCAATCGACACCACCCGCATCAGCCTGACAACGTCGCAGATCACCACCCTGCGCCCGGGCGAGGCATCGGCCCCGTTCGACATGCTGCGCACCCGGATGCTGCATCAGGCCCAGACCAACAACTGGAAACGGATTGCCGTGGTGTCACCGCATGCCGGATGCGGCAAGACGCTGACCGTGGCCAATCTGGCTTTCAGTCTGGGGCGCCAAAGCGACGTGCGCACCATGATCATCGACTTTGACCTGCGTCGGGCCACCCTGGCGCGCACCCTGGGGCAGAACCCGTCCCACACGATGGGCGACATTCTGGACGGCAAGGTTGCCTTTTCCGCCCACGGCATGCGCCACGGGCGCAATGTAGCCTTCGGCCTGAACAGCGGCCCGGTGCGCAACCCGTCGGAACTTTTGCAAAGCACGCGCGCCCGTGAAAAACTGTTTGAGATCGAGGCCGAATATCAGCCTGACATCATGCTGTTCGACGTGCCGCCGTTGCGTGCTGCCGATGACAGTATCGGCGTTCTGCGCCTGGTGGATGCCGCCATCATTGTGGTTGCCGCAGAAGAAACCCCAATGAGCCAGATCGACGTGGCCGAACGTCAGGTGGCGGAATTGACCAATGTCATGGGCATTGTGCTGAACAAATGCCGGATCATGGACGGCGAATATGGCTATGACCAGTACAGCGCCTGAGCCCGACAGCGCCTGCCCTGCCATTGCCGTCATCATCCCGCATTACAATGACGTGGTCCGCCTGACACACTGTCTTGCAGCCCTGGCCCCGCAGATGACTGCGGATACAGAACTTGTCGTGGTCGACAACGGGTCGGACTGCAGTCTGGACCCGGCGCATGCCGTCTGGCCCAATCTGCGGCTGATTTCCGAAGCCGCCAAGGGGGCAGCGTTGGCCCGCAACCGGGGGGTGGCCGAAACCACGGCACCGATTCTGGCCTTTCTGGATTGCGACTGCCTGCCGGCCGCAGACTGGCTGGCCACAGCCCGCGCCACGGCCACCCGGCCCGATGGCGATTTTTTTGGTGGCCGGATCGATGTTTTTGACGAAACGCCGCCGCCCCGCTCTGGGGCCGAGGCCTTTGAGGCGGTCTTTGCCTTTGACTGGCAGGGCTATATCGACACCAAGGGCTTTACCGTCACCGCCAACATGGTGACACGCAGGGTGGTGTTTGCCGATGTCGGCCCCTTTATCAACGGCGTGTCGGAAGATCTGGACTGGTGCCGCCGCGCCACGGCCAAAGGCTTCCGGCTGAGGGCAGCCCCTGCATTGCGGGTGGGCCACCCCTCGCGGTCCGACTGGGCGTCGTTGCGCAGGAAGTGGCAGCGGCTGACACGGGAAAGTTATGATCTGGAAGGGGTGAAATCCCGTCCCGCCTGGACCCTCAAGGCCTTGGCGATGCCGATCAGTGCGCTGGCCCATTTGCCAAAAATACTGACCTCACCGCGCCTGGATGGCCCCGGTGAACGCCTTCGCGGCGCAGCCACCCTGATCCGCCTGCGCCTTGCCCGGATGGTATGGATGCTGCAACAGACGTTGGGGACAGGAAAAGTTTGAAAATTCAGTTGCCGAAGCGATCGTAAAGCAGTGTGGTGCGCTTTTTTCCGACCTCGTCCCAGTCAAAGGTTAGCGCCAGCTTACGCGAAGCAATGCCCAACTCGGCCCGACGCTCATCCGAGACCGCAAGATCGGTCAAGGCTCGTGCAAGCCCCTCAACATCGCCAGGATCTACCGTGATCATCACTCCTGAAACGTCACCCATTCGGCCCGCTCCCATGGGCGAGGCAATGATCGGCAAGCCATGCAATGCCGCCTCATAAGTCACGAGTGGATCACCCTCTTCCAACGAGGGCATGATGAACACATCCGCCTTTGCAAATTGTGCATGCACATTCTTGACGAAACCAGCCAATTCCACTCGGTCACTGGCCAGGATATCGCGGTAGCGTTCAGCAATTAACGGTTCTATCCGACCGACAATGCGCAATCTGTGAGGAGACGGGACATGCTGCCAAGCGTTCAGCAGGTGATGGATGCCCTTTCGAACACCCGCATAGCCACAAAACATGAAGGTCAGGGGTCGGCCCGTCGACCGATAATCGCGCTCTGATGAGCCTCGGCTGGTATCGACACCATAGCTGGATGCAAAGATACCGTGCATGATCGGAGAGTCTTTCAACGCAGCCTCAACCGCCTGGCTCGGGGCAAAAATGGCACTCGCCAGCTGGAATTTCGCTTCTTCCTCGGCAATGCGGGCTTCGGTAATGCTATGAGCAGGCTGGACGTCAAAAGCGGCATAAGCATCATCAAGAATGCGCTTGGCCGAGGACATGCGCGTGTTGATCCCCTCAAGTACAATCGGGATGCCGCGCGCATGTAAGATCTGGTGGGTTTCCAATGAGGCTGCTGGCCAGCAATAGGCAATATCGCCTTCTCGGATCGAAGAAAGATAACGCTGCTCAATCCATTTCTGGCCGTTACGGGCGACCTTCTGGAATGGCAGAAAATTCAATGGCCCAGGGAACGCCAAGTGCAACGGAAGCCTTGGCGTTACAGTCCGACGGCGGATGGCAAAGACCTCAACCTTTTGGCCAGCACGATCTATACCCCGGCAGAGCTGTAGGCAGGTGAAACTCGGGCCAACACCATCGCAAGCCATTGGCAACAATGTTTTGATTGTCTGTAAGACCGGCTTTTGATCAACAACCATATGGCAAGCGGCCCCAAAACACTGCACTCCATCACACTTTGATTCTGGCCCTCGCTAAGGTCAAGTCAGGACTTGATTGTGGACAACCAAAGGCTTGGTGCCTGTGACTGTAAGTGCGGTGGCAACCCACACGCTTAGACATCAACGATAAAAAAAATGGCAGCCCGAAGGCTGCCATTTCTGAGAAAGTGTTGAAGAAGGATCAAGCCTTCTTGGCACGACGACGGCGCAGGGCACCAAGGCCGAACAGCGCACCACCTAGCAGGAAGCCTGCTGCCGGCAACGGAACGGGCGAGAAGCTGATCTCTGCAACGTCAAAGCCGTCACGGTCCGCACGAACCGGGCTGAAGTCCAGCAGTTTGACATAACGGAAGGCCGGAGCAACGAAGCTCAGCACCGCACCCGACGGGGCTTGTGCTTCATCGTTCTCGACCGTTGCGACCGAAACGAACGAAGCCGGATCAAGGCTGTTGCTGATCAGCACGCGCAGCTTTTCAATATAGCCTGCCAGACGGAAGGTCACTTCCGTCACCGAACCCGGCGACTTCACGCCGCCCGGTCCAAAGTCAAGAATGGCGTAGCCACCCAGACCAAGCGAGTAGAAGGTGGTCGTGTCGCCATCGAACATCGCGAGCGGATCAGCGCGTTCGGGGGACAGGATGGTTCCATTGGTGTTGGTTTCCACAACTGCGACCGGATAGACCGGAGCAGCCGAGGCTGCACCGGCAAGACCGGCGGCAAGCACTAAGCCCAAGATTACTTTTTTCATATAAGTTGTCCTTTTTTCCATTTTTCGCCGGGCTGCGGGAACACGGCGAAAGTCAATCTTCACTCTGTCTTGCTGCGGTCACTCAGCAATGCACCACATCTCCTTACTTATATCCCATTCGTTAACACAGGGCAAGTTTTTGCAGGTGCACAATGGGGCAAAAGTTTGGCCGCATTGGGGGTTTGTGGCGACAGATAACAGATAGGCCCGAGTTCAATCTGTGGTTGCGACCGCTGTGGTCTTTGGGGGTTCTGCGACACAATTTCCGCTTTGGATACGGGCACTGTTTACGAAATGTGTACAATATTTGACCGGTCCGGGAACGCTTGCCGACCGGCCCCTCCCCGACATGACCTGGTCGCACCCAAAGAAGCGCGCGCCCGGACCCTCAGTGCCGCGGTTGCGGCCCCTTTTTTCGCCCATGACCTGCAGGCCCGATTCTGGGCCGCAGGGGAGACACTGCGTTTCTTGTGCTGCCCCGCAGAAAACCCCTTTTCCGCGTGGTCAGAAACAGCGTTTGGCTGTATGGTAACGCTTTGGGGACACGGCCTTGTCCTGACATGCAACACAGGACTTCATTCTTGTCGGACAGCGCCTTTCCATCCCTGCCAGCCGGTCGCTCCGGCCTGCAAGACACTGGCCTGAGAAGCCCGGTTCCGATCTTCCTGCTGGTGATCCTGGTGATCATGGTGCCGATCGAGTTCAGTCTGCATCTTGGGTCGATCTTCCTGACCGCGTCGCGTGCCTATCTGATCGTGCTGTTCTTCATGATCCTGCCATATCTGGGAACATTGCGTCTGCGGCTCTTTGACTGGTTTTTCATCGGCCATGTCGCCTGGACCTGTGTCGCCTACATGTTGATCTATCCCCTTGGCCAGGCCATCGAAATGGCGGGAAGCTATTTCCTTGAATTTCTGGTTGTTTACATGGCGGCACGGATTTACCTGCAGCGCGTTGAACAGATGCGTGCCGTGGTGATCCTGCTGTTTGTTCTGGCAACAATTTCCGCAGCAGTTGCCCTGCCAGAGGCCTTGACCGGCATCCGCTTTGTCCATGACCTCGGCACTGCCCTGACCGGGATCACCTATCGGTTCAGTGGCGAGATGCGGATGGGGATCACCCGGGCCGCTTCGTTTTTCGAACACCCCATCCTGTACGGTATTTTCTGCGCCTCGGTCTTCAGTCTGACATGGTTCACCAGCACACCCGTCCAACGGGCCTACCGCGCCCCGATCCTGATCGGGGCGACCTGGCTTTCGGCGTCCTCCGCCCCCCTTCTGACGCTGCTTGTCCAGATCCTGTTGATCGGGCTGGAATATGTGACCCGCAAGATCAAACGGCGCGACAAGCTGTTTGCCTGGGTGGCGGGCGGATTCGTGCTGATCGTCGAGACCCTGACAGGGCGCGGCGTGGTCGGGATTGTCACGATGATGACACTGAATCCCGGCACCGCCTATACCCGCCGGGCGCAGTGGAATTTCGCCATCGACGATGTCCTGCGCAATCCTTGGTTCGGCTTTGTGCCGGGGCGTTATACCCGTCCGTTCTGGCTGGCCCCCAGCATCGACAACTGGTGGCTTCTGATCATGATGCGGTCGGGGATCCCGTCGCTGATCCTGCTGGCGCTTTCGGCACTGTTCTTGTGGATTGCCATCGCCCGGCGGGAGGGCGGACCGGTGCTCTTCTCCCAATTGCGCACCGGTTGGGGCCTGATGATGATTGCCGTCATTCTGGGGGCAGCGACAGTGACCTTCTTTGGCAAGCTGCAACCCCTGTTCGCCTTTTACATGGGCTTTGGGGCGGCGCTGGCCAGTTGTCTGCTGCCGCAGGCCGGCGACGCCGAACCACAGGTCCCTACAGGCCGCGGTGGTCTGGTCTACACCCGCTTTCCGGGCACACTGCACCGCATGTCCCGGCCGGGGCGCGGGGTGGCAGACGCACATCAGGCCCTTGGTGCGGTCACGCCAGCATCCGGGATCGACACCCCAAGTCAGGCGCAAGCACCTGTGCAGGGCGGCAGACGGATCCGACCGACCTTGCGTCGGGCGCCATGACATGTCTTACAAGGTAACGGCCGCGTGACACAGCTTTCCCCCTCTGCCGCGCCGCGGCTGTATCATCTGGATGCCCTGCGCAGCTTTGCCATTCTTTATGGCCTGCTGGTGCATACCGCCACACTGGGGGTCAGTGGGCCACTGCGGCTGATTTCCGACATTTCGGGCTATTTCCGGATGGGAACATTCTTTCTGGTCTCGGGATTCTTTGCGGCAATGGTGTTGCGGCGCTATGGTCCGGCCCTGTTTTTGAAAAAGCGCGCGCTGGCCCTTTTGGTGCCGCTTGCCTGTGGGTTGATCCTTCTCAACCCGGTCACCAACTGGCTGATCTGGTGCTGGCACAATCCACCAATGCCGTTTCTGGACTATCTGCAACTGGCGGCCGCTGGCAGCTTGCCAGCGGGCAAGGGCCCAATGGTCTGGCATTTGCATTTGTGGTTCCTGATATCGCTGGCTTTTTATGTGGCCTGTGCCCCCGTGGCTGTCGCGCTGGGGCGCCGCCTGCCCTCATGGCCGGCAGACCGGTTGGCGGCCCTGCCGGGCTGGGCCTGTGTGATGGTGGTGGCGGCCACGATCGCGGTCACGTCTCTTGCGCTGCGCATCGGTTATGAGATCGCCCTGGAACCGGCGTTGTTGGTGATGGGGGCGGACCGCTACACTTGGCTTGTGCGCAACACGCTGTATTACTGGCCGATGTTCCTGACAGGCATGCTGGCGTTTGGCCACCGCAGCTTTGCGGACCGGTTCCAGACCATCAGTTGGCCCGCACTTGGTCTTGGCCTGGTCGCAGTCCTTTTGGTGCGCCGGTTCGTCCCGGAAGGCGGTCTGGTCTGGGAGGTGCTGCAACTTCTGTCGCGCGCCTTTCTGACAACAGTGATGATCGCGGCACTGATGAGCCTGTTCCGGCGCTGGTTTGATCGCCCCGGCTTTCTGTCACGCACCGCCGATTACGTTTATTCGATCTATATCATCCATTTTCTGGCGATTTACCTCATTGCCCATACCCTGCGCCCTCTGGGCCTCGGCCCCGACAGCCAGTTCTTTGTGGTGGCGCTTCTGACGTTTGCCACAACCTTTGCGCTGCACCGGTTCATCATCAAACCCGTGCCGGTTCTGAGCCTGATGTTCAACGGGAAACCCCTGCCCGCCCTTTTGCCGAAGGCGGGCTGAGGGGGCCATGCGCCTCAGCTTTCGAGAAAGGCATCCATGATCTGGCGGCTGAGCGGGGCGAGAAGATAGCTCATGACCGAGCGGTCACCGGTTTGCAGATAGGCATCGACCGGCATGCCCGGCAGCACCTCGACCGTGCCCAGACGGTCGAGTTCCGACTTCGGCAACGACAGCGTCAGGCGATAAAAGTTCTGACCCGTCTGCGGATCGGCAATGGCGGCAGGCGAGACACTGGCCACCCGCGCATCCAGCCGAGGGGTGGTGCGCTGGTCCAGGCTGGAAAACACCAGTTGCGCGGCCTGCCCGACATGGACGCGTTCAAGATCCTGCGCTGGCAGGCGCATTTCAAACTCCACCCCGCTGGTCTGTGGCACAATCTGCATGATCACCGCGCCGGGGGCCACGACGCCGCCCTGCGTTGACACCTGCATCTCATGCACCATGCCATCCGACGGCGCGCGAATATCGACGCGCGCCAATTGATCTGCGAGAGTCAGGATCTCGAGCACCAGTTCTTCGATTTCGGTGACAGTGGCCCGCAGGTCAGTGGCCACCTCTTCAAGCATGTTGCGCCTGGCCTGTTCGACCTCCAACCCGGCATCGCGGATGGCATTTTCCAGCCGCGCCCGTTCGGACTGCAGCCCGGCGATTTCACCCATCAGACCCGCACGGCCGCGTTGCAGATCCAGCATCTGGGCTTCGCGGGCCATACCCTTGTCAAACAGCGTCGTGATGCTGGCCAGTTCGCGTTCCAGCAAGGCGCGTTGTTCTTCACGGGCGGCGATCTGGGCCTCGACCCCGGTGATCTGGTTGTTCATCTGGGCCACACGTTCGGCCAGCTGGTCATGGCGGCCCTCCATGATGGCCCGGCGTGCGGCAAAGATCTGATACTGCCCGGCTTCGGCCTGCCGCATGTCGGGCATGGCAAAGGGCAGATCCTGGCCGCCAAACACCGGTGCGGGCAGGTCGGCCTGCTCGGCCTCCAGCCGGGTGCGCAGGGCAAGCGCCGAGGCAAGCCGGCTACGGGCGATGTCCAGCTTGGCCTGAGTCAGCGTCGGGTCCAGTTGCAGCAGCACCTGTCCGGCGGTGACCCTGTCGCCATTGGCGACGGCAATCCTGGAGATTCTGCCACCATCCAGGCTTTGCACCACCCGCGGCTGGCCAGGAACAATGGCCTGACCGGGGGCGACCACCGCCCCGCTGATCGGTGTGAACTGGGCCCAGAGCACGAAAATCGCCAAAAGCCCGACACTTGCCAATATCCCGACCATACCGGTACGCCCGATGTCTTCGCGCGGGTGCAGCGGGGTGTGGGATGATCCTGCAAACGGCATGTCTGTCATGGCTCAGATCTCCTGTGCAGAGGAAGGGGAGGTTGCCGGCAGCCCAAGCCGCAGGCCACCCGAGCGGGCCGCAACGGCAAGGCCGCGGGCCGCAAGCGGTGTGGGCAAGCTGCCCGACCACGACCGCGATGAGGTGAAGCAGACGACATCCTCTTCCAGACCGGCGTCGGATTCGGGGGTCTGTGGGGTGCGCGGCGGCGTGTCACTGTCGGACAGACGACGGTTCATTGCGGCAAGGGCAACATTGGCGAATGCGGGCCGCGCCATCCCCCCCCGGACGTTCGAGCGGATCTTTGGCTGCAGCAGCATCAGCGGTGTGGGCTTGGCATCGGACTGATCTTCTGCCGCCTTTGCCGCCACTGCGGCGCGCGGCGCAGTACCGGTCATACTGGCAAGGATCTCGTCGCGCGGGCCATAGTTTGCCATGGCCCCCTGTTTCAACACCAGGATATGATCCATCTCTTGCAGCACGCCCAGACGGTGCGTCATCAGGATGACCGTCGTCCCCTGCGCACGCAGGTTGCGGATGGTGTGCAGCAGCGCCGCCTCTCCGGCCTGATCCAGATTCGAATTCGGCTCGTCCAGCACCACGATGGGCGGGTTGCCAAAGACCGCCCGGGCCAGACCGATACGCTGCAACTGCCCCCCCGACAACGGCTGGCCGGGGATGCCAAGCATGGTGTCATAGCCTTGGGGCAGATGCAGGATCATCTCGTGCACCCCGGCCAGTTGGGCAGCAGCGATCACATCCTTTGACGACCGGTCGGTGCGGAAGCGGCGGATATTGTCGCGCACGGTGCCCGCAAGCATATCCACCGACTGCGGCAGATAGCCGATATGGGCCCCCAGGACACCAGCCCCCCATTGGTCGCGCGTGGCACCGTCAAACCGGATTTCACCCGCATCAGCGGCCAGGGTGCCAACGATCAGCCGCGCCAGTGTCGATTTGCCCGAGGCACTGTCACCGATCACACCCAGGCCATCGCCCGGTTCCAGCGCAAAGCTGACACGATCGATCTGACGCCGCCGCTCGCGGCTCTGGGCGGTGGCCGGGGCCAGCCGCAACAGATCGGTCACATGGATCTTGCCGGTGGGCGCCGACAGACCCAAGGGCGCCATCGGAACAGCTTGCGCATCGAAATAGGCTTGCAGCCGCTTGTGCGCGCTGCTGGCACGGCCAATCTGTTTCCACTGGCCGATGATCTGATCAACCGGTGCCAGAAGCCGCCCCGAAATGACCGAGGCCGCAATGATCATACCCGCTGACATCTCATGACCCAGCACCAGCCAGGCACCCATCGTCAGCATGGCCGATTGCAGGAACATCCGAAAGGCCTTGGAAAAGGACGAGGTGCCTTCGGTGATGTCCGCGGCCGATTGCCCAGTGGCAAGGCCAGCCCCCTGCAGGTCGCGCCACCGGGCCATGACATCATCGGTCATGCCCATTGCCGCAATCATTTCGGCATTGCGCTGTCCCTGATCGGAAAAGCTGCGGGCGGCGGCTTCTTCGGCGACGGCGCGGTCGATGGCGTTCTGGGTCAACTGGCGGTTCAGGAAGGCCACCGCCACCACCACCGCAACCCCCGCCAGCGTTACCAGACCCAGCATCGGATGCACGGCATAGAGCACCAGAAGATACAGCGGAATCCACGGCAGATCGAAAATGCCGCCCAGAATGGGCGACGCAATGAAGCCACGCAGAATTTCCAAATCGCGCAGCGGCAAGGCCGAGGCCCGCGCCCCATCAAGCCCGGACGTCAGCCATGCCCGAAAGGCAGCGGGGGCAACCATGCCGTTCAGGCGCATCGCCGCCCGCGACAGCACGCGGGCGCGCAGGAATTCATAAATGCCATAGAAGGCGTAGGCGATGGTCACGATCAGGAAAAGGCCCATCAGCGTTGCGGCAGAGCCGCTGCTCAGCACCCGGTCATAGACCTGAAGCATATAGACCGAACCGGTCAGCATCAGCACGTTGATCAGCGCGCTGAACCCGCCCGCCACCAGTGCGGGACGGCGCAACATGCGCAGCGCGGCACGATAGGGGTTGGCCGGTGGGGCTGCGGGTGCCACAGAGTCCGGACGCACAGGCCCGACCGGGCGGCCACGGATGATCTCGGGATCCATCTTGCTCATGTCGTCTCCTAAAGGCCGCCGGCCTGATCCGGCTGTCCAATATCTGAGGTGCCTTCTGACACAATCCGTGCCTTCGACACCGGGGCCTGACCAACTACGGAACCATTGCGCCCGGCAGCGTTCCCGGGGATACTTGGTGGCTAAAGACCGAAGCGGGCAGGATTATGGCCATAACCGATAACTTCCAAGACACAGTTAAGACCGTGTCGTCCAGCCCCCAAACTGACGGCGTGACAGAGGCGATCCCGGTGATTTCGATCCTTGTGGTCAGTTTCAACACGCGGGAAATGACGCTGGAGTGTCTGCGCTCGATCGCCGAACAGACCCGGACCCCGCATGAGGTGATCCTGATCGACAATGCCTCGAAAGACGGCTCGGCCGAGGCGGTAGCCAAGACGTTTCCGGCTGTACGACTGATGGCCGAGCTGGAAAATCACGGCTTTGCGAAAGCCAATAACATCGCTGCCGAAATCGCGCGCGGAACCTATATCCTGTTGTTAAACCCCGATACTGTAGTGCTGGACGGGGCGATTGACCGGCTTGTGGCCTTTGCCCGAAGCCGTCCCGATGCCAGGATCTGGGGGGGGCGCACGCTCTATGGTGATGGCACGCTGAACCCCACCTGTTGCTGGCGACGGATGTCGCTCTGGACGGTGTTCTGTGCCACCACCGGGCTGAGCAGCGCCCTCCGCGACAGCCCGTTTTTCAACGCAGAAGGCTATGGCGGATGGCAGCGAAATGACGAGCGCGAGGTCGATATTGTCTGTGGCGCATTCCTGCTGATCGAACGCACGTTCTGGCAGGAACTTGCCGGCTTTGACCTGCGCTATGTGATGTATGGCGAAGAGGCGGATCTTTGCCTGCGGGCCAGAGCGCGCGGGGCCAGGCCCAGAATGACCCCGGAGGCACAGATCATCCACTATGTGGGTGCATCGGAACAGGTGCGCGGATCAAAGATCGTGATGCTGCTGAAGGCAAAGATCCGGCTGATCCGCGATCACTTCCCCGGCTGGCAGAAGACACCGGCCACCTGGCTGTTCCGGCTGTGGCCACTGAGGCGCTATTGGGCGGATAGCCTTCTGGCGCGGCTCAAAGGCGGCGAGATCCGCAGCCAACGCGCCTCTGGCTGGAAAGAGGTCTGGACGCGACGCAAGGAATGGTGGCAGGGCTATGTCGGCCACCCCTGAAACGGAAGCATGATGACCGAACCCGCAAAAAGACCACATGTCTCGGTCATCCTGCCCGCCTATAACCGCGAAACCCTGGTTGCACGCGCCATCGACAGCGTGCTTGCCCAGACCTATCAGGATTTCAGTCTGATTGTGGTGGATGATGCGTCGAAAGACGGCACACGCACCGTTCTGGAACGGTATCGCGACCACCCAAAGGTGACGTTAATCCTGTCGGACATGAACCAGGGGGGATCGGGCGCGCGTAATATGGGGATAGACGCGGCGCAGGGTGAGCTGATCGCCTTTCAGGACAGTGATGATGTCTGGTTGCCGCATAAACTGGCGGCGCAGGTCGCTGCTCTTGAGGCGCAGCCCGAAGCGGGCCTGTGCTATTGCGGATCGCTCTTCTCGGAAGGTATCAGCAGCTATTACATTCCCGAACCTGTCTTCACCCGGCTCGACGGCGACATGTCGCTTGAAATCTTGCGGCGCAACACCACAAGCACGCAGACCCTTGTGATCCGCCGCGCGGTGCTGGAGGCAGCCGGACCGTTCGACGCCACGCTGAAGCGGTTTCAGGACTGGGACCTGATGATCCGCGTGGCGCAACTGACTCCCTTTATTTTTCTGCCCGAGCCGATGGTGGTGATCTTCGCCACGCCGGGCAATATTTCGTCCATCGTGGCAAATGACGCGATCGCGCGCGCCCATATTCTTGAAAAATACGCTGATCTTTTCAGCAACGCCCCTGAACAGAGTGCGCGCAACCATTATATCACCGGCCGCATCTGGCAAAAACTGGGGCAGCAGACCAAGGCCCGCCTGCATTTCAGGCAGGCCCTCGCCCTCAAACCCGATCTGCGGGCCGCAGTGCAGATCTTGCGCACCTTTCTGGGCTGAACCAGACTTAACCGGCTAGGCGTCCGACGCGGATGGCGGTGATCTGGCCACCATTGGTTGAACTCCAGGCCGTAGAGCCCGCCCCCAGCCGCAGGCCCAGACCTTCGCCCAAGGCACCAAGATCGGCGTCTGCGGCGGTGGTGGTCAGCACCAGCACATCGTTGCGATAAAGTCGCTGCAGCCCCACCTCCACCTCGAACCGCATCACCGGCGTGGCCCCGATGGCCTCTGTCAAGGCATAGCTGCCCAACACGGTTGCCGCCCCATTCACGTATTTCAAGATGCGCCAGGCCGACCCGTTGTATCCGGCTGCCAGATAGGTCAGGGACGCGGCACTGGCCCGCGCCACTGCATAAGACACCAATTGCGATGAATTGGACCGGATCCGGAAATCCATCTCGACAAAGACGCCCATTGCAATGGGTTCATCATCAATGGTTGCCACCAGGAACTGGCTGGTGCTGCCAGGACCGCGCAGCGCGGTGCCGTCACTGGTGATCGCAGCCTGTCCGGTGCTTTGCGCATGGCGGGCCCAGACCCCCAGATCGGCGGACAGATCTGCAATCAACGTGCCCGGCACCTCTCCCGCAAACGTGTCCTGCCCTGTGATGGCACCGCCGGGTGCGTCGGTATCGCTGACCATGACGGGACCGGTCCAGAACCCCCAAGGGCCTGCCCCATCGGCAAAATTTACCCTCACGCGGCCCAGATAGGGACCGGCGGGCAACTCTTCGAACAGACAGGTCAGTTCTGTCACCGTGGCCCCGTAGTCAAAGGTGTGGCTGCCGGCGCGCCCGACCTCGACCCTGTAGCTGACCGCCCCTGGTACCGCCCCCCATGTCAGAGACAAACTCGACAGCGCGGGCGAAATCGCCACCCCAGGCGCTGGAACCGAACGGACGTTCAGTATTGCTGCAGTCAGAAAGGCATGGGCGATGACCTGATGACCGGCGTCGTTGCAATGCAGGCCATCCTCGCTCATCAGATCGACACCGCCCAGATCGCGCATCTTGCCGTAGACATCGGCATAAGCCACGCCGAATTCTGCCGCCACATCGGCACAGGCGGCCACGTGGGCCTCGTGGATGGTGCGGTTGGATCCGGTAAACCCGGCGCTGCCCACAGCATAGGTTGCGTCCGGATACCAGTTCGGAGACCCGATCACGATCTCGTCGCGCATATAGCCGTCTGTCAGCAGACCGGTCATCACCTCTTGCAGATCAGCCTTGAACTGCACCACGTTGAACGTGGCCGGGGCCGCCGTATAGCGCAGGTCATTCGCACCATACAGCAGACAGGCCCGGGCCGATTTGTTCGCCCCCAACATGGCCATGGCAAAGCGGTCACGGCCATTGTTCACCCGCGGATTGCCGCTGGCATCCGGGCTGTTTTGCAAGACGCTGCCGGCAACGCCCTGATTGCGGATCGTCGCCACACCCAGGGTTCCGCCAATCAGGTTCAGGGCGCGCGTGGCCGTGGCCGTGGCTCCGTCCCCTTCCATCGTCGACGAGCCAAAGCCGACCACCGATTCCACCCATACCCCCGGAGGGATCACTTCATTCACCGTGGCGGATCCAGTGCCTTGTGCCGTGCTGACGGTTGCTGCTGCGGCAAGGGCGCCCCCACGGGCCACAAAGCGCCGGGTCAGACCTGTCCCGGTCAAGGACACCGCCGTGCCTGCAATGGTCACCACGACCGAGCCAAAGCCCACAGGCAACGGATTTCCCCCGACGACTCCGGTCAGTGTAACCAGATCACCCGGGGCAGGCACCGGCGGCATCAGGCTCAACGTCAGGGTGGGTGGTGACAGCGGCGCGGGCACCACGTCAAATGCAGGGGGAGACAGGCCAAGCCCCAGGCCAAGCGCGATTTGCATCAGACCCAGCCCGTCAACCCGGTGGCCGTGGTGCCGGTCGTATGGATGCGCAGAGCCGCAATCGGGTATGATCCTGCTGGAAGCACGCCCGTTACATTGATCATGCCGTCGCGCCCGGTCCAGCGCAGGGTGCCGCCGCTGCCCAGCGTGATCTGGCGGATCGCTTCTGGCAGGTTGACGGTATCACTGGGGGTGATCACGAAGGACGCTTCTGCCGATGCTGCCACGCCACGGGCATGATACTTGAATCTGTCTGTCATGTCTGGGGTCCTTGCCGCTTGCCCGGTCTTGTCCAGGCCTCTGCGGCAAGGGATAGGAGAAAAGGATTGTTTCGCCCCTAGTGCAGCGTGCGCAGTGGCAGGCAGACCGGCAACGGCCCCGCTATTGCCCCCAGGATGTGCCCAGACGCACACCCGCCTTGGCGCCGGGTTTGCGTGCGGCCTGCAAGTCATTCAGAAACCGGACCGCCCCCATCTGCGACCTATCCAGTTCTGATCCAAGAACAGGCAGAAAGCTGGTCCATCGCGTATGATCAAGACTGCTGAACAGCGTGCTCATATCGGCAGCCTTGCCGTAGACAAAATTGTCGCTGATCTGCGATGCCTTGGTCTGGTCGAGGATTGATTTCACAACATTTCCGGTGACGATCGTGCCCGAATTGTCCAGCCCGCCCTTTCCGACCAACCGGATGATGGCCCCACCGGTGCCGGCCGGCATCAGGGTGTTGTGCTGGACGATCACGTTCTCCTGACCACCATTGATGTAGATACTGTTGGGCGATGCGACCCGCAGCAGATTATCCTCGATCAGGATGTTGCGATAGCCATCCTTTGCCGGATCTGACATGAAAATCCCCTGGGCCATTGTCTCGCCGGGGTTCTTCATGTCGTAGAGCAGATTGCCGCGGATGGTAAGGTCATGCGGGGTGACGCCGTTGGCCGCGAAAAGCTGGATCAGATCAGGGTGTATGGGGCGCCCCCCGGTGGTTTCGGCAAGGACGTTGTTTTCGACAAGGCCATTGTAGCTGTTGCCGGTTATCCGCATCACATCTTCGACGGCGTGGTGTATATAGCTGTTTTTTATAGAAAAATTCTGTACCGAATTGAACAGGACACCAAACCGGCCATCAGAGGATTCAACATTGTCGATGCGCAGACCGTCCACCGAACGACAGTAGAACGTGCCGGTGATCCGGCTGTTCAGCACGGCAATGGATCTGGCGCCCTTCTGGACGGCCAGACCTTCGCGCAACCGAAGCCCGTCCAGCGTCACATTGGCCGCCCCGTTCAGCCGGATCACGCTGAAACTGGCGCGATGCAATCGCGCGGCCTTCAGCACCAAAGGCGGAGAGAACGCCGTGCTGATCTCAACCTCGCCATAATCGCCATCCGCCAGAACCAGTGTGCCACCCACCGCAGCAGTCAGTGCCGCGCGCAAAGCCTGCGGTCCCTCGATCTGCCGATCGCGGGCCGCGGCAGGTTGGGCCAGAACACAGATCAGGGCCAAAGCCGCGATCAGGATCCGGCTGGCAAAAAACGGGCGGGGAAAAGGTTTGTCAGCTGAATGCATGACGGCAGTATAGCATGCGAGCCCCGGCTTTGCAGTCACAATCACCTCAGGCGTCCCCACTCTCGGGCACGGCAACAGTGCCATACGGCCGGAAAACCCGTGGTGCGATCGCTGGCATCCCACTCCCGTCTCTGACATGCTGCGCCAACCTTGTAGCCCTTTGCCTCGGGATGGAGCCCGCATGACCCTGAGTGGCCACCCAACTGTTTCTGTGGTTATCCCCGCGTGGAACGCAGCCCGCTTTATCACCCGGGCGGTCACCTCTGTGCTTTCGGGGCAAGCCGGTACCTTGCCGGATGACACAATGCTGGACGTGGCCGAAGTGATCGTTGTCGATGACAGATCGACCGATGACACCATGGCCGTATTGCATGGCCTGGCGACACAGCACCCCAGGATCAAACTGCTGCAAAACCCCCGCAACCTTGGCCCTGCCGGGTCACGCAATGCCGGAGTGGCAGCGGCTACTGGCGACTGGATTGCGCTTCTGGATGCGGATGATGCCTTTGCTCCGGGCCGCCTGCTCCGGATGGTCGGGGCAGCACAGGCCGCCGGCGTCGATATTCTTGCCGATCTCCCGGTGCTGTATGACATGGCCGCAGGTCTTGCAGCCCCGGCGGCGCAGCAGTTGCCGGCTTCGGGGCGAACGGACATCCTGCGGTTGGCCGATTTTCTACGACCCGATCCGGAAACCGGGCTTGACCTTGGGCTGCTGAAACCGGTCTTCCGCCGTCGCCTGGTGGTCGAAGGGCTGTGGCACTATCCCGACGACATCCGCCATGGCGAGGATTTCGCGCTGTATTTCGACCTGGTGGCGGGGGGCGAAAAATTCGCCCTGCTGCGCGAGGCGCTGTATGTCTTCTCCACCCGGATCGGCGCGGTTTCGGGCAGTTATTCACCGGGCAGCGTTACCAATGTGAACTACCGCACCATTGCGGCCGATGCAGAGATCCTGGCGCATCGCTATAGCGCGCAGCCCGATGCCGATGCCGAGGTGATAGCCCTTCTGGCCACGCGCAAGGACCGCGCCCTGCGGCAGAACCGGATCCACGGCTGGACCCTTCCGCGCAAACGCGAAATCCGGCGGCTGCGTCAATGGTTACAGCACGATCCGCGCAATCGCACCGAGATCCTGCACATCATTGCGGCCAAGTTGACAGGACACCGCGGCCTGCCCGACTGATTGCGCATCTGACCGGCAGGGTCAGTCGGCGGGCGCGTCCTGGGCCGGACCAACCCGCTTTGGCGGACGCGCCGGATTGATCCGGCCATAGCTCAGCAGATGCGCATCGGTATAGAGGATGCGGGCGGGATTGCCCGCCACGATGCTGTTGGGCGGCACCGACCGGGTCACCACAGAGCCAGCACCCACGATGCAACTGTCGCCGACCGTGACTCCCGGAAGGATGAGAGACCGGCCGCCGATAAAGCAGTTTTGACCGATTCGCGTATGGGTACGGAGATTCCGAGTCATGTCATGGCTTAGAATCTTCGCCTCGAACGCAATATAGCTCTGCGCCCCGACATGAATTCCGGCGGGGTAAGTCAGGTCGAATTTCGCCGACAGCGACATCTGCACGGTCGGATGGACATCCAGCTTCCAGACTCGGCATAGCCAAGCGCGCCGCAGGTCAACCAGCACGCCCCGGATTTTCTTGAACCGATTCAATCCCATGGTGCAAATCCAGTCCTTTGGCCGGTGTCTTCGGGGTTGGTTATCGCAACTTGTCGCCGTCGGCGCAATCTTGCTGGCCCGCTGCGTGGCCCCGGCCTGCCGGTTACGATAGGTTTAACAAAACCCGCCAAGACTGGGCCGATTGTGCAGGCCACGTCGACAAACTGCCACGGCTTTGCCGCTTCAGCGCCGCAAAGAACCATCACACATCGCTCTCAGCCACATCAGACGTGGACCGCCCCGTCATCCGACATCAGCTTTCTGAAGGATCTTCACTCATGGCAATACTCAAGGTCGCAAACCAGCAGGAACTTCTAGCCGCCCTCAAGACGGCCCAAGCGGGCGATACAGTGCTGTTGGCCGATGGTCACTATGGCGATATCGATCTGAAAAACAAATACACATCCAGCGTCACCATCAAGGCGGAAAACCCACTGGGGGCCGAATTCACCCGTCTGGGCCTTGTCGGCGCCACCAACATCACTCTTGACGGGCTTCAGTTTCAAACCGGCCTTGGCATCAAGGACTTCTCCAAAGGAATTGCCGTATTGAATTCCGATGTGGATGGCATGATCTACTGCCGGAACGTCGATGGGCTGATGATCGACAATACCGAGGTCTCGGGCGGGAATTTTGGTGTTCTGTTCAACTCTGTGCAGAATTTCTCGATCACAAACAGCTATATACACCACGCCGTCCAAGATGTGATGCGGATCACCGGCAACAGCTACAATGGCCTTGTCGAAAACAACGTTATTGCCGAAACCACCGGGGGTTATCCGCTGCACCCTGATCTGATCCAGCTTTTCGCGGCCAACGGCGTGACCCCGCATGACCTTACCATTCGCGGCAATCTGCTTTATGACCACAATAACCCGGGCGAGACAATGGCCCAGGGGATTTTCATGTCGGATCCGGCAAAGGATGGCTATCGCAACATCCTGATCGAGGACAATCTGCTGCGGGTCGTGTCGCCCAACAGTATCTACATCAATGGCGGTCAGGAGAACGTGATCGTCCAGCACAACACCCTGATGCCGGCCGGCACCGGTGGGGCCATCATCCGGTTGGCCCAAAAGTCGGGGCTGGACAATTCAGGCACAATCGTCACCGGAAATGTTGTGAAATCAATCCTCGACGAAACCAAAGCCTCGCAGATCAGCGACAACTATGTTTACAGCAAGTCCGCCGATATGAGCACGCTGTTCAGCAGTCTCGATCATACCCAATGGACCAGCTATATTCCGGTTGAAGGCTCAGCGATCGACTTTGGCTCTGGTTATGGTGCGCAGGGGCGCTTATTGCAACTTCTGGAAGATTTCGAGGCGCTCAAGGACCTGGAAGCTGCCCGTGCAGCCGATCAGATCCAGTCCCCCCCGCCTCTGGCGGCGCCTGAACTTGTCCATGTTGCGCCTGATGTCGCCCCGGAAGCCGTCGATCAGCCCGACGCTGCACCTTCCGTGGTCTATGCCCATGACAAGACTGTCCAGCTTTCTGGCGGCAAGGGCCGGTTTGTCAGCGTCCAACATGACGCGGCAATGGAAACCGATGAAGGTACCATCAGCCTGACGTTCAACGCCGATGTGGTGGGCTGGAAGCGTGGACTGATCTCGAAAGACACAGCCGGAGCCGGCGATGCCATTTCGGCCTGGATCGACAACGGCAAGCTGGTTGTGCGGTTCCAGGATGGCGAACAGACCCTGACCATGGTCAAGGATGGCATCACGGCCCACAAGAATTATGATCTGGTCATCAGCTTCGACAACGAAGAAGTTCAGGTCTGGTTGGACAGCGAATTGGTTGGCAAAGCGGCCTTTGATGTCGATCTGTCGCAAAACACCGATGATCTGGTGATCGGGGCGTTCAATGGCAAAAGCCGTGCGGGTACTTTCGATGGCGTGCATTACTTCTTCGATGGCACGATCACGGACGTGATGTTTCACGACACGGCCCTATCCCCAGCCGAGCTGGCAGCGCTTGACAACGTCACGCATACCCAGGATCTGGACGGTCTGATCAACCCGAACAATCTTATGCAGTTCAACCTGGTGGCCTGACCGGGCCTATCCCGGCCTCTTTGCGGTCATGGCTGCAAAGAGGTGGACATCGTCGCAATAATGCCAGCGGCACCTCAGCTTCTGCGGCTAAACCGGAATGGGTAAGCCCGTGGATTATAGAAATGCAAAAGCGGCGTCAAAGGTAGTCGCAACATGTATTTCCGTGTTCTTGGGTTAGCCAAGAGCGATAGATGTGACAAATAAAGCTGATAACCGACGAGACTAAAACCTGCAGCAAAGGCAGTCTTTACTGAATACGCACAAGAACCAGCCAAAAAACTACGTAAATCGTCAGGGCTGCCCCTATATCGCCCAGAGGATACATGGTCGCGCATCCACTTAAATCCCCTTACCACTTCAGGAACGTTCCCAGTCAAACTCTCGTGTCCACTACGACGCAGCGCTACAAGTGTTGGCTGCCGGATCAACATTACATTCCCACGTATACGCAAAAAGAAATCTGTATCCTCAGCACACTTCAGCATTGGAGAAAAACCACCAATATCTTGAAAGGCTTCACGGCGAACTGCTGCGTTGCACGCACCGTAACGTGATGTCGGATTCAACCTCACTGCATGAACAAAACTTGGGGCGATTTCTGTCTCAAGAGAACCGTTATTTGCCCTTTCAAGTTCGCTTGTATCAACAAAATTTATTCCGTGAGTAAACGCCAGATCGACACTGTTATCAGCACTAGAAAGTACTTTCAGAAGATTCGACACTGTCCAAGGAAACCAAAGATCATCACTGTCTAGAAAGACCAGCCATTCCCCCCGTGCCATTTCTGCGGCTCGATTTCGTGCAATACTCGGACCTGCATTGTCTTGTTCGACAATACGCACTTGCCGGTCAAGCCCAAGTGCCGCTATCGTCGCTTGGGCTACCGCAACCGAGCCATCGGTGGAGCCATCATCGACAATCACCATTTCGGCAGAAAGATCCTTAAGATCTGTGCTCGCGATGCAGTCGGCAATGCACCAAGCCCGATTGTAGAGCGGGGTTATTATTGACAGCGTTGGAGTGGACATTTCTAGCTTCCTTACTGGTAACCTTCGGCTTTCCTGTTTCAACGCGAGGAACTTTGCGATACTGATAACTCTCAGGACTCCCGCCTCTGCCCCACCACCTTTGCCGGATTGCCGACCGCGATGGAAAAGGCCGGAATGCTTCCGCGCACGACCGAGGCTGCACCTATGACGCAACCATCGCCGATCTCGGACCCGGCCAGGATCACCGCGCCATAGCCGATCCAGACATCGCGCCCGATCACGATATCGGCTTCGTTCATCGCCTGATCCGTGATCGGGCTGCCATCATTATAGCGGTAGTTCGAGGCCGAAATCATCACCCCGGGCGCGATCATCACATCATCCTTCAGGATGATCCGCCCGGTTCCCGGACCCGGCCACAGATAGACATTGGCGCCGATCCGTACCCGGTCGCCAACAATGAGGTTCTGCGGGTTGGCGATATTGGCCACGGGACTGATGACCACGCCCTTGCCGCGCGTCACCTGCCGCCAGGGAGTGGCATTGGTGTAGTTGTAGTAGTTCATCACCTTCAGGCCATGCCCCCAGGCCCGCGGATCAAACACTGCCGTCAAAAGCCGCCAGAACCGGCGTGCCTTGCTCAGACGGACCTTATGGAATTTCTGAACGTCGCTCATCGATCAGCCCTTCGTTGCCTTGTTTCGTTCAAAAAGCAGCCCTCAAGGCGTGGGAAACTCTGACAGCACGCGGTCGATCACCGCCTGATACCGCTGCTTGACGCGCGCCAAGGCCACGCGATCGCTGAGCGTTCCCTTCATGGCGGCAAGCTTGCGCAACCGGGTTGGGGTCAGCAGCGCTTCTATCTCCATCCGCAGACGCAAGCGCAATGGCATGTCCATTCCGCGCATCGGCCCCTTGGGCTTTGGGCCGGCAGCCGTGGCACTGACCGTACTCGCACCACGGCGAGGTCCAACCACCGAAGGCCTTTTTGGCAACATTTGCGCAACCCTGTCCAGCGATGGATAAAGTGGCTCGATCTTCAACGAAAGATCAATACTGTCCGCCCAATCCAGCCACTTTGCCCCGTTGAAAAAGTGCGAGATGGAAACAGCGTGCCAAGGTGTGCCAAAAGCATCTGCGATAATCACCGCATGCATGGATTCTGCAATTACCAAGGGGGCCGTCGCCAGACGACGGATCACGGCCTTGGCATCGTCACCGGGCGACACGTAATCCACTCCTGCCGCCGCGCAGAGTCTCCCCCAGTCGTTACGATGCATCGATGCCTCATGAGGTACAAAAATCGGGCGGCCAGAGCGAGGCAGGTCACGAAACTCCGGGAAATCCGACAGCATGACTGCCGGATCCACGATCCCCTTCTCAAGGGGCAAACCAAGAGCCGCTGCCGAACGCGGACCACGCACTGCTTCAAACCGGCATTCTGCCATCAGATCCGGGGCCGGGATCGGCCCATAACCAGCGCCAGAACCAATCACCAGCTTTCGCCGACCTCGCGGCAAGCCATCATTGATCAGCGTGCCCACTCCTACCAGTACTTCATCGGCCCACACATCACGCCATCCGGGAAGCATTTGATCCCAGAACCAGAAGTTCAAATCATCGCCAAAGTTCCCAAGGGGCGCATCGTAACAATACAGATCCAAGGTGATATTCCCAAATTACATACCGTGGTGTGTAGACTTAAAACCTCTGGCCTGTCGATACTGCGGCGCAGAGTATACGGTGCCCCCTAGCCCATGCGGACCTTGACCCAGGCCAGGAAGGCGCGGTCTGGACTGCGCAGGGGGGGGCGGCCGGTCGAGGCCCACCAGGTGGTCCATTCGGCCACCAGGGCATACACGTCCCAACCGGGGGCAAGATCGCGGGCGTGGTCCATGGCATCGGCCGACAACAGCGGGGCGTCCATCAGTTTGGTGGCATCGGCCCGCGCGCGACGGGGACTGAAGCGCAAGATGTCGCCGGGCTCTTCCTCCAGCCGATAGTCGGGCAGGGTGTCGGCCTCGATCATGTCACGGATCATCTTGCGAAACACCCGGCGCGGGCTGGCCGAGCCGGATTTCTTCAACAGCGTCTCAACCGAAACCCGCCATTCCGGCTGACGGCCACAATGCTTGCGCGCAATCTCGTAGATCCGCCGCTCCAGCGGCTTGCGCAGACGAAAGTAATCGCGGCTGAGTGTCAGCACCGACTTCGACAGCACCGCGCGGAACAGCCAGTCCGACAGCGTGACCATGACGCTGATCATCCGGCCCGCCCGGGTATGGCGCACGATCTGCCAGCTTTCGATCAAACCAAAGCCGGTGGTGGTTTCGACATCTCCGGTCACCATGTTGGTGGTGATACGGGTGCCGGCAAGGCGTTCAAATGCCTCACGCAGACGCTGATACCCATCACCGCTGGTTTCGCGATTGGTGGCGACCAAAAGATCATGCGCCTTGAGATGCAGCACCCGCGCCACCGGGCGACCCATGTTGATGGCGGCCATCAACTGGCTGATGCAATAGATCAGGATGTCCTTGTCATGAATGGTGGCCAGACCCCGCACAGACGGCGTGACCGTGATCTCGGTGCCGTTGTGGACATAGGACAAGATGCGCAGGTCCGGCCGGGTTCCCAGCGAGAACATCGGATGTTCCATCGAACCCAGATCATCCTTGGGCAAAGCATCGAAGATATCGCAAACAAAGAAGTCTGCGGTCGGATACCGATCGGGCAGCAATGCTGCGCCGGGACGCCCGAGGGTTGCCCCTTGTCCCATGTCTGTGCCTGCCTCTGCGGCCGGATGTCGTGCCGGGTCTGTTTTGACCGCGTGCCGCACCCGACTCATTTCGTGGTTTCATTGACGCCCACGGTAAAGTTATCCACAAGCTGCGTCCAGTCCGCTGTGACAATCGCATCGGGGGATCAGAGTCAGCCCAGCGTGGGATCAGAGTCACTTGAACGTGGTATCAGAGTCGCCTTGCCCGTCAATCAGCCGTAAAACCCCTTGGCAATACGGACTTTCTCGCACAAGGTTCAGACCTGTAACGTCTATGATAACCAGATCCTAACAGCACTTTTTTGGCAAGCACCCCGGATATCCGCCAGCAGCACCCGCTGAACCGTCGGAATTGCTTGGGAAAATGCACTGATCACCCGGCGATGTGCGCATTTTGGTTCCATGTGCTGCTTTTTGTGTTACTTTATTGAAAACACAGCACATGCCGGATCGCCGATGACTGAAGATGCCCAGCCTCCCTATTTCAACATCTCCCCTGACGCCGCTTTGGCCGAGTTGGGCGAGGCAAGTTCAACCACCGATTTCGGCCGGATTGCCGAGGCCTGCGCCCGAGGCCGCGCGGATCTGATCGGGCGGGGGCTGGATGCCGAAGGTCGCAAAAGCCTGCGTATGTTTTCCACATGGGAGATCACCCGCTATCTGATCCCGGTGGCGCAAGCACATTTCCGTCGCGTGCTGAAGCTGAACCCGGACCTGCCGCAGGGGGCATCGGAAACCGATGGTGGCGCAAAATGGTTCACGCTGGACGAGGTGCTGCGCCTGCGGGCGCATTTCGCCGCCGAAGGATCAAAGGCCAAGGAGTATCTGCCGTGGCGGCCCAAGGGCCTGCCGGCAAAGATCGTGGCTGTGGCGAACTTCAAGGGTGGCGTTGGCAAGACCAGCACCTGCGCGCATCTGGCGATGTCGGCGGCGCTGGATGGCTACAAGGTGCTGGTGATCGACCTCGACAGTCAGGGGTCAATGACCTCGATCTTCGGGGGGCGTGTCGCAGACGAATGGGGCACGGTGTTTCCCCTGCTGGCGCGCCACTATGCCCGCCATCTGCGCGCGACCAATCAGGGCCGGATCGACAGGGGCGAGCCACCTATCCCGATCGACGACACCCTGTCCGAAGCCCTGAAGGTGATGGCCCCCGAGTTGGTGCAGAAAACCCATTGGCCCAACATTGATCTGATCGGGGCGCAGTTGAACCTGTATTGGGCAGAATTCCAGATCCCGGTCTGGCGGATGCAGGGCCGCGGCTGGAAGCTCTGGGATGCGCTGACCGACAGTCTGGCCGAAGACGGCATTCTGGATGCCTACGACATCATCTTCGTCGATACGCCCCCTGCCTTGGGCTATCTGACGATCAACGGTCTGGCGGCCGCCGATATTCTTTTGGTTCCGCTTGGTGCGTCGTTTCTGGAATTTGATTCGACAGGCCGGTTTTTTGATATGCTGCACGCCACGTTTTCCAGTATCGAAGACGGCGAAAACATCGCAGCCCGCGCGCTTGGCCGCACCGAGCTTGCCTTTGAATGGGATGCGGTGCGCGCCATTGTCACCCGCTATGACAGCAACCAGCAGGCCGAGCTGGCCGGGCTGATGCAGGCCTATCTGGGCCGCACCCTGTCGCCTGCGCGTCAGGGCTTCACCGCATTGATCGGGCAGGCGGGCGAGCAGGTGAACGGCATCTACGAAGCCGATTACCGCGACTTCAACCGCGATACCTATATCCGCGGTCGCGAAACCTTTGATGCCACCTATGCCGCATTCAAGAAACTGCTGCTGGGGGTCTGGCGCCGCGACGATCTGGCCCGGCAGGCAGCGGCACAGGAAACGGCAAGGGAGGGCGCCGCATGACCCGCCGGCCCGGATGTTTCGCATGCGAAACATTTTGTTCTGTCTGGGCAGTGGACGCAGGCTTGAACGCTGCCTTGCGGCTCCGGCACCCTTTTCGCGCCAGTTTGCACCCTGCCCCATCCCTTTCTTCTGGCTTTGAAAGGTCCATCCCATGGCCAAACGCAAACGTCTGATCCTTCCCGTCGGCGATCCGTCTGCCGTCCCGCCGTGGGTGTCGCCGGTCGCCGGGACGGACACTGTATTGGCACCCGGAACGTTGGCGGCACCCGAGACCAAGGGTTTTTATCCCTTGGGTGTGGCACCCGCCGTGTCGGCGCCCATCGCTCGCGTTGCCGCCGACGCCGCCGCCACGGCGGCGTTGCGAGATCTGGCGGATGAGGTGACACGCGCACGCGAAGACGGCCGCCTGGTGCAGGCCCTGCCCCTGGCGGCGGTCGAAGAAGGCTGGATCAGTCGCGACCGTATCGGAGTGGATGCGGAGGAACTGGCCAGCCTGGTCGAAAGCCTGCGCGCCTATGGCCAGCGCAGCCCGATCGAGGTGGTGGCCCTGCCCGCGAACGGTGCAGATCCGGCAGAGCCGCACTTTGGCCTGATCTCGGGGTGGCGACGTCTGACGGCGCTGCGCCAGCTTCATGCCGAAACCGGTGATGCACGCTTTGGCACGGTTCTGGCCCTGCAGCGCCGCCCCGAAGGGGCAGGCGACGCCTATGTGGCGATGGTCGAAGAAAATGAGATCCGTCTCGGCCTGTCCTATTATGAACGGGCGCGCATCGCAGCGCTGGCGGTCGAAGCCGGGGTATTTGCCACCCCGAAAGCGGCTCTGCAAAGGCTCTATGCAAGCGCATCGCGTGCGAAACGATCCAAGATAGGGTCGTTTCTGACCCTGCACGCCAGCCTGGATGGTGCCCTGCGTTTTCCCGCCGCCATTCCCGAACGCCTTGGCCTTGCGCTGGCTGCCCGGATCGACGCCGATCCCGATTTTGCACCCCGCCTGCGCGCGCGGCTTCAGGCGGCACAAACCGACTCTGTACAGGCAGAACAGACCCTTCTTCAACGCGCGCTGAAAGGGAAGGCTGCAGAAGTGTCCGATATGGAGCCGAGGTCAGAAGAGCTTGCTCCGGGCATTCGCGTCAGTCGTGGCCCGCAAGGCAGCCTGCGGCTGGAGGGTCCGGGGGTCGATGATGCCTTCCGGGCCCGCCTGATGGAATGGCTGCGCGGTGGAGATCAGACTTAGCCGTCAATCGGGCGGTCTTATTTGACTGCGACTGTGCCGACGCGGCTGCCAGAGCCCAGGCGGATGTTCAGGGCGATGAAGTCGAGGCCCTGTTGACGGCGGGTTTCGGCCAAGGTGTTGGCGGCATCGGTGACCGCCCGGTCGGCATCGATCAGGTCATCAATGGTGGCGTTGCCGGTCTTCAGCAGGTCTTCGACCATGCGCTGCGCTTCGGTGTAAAGGCGCAGGCTGCGCTCGGCGGCGGCGCGTGATTTGCGGCTGGCCTGATACTGCAGCAGCGCATTTTCCACCTCGAGGATGGCGTCGAGCACGGTGGCTTTCCAGGTGGTGTGGGCCAGCCGAACCGCCGAACGGCGCTGTTCGACACCTGCGCGGGCGCTGCCATCGGGAATGATCGGAAAGGCCACCACGGGGCCGAAATAGGCCTCGTGGCCCAGTTTGCTGCCATTGGTGGCGCTCAGTGATATGGCGCCGCTGAGCGACAGGCGCGGATAGAGATCCGCCTTGGCGGCACCAAGATCGGCGATCGATGCATAATAGAGCCGTTCTGCCACGCGGATGTCGGGTCTGTTGCGCAGCAGATCGGCGGGAATGCCCACGTCGGGTGACAGGCTGGCCTGGGGCTGGCCTCGGCCACGGGTCAGATCCACGGCAAGCCGCCCGGGCGCCCGCCCGGTCAGCACCGCGATCTGGTTCATCTGGGCGCGAAGGCGGGCCTCCAGTGACGGGATCTGTGCTTCGACCTCTGCCAGTCTGGCACGGGCGCGGACGAGGTCCAGCCGGGTGCCGGCCTGAGTTTCCAGAAGGCTTTCCGCCAGCGACAGGGTGCGGCGGCGTGACTGGATTTCCTGCCGACGCAGGTCGAGAAGACGCTGCGCATAGCGCAGATCGACATAGGCATTGCCCAGATTGTAAAGCACCAGAAGCCGGGCGGCATCGGCTTCGGCATCGGCGGCATCGGTGCGCGCCCAGGCGGCTTTCAACTGTTCGCGACGCTTGCCGTAGGGGTCGAGCATCCAATTCAGACCCAGCACGCCCTGCACTGGCTGTGCTGTCGCGCCATTGGTGTTGCGCACTTGGGCGCGCACCTCGGAGGACAGGCTGAACGGATCAGGCAGAGACGTGCCCGCGGCCTGCGCGGCGATGACGCGTTCTTTGGCGGCGGCAATTGTCAGATTGTCGGCCAGCGCCAGAGAGACCAGATGATCCAGGACCGGATCCTCAAAGCCCCGCCACCAGTTGGTGTTCGTGACCAGAACCGGTGCCCCGCTTTTCTGGCTGGTGTAAGAGGTCATGAACGGAAAACGCGGTGCCCCATAAGGCTCTGCCGGGGCGCAGGCAGAGACCGCCAGCGCCAGCAGAGCCGTATGGATGCCGGGATGGCCCCGAAAGGACCGATGGCCGTGACGCCAGCCTGCCATGTGATCGTCCTGCTCTTGTTGCCTGTAGCCGGCGTCTTTGGGCGCGCCCGCCTTTTGCGAAACGATGCCTGACACGGCTCCGTCGAACAAGACGTGCCGGGGCAGGGGCCTCAGATCAGACGCAGGGTGATGCATGCAGGGCGCAGCACGCCCGGTTCTGCCGGTGTGGCGGTGGGAATGTGATATATTGCACACTCTTAGGTAGATTTTAATAAGACGTTAATCTCTTAATAATTGATTAACGTTTTCGTGATCCCACAGAGACAGGATCTGATGTGCCCCTCGGCACAGGCCCGCCGGGGACCGACGCATGGGAAAAATCAAGGAACTTGACGGTCTGCGCGGCCTGCTGGCGGTTTGGGTGGTTGGCGTGCATCTGGTGCATTCGGTGGGGGTGTCGCCGGGCATGTTCGGATTTTTCGCGCCGCTGTTCGGTGCACATCTGCGGGTGCAGATGTTTTGCGTCCTCAGTGGCTTTGTGATCTTTCTGTTGCAATCGCGCCATCCGCAAACCTATGGCAGCTTCGTTTTTGGCCGGGTCATGCGGCTCTATCCCGTCTATATCACGGCCTTTGCGCTCTCGGTCCTGATGGCCGGGATCGCGCTGACCGCGACGCTGGAGGCCCCCTTTGCCGGTGCCCGCCACGGCTCGCGCATCGATGTCCTTACGGAAAGCCTCGCCGCCTGGCCTGCGCATGTTCTGGCGCATCTGACGCTGCTGCATGGCGTGGTGCCCGATCATATCCTGCCCAATGCCGCCTATGCCTTTCTGGGTCAGGCGTGGAACATCTCGACCGAATTTCAGTTCTACGTCGTGGCCCCACTGCTGTTTTTGGGCCTTGCCACCGGGCCACTGTGGCGCAGGCTGGTTACGGTCTGTGTCTGCGTGCTGGTCTGGTATGCACTGCGAAACTGGCCCAATCCGGCCGATCTGGCGCAATATGCCCCGTATTTTGCGCTTGGCATCGGCAGCTTTGCCCTGTGGCAGCGTGATTGGCGGCAGGTATTCTGGCTGACACCGCTGATCGTGACTCTGGGGGCGGTGGCGGTTTTTGCCATGGTTGACATGGCAGCAGGCCTGTGGCTGTTCGTGCTGGGCTGGTTGCTGTTGCAGCGTGACCGGGATCAGGACCGGGGCAAGGGCAGGGTGGTTCTGGGCTGGCTTGCCACCCGCCCGATGCAATGGCTGGGCGAGATATCGTATTCGCTGTATCTGCTGCACATGATCCCGCTCTATCTTGGCATGTATCTGATCAACGGGCTGGGGCTGCCGCGCGAGGCCTATCTGGGGGTTCTGTCGGCGATCACCTTCGGTCTGGCGATCCCGATATCCTGGGCCAGCACCCACTGGATCGAGCAACGCCTCTATCGTCGGGCCGTCTCTGTCAAACGCCCCGACAGCGTTGTCGCTGTTTAAGACACACTGCTGTGCTGCGGCGCAGTATCGACAGTGCGCCCTCCGTGCTGATACTGTGGTCAGGTTGATTTTTGAAAGCGCGGCAATTGACCCTTTGGTATTCTCATTCGTCCGCCGGCAATTTCGGGGGTGACCTCAATGCACGACTTTGGAAAGGTATCCGTCCCGGTCATGTCGGTTCTGGTCTGTGTGCCGCATGACTTCGGTTGACGATGCGCCGATGGCAGGAATGACGTCCGACAGCCCACAGGGCTCTGCAGTGTTTTCCGTGGTGATCCCGGTTTACAACCGCCCCGATCATGCCCGTGCCTGTCTTGCGGTCTTTACCGGGCCCGATGCGGTGGGGGTCGAGGTCATCGTGGTTGATGACGGATCAACAGATGATACGGCCGCCACGGTCGAGGCGATTGCCGCGCAAAGCCAGGGGGCCCGTATCCGGTTGATCCGGCAGGCCAATGCCGGTCCGGGTCCGGCGCGCAACCGGGGGTTGTCGGAAGCCACCAGCGATTGGGTGATCTTTCATGACAGCGATGCATTACCTGCGTCCCGCGCACTATTCTTTTCGCTTGACCCGCCCCGTCACTGGCAAGTCCTGACCCCATATATGGAACATCTGCTTGGACCTTTTTCATCACCACTTTGCCACTGGAAATTTCGGACACGATCTCAACCTCTGGCTTTGGGACGAGATCCTGCCAGGTTGGCGTGAGGCGTGTCCAGGGCATCCGCTGATGGACAAGGTCGCCGGGATTCTGCCAAAGCGCAAAGCCGACCTGTCACCGGCGTCAGTGTCGGGGGGGGGGCGGGGCCATGCTCCGCCGAGCCGTCGCAAATTGCCGCTGCGCTTGCGCATTCGCATTGCACTGGAGCGGCATCAGGCTGTGGCGCGCTTGCAGGCGCTGTCGTGTGAGGCCGGTCAGTTGTCGGACCGGGCAGTACTGGAGGCGGTCAAGACGCGCTATCGTGCCGCGCTGGCCGAAGCCATGGTGGCACGAGAGGTCTGCTGATATGACCCTGTCTTTTGACAAGACTATGTGCCGGACGCCGGGGGGGCAGCCTTGAGCCGAAACGACCTTGGAAAGAAGGCTTTGGGCGGGGCCTCGCTGACGGTGGCGGGACGGCTGTTCCGGGCGCTGCAAGGCATTGCCGCTTTGGCCATTCTGTCGCGCTATCTGACCCCGGCGGAGTTCGGGATCATGTCCCTGGTTGCCTTCGTGGGGGGGCTGGCGCAGGTTTTCACCGATTTTGGCACGCGGATCGCGCTGGTGCAGCGCCAGGACGTGACACCGCTGGACGAATACAGTGTGTTCTGGTGGAACCTTGGGGTCGGGGCGGTTCTGACGGCACTGATCATGATCTTTGCCCCGCAGATTGCCGGGTTGATGGGCGATGACCGGGTTGCGGTTCCGCTGATGTGGGTGGCCCCGATCTTTCTGATTGGCGCCGTGCAAGGGGTGTCGCTGTCGGTTCTGGAACGCCGGCTGGCCTTTGGCCGGATCACTGCGGCCGAGGTTTCGGCCGCGCTGTCAGGCTCTGTGGCTGCTGTGGTCATGGTGCTGTTGGGGTTCAAGCTGGAGGCGTTGATCGCGCAGCAGATCGTCAGTGTTCTGGTCAGTGCGACCATCCTTGTGGGTGCCGCCCGCTGGTGGCCGAAATTCCGGTTCAGCTTTGACGCGCTGAAGCCCCTGCTGTCTTACGGCAGCTACGTGACCGCAGCCGGCATTGTTCAGATTCTGTCCGCTCAGGCGGATCGTCCGATCGTCGGCAACCGGTTATCGGCGACGGATCTGGGCTATACACGGATGGCGGAACAGATCGTGTTTTCGCCGCTGCGCATCACCGTGCAGATGGTGCGCAAGGTGATGTTTCCCATCATGGCCACGATCCAGCAAGACGATGTCCGGATGCGTCGCGGCTATATCGCCATGCAGCATGGGCTGATGGTGATCATGGCCCCGATCGCCTTCGGGCTTTGGGCCGTGGCAGAGCCTGTCGTCGGTCTTTTGCTTGGTGCAAGCTGGGAAATGGTCGCCGTGCTGATGGGCTATCTGACGATCCGATCCCTGTTTTCCACGTTCAACGATCTGAACAACGTGATCTTTTCGGCCAAGGGCTGGGCAAGGTTCCAGTTCAAATGGAGCATCTTTTCCGCCGTGATGACCATTGGCACACTGTTGCTGACGGTCGATTACGGGATCGAGGCCGTGGTGGCGGGACGCTTGGCCTTGGCGGTTCTATTGACGCCACTGAACAGTTTCTTCGCCTTGCGCCTGATTTCGCAAAGCGCGCTTGAGGTGGTGAATGTGCTGATCCGTCCGATACTCGCGGCTTTCGGGATGGGAATGGCGGTGTTGTGGTTGCAAGGGTGGTTGGCCCCGCAGATGGGGTACGGGTTGCAATTGCTGATCTGCATCCCTGTCGGTGGCGTGCTGTATCTGGCCGGCGAGCTGTTGCTGGATCGTGCGCGATTTGTGGCTCTGGTGCGGCTGATCCTGGCCCGGCGCAAGAAAGGCTAGGGACATCGTATGGCCTCGCTTTTCCTGCGGCTGGTCTCGGCAATCGGCGTCGGAGCCGGGCTGACGCTGGCCGTGGTGGGCGGGACGCATGGGATCGGTCAGGCTGCCTTGGGGCTGGTGGAGGAGCCGCGTCTTGATGCCCCGCCCTTTCGTTGGCGCCTGTTGCCCACCGATCGTCCGGTCCGGCTTTTGCTGTTGGGGACCAGCCTGACCGGGCGTGGCGCGGCCTGGGTGTCGGCGTTGGAGGCCCGGCTTGCCGCGTGCCATGGTGGCCCGGTCGCCGTGGAGCGGCTGGCCCGAGCCGGGGCCAACAGTGTCTGGGGCGCCACTGCCCTGCGTGCGCGCTTGGCCGAAGCCCCGTTGCCAGATCTGATCGTGGCCGAGTTTTCCATCAATGATGCTTCGCTTTGGCACGGGATAACCCTGTCCCGCAGCCGCGTGCAGCATGTCGAGATCCTGCAGACCGCCGCCACCGCAGATGTGCCGCTTTGGCTGTCCACCGCCAGCCCGGCGTTCGGGCGCGAGGCATGGGAGCGTCCGGGGCAAATGGCTTACCGCGCGTTTTACCCCGATTTGGCCCGCACGCTGGGGGCCGGGCTGATTGCCATGGCGCCCGACTGGCAGGCGCTTGACCCCGCCAGCCGCGCCAGTGCCCTGCCCGACGATCTGCATCCGACCGATCAGGCCATGATTGACAGGGCCGTGCCGCGTCTGGTGGCGGCCTTGGGTCCGGTGCTGTGCCCGTCAGGTGGCTGAAGCCGTGCCGATGGCCTGTGAGCGGCGCTTGTGGGTCACGTCCGGGCAGGTTGGACAACCGACGAGAGAGGGCATCATTCTCGGCAAGGCCAATGATTGAATAAAACCACATCTGCTGTCACATTGGCGGATGTGGGATGTCGTTGGAGAATGGTGTGAGCAGTGTCGACCGTTTCGTGGGAAAGCGTATCCGGCAGCATCGCGTGATCCGTGGCCTGCAGCAGGAGGATCTGGCGCAGGCATTGGGGATCAGTGCGCAGCTGGTGCAGGCGTATGAAGCCGGAAGCGCCCGGATCAGTGCTGCGCGCCTGTTCGATATTGCGCGGATTCTGAATGTTCAGATTGCCGCCCTTTATGCAGGCATTGCGCAATACGGTGGCCCGGACGGGTCCGATGCCCCAGAGCAGCTGCCGCCGTCCAACGGACCGCACCCCATGCTGCGCCATCTTGACCAGCTTGCGCCGTCCCATCGCGATGCCATTCTCAACATGGTCAGGGCCATTCTTGCCCCGTATGACGGCCCCGATCCGTCCTGCGGTGCCACAAGGCCCGAGACGATCCCGAAAGGGACACAGGAGGGATGATCGTGGATCTGATCGATCTTGGTGCTGAGGGGCGGACGCAGGAAAGCTTTGTCTCATTCCTTGATCAGATATGTGATCGCTTCGGGCTGGATCACGCGGCCTATGCGGGCAGCAACCCGGTGACCGGGACAATGCATGGCTATGTGAACTATCCGGATGCGTGGAAGCGTCACTATGCCGAAAACGGCCTGCACCGGATTGACCCCACCCTGTTGATGGCCAGCCGGTCGATTGCCCCGGTGGACTGGCGCCGGTTGGACCGCAACGCGGATTTCGACAAGACCTTCCGCGATGCCCATGATTTCGGCATCACGGACCGTGGGCTGACCATTCCGGTGCGTGGGCCGTATGGCGATATCGGCATGCTGAGCGTCACCCGTGATTGCAGCACCGAGGAATGGGACAAGCTGTCGGCGCAGATCCTGCCGGACCTGCAATCGGTGGCAGTGCATGTGCATGACACGGTGATGCGGTCGGACGTGCTGTCGCGGGCCCTGCGCTACCCCACCCTGTCCACGCGGGAACGTGAGATCCTGCAATGGATCGCCGCGGGCAAATCACAGCAGGATGTGGGCGACATTCTGGGCATCTCGCATCGCACGGTCGAGGTGCATCTGCGGTCGGGGCGCGAAAAGCTTTATGCCCTGACCACCCCCCAGGCGGTGGGGCGCGCCATCATGCTGGGGCTGATCTACCCGCTTTAAGGCAGGATCTTGCTGATTTTTACGGGATTCCCCGCATGGTTTGACCCTGCCCGACAGGCTAGCCTTGATGTCAGAGAGCAACATCATGTCAGGGGATAGATATGATCATCGTGATCGATGCACTGAACAAAGATCGCTTTGGCGATCTCGTGGACGAAATGTTTCAACTGCGGGCACGGGTTTTCGGCGACCGGCTGGGGTGGGAAGTCGAAATCATCAATGGCCGCGAAATCGACCAGTTCGACCGGCTGGATCCGGCCTATGTGATCGGGCTGGATGACGAAGGTCATGTGGTGTCCTGTGTGCGTGCCTTGCAGACCACCGGACCGCACATGCTGTCGGATGTGTTTCAGGTGCTGCTGGATGGCGAACCGCCGTTGCGCAGCGCGACCTTGTGGGAATCCACGCGCTTTTGTGTCGATACCCAGCGGTTGTGCCGCGACGGCAATACGATGAAGGCGGTGTCGCAGGCGACCTGCGAATTGATGATCGGCTCGCTGGAATATGCCCGCCGCTCGGGCATTGCCGACATCATCACCGTAATCGATCCGGTGGTGAATCGGGTGCTGAAACGGTCGGACAACGCGCCTTATGACTATGTCGGCTCGACCAAGCAGATGGGCAAGGTGCCGGCGATGGCTGCATTGCTCGATTGCACCGAAGAACGCATCAACCGTGTCCGTGCCTTTGCCGGGATCACGCATGATGTTTTCGCCGCGGATGATGCGGTGCGCGCCCTGCTGGATCGGCGCTATGCAACGTCAGCTGGCCTGACGGCGGACGCGGCCGCATGGGCCGAAATTCTGGCCCAGATGGAAGAACCGGATCTGCCGGTGCTGCCCGAGGATATTCAGGACTATTGCCGCGCCCAGATCGACAGCGCCCAGACCGCGGAAGACCGCGCTGCCGCCCTGCGTCTGGTCGATATGCTGGTGCGTCAGCGGATCCATCCGGCGGTGCATCGGTTGGTATCGCAAGACTAGGGTCTGGGACGGGTCGCGGTATTGGCGCGCTGGATCTCCTCCAGGATCCGCGTGCCAATGCCGCGGCTGCCGATGACCGATGGATGGATGCGGTCCAGTTGGTGAAAGCTGGTATCGCCGTGGGGCACCAGATCGGCCATCGGCAGGAAGGTCACGCCGGCATCGAAGCGGGCCATCCTGGTCAGGCGCCGGTCCAACTCGTTGCCCGCGGGTCCGCAGCCCTTGATCGGGGTGCCGGTGCCGGGGTTGCGCAGATAGCCGACATAGATCACTCGCGCCCCGCTTTGGCGGATCCGCGCGACATAGGCCGGAATCGTCCCTGCGCGGCCGTCCTGTGACACCAGCCGGTCCAGCACACCGTCGCAAAAACCGCAGCCACAGCCGAACAACAGGTCATTGCCGCCGCCGTTCAGGATCACCCAATCCCAGTCGCGGGGCCGGTATTGCGCCGTCAGCCGCAGCCCCGCCGCGCCCGAGATCGGCAAGGCGTAAAAATAGCGCGCTGCGACCACCGACCGGTCGATGACCTTTTGCTGCAACGCGGTTTCGATCACATCGGCCACCGATTGACCCGTGGCCCGGTTCGAGGCCATCATGGAATCGCCCAAGACCAGAATCCGCGCACTGGACCCGTCCGGAACCGGTTCTGCGCAACCAAACAGAAGCGCAAGGGCCACCAGGGCGGCAATAGGCCGTATCATTGCTTTGCCCCATTCTGGTCTGGCAGTGAATCCGGCATCGTTCTGCACTGCAACCCTGGCGGAAACGTGGCAACTTTTTCGATTGTGGAATGAAACGGGTGACCCGATCTCTTGACCGCCGGAAAGAAGGGCCAGTCCATGCAAACAGCCAGACGCGCCCCGTGGTGCGGGGCACGAACGTTACAAAAAAGGGTCTGGTCTTGCAGGAAAACGGCTGCTGGGGCGCTGCGGACGGTCAGCGCGAGCCCTGCCATCAGACGCCCGCGCGGACAGGCCACCGTCGCGTGCCGTGGCATCCGTGATGGCCTGGGTGGTGGTCAGGCCGTGCGCGAGGCCGGGGACAGCAGAGCGGCAACCACGGTCAGCGGCCACAGAATGCACAGCGTGTAGGAACAGACTGTCAGAAACAAGCCCGCCTCACCCGTCTGACGCCGTTCCTGATAGGTCATGTAGATCGAAAATGCCGCGATGACCATGTAAAGGGCGATCGCTATTCCCAGAAGTGTCATAGCCGCAGTCTCCTGTCGTAATCATCTGATGGTTGTGTGGTATTGTGGCTGTTTCGTGGCAAACATGAGGCAAATCACAACAATTCCATACTTTGGGCGCCCGCGTTCGCCTTTGTACAGTACAGTCTGGCATTGTGCGATACAACCTTAGGTTTATAAGCAACGCTTTGCCGATACCAGTGTTCAAGATGTCTGTTTTCCGCCCAATCGTGCAAAAAACCGCTCTGACCCCGGTGTTACCCCGAAAAAGGTTAACAACCTGTGATTGTTTTTCAGGCAAATGTCGTCGTCATGGCCCTTGTGGCTGGTGTGTGTGGAGGGGGCCTGCGGCGAACGGGAACGGGATTACCGTGTCGGTGGGCCGGGCCGGGCCATGATTCGGATGCCCGCGCCGGGATCAGGGCAGCAGGTCTGTGCGGCGATCCAGGGCTGTGGCCACAATCCAGCCGGTGAGAAAGCCGCCCAGATGGGTCTCCCATGCCAGTTGCCCCGACATCGCCCACCACAAGACCACATTCAGCGCGATCAGCCCCAGCACCGCCCGCACCACCGGGCCAAGCGTGTCGTGGTTGGCTCTGCGGGCGCGATAGTGCAGGGCAACATGTGCCCCGGCCAAACCAAACAAAGCCCCGGATGCACCGACCATGGGCAAGACCTGCGATGACAGCACGGCAAAGCCGATGGCCCCGCCAATGATCGACACCGCATAGACCAGCGCAAATCCCCGCGTGCCAAGCTGTTCTGCCAACGGACCGCCCAGTGAAAACAACGTCACCATATTGACCAGAAAGTGCACGATGCCCGCATGCAGGAAGCCGTAGGTCAGGAACATCGTATAGGGTTGCAGCGCATAGTTGGACCGCCAGTTGCCCAGCAGACCCGCCCAGAATCCGGCGTTCTGCACTGCCCATACCCGCCATCGCGGGGTGCCCCACAGACCCCATTCTGCCCCAGTCAACGCCAGTTCCGGCACCAGACACAGCACAAACAGGCCCAGCAGGGCCGGATTGCGCCAATCGATCGGGCCGGGTGTGTCGTCTTCGTCGGGCGGGATTGCCCCGTTCTGTGTCGCCAAGGGTCATCCTTGCCCGCCCGCCATCGGCCGGTCTGTGGTGTCTGGTTCTGACAAGCGGTGCGCCAGACTGGCCGCCGGTGCAAGAAAAACCTGCTCTGGACCCCGTTGCCAGTGCCCGGGGTGATGTTTCGGCTGGTTTGACGGTGCTGCGGGTCTGACTTCAGAACCACCGATAATGCAAGATTATTGGACACTGTGGGAGCTGCAAAACTACGGCGCTTTTTACATGTTTTTCTGGCGTAAAGCGCTGTGACGAAGTGGGCTTCAACCATCCACTGTGGCCGCGGGTGCTCTTCGGACCAAGATGTGTGCCCGCCGGGCAAGGATGGCCAAGCTTTGCGGCCCAGGCGACCCATATTCGAGCGCTCTGGCAAGCGCAGTCGATGCCGGAAGGGCAAATCACTTGATTTGGTGGCAAAATATGGCGAACGTGACATCAAGCGGCAGGTCACTTGGGAATGGCGGTTGAGACAGGAATGTCATGGTGCGCGGAATGACGTTGAGCGACGTACTTCTTCTGACGACCTATGCCGCATCGCTGGCGGG
>JBKBWK010000022.1:0-51212 GCA_046313895.1 Paracoccaceae bacterium
CATGGCCTCGGTCTGGCGAGGATCATCTGATCTGGCAATCAACACTGAGCGATAATAGCCCGGAGCGCAGCCTTCAACCCCGTAGTCCGGCGTGCCGATCAGTGTGACGTGATCATGCAGGCGTGACCGGAATGGCAGGCCGCAGGTCTGGGACAACACCAGATCGGGGGCTTGCCATGCGGGCCAACAGGCTGCCTCGCCGCGCGTCAAGGCTTGGGGTGCATCTCGCCCCCGGTCCCGCAGGGCGTCGCGGATAAGGGCCCACAAGGCGTCATTCGCGGCCGATGTTTCCGGCCGGTCATACATGCCAAGGGATGCAATCATTTTTTCGCGGCACGCTGACGGGCAAGCGCCGAATCCACGTCGGTCAGTCCCAGAAGATTGGCGACCAACCGCAGCAGGCGATCCTCTTCTGCATCACGCGCGCCATCGGCCAGCGCCACGGCCCACAGGGCCTGCAACAATTCGGCACGATCCTCATGCGCGGTGGCGGCTTTCAGGGCACGGGTGAAGCGCACGGTATCGGGGGCTTCTGCCTCCAGCACCTCGGCCTGCGTGCGCATGCCAGCTGCCGCAAACGGCGACAGGTTGTGCAAGGACGCCAGAACCCGGTCGATATGCGCAACCTCGGCGTCGGCACAAATACCGTCCGACCGCGCAACACGCACCATCAGCGCCGCAAAGGCAAGGCGCGCATCCGGTTCGGGCATGCGCGCGGGCGAAGGGGCCAGTAGGCCAGAGAGAAGACGTTCGAACATGCACAAAGACATAGGCCCAGTCATCGACATGGGCAAGCGGGTCAGCCTTGGCAATATGCCTGCGATTTGGTCCATCCGGCAATGTCAGACCGTTTGGACGCCGACCGGAACGGACCCCAGTCACGCCCGATGCCCTTGGTGCCACCGCCCGCAACAACACCATCACGGCCGACCTGTTTTGACATGATGCGGATCGCACAGGCAAGATTGGCCTCGCCGTTCTTCAGGGCCGCCGCCGTGGTGGCCTCGCAACGATAGGCGCGGGCTGTCTGGGGCGAGATCTGCATCAACCCGATGTAGCGCCCACCACCACCCGAGGCCTTGGGGTTCCAGGTGCTTTCATGCTTGGCCGTCGCCGACAGCAATCCCGCCCAAAAGGCGCGGCGTTCGGTCATCGTTGCCTCGTCATAGCCGGGGCACCATGTTTCGATATCGGTCGGGATTTTTCCGGCAAGCGCCTGGTCATTGGCGGCGATCAGATTCATCGAAGCCTTGGTCCATGTCGCGGCCTCTGGTCGGTGATCCCACCGCATGGCCGGCAGGTCGCTTGTGCCTGACTTGCCCGTGGCACCGGCCACGCAGCCCGCCATCAGGAATGTAGAAAGGGCAACAAACGACAGGGCAAAACGCATCGGGTGGTCCATTGGCAGCACCGCACCTGTGTGCGCGGCACCGACCCGATAGGCCCCCGAGACTGAGTCGGGCAACCCCACCCCCGGCGCATCGGCACCAATCCGCCACTTTGCAACCCTTTCGCTCCCCCTTGCTCCAAAGCCCGTCGCCGCCTAAAGACAAGGAAAAAGAAGGAGTGAGCCATGCTGGACCTGACCTACACCGCGCCCACGCCACGGGTGATTGCCGGGGCAAAGCACGATTGGGAACTTGTCATCGGAATGGAAATCCATGCGCAGGTTGCGTCCAACGCAAAGCTCTTTTCCGGGGCTTCGACCCAGTTTGGTGCCGAACCCAATTCGAACGTGGCCTTTGTCGATGCCGCCATGCCGGGCATGTTGCCTGTGATCAACGACTTTTGCGTGGAACAGGCGGTCCGCACCGGGCTGGGGTTGAAGGCACAGATCAACCTTACATCGGCTTTCGACCGCAAAAACTATTTCTACCCCGATCTGCCGCAGGGATATCAGATAAGCCAGCTTTACCACCCCATCGTAGGCGAGGGCGAAGTGCTGGTCGAAATGTCGCCCGGCGTCGCGCGTCTGGTGCGGATCGAGCGGATTCATCTTGAGCAGGACGCTGGCAAGAGCATCCACGACATGGACCCGGCGATGTCGTTTGTGGACTTGAACCGCACCGGCGTGGCGCTCATGGAAATCGTCAGCCGTCCCGATATCCGTGGCCCCGAGGAGGCGGCGGCCTATGTCGCCAAACTGCGTCAGATCCTGCGATATCTGGGCACCTGCGATGGCAACATGCAGAACGGCAACCTGCGGGCCGATGTGAACGTGTCGGTGTGTCGTCCCGGCCAGTATGAGAAGTATCAGGCCACCCAAGACTTCTCGCATCTGGGAACCCGTTGCGAAATCAAGAACATGAACTCCATGCGGTTCATCCAGCTGGCGATTGACCATGAGGCCCGCCGCCAGATCGCCATTCTGGAAGACGGTGGCAAGGTGGATCAGGAAACCCGCCTGTACGATCCCGACAAGAACGAAACGCGGTCGATGCGGTCCAAGGAAGAAGCGTTCGATTACCGCTATTTCCCCGACCCCGACCTGCTGCCGCTGGAAATCGAACAGGCGTGGGTCGATGACATTGCAGCGCATATGCCAGAGTTGCCCGACGCCAAGAAGGCGCGCTTCATGGGTGATTTCGGCCTGACCGATTATGATGCCAACGTGCTGACCGCAGATCTGGAGTCGTCGTCCTTTTTTGAATCGGTGGCCAAGGGTCGCGATGGCAAGATCGCCGCGAACTGGGTGATCAACGAACTCTTTGGCCGTCTGAACAAAGAGGGCAAGATCATTGCCGACAGTCCGGTGTCTGCGTCGCAACTGGGTGGGATGCTGGATCTGTTGGCCAAGGGTGAAATCACCGGCAAGATGGCGAAAGACCTGTTCGAAATCCTGTGGACCGAAGGCGGCGACCCGGCGGAGCAGGCCGCCAAACATGGCATGAAGGCCGTGACCGACACCGGCGAAATCGAACGCGCGCTGGACGCGCTGATCGCCGCCAACCCCGATCAGGTGGAGAAGGCAAAGGTCAACGCCAAGCTGGCCGGCTGGTTCACCGGTCAGGTGCTGAAGGCCACCGGAGGCAAAGCCAACCCCGCCGTCGTCAACGCGATGGTGGCACAGAAATTGGGTCTGTGAGCCTGTCGGGCCGCCTCCGCGCGGCCCTTGGCCGCAACGACGCGGCGCTTTTGCAGCGCGCGCGGCATGATGTGCGGATGGGTGTTGCGCTGAACCCGCCTGCCTGCCACGCGCCGTTGAACCGCGCGATCAACGCATTGGAACGGCTGCCGAATTCGCCCGAGGTCGCGCTTTTGCTGGGCCGTGCCCTGAACGCCAAGGCCCGCTGTGTCACGGGCAGTGCCGCGCGTGATTTTCGGGCACGGGCGGTGGCGAAGCTCAAGTCCCAGGCCGATCTGCCGGGGGCGTCAGAGACCGAGCGGGCCGCTTTGTGGTCCGCATTGGCGCAAGCGTGGATGCCCTTGGCGGATGACGCCAAGGATCCGGACCTTTGCTATCGGCAGTTGGTCCATGCGCAGCACACGCAAGCCATGGCGTTGTCTGTTCCGGATGCACCGGCCCATCTTGCGATGGCCGATATTGCCTTGGCCCTGTGCCGACATCCGCTGTGCCCGGACCCTCATGCAATGGCGCGCACCGCGCATGATCATGCGCTTGCCGCCCGAGGCGTTGCCGATGAGGCAGACCACACCGCGACGTCAGATGCGCTGATTTCGGCCGTGCTTCACCTTTTCCCCGGCCTGTCTGACCGGACATCCATCAACGGATTGGGGCCATTGGGAAACAATTCTACCAGATGATGCGGCTGTTGCCGTACTGCCAAGTCTCTTTCGAAAACGTCCTTTCGTGGCTTGGTTCCACCGGACGAATCCCGCTATTGTGCCATCGAAGATTGAGGAATTGTCATGCAGCGTTTCGAGTACAAAGTCATTCCGGCACCCAAGCGTGGCGACAAGGTGCGTGGTATCAAGGCCACCGAAGATCGGTTTGCCCTGACCCTCACCCAACTGATGAACAGTCTCGGGGCCGAGGGGTGGGACTATGTGCGTGCCGATACCTTGCCATGCGATGAACGTGTGGGGCTTACGGGTACCAAAACAACGTATCAGAACATGCTGGTATTTCGGCGGGTTTTGTCCGAAGCCGCACTGGCTGAACCATCATTCAGCACCTTGCGGATCGCGCCAGAGCCCGAGGCGCCTGCGTTGAAACTGGGGGCGGCGACGGTGCCGTTCGGGTCGGCTCCGGCCATTGGTCCCGCCAAGTCGGATGTTGCGGCAGAATAATCAGCCTGCCGCAGCAATCGCTTGCGGCAGCACCTCGTCCAGAACGTCCAGCGCCGCGTCGGTGCCAAGACTGATCCGGATGCAGCGGTCGAGCGGCGCAACTCCCGGCATCCGGATGAACACACCGCGTGCCACCGTTTCGCGCAGGATGGCACGGGCGTAGTCGCCGTCGCGGCCGCAATTCACCGTGACGAAGTTGGTGGCGGACGGCAAAGCCAAAAGGTTGTTCGCGACTGCAATCTGTCCAACCCGTGTGCGGGCCCGTTCGACGCAGTGCCGGACATGATCCAGCCAGCCCTGATCCTGCAAGGCAGCAAGCGCGCCGGTCTGTGCCACCCGGCCCATCCCGAAATGATCACGCACCTTGTCGAAAGAGCGGGCTAGGTCCGGATGGGTGATGGCATAGCCCACCCTTGCGCCAGCCATGCCATATCCCTTTGAAAAGGTACGGAAACGGATAACCTGCGGATGAGCGGCGGGAATGTGGGGCACGGTGCCCGCGGGTGCCAGGTCGGCATAGGCCTCGTCCAGAAGGAACAGAACATTGTCAGGCAGGTTGGCGACCAAATCCTCGATCACCGCCGCCGGATGGTGACTGCCCATTGGGTTGTCGGGGTTCGACAGGTATAAAAGCTTTGCCCCGGTTTTGGTTGCGGCGTCCAGAAGTGCCTGCGGGTCTTCGTGATTGCCGCGATAGGGAACGCGGGTCAGCGCGCCGCCAAAGCCCGACACATGGAAGGCAAAGGTCGGATAGGCGCCCAGACTGGTGACAACCGGCGTGCCCGCCTGCACCGTCAGGCGGCACAGCAGCCCCAGCAGGGTGTCGATGCCGCCCGCCACAACAATATGGTCGGGCGTGGTGCCATGATGCAGGGCAAGCGCCTGTTTCAGGTCGTGATTTTCCGGGTCGGCATACATCCAGACGTCTTCCACCGCCCGTTGCATTTCCGCAATGGCTGTGGGCGACGGGCCGAACAGGCTTTCATTCGCCCCCAGTCTTGCGCGGAAAGGCCGATCCATCGCGCGCTCCTGCGTCTCGGGGCCGACGAACGGCACAGAGGCGGGTAGAGATGCGGCATGGAGGGTCAAAAAGCGGCTCATGATGGGGCGCAGACTGTCGGGAAAGCGGGCGTCCCGCAAGGGGGCGTGCAGGCGTTTTTCACGTCGGATCAACGCATGCCAAGCGCGTTCCGGTGGCGCGCGTTGGATAGGTGAACAGCAGTGTTCCGAACGCGCGCCACCGGTTTGTCAGCCGATTTCGGACAGGCGCGAGACGGCGGCGTGCAGTTTTGCCGCCTCGTCTTCGCGGGCCTCCAGATTGGCGCGGGCCTCGATTACCACATCCTCGGGGGCCGAGGCGACAAAGGCCGGGTTGTTCAGCCGCCCCTTCAGCCCACCGATTTCCTTGGCCAGTTTGTCGAGCGATTTTTGCAGCCGCGCCTTTTCCTCGGCAATGTCGATCACGCCTCCCAGCGGGATGGCAAAGGTCGCCCCTTCGGCGGCCACGGTGATTGCGCCCTTGGGGGCGGCATCAGCGCGCGACAGCGCCTCGATCCGCGCCAGACGCTGGATCAGCATCTCGTTGTTGTCCCATGCCTTTTGTGCAGCCTCGTCCATCGCAATGGCGACCAGACCCAGCTTCAATCCGACCGGCACATGCACCTGCGCGCGGGCGGACCGGATTTCGTCGATCAACGTCGTGACCCATGTCATTTCGGCCATCGAGGGGGCGTCGATCAGGCTGGCGGGCATGCTGGGCCAGTCGGTGTGGACCAGCATCTTGGCGCGGGAACCGGTGATGGACCACAACTCTTCCGTGATGAAAGGCATCATCGGATGCAGAAGGATCATCGATTGATCCAGCACCCAGGCCATGGTTGCGCGCGTCTCTGCCGCCAGGTCACCATCGAACAGCGGTTTGGCGAATTCCACATACCAGTCGCAAACCTTGCCCCAGACGAATTTGTAGAGCGTGTCGGCGGCCTGATCAAAGCGGTAGTTCTCCAGTGCCTCCGAGACTTCGGCGGCGGCTTTTGCGGTCTCGCCAATGATCCAGCGGTTCACGGTGGCGTTGGCCTTGGGTGGCTGCACCTGCGTCGCGTGTCCCTCCCACACGCCGTTCATTTCGGCAAAGCGGCAGGCGTTCCACAGTTTGGTGCCAAAGTTGCGGTAGCCGGCGATGCGGCTGGTATCCAGCTTCAGCACGCCGCCAAGCGAGGCCATGGCCGCATTGGCGAAACGCAGGGCGTCGGCGCCGTATTCGTCGATGATCTCCAACGGGTCGATGACGTTGCCGAGCGATTTTGACATCTTCTTGCCCTTGGCGTCGCGCACGAGGCCATGCAGATAGACGGTGTGGAAGGGGATCTGATCCACCACAGCAAGCTGCATCATCATCATCCGGGCGACCCAGAAGAACAGGATATCCTGCCCTGTGACGAGGACGGAGGTTGGGAAGTATTTTTCCAGTTCCGGCGTCGCTTCGGGCCAGCCAAGCGTCCCGATCGGCCATAGGCCGGAGGAGAACCAGGTGTCAAGCACATCAGGGTCCCGCCAGACCGGATAGACCAGTTGGGTTGGGTCTTGGCTGACGGTGTAATCGGCAAGCGCGGCGGCGAGGGCTTCAACGGCAGCGGCGCGATCCGCCACTTCAATGATGCGCGCGGTGTTCAGCGGGTGGGGCAGGCTGGCCAGATCGTCTCGGAAGCTGTCGGCCACCGTGTCGAACTGCGCAGCGCAATGAAAGCGCGCCTCGCGGTCGATATAGCCGCCATCGCCGAGGATGGTCAGGATCTCGACTTCGTCCAGCGCGTTGTCGCCTTCGTCATCGACAAAATCCGCGGCATCAAAGGCCAGACCATACCACACCGGGATCTGGTGCCCCCACCACAACTGGCGGCTGATGCACCACGGCTCGATATTCTCCAGCCAGTGGTAATAGGTTTTTTCCCCCGATTCCGGGATGATCCGGGTGCGGCCGGTGCGCACCGCCTCCAGCGCGGGTCCGACGATCTTTGACGTGTCAACGAACCATTGGTCGGTCAGCATCGGCTCGATCACGACCTTGGAGCGGTCGCCGAACGGCTGCATGATCTTTTTCGCCTCCACCACCGGCTCGCGGGTCAGGTGTTCGCTGCTGGTTTCCGGGTCGATCTGTTTCACAAGGGTCGTCACCGCAAGGCCAATGGCGTTGATGTCGGCGATGACCTGTTTGCGCGCCTCGAAACGGTCGAGACCCCGGTATTTTTCCGGCACGAGGTTCAGGCTGTCCACCTCTGTCTCGGTCGCCGGTGATCCGGCGGCAATCTCGCGGGCGCGGGTGACGGCCTCGGCATAGGGTGCGCCGTCGGCGCGCATCGCGCCGCGCGTGTCCATCAGGCGATAGCACGGCAGGTTCGCGCGCTTGGCCACGCCGTAATCGTTGAAGTCATGCGCGCCGGTGATCTTGACCGCGCCCGAGCCGAAGGTCGGGTCGGGGTATTCATCGGCGATGATCGGGATCAGACGGTCGCAGAGCGGCAGATGCACCATCTTTCCGATGATCGGCTGATAACGGGTGTCGGCCGGGTTCACCGCCACCGCACCATCGCCCAGCATCGTCTCGGGCCGGGTGGTGGCGATGGAGATGTAGTCGCGCGTCTCGCGCAGGGTCACCGCACCGGATTCGTCCTTTTCGATGTATTCATAGGTTTCCCCGCCCGCGAGCCGGTATTTGAAATGCCACATGTGGCCGTCAACTTCGGTATTCTCGACCTCCAGATCCGAAATCGCAGTCTCGAAATGCGGATCCCAGTTCACAAGGCGCTTGCCGCGATAGATCAGGCCCTTGGAATACATGTCCACAAACACCTTGATCACGGCGTCGTGGAAATGACCGGACATGGTGAAGGCTTCGCGCGACCAGTCCATGGACGCGCCAAGACGCTGATCCTGTCCGACGATCGTGCCGCCCGACTGCTCTTTCCACTCCCATACCTTGGCGATGAACGCGTCGCGGCCCATGGTGCGGCGGTCGGGCAGGTTTTGCCGTGCAAGTTCACGCTCCACCACCATCTGGGTTGCGATTCCGGCGTGGTCCAGACCGGGCTGGAACAGGGTGTCGTCCCCCCTCATCCGGTGCCAGCGAATCAGGATGTCCATCAGCGTGTGGTTGAACGCATGACCAACGTGCAGCGTGCCGGTCACGTTCGGCGGCGGCAGCAGGATGCAAAATGGGTTGCCATCCGGTTTTGCGTTCGCCCCTGCACGGAACGCCTTGGTATCCAGCCAGTGCTGCGAGATGCGGGGTTCCGCCTCGGCGGGAGAGAAGGTCTTTTCCATCGGCATGGGCATATTCCTTTTGATCGCGCAGGTTTTAACGCGGCTCCGGGCCGAGGGAAAGCCGCAGATGCGCGCCTTAGACCGCGCGATCGATCTTTGTGCTGAGGTGAATCAGGCTTTCGGACGAATGAACACCTGTCATCGCGCCGATCTGGTCCAGCACCTGATCCAGAACCTGCGTGTTGGGACAGGCAATTTGCAACAGCAGATCGACCCGTCCGCTGGTGGTGAACACGCGCTCCACCTCTGAAATCGACTTCAGCCGGGTCAGCAGCGCGGCTTGTGTGCGCGGCTCGATCATCAGCAGAACGGTGGCGCGCAGGCGGTTTGGGTCCGCCCCTTCGCCCAGTTTCAGGGTGTAGCCGGCGATGGTGCCGTTATCTTCCAGCCGCTCAAGCCGGGCCTGAATGGTGGACCGCGCAACCTTCAGCCGCCGTGCCAGCATCGCCAGCGACAGCCGTGCGTCGGCGCGCAGAAGGGCGATTATGTTGCGATCCAGATCATCCATGCGATTTGACCGATGTTTTCGTCATTATAACGACTTCAGACTCCGTTTATATAGTTTTGTTCGGTGCGTTTGTGCCTCATATGCCCCATCCTACGTTGCAGGAAAAGGGCGGTTCATACGCACCTGGCCTGGTTTTAGATAACCACGCTGGTGCCCCCCGTTCGTTGCAACGGTCAAGGGCTATGCGTCTTGTTGGCAGGAAGGGAAACGCCGATGGGACTTTCCAAGACGATCTGGACCAATCCGACCGAATATCTGCGGGTCGAGCAGCCCGAAAACCCGGTATTGTTCTTTGCTCCTACCGTGGTGCAAGCCTTGGCACGGCGATTCATCGATGGCTTTCCGGGCATGGTGACCTATGCGGTCAAGTCGAACCCGACCGAAGAAGTGATCGAAAACCTGTCGGCGGCCGGTGTGCGGGGCTATGACTGTGCCAGCGGCTTCGAGATCGACCTGATCCGTCGTCTCGCACCCGATGCCGCGATCCACTACAACAACCCGGTGCGCGCACGGCACGAGATTTCACATGCGGTCAAGCGTGGGGTGAAATCCTACAGCGTTGATTCGAAATCGGAACTGGCAAAGCTGATTGAAATGGTTCCGGCTGAAGGCACCGAAATCAGCGTTCGGTTCAAACTTCCGGTGGCGGGGGCTGCATATAACTTTGGTGCCAAATTTGGCGCGACCGAAGACGTCGCTGTCGAGTTGCTGACACTCGTGGCCGAGGCCGGGTTCATCCCGTCCATCACCTTTCACCCCGGCACGCAATGCACTGATCCACATGCGTGGGAATCCTACATCCGCGAGGCGGCCGAGATTGCACGCAAGGCCGGTGTCACCATTGCGCGGCTGAACGTTGGCGGGGGTTTCCCGAACCACCGGATACATGGCGTGGTGCCGCAACTGGAAGAAACCTTTGCTCTGATCGACCGCGTGGCGACCGAAGCCTTTGGCGACGACCGCCCGCTGTTGGTGTGTGAGCCGGGCCGTGCACTCTGCGGTGATGCCTTCACGCTGGCCGCACGGGTCAAGGCGTTGCGCGACGACAGCCATGTGTTCTTGAACGACGGGGTCTATGGGTCGCTGACCGAACTTCCGCTGATCGGGGTGATCGACCGGATCGAAGTGCTATCGCCTGAAGGTGTCAAGCGCGACGGTGATCCGCAGCCGCGCATCGTGTTTGGCCCAACCTGCGATTCGGTGGACCGGCTGCCCGGCGAAGTGCCGTTGCCCGGCGACATCGCCGAGGGTGATTTTGTCATCGTGCATGGCATGGGCGCCTATTCGACGGTGACCAACTCGCGCTTCAACGGCTTTGGTGATCTGGGTCTGGCAACGGTCTTGTCGCTGAAGGTCTGATTTCGACATCGTTTTGCACCGATGCACGCCCCCGGCTGGACAAACCCAGCCGGGGGCGTAACTCTTTGTGCCAACAGCAAAGGGATTGGCATGACCAAGTTCGGCAAGGCGCAAGGTGTGGGACGGCGCGAGGATATCCGCTTTTTGACCGGGCAGGGGCACTATGTCGATGACATAGCCCCGGTAGACGCGCTGCACGCGCTGTTCCTGCGGTCGGACCATGCGCATGGTCGGATCACCGCGCTCGACCTTGACGCCGCGCGTGCGGCACCCGGCGTGCATCTGGTGCTGGATGCCGGGGCACTGGAAGATTTGGGCGTGTCCTTGGGCATGAAAGGCCAGCGCTTGCGGGGCGATGACGGAACCTTGGGTGCAGGGCCTGAACGCCCGGTGCTGGCGCGTGGGCGCGTGCGTTTTGTGGGCGAGGCCATTGCGGTCGTCATCGCGGACACCATGGCACAGGCGCGCGATGCCGCCGAGCTGATCGGGCTTGAGGTGGACGGCCTGCCCGTTGCCCTTGCCCTGTTGCCCGGCGCGCAGGCGATCCACGATGACGCGCCCGACAATCTGGCCTATGACTGGCAGATCGGGCAGGCGGCCGAGGTGGACGCGGCCTTTGCCGATGCTGCGCATCGGGTGGCGCTGGAGGTGGTCCACAACCGGATCATCGTCAATGCAATGGAGCCGCGTGGCTGCTTTGCCGAATGGGACGGTGCCCGTCTGCATTTTTGTGTGAACGGGCAGGGGGTCTGGACCCAGCGCAATGAATTGGCCCGGATGCTGGGCCTTGCGCGGGATGCGGTCCGCGTCACCAACCCCGATGTTGGCGGCGGCTTTGGCATGAAGGCGATGACCTACCCGGAATATGTGGTGGTTGCGGCAGCGGCGCGCAGGCTGGGCCGCCCGGTACGCTGGATCGCCACACGGGGCGAATCGATGCTGACCGACAACGCGGGCCGGGATCTGGTGGCGCGGGCGGAATTGGCTTTCGACCCCGATCTTCGAATCACGGGCTACCGCGTTAACCTTGTCTCCAACCTTGGGGCCTACAACTCGCAATACGGTCAACCGATCCAGTCGGAGTTGTTTTCCAAGGTGCTGACAGGGGTTTACGACATCAAGTGTGCTCACCTGCGGGCGGTTGGGGTTTATACCAACACCACCCCGGTCGATGCCTATCGCGGGGCTGGCCGGCCCGAGGCGATCCTGACCATCGAACGGGCGATGGATGAAGCCTCCCGGCAGTTGGGGGTGGATCCGTTTTCGTTGCGTGAGCGGAATTTCATCCGCAGCTTTCCCTACCGCAGCGCCACAGGGGAGTTGATTGATGTGGGTGATTTTTCGCGGGTGCTCGCACGGGCCCGGATAAACGCCGATGTCGCGGGCTTTGCGGCGCGAAAAGCCGACAGTGCCGCGCGGGGGCGTCTGCGTGGGATGGGCCTTGCCACCTATATCGAAAGTATTCTGGGCGATGCCGATGAAACCGCGCGGTTGACGCTGGATGCGGATGGTGGGGCCACGCTGTATGTTGGGACGCAATCGAACGGGCAGGGGCATGAAACCGTTTATGCCCGGATGGTGGCGGAGTGGACCGGCCTGGCCGAAGACACGGTGCGCATTGTGCAAGGCGACAGTGATGCCATTCCAAAGGGGGGTGGCACTGGGGGGTCGCGGTCAGTGACCGTGCAAGGCACCGCAATGCGGGCAACGGTTCAGCACATCGTGTCGGCGTTCGAGGCGTTTCTGGCCGATGAATGGGCGGCGGATGCTGTTGCCTTTGATGGCAGCGCCTTTGGGGCCACGGGCAGCAATCTGCGTTTGACACTGGCCGAAGCGGCCGATCTGGCGCGTCTGCGCGGGCGCAATGACCTGTTGGATGTCAGCCAGACCATCGTACTGGACGGGCGCAGCTATCCAAACGGTGCGCATATTGCCGAAGTTGAAATTGACCCTGACACCGGCGCACTGGTGATGGACCGCTACACCGTAGCCGATGATTTCGGCACGCTGATCGCGCCGGACCTGGCAATCGGGCAAATGCATGGCGGGGTGGCGCAAGGCTTTGGGCAGGCGGTGTGCGAAGCCGCGCATTTTGACGCGCAAGGTCAGCTTCTGACCGCCAGTTTCATGGACTACGCGCTGCCGCGGGCGTCTGACCTGCCGATGTTCGGCTTTGCCAGTGAACCGGTTCCGTCGATCATGAACCCGTTCGGGATGAAAGGCTGCGGCGAGGCCGGCACGGTCGGGGCCTTGGGCGCGATCTCGAACGCCGTGCGCGATGCGCTTGCCCCGGCAGGGGTGGCACGGGTGGACATGCCCTTTACCCCCCTACGGATCTGGCAGTGGCTGAAGGAGGCTCAAAACGGCACTTCTTGACCTGATCCGCCATTGGGCGCGCCGCCATCCCGTGGTGCGAACCGATGGGCAAGAACCGCCGCCGGGTATCGCGCGCGGGGTCGTCGATCACGTCATCATACTGGATGGCACCATGTCGAACCTGTTGGATGGTCAGGAAACCAATGCGGGGCTGGCCTTTCGGTTGCTGTGCATCGCGCCCCCCGGCCAGCGACGGCGCATCTATTACGAGCCGGGCCTGCAATGGGAAGGCTGGCGCCATCTGGCGGCCGTGGCGCAAGGCCGCGGCATCAACCGCCAGATCCGTCGTGCCTATGGCTGGCTGTCCAGCCACTACCGTCCCGGCGACCGCATCTATCTGCTGGGCTATTCGCGCGGGGCCTATGCCGTGCGGTCTTTGGCCGGGGTGATCGACCGGGTCGGGTTGTTGCGGCATGACTGTGCAACCGAACGCAATGTGACCCTGGCCTATCGCCACTACATGGCCGGGCCTGATCGTCACGCCGCTCAGGTGTTTGCGCAGAAAAACTGCCATATCGAGGCACCAATCGACATGGTCGGGGTCTGGGACACGGTCAAAGCGCTTGGCCTGCGCTTGCCGTTACTGTGGATGCTGACCGACCGGCAGCACGCTTTTCACAATCCCCATCTTGGCGCATCCATCCGCCACGGCTTTCAGGCGCTGGCTCTGGATGAAACCCGCGCCGTATTCGATCCGGTGCTGTGGGACTGTCCGGATGGGTGGGAGGGCAACGTGGAGCAAGTCTGGTTTCATGGGGCGCATGCCGATATCGGGGGGCAAATAGGCGCGTTTTCGGCTGCACGGCCCTTGTCCAATATCCCGCTGGTCTGGATGCTGGACCGGGCCGAAGCCTGTGGACTTGCCCTGCCAACCGGGTGGCGGGATCGGTTTCCTTGTGATCCAGCCGCCCCGATGGTGGGCACCTGGCGGTCGTGGGGCAAGCTTTTCTTGCTGCGCCGTCGCCGGTTGGTCGGTCTCGACCGCAGCGAAAAGATCCACCATACAGTTGCGCAGACGCCCGCTGTTCCTGACCAACGGCTAAGGTCGATCCTGCGTTTTACAAAGGCACCGAGGTAACCGCCACCACCGCAACAGAGAGATCCGATGACCCGCCCCATCACCCTTGCCGCGACCCAGTTTGCCTGTAGCTGGGACTTGCCCGCCAATCTGACTTCGGCCGAAAGGCTGATCCGTCAGGCTGCCACGGGTGGCGCACAAATCATTCTGGTCCAGGAATTGTTCGCCGCCCCCTATTTTTGCATCACCCAGCGCGCCGAGTATTTCGATCTGGCCCGTCCGATGGATCGAAACCCGTTGATTGCGCATTTCTCGGCGCTGGCCCGCGAGCTTGGCGTGGTGCTGCCCTGTTCCTATTTTGAAAGGGCAGGGCAGGCTTATTTCAACTCGGTCGCAATGATCGACGCCGATGGCCGGGTGTTGGGAAACTACCGCAAAAGCCACATCCCGCAAGGGCCGGGATATGAGGAAAAGTATTACTTCTCGCCGGGGGATACCGGGTTCAGGGTATGGGATACGGCGTTTGGCTGCATCGGTCTTGGTATCTGCTGGGACCAGTGGTTTCCCGAAGCGGCCCGTGCCATGGCGCTGATGGGGGCTGAGGTTCTGCTGTATCCCACCGCCATTGGGTCAGAACCCCCCAACCCGGACTATGACAGCCAGCCGCATTGGGAAATGGTGATGCGCGGCCATGCCGCGGCCAATATCCTGCCGGTCGTGGCATCCAATCGCATCGGACGCGAAGTGGCCCCCGAAGACGTGGACGTTCGCTTTTACGGGTCAAGTTTCATCGCCGATCACACGGGCAGGCTGCTTGCAAAAGCGGGACGAGATGCTGAAGCCGTGCAGACCGCCACCGTTGACCTCGACGCTATTGCCGATTTGCGCCGCAGTTGGGGTCTGTTCCGCGACCGCAGGGTAGAGCTTTACGGCAAGCTCGGAACATTCGACGGGCGCTGAAGCAAATGGGGCCGCACCCTGCGGCTCGGCCCCATGCGTCACATCATGAATGCCTCAGCGGTGGCGTACGTCCAGATATTTGCGGTGCGTCTCACCAATATATAGCTGCCGCGGGCGCCCGATCTTCTGGATCTTGTCGGCGATCATTTCCTTCCACTGCGAAATCCAGCCCACGGTGCGCGACAGCGCGAAGATCGGGGTGAACATCGAGGTCGGGAAGCCCATCGCATCCAGAATGATGCCGGAATAGAAATCGACATTCGGATACAGCTTTTTCGAGACGAAATATTCGTCCTCCAGCGCAATCCGTTCCAGTTCCTTGGCAACTTGCAGGGTCGGGTTGTTGTCAATGCCCAGCAGACCCAACACTTCGTCGGCCGATTCCTTCATCACCTTGGCCCGCGGGTCAAAGTTCTTGTAAACCCGGTGGCCAAAGCCCATCAGGCGGAACGGGTCGTCCTTATCCTTGGCGCGGCGGATGAATTCCGGGATCCGCTCCACGGTGCCGATTTCGCGCAGCATTTCAAGGCAGGCCTGGTTGGCGCCACCATGTGCTGGCCCCCACAGGCAGGCAATGCCAGCCGCGATGCAGGCAAAGGGATTTGCGCCGGACGATCCGGCCAGACGCACGGTTGAGGTCGAGGCGTTTTGTTCATGATCCGCGTGCAGCATCATGATCCGGTCCATGGCTTTCGACAGGATCGGGTTGACCACGTACTCCTCGGCCGGGATGGCAAAGCACATGTGCAGGAAGTTGCCAGCGTAGTCCAAGGAATTCTTTGGATAAACAAACGGTTGACCGACCGAATACTTGAACGCCATGGCGGCGATTGTTGGCAGTTTGGCGATCATCCGGATCGCCGCAACTTCGCGCTGCCATGGATCGTTGATGTCCAGGCTGTCGTGGTAGAAGGCCGACATTGCGCCCACAACGCCGACCATGGTTGCCATCGGGTGGCTGTCACGACGGAAGCCCCGGAAGAAATAGTGCATCTGTTCATGCACCATGGTGTGACGTGTCACGCGGCCTTCGAAATCTGACATTTGCGCCGCGGTGGGCAATTCCCCGTAAAGCAGCAGGTAGCAGACTTCGAGATAGTGCGAATGTTCGGCCAACTCGTCGATCGAATATCCGCGGTGCAGAAGTTCGCCCTTGTCACCGTCGATGAAGGTGATGGCGCTTTCGCAGGCCGCGGTCGAGGTAAATCCGGGGTCATAGGTGAAAACATCCGCCTCGGCATACAGTTTGCGGATATCCAGAACATTGGGGCCAAGCGTGGGTGAAAGCACGGGAAGGTCAAAGGACTTGCCGTCCAGTGTCAGTGTCGCGGTCTTTTTCGTCTCTGCCATCTCTCACATCCCTCGTTTTTGCCCCACCGGACTGTCCCGACGGTGGCTCATTCTCTGCGGCGGTCAAGGGTGCAGCCGATCAGGCCGCGGCGTCCTGCAACCGCGCGATTGTTTCGTCTTTGCCAATGACCAACATCATGTCAAAGACGCTTGGGGTCACGCTTCGTCCGGCCAGTGCTGACCGCAAAGGTGCTGCAAGCTTTCCAAAACCGATGCCGTGGGCCGCGGCAACATCGTTCAAAATGGGCTCCAACGCTTCTTTCGTCCAATTAGCATTTTGCAGGCGCGGCGTCAATTCCCGCAGTATACCACGGGATACCGAATCCAGCGCCTTTGCCGACGCCTCGTCGGCGACAATTGGGCGCCTTGTCATGGCAAAATGCGCCTTTTCAACAAGTTCCGGGAATGTCTTCGCGCGCTCTTTGACACAATCCAGCGCCTTGAAAAGTAGATCGCGCTGCGTATCGGACAAGGCTGGGCGCCCGGCTGCGGCAAGATACCCTTCGATTTCATGCAGCAGCGCAGCATTTTCGCTGCGCGCAATGTGCCAGCCACAGGTGGATTCCAGCTTTTTGAAATCAAGACGCGCCGGGCTGCGACCGATTCCCTCCAGCCCGAACATCGCCATGGCCTGTTCCGAGGTGAACAGTTCTTCATCGCCATGCGCCCATCCGAGCCGTGTCAGATAGTTGCGCATGCCAGCGGCCGGATAGCCCTGCGCCTGATAATCGCCAACCGCAGTCGCCCCATGGCGCTTGGACAGTTTCTTTCCATCCGGACCATGGATAAGCGGAATATGCGCCCAGACCGGGATCGCCCAATCCATTGCGTCATAGACCATTTGCTGGCGGGCGGCGTTGTTCAGATGGTCATCGCCACGGATCACATGGGTCACGCCCATGTCGTGGTCATCGACCACAACAGCCAGCATATAGGTCGGGGTGCCATCGGAACGCAAAACGATCATGTCGTCCAGTTGATCGTTGCGAAAGGTGACTTTTCCCTGAACTGAATCCTGAATAATGGTTTCGCCGCTGCGCGGGGCTTTCATCCGGATGGCATAGGGAGCGTCCGGGTACGTGGCCGGGTCGGCGTCGCGCCACGGGCTTTGAAACACCGCATAGCTGGCGCCCTGCGCCTCCTGTGCGGCCCGGAAAGCGGCGATTTCTTCTTGGGTTGAGAAGCATTTGTAGGCTGTGCCGCGTGACAGCATCTGATGCGCCACTTCGGCGTGGCGGTCCTTGCGGGCAAACTGGCTGACTGCCTCGCCATCCCAATCCAGACCCAGCCACGTCAGGCCCTGCAAGATCGCCGCAGTAGCTTCGGGGGTGGATCGTTCGCGGTCGGTATCCTCGATCCGCAGCAGGAACTTTCCCCCCCGCCCGCGCGCAAACAGCCAGTTGAACAGGGCCGTGCGCGCACCTCCGATATGCAGATAGCCGGTAGGGGACGGGGCAAAGCGAGTCACGATTGCAGCGGAAGCGGACATTGGCGGAATTAACCTTTCGGAAACCATCATGGCGGTAAGCTTAGGCTGCGGTTCTAGGCGGTGAAAGGGCAGGAAACAAGGTGGCGCTCCTGACGGACTGGCTGATCCGGCCGTTTGCAGCGGTCGCGATGGCCCGGGGAACCCTGTTTCCCTGGGTTCCGCTGTTCATCGGCACCGGAGTCGGTATCTGGTTTTCTCTGATGTGGGAACCGGGATTGCTCCACTACGCCGCAACCTGTGCTGTGGGCACCGTCTGTCTGGGTCTTCGACTTTGGGCTGCGCCTATCCTTCATCCATGGGCGGTAGCGGTTGGCTGCGTCGCGTTGGGCTTCCTGGCCTGTGGGCTGCGGGTTCAGGCTGTCCAGTCCCCGATGCTTGAATTTCGCTATTATGGCCCGGTGACGGGCCGGGTCGTGGGCATTGACCGAAGTTCGACGGACGCCCTGCGGATCACGTTGGATCAGGTGCAACTGGACCGCGTGCCATCTGCGCGGCGCCCCGAAAGGGTTCGCATTTCGCTGCGCGCAAAACTGCCGGGGCATGACCCATTCCCCGGTGAAGTGGTGATGATAACCGCCAATCTGGCCCCACCGGACGGTCCGGTGGAACCCGGCAGCTTTGACTTCCGGCGCATGGCGTTCTTCGACAGTCTGGGCGCGGTTGGATATGCAACCACGCCTCTGGTGCTTTGGCAGTCACCGGCGCCCGGCGCCCGACCGGTGGACCGGTTGCGCAGCTATCTGGCACAAGCGATGCGTACCGCCATGCCCGGTCAGGCCGGCGCATACGCGGCAGGGGCGATGACGGGGGATCGCTCGGGCATTTCGGCCGACACGGTAAAGGCGCTGCGCGACAGCTCGCTTGCGCATCTTCTGGCGATTTCGGGAATGAACCTGGCGTTTCTGATCGCCTTTGTCTTTGCGTTGATCCGATATGGTCTGGCACTTGTCCCTTGGGTTGCCCTTCGGGTGAACACCAAGAAGGTCGCGGCCTTGGCGTCGCTGGTCGTGGCGGCCTTCTATCTTGCGCTGTCTGGGGCCAATGTCGCAACAGAGCGGGCCTTCATCATGGTCGCGGTGATGCTGGGCGCGGTCCTGTTGGACCGAAAGGCCCTTACCCTGCGATCGGTTGCGATTGCCGGGGTGATCTTGCTGTTGTGGAAGCCGGAAACGATGCTGGAGCCGGGGTTCCAGATGTCCTTTGCCGCAACAGTGGCTTTGATCGCCGGGTTCCGCGAAGTGGACAAACGCGTGGTGGCCGGCACGATGCCACGTTGGGCAATGCCGGTTTTTACCCTGGTCCTGTCAAGCGTGATCGGAGGTTTTGCCACCGCCCCTTATGCCGCCGCGCATTTCAACCGCTACGCCGACTATGGATTGATCGCCAACCTTCTGACAGTGCCTGTGATGGGGGCGGTGGTCATGCCCGCGGGTGCTGTAGCGGCGCTTTTAGCCCCCTTTGGCCTTGCCGCGCTGCCACTTTGGGCGATGGAGCGCGGCTCAGCGTGGATATTGTGGGTGGCACATTGGGTGTCCGGGTGGAAAGGATCCGTGACCGCCATTTCCGCGCCGGGGCCTTGGGTGCTGCCGCTGATCACCTTTGCGGCGTCGTGGCTTATCTTGTGGCGCGGGCCAGTGCGCGGGTTGTCTGTGGTGCCTGCAGTTCTGGCTTTGGGGCTTTGGCTGGGTGCCGAGCGCCCCTTGGTTCTGATTTCGGGCGATGGCGCCTTGGTCGGTGTCCTCGGGCCCGAGGGGCGGGCGCTATCAGCGCCACGCGGGGCTGGGTTTGCCGCAAAAAGCTGGCTGGAAAACGACGGCGATCTGACGCCACAAGAGGTGGCGGCGACACGCCTTGGGATGGAAGGCGCTGATGGAGCCCGACGCTTCAAGGCGGGGTCGTTGTTTGGCATCGCGCTGAAAGGCAAGGGTGCTCAGAACCGGCTGACCGAGGCATGCGCCAGCGCCGATCTTGTGGTGATCTCCCGCCCTGTTTCCGCCGCCCCGGACGGATGCGTGCTGTTTGATAGCCTGAAACTGGCGCAGTCTGGGCCGTTGGCGCTCTATCGTGACGGAGAGGTTTTGACCGTCGTCGCAGCGTCCGGACAGCGCCGGGTGTGGTCCTCGCCCAAAACATCCGGCATCACGGCGCAGATCATCCGTCCCAAGACCGCCCGCTTGGCGGCGCGTCAGTAACTGCGGATCAAGCCCACCAGGCGACCCTGAACCTTGACCAGATGGTCGGGAAAGACGCGGGTTTCATAGGCGGGGTTGGCGGCTTCCAGCGCGATCATGGAACCCTTGCGGCGAAAGCGCTTCAGGGTTGCCTCCAGGTCCTCGACCAAAGCCACCACGATATCGCCATTCTCGGCCGTGGATTGTTCGCGGATCACCACAATGTCGCCATCGTTGATTCCGGCCTCGATCATCGAGTCCCCTTTGACCTCCAGCGCGTAATGGTTGCCGCGCCCGGACAGCATGGAACCGGGGACGGCCACATGATGCGACATCTCGGAAATCGCTTCGATCGGAACGCCAGCGGCGATGCGGCCCATCACCGGCACATTCATGGCATGCAAGGGTTCGACCACCATGGCGCCACGCGGCGGTGCAGTGGGACGGTCGCCTTCGATCACTCGCGGGGTGAAACCGGGCCGTTCCATTGCGTCCGGCAGTTTGATGATCTCAAGGGCCCGGGCACGATGCGCAAGGCGCCGGATGAACCCGCGTTCTTCCAGTGCGGTAATCAGGCGATGGATGCCGGATTTCGACCGCAAATCCAACGCATCCTTCATTTCGTCAAAGGACGGGGGCACACCTTCGGCATCCATCCGGGTCTTGATGAAATCCAGAAGTTCCAGCTGTTTGCGCGTAAGCATGGGCCACCCTGATCTGTATTCGTTAACGCTATGTTCTGCCCGTGTTCCCGGTTTGTGTCAAGCGCAAAGCGTTTCGCAGATCACAGGGCCAGGTAGCTCACCCGCTCGCCTGCACGGCGCGGCCCGTCGCCGATGGGCCGTATCAGCAGCGCATCAGCGCTTGCCAGAACCGACAGAAGTGAGCTGTCCTGACGGTCAAACGGAGAAATCAGCGGCAAGGTGTCGCCCGGTGTCAGGATTGCGCGCATATAATGCGTGCGCGGACCCGTCGGGCCAACATCCTGCTCCAGAAGGGCGGAGAGCGGGCGCGGGCCAAGTTCACCGTCCGGCTGGCCCAGCAGGGCGCGGATCATCGGCAGCAAGAACAGATGCGCGCCGACCACTGACGACACCGGATTGCCCGGCAAGCCCAGCATGGCAGCGCGACCCATCCGGCCGGCCATCAGCGGCTTTCCGGGTCGCATCGCAACCTTCCAGAAGCTGCGCTCCATCCCAAGACTGGTCGCGACCTGTGCGACAAGATCGTGGTCGCCCACTGACGCACCGCCGATGGTGATCACCAGATCCGCACGTTCGGCAAGGCCCAGAACCGTGGTCAGTGCGGGAACCGTGTCGCGCGCTATGGGCAAAAGCCGCACCTCGGCACCCGCGTCTTCGGCCAACGCCTTCAACGCAAAAGAGTTCGAGGCAATGATCTGGTCTGGACCGGGGGTTTCTCCGGGCATCACCAATTCATCGCCCGTCGCAATGATCGCCACAACCGGGCGCCGGGTCACACGGACTGTCGGGTGGTTCATCGACGCCAGAAGGGCAAGATCATTTGCGCGCAGGCGCCGGGGCGACAGGCTGTCACCTGCGCGAAAATCCTGGCCTGCCGGCCGGATGTGGGTGGCTACGTCTGCCCCCGGTTTGACGGTGATGCTGTCGCCGTCCCGGGTGACGTCTTCTTGTATGATCACCCGGGATGCGCCAACGGGCACGGGCGCGCCGGTAAAGATCCGAACGGCCTGTCCGGCGTCAAGTGTGCCGGCCCAGGCGTGCCCTGCTGCGGCTTCACCGACCACCGTAAAGCTATTCCCCGGCGCAGGGTCGCCCTGCACGGCATAGCCATCCATCGCCGAGGCCGCAAATGGTGGCTGGTCGCGCGTAGACAGCGCAGGTGCGGGCATGTAGCGTCCGTTGGCCTGAGCCAAGGACACGCTTTCGCAGGGCAAAGGGGCGACCAGAGCCAGACAATGGGTTAGCGCCTCATCGACCGATATCATGCTTGCGCCTCAAAGCGACCGGACTTGCCGCCGTCTTTAAGAACCAGCCGTATCCCCTCGATTCGCATGGATTTTTCAACGGCTTTGACCATGTCGTAGATGGTCAGGCAGGCGATGGATACCGCGGTCAACGCCTCCATCTCAACCCCGGTCTGACCGCCGGTTTTCACGGTCGCCTCGACCACCACGCCGGGAAGCGCCGGGTCCGGGGTCAGGGTCAGCGCGACCTTTGTAATCGGCAGCGGGTGGCACAACGGAATCAGGTCGGCGGTCCTTTTTGCGCCCATGATCCCGGCGATGCGGGCCACGCCCAGCACATCGCCTTTCTTTGCCTGCCCCGACGTGATCAGCTCCAGCGTTGCCGCTGTCATCACCACCGATCCGCGTGCCACCGCGATCCGGTCGGTCACGGCTTTGTCGGACACATCGACCATATGCGCATGGCCTTGACCGTCGAAATGGGTCAGTCCCGTGTCTGATGAGCCGGTCATATGCCACCCTGCGCGGTCAGAGGTCGGGCAAGAAGCGCACGCGTGGCAGCTGCCACATCGTCTTGCCGCATCAGGCTTTCGCCGATCAGGAAGCACCGCGCGCCATATTGCGCCAGATCCGCAAGATCATCGGACGTGTAAAGCCCGGATTCCGACACGATCAGACGGTCTTCGGGCACGCGGCGGGCTAGATCGCGGGTTGTGTCCAATGTGACTTCAAACGTGTGGAGATTGCGGTTGTTGATCCCGATCAACGGCGATTTCAGCCGGGTTGCCCGCTCCAGCTCGGCGCGGTCGTGCACTTCGATCAGCACGTCCATGCCCCAGTGCAACGCTGCCGATTCCAATTCGGCGGCCTGTTCGTCAGACAGTGACGCCATGATGATCAGGATACAGTCAGCGTGCAACGCACGCGATTCTACCACCTGATAGGGATCATACAGAAAATCCTTACGCAGGCAGGGCAAAGTTGTCGCCTTTGAGGCCTGCAACAGAAAGTTGTCAGCGCCCTGAAAGGATGGGCCATCGGTCAACACCGACAGGCAGGTGGCACCGCCGTCCTGGTAGGCTTTGGCCAGCGCAGGAGGGTCGAAATCGGCGCGGATCAGACCCTTGGATGGGCTGGCCTTCTTGATCTCTGCGATCAGGCCATAGCCGGATCCGGCGGCCACCGACAGGGCTTTGACAAAGCCGCGCGGTGCAGGGGCCACGCGCGCTGCGTCTTCGACTTCGGCCAAAGAACGGGCCTCTTTCCGGGCGGCGACCTCCTCCAGCTTGTAGGCTTTGATGCGGTCGAGGATCGTGCTCATCGTGATTTTCCTTGGCGTTTTGCGGTCAGGCGTTGGTCAGGCGGGCCAGCGCCGCGACTTTGGCCTTGGCAGCTCCAGTATCGATCGACTGCCGGGCCAGTGACACACCCTCGGCCAAGGTGCTGACTTTGTCGGCAACCACAAGGGCTGCCGCCGCGTTCAGCAGCACCGCATCGCGGTAGGCACCCGTTTCCCCGTCAAGCAGAGCGCGGAAAGCGACCGCGTTTTCGGCAGGGGTGCCGCCGAGGATTTTTTCGAACGGATGGTAGGGCAGACCCGCATCTTCAGGGTGCAGGGTGAATTCGCGGATAAGGCCATGCTCGACCGATGCCACCTTGCTGGGGGCCGCAATCGACAGCTCGTCTGTACCGTCGCCGCCATGCACCAGCCATGCCTTGATCGTGCCAAGCGCGAGAAGGGTTTCCGCCATTGGCCGAATCAGGTCGGCCGAAAACGCACCCGTGAGTTGACGCTTAACGCCGGCTGGGTTGGTCAGCGGGCCAAGGATGTTGAAGATCGTCCGCGTGCCCAGTTCCTGCCGCACCGGCATGACGTGGCGGATGGCGGGGTGGTGCATCGGGGCCATCATGAAGCCGATCCCGGCCTCATGCAGACATTTCTCGACGATCTCGGGCCCAACCATCACATTCAGGCCCATTTCCGTCAGCGCATCGGCCGCGCCCGATTTCGACGACAGGTTCCGGTTGCCGTGTTTGGCCACCACCACACCGGCGCCGGCGACCACAAAGGCCGTCGCGGTCGAGATGTTCAGCGTGCCCTTGCCGTCACCGCCGGTGCCGACGATGTCCATCGCGCCCTCTGGAGCGCGGACCGCGTTGCATTTGGCGCGCATGACGCTTGCGGCGGCGGCGTATTCATCGACCGTTTCTCCGCGCGTTCGCAGCGCCATCAGGAAGCCGCCCATCTGCGCGGGGGTGCCTTGTCCGTCGAACAGCGCCCCAAAGGCCGCCTCGGCCTCGGCTCGTGACAGCGGGCGCGTCGCTGCAAGCCCGATCAAGGGTCGGAGGATCTCGCTCATGCCGTCACCTTCACGTGCGCTTCGTCCAGAAAATTGCGCAGCAACTGGTGTCCGTGTTCGGATGCGATGGATTCGGGGTGGAATTGCACACCTTCGATCAGCCGCGTCTTGTGGCGCAGTCCCATGATGGTGCCATCCTCCAGCCAAGCCGTCACCTCCAGGCAGTCGGGCAGCGACTCGCGCTCGACGATCAGTGAATGATAGCGGGTGGCAAGGAAGGGCGAAGGCAGGCCGCGAAAAACGCCTTTACCCGAATGATGCATAGCACCCATCTTGCCGTGCACGATTTCATGGCACCGAACAACCTTGCCCCCGAACGCCTGACCAATGGTCTGATGGCCCAGACAGACGCCCAAAAGCGGTATCTCTGCCTCATATGCTGCGGTGGTCAGGGGCAGACAGATGCCCGCCGCGGCCGGATCGCAGGGGCCGGGCGACAGGATGATCGCCTCTGGCTTCATCGCCAGCACGTCCTGCACATTCAGCGCATCGTTGCGCTTCACAACGACATCGGCGCCCAATTCGCCAAAGTAATGCACGAGGTTGTAGGTAAAGCTGTCGTAGTTGTCGATCAGAAGCAGCATCTTGCCTGGGCCTGTCGGAAAGGGGATGAAGCCCATAGCGGGCCGGGGTATAGATGGTCAGACCGGGGCAGGGGCGTCAAGACCGCTTGATCGTCCGGCATGAATGGGCACAATGTCCGGCAACAAAAAGGGGCAAGGCAGTGCGCGGGTTCGTTCGGGGCATTCTATGGGGAAGCGTGACCGCTGCGGGTGGTCTAATTGCGGTATCGCAGATCGCGGGACCGGTCGCGCCGCCTGTACCCGAGTCCACGGCCGTTGCGTCGGTGGCTGCTCCGGACAGCCAGACACGGTCAATACCCGATGCAATCATAGCGCCGGACGTGCGTGTGGATGCGCCTGACGCGGATCCGCCGTCAACCGCTGTGCGCGAGTCGGACTTGACCGGGGTGGCTGACCCGTCACCACAGATTGTGGTGGCCGAAGGGCCGCCGGCACCTCGGTCCGAGACGTCCCCATCCCCCGCGCCGGTTCTGCCCGGCGTTGCCGATGCCCCCGCTGCCCCCAGCGGCGCGATGTCTTTGACAGAACCGGCCACTGACTTGGCGGTTGCTGACGTGCAGGCCCCGACGGAACCTCTTGTCGCGCCGCCCAGCACCGCGCCTGCCGAAGAACGGCCGTCGGCCGGGCAGATCAACCCGCCGGTGGCACCCGCTTTGGGAACAGAACCGCCGTCAGCCGCAGACCAGCCTGCTGCACCAGGTTTGCCCGTGGCCGAACTTGCACCGCAACCAGTGGACCCGCCGCCGCCTCAAGCCGAGGTGTTGCTGTTGCCTGTCCCAGATCAAGAGCCCCCGGTTCCCGAGGCGGTCTTTCCCGCGGATCCGACACCGGAAGCATTCGCCCCGGCGGATCCTGATGCCCCGGCGGATCCTGATGCCATGACTGCACGCGACCTCCCTGCCAGCGACACATTGCCATCCGCCAGTGACCTGGGCAATCAGGCAGCTGGCGTTGTCACAAACCGGCTTCCGCGCATTGGCGCCGATCCGGTCCCGGCCGTTGATGAAGGCGCATCCGTGGTTGTGGACCTGGCACCCGGCGACAGCCTGCCGCCGTTGCGTCGCTTTGCGAGGCCGTTTGACAACACCGCGCAGAAGCCGTTGTTCGCGATCGTGCTGCAAGATGACGGTCAAGCGGGCGTGAACCGGGCTGATCTTGCCGCGTTGGATTTGCCATTGTCGATTGTGATCGACCCGTTTTCAGATGGGGCGCTCGAGCGCGCGGCAATCTGGCGGACTGGCGGTCAAGAGGTGATCCTGGCCGCAACTGGCATACCCGCTGGCGCGCAACCCGGAGATATGGAGCAAAGCCTCCAGGTGCTGGCCTCGCGCTTGCCAGAAGCGGTGGCCCTGATCGACCCGGATGGCCAGACGTTCCAGAACAACCGGCCCCTCGCCAGTCAGGTCGTGCCGATTCTGGCCGAACAGGGGCGCGGGCTTCTCACCTTTGACCAAGGGTTGAACGCCGCCGATCAGGTCGCCCGTCGTGAAGGTGTTGGCTCGGCGGTGATTTTCCGCCGTATAGACGCCGACGCCGAGGACAGCCCGGTGATCCGACGTTATCTGGATCGCGCGGCTTTCAAGGCGGCACAGGACGGGCGGGTTCTGGTGATCGGCGCATTGCGTCCCGAGACGGTGGCGGCGATTCTGGAATGGGCGGTGGAGGGTCGGGCGTCCACAATGGCTTTGGCGCCGGTCAGCGCGCTGTTGACGAACTAGGCGTCCATCGGACGCAGCCGTCCAAGTGTTGCACGCAAGATGAGCAAGGCGCACAAGCCAAAGGGTGCCGCGATGTTCATCCCGAACAGCGCACCCATGACGCTGCCCACCCCAAACCCGTTCGCCGCCGCAGGCAACCAGCCGAACCAACCCGCCCGGATCAAGATGCTGGACAACGGGACCGCCAGCATCATGCCTGCAAAGCTGAGCAATGGTGACAGCATCAAAGCCATCGCAGGGCCAAAAAGAAAGAGCCCGACAGTGGGTGGCATTCTTTCGCCGAACAGGTGGAACACGCCAATCAGCAGGCCACCAACGGCCGAAGGCAGCAAAAGCGCCACGATCGCTGCCGTCAGCAAATCACGCCACGGCGTGTCCAGGTGCGGTGCGGACCGCAGCAGACTCACGCCGCCGATCCACCCACCGTCAGGCCGCCGATCAACAGCGTTGGCTGACCGACACCGACCGGCACCCATTGTCCGGCCTTGCCGCAATTGCCGATGCCGGGGTCAAGCCGCAGGTCGTTGCCGATGGCGCGGATCTGTTTCAGAGCGGTCGCCCCGTCGCCGATCAGTGTGGCGCCTTTGACCGGCGCGCCGATCTTGCCGTTCTGCACCCGGTAGGCCTCGGTGCAGGAAAACACGAACTTGCCGTTGGTGATGTCCACCTGCCCGCCACCAAAACCCACGGCATAGATCCCGTCCTTCAGGCTGGCGACAATGCCGGCCGGGTCGGCGTCACCGCCCAGCATGTAGGTGTTGGTCATGCGCGGCATCGGGATGTGGGCATGGCTTTCGCGCCGTCCGTTGCCCGTCGGGACGACCCCCATCAGGCGGGCATTCTGGCGGTCCTGCATATAGCCGACAAGCACACCATCCTCGATCAGCACATTGCGGCCCGATGCGGTGCCTTCATCATCGACGCTGATGCTGCCGCGGCGGTCAGGGATGGTGCCGTCGTCCAGCACAGTCACCCCGCGCGACGCGATCTGCTGGCCCATAAGCCCCGCAAAGGCCGAGGTCTTCTTGCGGTTGAAATCTCCCTCCAGCCCATGACCGATCGCCTCGTGCAAGAGGATACCGGGCCAGCCGGGGCCAAGCACCACATCCATCACGCCGGCGGGGGCGGGTACGGCCTCCAGATTGACCAGCGCAATCCGCAGGGCTTCACGCACCATCGGTTGCCAATGATCTGCTTCCATCAGGGACTTCAGCCCGAAGCGCCCGCCACCGCCCATGCCGCCCTGTTCGCGCCGTCCGTTGTGTTCGACGATCACCGACACATTCAGGCGCGCCATCGGTCGGATGTCGCGCACACGCAAGCCTTCGGGGCGCAGGATTTCCACCTCTTGATAGGATGCCGCTATGGTGGCCGACACCTGAATCACGCGCGGATCAAGCGCGCGCGCGAAGGCATCAATCTCGCGCAGCATGTCGATCTTTACGGCAAAGGTCGCATCGGCCATTGGATCCGCATCGCCATAGAGCTTTACGTTTGTGCCTTTGGGCGGATCGGCAAGAATACCACCGCCGTCGCCAACCGCCAGACGCGCCGTTTCCGATGCGCGCCGCAGAGCGCTTTCGCTGATCTCGGTCGAATGGGCGTATCCGGCCACCTCTCCCGACACGGCACGCAAACCGAACCCTTCGGACGCATCATAGGATGCGGTCTTGATCCGCCCATCGTCCAGAACGATCGCCTCCGACCGCCGCCGTTCCAGAAAAAGCTCGCCATCTTCCGCGCCGGCGGTTGCCGCCCGCAGCACTGTCAGGGCCGTCGTCTCGTCCAGATGCGTCTCGAACGGGCGGAAAGGCTGATCGGTCATGAAGGCTGTCCTTGATCTGGGTCAAATGGCGCTGCTTTGTCGCAACGGTTTTGCTTGTGGCAGAGCCTCTAATATGGTTTCAACGGGGGTGGAAACAATGGGATTCTGCCATGCGCCGCGACGATGCGACACAGGACAGGGTTCTGACAAGCGGCGCCCAAGCCGTAAGCATAACGGGAACAGAACATGCGTCTTTGGAATCAAATCGGCGGTGTGGCCGCCAGCGTTCTTGGTCTAATGGCAGGTCATGCGGCCGTCGCCCAAGGGCTTGGAATCGTTGGCTCGCCTCACGACAAGGGCACGGGATTTCAGCCCGCCGCAACCGAACTTGCGCGCGATCTGCAAGGGCTTGACTGGATGATCCTTGTGATCATCACCGTCATCACCGTGTTTGTGACGGCCCTGCTGATCTGGGTGATCATCCGCTTCAACGAAAAGCGTAACGCAAAGCCTGCGACCTTCACCCACAATTCGCCGCTTGAAGTTGGCTGGACTGTGGTTCCGATCATCATCCTGATCTTTATCGGCGCGTTTTCTTTGCCGGTGTTGTTCAAGCAACAGGAAATCCCTGTGGGCGATATCACCATCAAGGTAACTGGATACCAGTGGTATTGGGGTTACGAATATGTGGATGATGGCGTGGCGTTCGAAAGCTACATGATCGGCGCCCCGGCGACGGGTGGGGACAATCGTCTGACACCCGAAGTGTCAACCCAACTGGCCGATGCCGGCTACAGCGACAGGGAATTCCTGTTGGCCACAGATACGGCCGTTGTGGTTCCGGTCGGAAAGACCATCGTGATGCAGGTAACCGGATCGGACGTGATCCACTCTTGGACGATCCCGGCCTTTGGAGTGAAGCAGGATGCGGTTCCTGGCCGTCTTGCGCAGTTGTGGTTCAAGGCCGAGCGTGAGGGCATCTACTTCGGCCAGTGTTCGGAGCTTTGCGGCATTGCGCACGCCTACATGCCTATCACGGTCAAGGTTGTGTCTGAAGAGGTGTATGCTCAGTGGCTTGAAGCAGCAAAGGCCGGAGATGTCGTGTTGTCCGCCGCTGATGTGGAAGCGTTTTCGGCTGTCAAAGTCGCCGCAAGCAACTGAGTGCTGGCCGTAAAGCTGCTGGCAGGCATGCAGATGGCCCCGCTCGACGGGGCCATTTCCAAGAACCGAGGACGACCTGAATGAGCGATGCACACGCCTATCCACAAACCGGTGAGGCACAGTTTGGCGACTATTTTGCGCTGCTGAAGCCTCGGGTGATGTCACTTGTTGTGTTCACTGCACTGGTCGGACTGCTTGTGGCGCCCGTCGGGGTGCATCCGGTCGTTGGCTTTGCGTCTGTTCTGTTCATCGCATTGGGGGCTGGGGCCTCGGGCGCGTTGAACATGTGGTGGGATGCCGACATTGACGCGGTGATGAAGCGCACGAAGTCGCGCCCGGTGCCGGCTGGCAAGGTGCAAGCTGGCGAGGCGTTGGGGTTTGGCCTTGCACTGTCGGGCATCGCGGTTGTGATGTTGGCGCTGGCGGCAAACCTGCTGGCGGCAGGTCTGTTGGCATTCACCATATTCTTCTACGCAGTCGTGTACTCGATGTGGCTCAAGCGCTCGACGCCGCAGAACATCGTGATCGGTGGTGCCGCCGGAGCCTTTCCGCCCATGATCGGCTGGGCTGTGGCAACCGGCAGCGTTTCGGTAGAAGCGGTGCTGATGTTCGGCTTGATTTTCATGTGGACGCCGCCGCACTTTTGGGCCTTGGCCTTGTTCATGAAAGAAGATTACCACACGGCTGGTGTGCCCATGCTGACCGTTACCCATGGCCGGCGCGAAACCCGTCGCCAAATCCTGATCTACACGGTGCTTCTGGTGCCTGTGTCGGTTTGGGCCGCCCTGACCAGCATCGGCGGGCCGGTCACTTTGGCCACTGCCATCGCGCTGAACGCTGTGTTCCTGAAAGGGGCCTACGATATCTGGAAGCGCGACGAGCCACAGGCCGAAGCTGACAAATACGCGATTGAGAAGACGTTTTTCAAATTCTCGCTCGCCTATTTGTTCCTGCACTTTGCCGCCTTTCTGGTCGAGGCGTTGCTGAAGACCTATGGCTTGGGGGGATGGGTATGAGCTTTCGGCCCGACCACGAACTGCACCGCCGCCGATTTTCACGCAATCTTGGCCTTGGGCTCACGCTGCTTGCCTTCGTGGCGCTGGTTTTCGCTTTGACCGTGGTCAAAGTGACCCGAGGTGATCCGATGAAGGCGTTCGACCACACTGTGCGGCCTGAACTTGACCAGGCGGCCAAGCCATGAATGAAACCTCGAAAACCGCAGCAAAGTTGGTGGGTGTCGCCATTTTGATGGCGTCCTTGTCCTTTGCTGCCGTGCCGTTCTACGACTGGTTCTGTCGGGTGACAGGCTTTGGCGGCACGACCCAGGTGGCAACAGCGTCGCCCGACACCATTCTGGACCAGACCATCCTGATCCGGTTTGACGGATCGGTATCCGGCACCATGCCGTGGACGTTCAAGCCAGTGCAGCGCACCATGACCGTGCGTATCGGGGAAAACGCACTTGCGTTTTATGAGGCGCACAACCCAACCGACCGGGTGGTCGCTGGCACCGCCAGTTACAATGTGACCCCGGATTCCGCCGGCGGGTACTTTTCGAAGATCGCGTGCTTTTGTTTCACCGAACAGGTGTTGCAACCGGGCGAAACGGTGCAGATGCCGGTCAGCTTCTTTGTGGACCCTGCCATTGTTCAGGACCGAGAGGGCAAGTTCGTGAAACAGATCACGCTGTCCTATACCTTCTATGAAACGCCCTTGTCCGAAGATCAGGCAGCGCTTGCCGCAAAGCCTGTGGACATTGTAAACTGATAAAAAAGAACCGAGGGAACCCACCATGGCCCACGCCAAGAACCACGACTACCATATTCTTCCGCCATCGATCTGGCCCTTCCTTGGGGCACTTTCCGCCTTTGTGATGCTGTTCGGGGCGGTGCTCTGGATGCACGGCTCCAGCCCGTGGCTTGGGCTGATCGGCTTTGTCGGCGTCTTGTACGTGATGTACGCTTGGTGGTCCGATGTGGTGCATGAAAGTCAGGTGGGTGACCATACTCCGGTTGTCCGTATCGGCCTGCGCTACGGCTTCATCATGTTCATCATGTCGGAAATCATGTTCTTTGCGGCGTGGTTCTGGTCATTTTTCAAACATGCGCTGTATCCGATGGGGCCGCTGTCGCCCATCGTGGACGGTCAGTGGCCACCAGCCGGGATCGAAACCTTTGATCCTTGGCACCTGCCCTTGATCAACACGCTGATCCTGCTGTGTTCCGGTGCTGCCGCCACTTGGGCGCACCATGCACTTGTGCATGAAAACAACCGCAGGGATCTGGTGAATGGCTTGATCCTAGCCATTATCCTCGGCGTCTTTTTTACCCTGCTTCAGGCCTATGAATACAGCCATGCGGCCTTTGGCTTTGCAGGCAACATCTACGGCGCGAACTTCTTCATGGCGACCGGATTCCACGGCTTCCATGTCGTGATCGGAACAATCTTCCTGACGGTGTGCCTGATCCGCGCCTTGAAGGGTCACTTCACCCCTGAAAAGCATATCGGGTTCGAGGCTGCTGCGTGGTATTGGCACTTTGTGGATGTGGTCTGGCTGTTCCTGTTCGCCTCGATCTACGTCTGGGGCCAGTAAGCTACGGGGCCAGCCGGCGCCGGACCGGAACTCGGGGCGCGGGCCAGACGGTCCGCGCCTTTCGTTTGGAGAGAGACGATGAACCGTCGGATGATCATTCCCTTGCTGTTCGGCCTGATCGGAGCAGCGGTTCTGATCGGGCTGGGGATCTGGCAGTTGCAACGATTGACGGAAAAAAACGCCTATCTGGCAGATATCGATGCCCGCATCGGGGCCGCACCGGTGGCTTTACCCGTCGCACCAGACCCGCAGGCTGACCGCTATCTTCCTGTCACTGCCAGTGGCCGCTTCACTGGTGAAAGGCTGAACGTTCTGGTCAGTCGCAAACAGATCGGCGCGGGCGTGCGCGTGATCGAGGTTTTCGAAACCGACGGTCGCCGGGTGCTGGTGGACCGGGGCTTTGTGGCCGAAGAAGACCGCCTGGCCGACTTTGGCGCGGATGCGACCACGGTGACGGGAAATCTGCACTGGCCCGATGAGATTGACCGCTTCACCCCGGCCCCCGATACAAAGACCGGCCTGTGGTTTGCCCGCAATGTGGCTGACATGGCCCGCACATTGACCGCAGAGCCGCTGCTGATCGTGGCCCGCGATCCGACAGCGCCGGGGATCGAGCCGATGCCGGTGGACAATTCCGGGATTCCGAATGATCACCTTGGCTATGCCATCCAATGGTTCGGTCTGGCGGCGGTATGGTTGGGGATGACAGCGTATCTTCTGTGGCGTATCAGGCGCAGGACGGTTTGAAAGCGTGAGTCCGATGAAATACATCTCTACCCGTGGGTCGGCCCCGGTTCTTGGCTTTGGCGAGGCGATGATGTCAGGCCTTGCGCGGGATGGCGGGCTCTATGTGCCCGAAACCGTGCCGACCCTGAGCCATGCCGAGATTGCAGCATTTGCAGGGCTGACCTATGAGGAGATCGCCTTCCGGGTGATGCGGCCTTTTCTGGGGGATACCTTTGGCGACGATGAATTCCGCGGGCTGATTGCGGCTGCCTACAAGGGGTTCGGCCATGTGGCCCGCGCGCCGTTGGTGCAACTGGCACCCAACCATTTCCTGCTGGAATTGTTCCACGGTCCGACGCTGGCGTTCAAGGATTTCGCCATGCAGCTGATCGGCCAGATGATGCAGGCAGCACTGGCCAAGTCGGGCCAGCGGATCACCATTGTCGGTGCAACAAGCGGCGATACCGGATCGGCCGCGATGGAGGCGTTCCGCGGGCTGTCGAATGTCGATCTGTTCATCCTTTATCCGCATGGCCGGGTATCCGAGGTGCAGCGCCGCCAGATGACCACGCCGGTCGAGGCCAATGTCCATGCGCTGGCAATGGATGGCGATTTTGACGACTGTCAGGCGCGCGTGAAAGACATGTTCAACGACTTTGCCTTTCGCGATGGGGTGCGGCTGGCGGGCGTCAACAGCATCAACTGGGCGCGGGTTCTGGCGCAGGTGGTGTACTATTTCTCGTCAGCCGTGTCGTTGGGTGCGCCGCACCGGTCGGTCAGCTTCACAGTTCCCACTGGCAATTTCGGCGATATTTTTGCGGGTTACATCGCGCGCCGCATGGGCCTTCCGATCGACAAGCTGGTGATTGCCACCAACCAGAACGATATCCTGCACCGTGCGCTGACCTCGGGCGATTACAAGACCGATGGTGTCAGGCCATCGATCAGCCCGTCTATGGACATTCAGGTGTCGTCCAATTTTGAACGCGCGCTGTTCGACGCCTATGGCCGCGATGGCCGTGCGGTGGCCCAGTTGATGGACGAGTTGAAAGCCGGGGGCTTTCGTATTTCGCAAGGTGCGCTGGAAAGCCTGCGCGCCACATTCGCCTCTGGCCGGTGCTCCGAGGACGAAACCACTGCCACGATCACCCGCGAATATGTGCGCACGGGTGAAATCCTGTGCCCTCATTCCGCAGTGGGGGTAAGGGTGGCGAACGACCATCTTGGGGCTATCCCGATGATCACCCTTGCCACGGCGCATCCGGCCAAGTTCCCCGATGCGGTGCTGGAGGCCATCGGGCAACGCCCGGAGCTGCCGCCGCGCATGGCCGATCTGTTTGACCGCCGCGAACGTCTGACCCGGGTGCCGAACGATCTTGGACGCCTGCAATCCCTGATCCGCGAAAGGATCGCTCTGTGAGCCTGCAAATTTCGACGTTGCCGAACGGTCTGCGGATCGTCACTGAACATATGCCGGGGCTTCAATCGGCCTCGGTCGGGATCTGGGTCATGGCAGGCGGGCGGCATGAACGGCCCGAACAGAACGGTATTGCGCATTTTCTGGAACATATGGCGTTCAAGGGCACGTCCCGGCGCACCGCTTTGCAGATTGCCGAGGAAATCGAAGATGTTGGCGGCTATATCAACGCCTATACGTCCAAGGAAATGACCGCCTATTACGCCCGGTGCCTTGTGGCCGATGTGCCGCTGGCGCTTGATGTGATTTCCGACATCGTGCTGAACCCGGTGTTCGACCCGAAAGAGATCGAGACTGAACGCCATGTGATCTTGCAGGAAATCGGGCAGGCGCTGGATACGCCCGATGACATCATCTTCGACTGGTTGCAGGAAGTCAGCTATCCTGACCAGCCGTTTGGCCGCACCATCCTTGGCCCGGCCGAGCGGGTGCGCGGCTTTACCGCCGATGATCTGCGCGGCTTTGTCGGTCAGCACTATGCGCCCGATCAGATGATCCTGTCAGCGTCTGGTGGCGTGGATCACGAAACCATCGTGCATCAGGCCCGCGAGATTTTCGGCAGCCTGACCGCACGCGGGGCAGGGTTGGTGGAACCGGCCGCCTTCGTTGGCGGCGAACGGCGCGAGGTGAAAAAGCTGGAGCAGGTGCATTTTGCCCTGTCGCTTGAGGCCCCCGGCTATCGCCACCCCGACGTTTATGCCGCTCAGGTCTATGCCATGGCGATGGGGGGCGGCATGTCGTCCCGCCTGTTCCAGAAGATCCGCGAAGAACGCGGATTGTGCTATTCGATCTTCGCCCAGTCGGGCGCGTATGAAGACACCGGGTCGATCACGATCTATGCCGGCACGTCCAAGGAAGAAATCGCTGCTTTGGCGCAACTGACCGTGGACGAGATGAAGCGGGCGGCAGAGGACATGACCGAAGCCGAGGTGGCGCGTGCGCGTGCGCAATTGAAAGCGGGCCTTCTGATGGGGTTGGAAAGCCCGTCGAACCGGGCCGAGCGCAACGCGCGTCTGCTGGCGGTTTGGGGGCGGGTGCCCGATGCGCACGAGGCTGTGGCCAAGATCGACAGCGTGAGCATGGCGGACGTGCGGCGCTTTGCCGGCGATCTGGCGCGGGCCAAGACAGCCATGGCGATTTATGGCCCGGTCGCAAAAGCACCGGGGCTGGAGGCGATCCGTGACAGGCTTGCCGCCTGATGTTGCCGTTTCGCCGTCGCCCCAAGCTGGAGACCGAGCGTATGACCCTGCGCTTGCCCACGCATGCCGATTGGCGGACATGGGCAGAGTTGCGAAATGACAGCGCCGGTTATCTGACCCCGTGGGAACCCGTGTGGTCGGCCGACCACCTGTCGCGCCGGGCGTTTACCAACCGGGTCTATTGGGCGCAACGGTCCGAGGCGCAAGGCACCGCGCTGCCGTTTCTTCTGATCCGGCGCCAGGACCAGCAGCTTCTGGGGGCCATCACCTTGGACAACATCCGTCGTGGTCCGGCGCAATGCGGCACCATCGGGTATTGGGTGGGCGAGCAGTTCGGGCGCCGCGGTTATATGCGAGAAGCGATTCTTGCAGTGGTGCACCACGCCTTTTCCGCGCTTGACCTCAGCCGGGTCGAGGCCGCCTGCTTGCCGGAAAATGCGGCGTCGCGTGGGGTTCTGGAAAAGACCGGGTTCAAATACGAAGGGGTCGCGCAAAGCTATTTGCAGATCAACGGGCGCTGGCGCAATCATGTGCTTTATGCCGCGCTGCGCGCCGACCGTCGCGGTCGCACCGATGCAGGCTGATGCGGTGACGAAAGCGTGATCCGCGCAGGTGGCTGACGGGACGGCATCGCGTGCTACCCTTTGGTCAACACGGAGGTGCCCGATGCGACTGACGATCCTTCCCGCGCTGGTCTTTGCCATGCCTGCCATGGCGCAAGACCGTATTCCTTCGCATTGCTTTGCCATTGCGCAAGGGGTGGCCACGGTGATGCCGGTCAGCTTTGGTGCGACGCTGGCGCAGGATCAGGTCCGCATCCATTATGTCGGTCATTCCAGCTTTGCCATCAAGGCGGGGGATACGACGGCAGTGACGGATTACACCGGCTACACGGGGGCGCTGGATTGGGTGCCGGATGTGGTCACCATGAACAATGCCCATTCGACGCATTGGACCCCTGTCCCGGATCCCCGGATTCCGCATGCGCTGCAAGGCTGGGCCGACGTATCTGGTCCGGCGCAGCACGAGGTGGATCTGGGCGCGATGCTGGTGCGCAACGTGCCAACCGATGTGCGGTCGCGCTTTGGGGCAGAGGCGCGCAAGGACGGCAATTCGATCTTCATTTTCGAGGCGGGCGGATTGTGTATCGGCCATTTGGGTCATCTGCATCACCCGCCCGATGATGCGCAATATGCCAGCATCGGGCGGCTGGATGTGGTGATGGTGCCGGTCGATGGCGGCTACACCATGGCGGTTGCGGAAATGGCAGACGTTGTCAAACGGCTGCGGTCATCGGTTGTGATTCCGATGCACTGGTTTTCGGGGTCGTCCCTGTCGGTGTTTCTGGCCGATATGAGCAGCGAGTTTCAGGTGGTCGAAACCGGGCTGTCTTCGCTTGATCTGTCCTTGAAAACCCTGCCGGGGCGCCCGACGATCATGGTGCTGGAACCCTCGACCATCGACTAGCGTGCGGGCATCGGCTAGGAACGCCCCGAAGGAGTCCCGCCCATGCTGACCGATTGCACTCCCGCCTTTCTGGAAGGTCTGTCCAACGCCCATCCGGGTGTCGTGCGTGACGTGGCACCGCGCGATGTGGACGAACCGCGTGGCCGGTGGCGCGGGCTTGGGGTGTCGGTGGCCTGTCCGCGATCAACGGCCGAGGTGGCCGATGTGGTGCGTGCCTGTGGCAGGGCCGGAGTGGGCATTGTCCCATTGGGCGGCGGAACCGGACTGGTGGGCGGACAGTTGATGCCCGACGGACCCACGCCCTTGATCCTGTCGCTGGAACGGATGACGGCGTTGCGGGGGGCTTACTCGGCCGAAAATGTGTTGGTGGTCGAGGCCGGGATGGTGCTTGCTGACGTGCAGGCCGAAGCCGACAAGCTGGACCGGCTGTTTCCGCTTGCGCTTGCATCGCAGGGATCGGCACGGATCGGGGGCAATCTGGCGTCAAACGCGGGCGGTTTGAACGTGCTGCGCTATGGCAACAGCCGCGATCTGTGTCTGGGGCTGGAGGCGGTGTTGCCCGACGGCAGCATCCTGAACGGGTTGAAACGGTTGCGCAAGGACAACACCGGATACGATCTGCGCCACCTTCTGATCGGGTCCGAAGGCACGCTGGGCATCATCACGGCGGCCAGCTTGCGCCTGTTCCCCAAGCCGGCCGCAACGGTGGTGGCCTTGCTGGCTGTGCCGTCTCCGCGCGCGGCGCTGGACCTGTTGGCGCTTGCTGAAGAACGCTTGGCGGGGATGATTTCCGCATTCGAGCTGATCCACCGGATGGGGTATGATTTTCTGGCGCAAACCCTGCCAGATGTGACCGTGCCATTTTCACCACTTCCCGAATGGTCGGTGCTGATCGAACTTGGCCTGCCGCGCGCCGTTGCGCCCGAAGAAACCATGGCAAACCTTTATGCCGAGGCCGAAGATCGCGGCATGGTGCTGGATGGGGTGATCGCCGCGTCCGTCGCACAGACGGCGGCGCTGTGGCGGATCCGCGAAAGCATCCCCGAAGCCAACCGCCGGATCGGTGCCGTGTCCAGCCACGACATCAGTCTGCCGCTGTCGGCAATCCCCGACTTCATCCCGCGGGCGGGCGCGGCCTTGGCGGCCTTGGGCGAATGGAGGATCAACTGCTTTGGCCATCTGGGCGACGGCAACCTGCACTACAACGTGTTTCCCGTGCCGGGTCGCACCCGGAACGATCACGAAAATCAGCGGGATGCGGTCAAGACCTGCGTCCATGACATCGTGCATGACATGGGCGGGTCGGTCAGTGCAGAACACGGTGTCGGGCGGTTGAAGGTGGCCGATCTGGAACGCTATGGCGACCCGGCGAAACTGGCGGCAATGCGGGCGATCAAGTCGGCACTCGACCCCAAAGGCATCATGAACCCCGGTGCGGTGCTGCGCAGGTAGCGGGTTCGCTGGTGCTTTCCCCAGCCACACCGCAGCAAGGGGAACCGTCACGATGCGGGCCTTTCCAACTCGCGCAGCAACTTTTGCCGGATTGCCTGCGGATAAGCGTTCACCCCGCGCGAGGTGATCACAAAGCCCCCCTTGGTGACGACCCATTCCCGGTAGAAACGGGTGATCGCGGTCGATTGGCCCACGTCCTCGATCGCGATGGCATTGATGGCGACACCTGCGGCCATGGCACGCGACCGGGCCGCACGGGCGGTGTTGCCCATGTTTTCCGGCCCGTCCCCCGAAATGTCGATGATGCGGCGGTTGCAGTCGCCTGCGTCGGCGAACAGGCCAAGGGCCACGTCCAACGCCTCGCCCACGGCGGTATCTGACCCGGAAAACGCGCGGGGGGCCTGACGGATCTGGTCGGCGGCACGGGTCAGATCGCCGGGGGTCAGCATGCGCGACCAAGGCAGGACCACGCTTTGTTGGCCAAGGCTGGACCAGTGCAAGACCGTCAGGGCGATCTGTCCAGCAAGCATCGCCTCGGCAACAGCCGGGTCGTGCAGGGCGGCGGCGGTGCCATCCGCCTGAATCCGGTATTCCCCCGCATCGATAGAGCCAGAGACGTCGATGGCCAGCACCAGCGCCACCTCGCACGCGAAGGCGGTTTGGGGCAGACACAAGGACAAGCAGACGGCAATGACGCGCATCGCGCAAGCGTTGCGCGGGTTGGGTCATGGCGCAAGTCACGACGGGGAGAGAAGGTGCAGGTTTCTGTTGCCAGGTACCTGCGAACCCCGCCTTACGCGGCTAAGCGCAAGGACTTAAGTTTCGATGTTCGAACTGCTTACGCAGCCAGAGCCATCGGAGCACGGTTGTCGTTTGCAACTGTACTTTTGGACCGATAACGGTGGTACCTCACCGAGTGAAAGCTGGCCTCTTTGAACGTTCGTCGATCCTATTTCGACCCCAAGCCCCCGAAACGCCGGGTGTATTGGTGGAGTCGCCGGGTACCGCCCCCGGGTCCGAGCCGTCTATTACAGGTGCGTTTATCACCATAGTCCGGGTTACCCCGAACACGTTGAATATAGGCGGGCTGAGGGCGGGTCACAAGATGCGATCTGTGCACAAAAAAGCGCCCGGTTGGCAGGGCCAACCGGGCACGTTCCGTCGTATGTCCTTCGTCCGGCTTCCGGAGATCAGAAACCCGACTTGATCAACTCGAATTCCGAGATCATCTTTTCGCGGAAGTCACCGCTGGTGGGCGATTGCATGAACAACGTGCCGTCCACCGGATCAAGATATGCCGCTTTCAGCGTATCGTCCGACAGCTTGTCCATCGCAGCCGTGTTCGAGATGGCGTAACCAAGCTCATCGACGATCGCGGCAGCCCCTTCGGCTGTCAGCAGAGAATTCACGAAGTCATAGACCTTGTCTTCGTTGCCGGGGCCGTCCTTCAGGTTGACGAAGCCGCAGAAGAAAGTCGCAGCGCCCTCTTTCGGGCTGCGGTTGAATTCAACCGGGAAGTTTTCCGACCGCAGCAACGCCACGCCATCGTTCCACGACCAGCTGACCAGAACCTCGCCCGACGCCATGAGTTGCGTCATCTCGGCCGGGTCGGACCAGTAGGCGCGCACATTGGGATGCACGGCCCGCAGCCAGTCAGCGGCGGCGGCAAACTGCTCGTCTGTCACTTCGTCCCAGGACGTGACCCCGGTGGCCAGAAAGGCAAGCGACCAAACGTCATCATTGCTGTCGGGCAAGGAAATGCGGCCCGCATATTTCGGGTCGGTAAAGACCTGCAAGGTTGCCACGTCTTCGGCCGGAACCTTTTCGGTATTGTAGGCGACGGCGGCATATGCCGTGTCCAGTGGCAGGAACCAAAGGCCTGCATCATCCTTCAGAATGTCATTGTCGTACATGCGCGGATCAAGATCGGCAAACGCAGTGATCTTGGACGTGTCCCACGGCTCGATCAGGCCGGCATCGCGGTAGCGCGGAACAGCCGAGGCGCAAGGGTGGGCGACATCGGCGCGGAAACCCGAGCTGACTTTCTGAAACGCCTCGTCATCATCGCCAAAAAACGAATAGCTCGGCTTCTGGCCGTGCTTTTCGACATATTGGGTCAGCGCACCGTCGATTTCCCAGCCTGCCCAGTCAAACACCAGAAGTTCCTTGTCGGCAGCACGGGCGGCCGACGTCAGTGCCAAGGCCGATACGGCACAGGCAAACAAGAGTTTCGCGTGGTTCATGTTTTCTCCCCGAGTATTCAATGCGGACTCTGGCGCCCCCAGATGCCACAGACCCAGACGGGACCGTAGTAAAGGAAACGGCCGCTCACAAGCGATTATCTGAATGTGGTGGCTCCGGAGGCCGATGCAAGTAGACTGAACGGGGGTTGACCTTCACAGATGCCTGTTGCCTCTTTGTAGGCATTGGTGGGCCAGACTGGTGCGACCTTGGGCGATGGCAAAAGACGGAGGCGGATCATGCGGGCTGTGCTGATGGAAAAGGGCGAGGACGGTCACGCGGCTGCGCGGATTGCAGATCTGCCCGACGATGCCTTGCCGCCGGGGGATGTGACCGTTCGGGTCGAGTTTTCAACGCTGAACTACAAGGATGGATTGTGCCTGTCGCCCAACGGCGGCGGTCTGGTGCGCACTTACCCGCATGTTCCGGGGATTGATTTTGCCGGAGTGGTCGAGGCGTCGGATGACAATCGCTATGCCCCCGGCGACCGAGTGGTGCTGACAGGCTGGCGGGTGGGCGAAGCGCATTGGGGCGGATTTGCCACGCGCGCACGGGTCAAGGCCGACTGGCTGGTGCATCTGCCCGACGGGCTGACGGCGCGGCAAGCGATGGCGGTTGGCACTGCAGGGTTCACGTCGATGCTGGCAGTGATGGCGCTGGAAGAGCACGGACTGACCACCGCAGGCGGCGAGGTGCTGGTTACGGGGGCCGCTGGGGGTGTCGGGTCCATTGCCGTGGCGATTCTGGCGCGATTGGGCTATCAGGTCGCGGCCGTGACCGGGCGGCCGGATACGGAAGAGTATCTGCGCGGCCTTGGCGCGTCGCGGATCGTGCCCCGTGCTGATTTGGCAGAAGCGATCAAACGTCCGATGGAAAGCGAGATCTGGGCGGGCTGTGTCGATGCCGTGGGAGGCCAGATGCTGGCCCGCGTGCTGGGTCAGATGAAATCGAATGCATCCGTGGCAGCAGTGGGCAATGCCGGCGGACTGGTCGTTCCGGCCAATATCATCCCCTTCCTTTTGCGCGGCATCAACCTTCTGGGCATCAATTCGGTGACGGTCCCCTATGCCCGCCGGGTGACGGCCTGGAATCGCATCACCACCGACCTGCCGATGGACAAGCTGGAAGCGATGATCCGGCCCGCCACGCTGGCCGAGGTGCCGGACCTGGGCGCGGCGATCTTGCGTGGCGAGGTGCAGGGGCGGGTTGTGGTGGACGTGACCGCATAACGCACGCGCGCGGGCGGTGGCCGGGCAGGGGGGCGCTGCCCCCCGCCTGCGGCTCCCCCCGGGATATTTGGGAACAGATGATCCGGAGGTTTATCGGCTGGCGTCCCGGACGGGGCTGGCATCGTGGCTGAGCAAGTCATATGGGGTTCGAGCCTGGCAAGATCCGGTGTAATCAGGGTGAACGGGTTGGCCATTTTTGGGTCAATATCCATTGCCTTTCCCAAATTCCCCCGGCAACCATGGCATCCGCCACTTTGGGGAGGTTCCATGGCCCTTGATCTGACCTTTGTCCGCGCGCAGTTTCCGGCATTTGACAGCCCGGTGTTGTCAACCCATGCGTTTTTCGAGAACGCAGGCGGCAGTTATCCGTGCCGTCAGGTCATAGACCGGCTGACGCGGTTTTATACCCATCGCAAGGTGCAACCCTATGCGCCCTATCCGGCGTCGGAACTGGCAGGCGCCGAAATGGACGAGGCCCGCACGCGGCTGGGTGCCATGATGAACGTGGCCCGCGAGGAGGTGTCTTTCGGCCCGTCGACCAGCGCGAACACCTACGTTCTGGCACAGGCGGTGCGCGGCTGGCTACGGGATCAGACCGCCGCGATTGTGGTGACAAATCAGGACCACGAGGCCAATTCCGGTGTTTGGCGGCGGTTGGCGGATGACGGGGTGGAGGTCCGCGAGTGGCAAATCGACCCGCAGACCGGCAGCCTTGATCCGGCAGATCTGCAAGGTCTGCTGGCCGATTGCCGGGTCCGGCTGGTGTGTTTTCCGCATTGTTCGAATGTGGTGGCGGAAATCAACGATGTGGCGGCGATCAGCGCCATGGCAGCGGCGGCAGGGGCACGGACGGTGGTGGATGGCGTCAGCTACGCGCCGCACGGGTTTCCCGATGTCTCGGCGCTGGGGTGCGATGCCTATCTGTTTTCGGCCTACAAGACCTATGGCCCGCATCAGGGCATCATGGTCCTGCGCCGGGCGTTCGGCATGGAGCTTCCCGGTCAGGCGCATTTCTTCAACCAGTCGGTGCTTTACAAGCGCCACACCCCCGCAGGCCCGGATCATGCGCAGGTTGCAGCCTGTGCCGGCATGGCGGATTATGTCGATGACCTTGCCACGCATCACGGTATCATGGGCGATGCAGCGGCGCGCAGCCGGTCGGTACATGATCTGATGCGCGCGCAGGAGGTGGCGGTCATTGCGCCGTTGCTTGACTATCTGGCCGGTCGCAACGATCTGCGCCTGATCGGTCCGCGTCTTGCCGAAGGGCGCGCGCCGACGGTGGCGGTGGCGCTGGACCGTGAGGCGCTTCCTGTGGCCGAGGCGTTGGGGCGCCATGGCATTGCCTGTGGGGGCGGGGATTTCTATGCCGTGCGCCCGCTGGCGGCGATGGGTATTGATGCGGCGAAGGGGGTTTTGCGGATGAGTGCGACGCATTACACCAGCGCATCAGAGGTGGCGCAGTTGATTGCGGCGCTGGACCGGTTGCTGTGACCGCCGCGGGGCTTTTGGGCGCGGGCATTGCCGGATCGGCATCAGGGGCTAATTGTTAACAGACTTGGGGGATAGGGTGATCCGAACCGCACCTTCCGCCGTATCAAAATCACGGAACCGGAAAGCGCGCCAGACAGATGACCGATGCCCCCCTGATCCTCTGGCTCCGCCGGGACTTGCGTTTGCTGGACTCGGCGACGCTGGCAGAAGCCGCACGTTCAGGCCGCCCGTTGATTGCGCTGTTCATTCTTGATCCCGAAACCGAATCCTTGGGGGCCGCGCCGAAGTGGCGGCTGGGCCTTGCGCTTGCGTCGTTTGCCAGGTCGCTTGAGTCTGTTGGGTCGCGCCTGATCCTGCGCAAGGGCGGGGCACTGGCGGTGTTGCAAGCCGTGTTGGTTGAAACCGGGGCAGCAGGGGTATGGTGGCATCGGCTCTATGATCCGGCTTCGGTTGCGCGGGACACGGCCGTCAAGGCAGCCCTGAAAGGGCAGGGGGCCGAGGCTCGGAGCTTTGCGGGCCATCTGCTGTTCGAGCCGTGGGAGGTAGAGACAGGAACCGGTGGATACTATCGGGTTTACACGCCGTTCTGGAAAGCCGTGCGGGACCGCGCGGTGGCCGCCCCGCATCCCGCGCCCAAGTCACTGATGCCGCCTGCGACGTGGCCTGCCAGTGACACTTTGAGAGACTGGAACATGGGGGCTGCGATGCGCCGCGGGTCGGCGGTGGTGTCGGGCCATGTGCAGGTGGGCGAGGCCGCGGCTTTGGCCCGGCTGGACCGGTTCATCGCAACCGGGATCGATTCTTATGCGGCCGACCGCGATTTGCCGGCTGTCGATGGCACATCCGGATTATCGGAAAATCTTGCCTATGGCGAGATCGGTCCCCGCACGATCTGGGCGGCAGGCTGGCGGGCGTTGCAGGGTGGCGGCAAGGGGGCCGAAACTTTCCTGAAGGAACTGGTCTGGCGCGAATTTGCCTATCATCTGATGCACCACACGCCCCATATCACCCGTACTAACTGGAAGCCGGAATGGGATGCCTTCCCCTGGCGCGATGACAACAAGGACGCCGAGTATTGGCGGCGTGGGCTTACCGGTGAACCCTTTGTCGATGCCGCCATGCGCGAGATGTATGTGACCGGTCGGATGCACAACCGGGCGCGGATGATCGTGGCAAGTTATCTGACCAAGCACCTGATGACGAATTGGAAAATCGGTCTTGACTGGTTTGCTGACTGCCTTGTGGATTGGGACCCCGCCGCCAATGCGATGGGGTGGCAATGGGCTGCGGGATCGGGCCCCGATGCCGCGCCGTTCTTTCGAATCTTCAATCCCGCTACACAGGTCGAAAAATTCGACCCAAAGGCCGAGTATCGCCACCGCTATATCGCCGAGTTGTCGCGAAATCCTGGCCCCGTGGCGCTGTCCTACTTCGATGCTGTGCCCAGATCATGGGGGCTTGATCCGTCGCGTCCCTATCCCAAACCGCTGGTTGATCTGGCCGAGGGACGTAATCGCGCCCTTGCGGCATATGGGGCACGAAACTCTTGAGCGGTTGGCGCGTATCTGAAACTGTAATGATAACAAGACTGTTCCCCGGGGAGGGAAGATGGAATTTCTGACGACGACCAAAGGCCAGACAGATCTGCCACGCTATTTCGCCCAGGCCTTTGCGGTCGCTACACGTCTTGGCGAAGGCCGGCTGGATTTCGTGCTGCCCGACGGCCGGCGGTTTCGGCTGGAAGGCGAAAAGCCCGGACCGATTGCCGAGATCGAGATCCACAACAATGACCTGTTCGCCCGCATGATCCGCGAGGGTGATCTGGGGTTTTGCGATGCCTATCTGGATGGTTGGTGGTCCAGCCCGGATTTGCAGGCGTTTCTGGATCTTGTGCAATTGCCCGCCAACAATGTGGTCAACGACGGCTTTCCCGGTATGGGTCTCTTGCGCAGTTTTGAACGCTTTCGGTTCTGGCTGCACTCAAATTCCCGTCGGCAGGCCAAGAAGAACATTCACGCCCACTATGATCTGGGCAACGACTTTTACCGGCTTTGGCTGGATGACAGCATGACATATTCCAGTGGCCTGTTTCACACGGGCCAAGAAAGTCTGGAAATGGCGCAGGAACAGAAATACGCCTCGATGGTGGATCAGATCGGGGCGAAACCGGGCGAACATGTGCTGGAAATCGGCTGTGGCTGGGGCGGTTTTGCCGAATATGCCGCGCGTGAGCGGGGCTTGCGTGTCACAGGACTGACCATTTCGCAGGCGCAATACGACTATGCGGTGGACCGGATCGCCAAGGCGGGTCTGTCTGACCGAGTTGAAATCAAGTTGCAAGATTACCGCGATGAACAGGGACTTTACGACGGGATCGCCAGCATCGAGATGTTCGAGGCCGTGGGTGAGCGCTATTGGCCGACGTATTTCAACGCCCTGCGTGAGCGTTTGAAGCCCGGGTGCCACGCCACCTTGCAGATCATCACCGTGCCCGATCACCGTTGGCCTGTTTACAAACGTGGCGTTGATTTCATTCAGAAATATATTTTCCCTGGCGGCATGTTGCCCGCGCCGTTCCGATTGAACGAAGAAGTGGAAAAGGCGGGCTTGCGCTTGAAAGGGTCCATCGAATTTGGCGAAAGCTACAGCCAGACCTTGCGCCGCTGGCATGATGTGTTCAACGAACGATGGGATGACATCGCGCGGCAAGGGTTTGATGACCGATTCCGTCGGATGTGGAACTTTTACCTTACCTCTTGCGCCGGAGCCTTCCGCGGCGGAAACTGCGATGTAACGCAGATAACGGTCACGCGACCTTCGTAAAGTCACGCGGGACAGAAGGGGAGAGGAATGCCTACCGCAGCCAAGCTTGTATCGGCCATCATCTTTGCTTTTGTTGCGTTCCTTGCCGCCCATCTTTACGGACTTTCCATTCCCGGCGGCCGCCCTGTCGGAGTGGTCCGCGAAGTCAGCGCGGTCGTTGGTGTCCTCTGCGGATGGTTCATCATGGGCCCCTTCGCGCACAGGGCGCGTGGCCGGGTCGAGGCGATGGGCACCGGCATCCGCACCTCTTTCACCATGGTGGTTTGCGTGTTGCTGATTTTCGCCTGCGTCGAAGTATTGGACCGGGCCATCAAGGGTCGGTACGATAATCCGCTGGATGCATTGCTTGGGGTGTTCGAGCGCGCCTTTGTGCTTGCGCCGCCTCTGGCGCGCCCCGACATTCTGGGCGTTCTTTTGCTTGGGGGTCTGCTTGGCGGGGCCCTGGCGCATTGGACGAGCCAGCGATGGAACTGACAGGTCTTGAAAGGCAGTGTTGATGCCCGCTGTTTTTCTGTGCGGTCCGTTGTGCTATCGGCCATTGCTTGACGTGATTCTGACCGCGCCCGAAGACATGCAGGACGCGTTTGTCGTTGGCTGGCAGGGTCTGTCGGTGCCTGCACCCGGCGCTTTTGCGCTGGTGCAACAGGCGGGCAGCACGGTTCAGGGTTCGCTGATTGCCGCCCCCTCGGACGCGGCGCTGGCAAGGCTGGCGTATTTTGCCGAGGCGATCGGACTTGTGCGGCAGTCTGTTCGTATCCGCAGCACGCCGGCGGCGGATCCGGATGCCGTCTGTTTCTCGGCCGTGCCAACCGATGGGACGTCGTGGATCACGCAAGATTGGCAGGTCCGGCACGCGGATCTTGCCATTGAAACCGCCAAAGCGGTCATGGGCGGCTTTGGCAGCACGTCGGCCTCGGTCCTGCATGCGCGCCTTGGGTCGATCATGGTGCGGGCAGCCAGCAAATTGCGGGCCATGGCGGACACTGCTCCAAACCTGCTGCGCCGCGACCGCGGAAAGATCGACCTTGTTGCCCATCGTCAGCCTTATGCGCATTTCTTCGCAGTCGAGGAATACGACCTAGCTTTTGCCCGTTTCGACGGCACCATGAGCCCGGAAATCACGCGTGCCACCTTTGTTTCGGCGGATGCCGTTACCGTCTTGCCCTACGATCCGGTGCGCGACCGTGTGCTTGTGGTCGAGCAGTTTCGCGCCGGGCCCTTCGCGCGCGGCGACGCAAACCCCTGGCAACTCGAAGCCATAGCGGGCAGGATCGACCCTGGCGAAGCACCCGAAGATTGCGCCCGGCGTGAAGCGCTGGAGGAGGCCGGTCTGATCCTTGGCAGACTGCTCCCCGTGGCCAGCTACTACCCATCTCCGGGGGCAAAGACGGAGTTTCTGTATTCCTATGTTGCCCTGACGGACCTGCCGGACGGCACCGCCGGCGTCTTCGGTGTGGAAGATGAAGCCGAAGATATCCGGGGCCATCTGATTGCACTTTCCACGCTTCTGGACCTCGTCCGATCGGGCGAGGTCCAGAGCGCGCCCTTGCTGTTGACAGCGCTATGGCTTCAGCGCGAACGCGACCACCTTCGTCTCTGACCCGTCCAGATGCCGGAAGGCAGTGTGACAGGTGGTCGGAAGTCACAGGTTCAGTTTGACCCAAGCTGCATTGCGGGCCGACGACCGGACACAAGCATCGACAAAAGCCACACCTTCCAGCCCCTCTTTCAAACCGGGATATGTCACCGCAGGATCGACGACGGACCCCTCACGGCGCGCCATGATGGCCCGCGCCGCTTCGGCGTAGATCGTGGCGAACCCTTCGAGATAGCCTTCGGGATGCCCGGACGGGATTCGTGTCACCCGTGCCGCATCTGCTCCCGCACCCGAACCACCGCGTGTCAGCCGGTATTTCGGTTGCCCAAGCGGACCGACCCACAGATAGTTCGGGTTTTCCTGCTCCCACTCGATGCCGGCCTTGGTGCCGTAAACCCGCAGCCGCAGGCCGTTTTCCTGTCCGGCGGCCACCTGACTGCACCACAGCATGCCGCGAGCGCCACCCCGATAGCGCAACAGCACATGGCCATTGTCATCCACCCGCCGCCCTGGAACAAAGGCCTGCAAATCGGCCGCCAGCTCCTCGACCGACAACCCGGTGACAAAGTTCGCAAGGTTGAAGGCATGCGTGCCGATATCCCCGGTGCTGCCCCCTGCGCCAGAGCGGGCCGGGTCGGTTCGCCAATCGGCCTGCTTCTGCCCGGTGGCTTCCAGCGGTTCCGCCAGCCAGTCCTGGGCATATTCCACCTGGACAAGCCGGATGTCGCCCAATTCTTGCGCGCGTACCATTGCAGCGGCCTGCCGGATCATCGGATAGCCAGTGTAGTTATGGGTCAACGCAAAAACCACGCCTGCCGCTTCTGCCGCTTTGGCCAGCCGTTTGGCCTCCATAAGATTGTGCGTCAGCGGCTTGTCGCAGATCACATGGATGCCTCGCCTCAGGAACTGCATAGCGACGGGTGCGTGCATATGGTTGGGCGTGACAATGGCCACGGCCTCGATCCCATCCTTGCGCCGGGCCTCTTTCACCGCCATTTCGGCAAAGCTGGCATAGGCCCGCGACACCCCCAGATCTGCGGCGGAGGCAAGGGATTTTTCGGCATTCGACGAAAAACACCCCGCCACCAACTCATACTGATCGTCAAGTCGCGCAGCGATCCGGTGCACCGCGCCGATGAACGCATCGCGTCCGCCGCCCACCATGCCCAGCCGAATGCGCGCCGCACGCGCCACATGTGCCCCTGAAATCGTCATGCGTCCCCCTTGGCCTTCATCTGTTCAAAAATATCCCGGGGTCCGGGGCAGAGCCCCGGTTCCACCGCCTCAGTCCAGACCCAACATCCTGCGGTTTGCGGCGCGGTCGGTTCCGGCGTCTGCGAAATCATCGAATGCCTTTTCCGTCACCCGGATCATATGCGCCTTCACGAAATCCGCGCCCTCGCGCGCGCCATCCTCGGGGTGTTTCAGGCAACATTCCCACTCCACCACCGCCCAGCCATCAAACCCATATTGCGTGAGTTTCGAGAAGATGCTGCCAAAATCGACCTGACCGTCTCCCAGGCTGCGGAACCGCCCGGCCCGGTTGACCCAAGATTGGAAGCCGCCATAGACACCCTGGCGTCCGGTCGGGTTCAACTCGGCATCCTTGACATGAAACATGCGGATACGGTCGTGGTAGATGTCGATATGATCCAGATAGTTCAGGTGTTGCAGCACATAGTGGCTGGGGTCATACAACATGTTGGCCCTGCCATGTCCCTTGACCCGATCAAGGAACATCTCATAGCTGACCCCGTCGTGCAGGTCCTCGCCGGGGTGGATCTCGTAGCAGACATCGACGCCACAGTCTTCCGCATGGTTCAGGATCGGCAACCACCGGCGGGCGAGTTCATCGAAAGCCTCTTCGACCAGCCCCGCCGGGCGCTGTGGCCAAGGGTAGACATAAGGCCAAGCCAGCGCGCCTGAAAAGGTGGCATGGGCGGTCAGTCCCAGGTTCCGTGACGCCGTCAGCGCGGCCTTCACCTGACCCACCGCCCATTCGGCCCGCGCCGTCGGATTGCCCCGTAAGGCGGGCGCGGCAAAGCCGTCAAAGGCGACATCATAGGCGGGGTGGACCGCCACCAGCTGGCCCTGCAAATGGGTGGAAAGTTCGGTGATCGCAATACCGTTGTCCGCCGCCACCCCCTTCAGATCGTCACAATAATCCTTGGATGTGGCAGCCTGTTCCAGATCAAACAGCCGCGCGTCCCAACTGGGGATCTGCACACCGACATAGCCGCAATCGGCGGCCCAGGCTGTGATGGATTTCCAGGAATTGAACGGGGCGGCATCGCCCGCGAACTGTGCCAGAAACAGGGCTGGTCCCTTGATCGCCTTCATTGTGTTTCTCCCTTTTCATCGCCTGCGCGGTCCACCCGGCCAGGTCGCTCCAACCCTTGCTGCGCGGGTGCTTCTTTGTGTTCGATCGCGGCCACGACAGCCCGCGCCAGAAAATCGCCGGCCTCGCGCACGTCTTCATGCACGACAAGGATCTCGCGACGGAAGCGATGCAGAAAGCGGATCGCTTCCTTTGCCACCAGATCAAAATCGCGCCCGAGCACAAGACCCATCTGTTCGGCCGCATTCACCGCCGCCATGGCCGCTGTGGTCGATCCCGCAAGGATGCCATCGGCCACCGGGTTGCTTTGGCGCAGATGTTGCATTACGGCGGCTTCGATCGCAGCCCCGCCCGAGTCGGATGTGGCGGTGGTCAGAACTTCGAAGGCCAGCCCCTGTTCGCTTGCCGTCTGGGCAAATCCAGTGACCATATGGCGGGCGTAACTGTGGCTGCGGGGCGGTGGTATCAGCAACAGCCGTTTGCGCCCGCGCTTGGCAAGCGCCTGAACGCCGACACGTGCAAAGGCTTCGTTGTCGAAGTCGTAATAGCTGTGCTCGATCCCCATGGCGGTGCGCCCATGCGTGGCAAAGGGAAAACCACGCTCGGCCATGTATCGCACACGCGGATCATCGGGTTTGGTCTGGTTAAGGATGATCGCGTCGGCGCTTTCAGTCTCAACCAGATAGCGGATCGGGTCCATCGGGTCCTGATCAGGAAAGAACGGCGTGACGATCAGATGATAGGCCGTGCCACGCAGCGCGTTGGCGATGGAATAGATCAGTTGCGAGGTATGGTTCATCACATCGGATTCAGTGGACAGCACCAATGCGATCACGTTGGTCTTGCCCGTGCGCAGACGCACCCCAGCCCGGTTGGGCCGATAGCCAAGCCGCAGCGCAGCCTCGCGGACGCGCAGTTTGGTCGCCTCGCCGATATCGGGCGCGTCCTTCAGCGCGCGGCTTACAGTGGCAACGGCAAGACCGGTTTGTGCTGCGATGGTTTTCAAGGTGGGCCGCTCGGCTTCCGAATCGTGCGGGGCAGGCGGCACCGGCGCGTCAATGTCAGGTGTCATGGTGTGTGCGCTCCGACGCGAATCATGAACCGTGCCAAGGTCGCCGATTTACGATCAACGCGGCCTGCTGCAGATGCAAAATGACCAGACGCAACCGATGGCAAAACAGCGTTGCTTTTCCGGGGTTTCAATGGGGTGCGGCAGCGCGGCATCATGCTCTCGTATC
>JBKBWK010000023.1:0-50537 GCA_046313895.1 Paracoccaceae bacterium
CGGGGGGGCTGTGCGAAACGGTCCTGCCGCCGGTTCAAGTGCTGGAGGGTGGCCATCAGATCAAGTGCCATCTGTCAGCCGAGATCTTGGCGGGGATGGAACCTGTGATCACCATCGCAGCCGAATAAGGTCTAGACCCTTGGCGGCTGCACTGGCAACAGGGCCGCCGCGATACGACGGCCTTCTGACAACAACACGTTGTATGTGCGGCAGGCGGCGGGGGAATTCATCACCTCGACCCCGATGCCCGATGCCTCCAGCAAGCTGCGGAAGGCGGCGGGCGGGTGGGCAATTTCCCCCCCCGTGCCCACAAAAAGCACATCGATGCGCCCCGCAAGTGACAGCGGCGTTTCGGTGTCATCGAACCCGCCCCACAACCCGGCATCCCAGGGCGTGATCAGACAGGCGCCGCGCAGCACATGCCCCCCGACCCGGAAAAAGCCGGGCCCGTAGCCCTCGATCGGTTTGGCGGTGCCATAGCTGATCTCGGTCAGTCGCATCGGGTCAGGCATCAATATTGGCGTATTCGTCGGGTGCACCGGTCTTTGGCTTGTCGGACCGGTCAAGACCGATCATCAGCACAAGGTTCTTGGCGACATAAACCGACGAATAGGTGCCGATGATGATGCCGAAGGTGATGGCAAAGACAAAACCCCGGATCACGTCACCACCAAAGATCAGCATGGCAATCAGCGCGATCAAGGTGGTCCCTGTGGTCATCAGGGTGCGTGACAGGGTTTCATTGGCCGACAGGTTCATCACGTCGCGCAGCGGCATGGTCTTGTATTTGATCAGGTTCTCTCGCAAGCGGTCGAAAATCACCACAGTGTCGTTGATCGAATAGCCCAGAATGGTCAGCAGCGCCGCCACGATGGCCAGATCGAACTTGATCTGGAACAGCGCAAACACGCCAATGGTGATGATCACGTCATGCACCAGCGCAGCCACAGCGCCGACCGCATATTGCCATTCAAAGCGCAGCCAGATGTAGACAAGAATGGCCGCCGACGCCCCCACGACCGCCAGAATGGCGCTGAGGATCAGCTCGCCAGACACCTTCGGGCCGACAGATTCGACGGACGGGAAGGTGATCGACGGATCAACGGTCTTCAGCGCCGCCTCGACCGAATTGACCACATCCGGGGTGACAGCTTCGGATCCATCCTGTGCTGCGATCCGGACCTGCGCCACATGTTGATTGGCATCAAAGGTCGGATCGAAAACCTCGGTGATCGACACATCACCCAACTCCAGCCCCGACAAAGCGCTGCGATACGCTCCAACATCCACCGGCTGACTGCTTTCGGTCCGGATCGTGGTGCCGCCCTGAAAGTCGATCCCGAAGTTCAGGCCCATCACCGCCCACAGGATCAGCGATGCAGCAACCATGGCCGCCGAAATCGCCAGCGTTGTGCGTTGCAGATAGAAAAAGTTGATTTTGGTATGCTCGGGCGCGAGACGCAGACGAAAAGCCATGGGTTTCTTCCCTTACACGATGATGGTCTTGGGACGACGCCAGCCGATCCACATCTCGACCAGAACCCGCGTCACGAACAATGCCGTAAAGACCGAGGTGATGATCCCGATGCCAAGCGTGATGGCAAAACCGCGCACCGGACCCGACCCCACCGCGAACAGCACTGTGGCTGTGATGAATGTGGTGATGTTGGCATCGACGATCGCCGACAATGCCTTTTCATATCCCAATTCCACGGCCCGACCGGGAGACCTGGCACTGCGCAGTTCTTCGCGGATCCGTTCGAACACCAGCACATTGGCATCCACCGCCATACCGATTGTCAGCACGATACCGGCAATCCCTGGCAAGGTCAGCGTGCCACCGATGACAGACAAGGCCGCGAACAACAGCGCCACGTTGATGCCGAGGGCTATGGTGGCAAAGGTTCCGAACAGGCCGTAGCTGGCGATCATGAAGAAAACCACGGCGCCCATGGCGATCAGGGCCGCGGTCTTGCCGGCGTCGATGCTGTCTTGCCCGAGTTCCGGGCCGATGGTGCGCTCTTCCAGAAAGGTCAGCTCGGCAGGCAAGGCCCCGGCACGCAGCAAGATGGCCAGTGCCGTGCTTTCTTCAACCGAGAACGATCCGGTAATGATGCCCGATCCGCCGGGAATATGGCTTTGGATCACCGGGGCGCTGATCACTTCGTTGTCGAGAACGATGGCAAAGGGCGCACCGATATTCGCGGCCGTGTAGTCGCCGAACTTGCGTGCACCTGACGGGTTGAAACGGAAGTTGACGGCAGGGCGGTTGTTCTGGTCAAAGGCGGGCTGTGCATCGACCAGTTCTTCGCCGGTCACCACAGGTGTTTCCTCGACGATATAATAAAGGCCCGCCTCGTCCATCGACGGCAGCAACAGATTGCGCGCACCGGCATTGGCACCGGCATCCGCCGTGCGCCCGATCACCGGGTTGAAGGTCAGCTTCGCCGTGGTGCCAATCAGCGCCTTGAGTTCAGCGGCGGATCCGATGCCAGGCACCTGGATCAGAATGCGATCCGCGCCCTGGCGCTGGATGGTCGGCTCACGCGTGCCGACCTCGTCCACCCGCCGGCGCACGATTTCCAGGCTCTGCTGGATGGTGCGGTCGTCGGTGGCCGCCTTTTCCGCATCTGACAGCTGAACCACGATGTCCAGCCCTTCGGCCGTGACGGCGATGTCGTTCTGCCCCACGCCGGTCAGACTGATCACCGGCGAGCCAAGCGCACGCACCGCCTCCAGCGCTACCGCCATACCTTCGGGATTCGAGATGCCGACACGCAAGATGCCATCGGGGCTGGGCTGACGGCGCACGTTTCCGACCGCGTCGCGCTTGTCACGCAAGGCATCACGCACGTCGGGCCACAGAGCATCCATGCGGGCCTTGTATACATCCTCGACCTTGACTTCGGCCAGAAGATGCGCGCCACCCCGCAGGTCAAGCCCAAGGTTCACCAAGGATGACGGCAGCCAATCGGGCCACAGCGCACGATCTGCGGCCTGCGCCTCGGTTGCGGTTCCGCCCGCCGCCTCGATCGCGGCCAAAGCATCATTATGACGCTCGACGGTGGTGTAATTGAGGTTTGGGGCAGCCGCGACGATCCCCCATGCGCAAATCGCAAGGATGATCAAACGCTTCCACAGCGGCATCGAGTTCATCGCGGCAATCCCTTCAGGCGGCGGCGGGTTCGGTCTTGTTCATGACCGATACGATGGTCGCCTTGACCACCTTGACCTTCACATTGTCCGCAATTTCGACAACCACGGTCCCATCCTCGTTGACATGGGTCACCTTGCCGACGATCCCACCCTGGGTCAGCACCTGATCGCCGCGACGCAGCGCCTCGACCATGGCCTTGTGCTCTTTCAGCTTTTTCTGCTGAGGCCGGATCAAAAGGAAATACATGATCCCGAAAATCAGGATCAGCGGCACAAAGCTGGTGAAAGCGGCGGCACCGCCACCGGCGGCTTGAGCAAAGGCGGGGGTTGCGAACATCGGCATCCTCATCACTGTCGGGCGGGGTGTTTCCCCGGATTTCGTCGCCGCGCACCCTATCTGTGGGGGCTAACGGGTGCAAGGCGGGCACGTGTCCCGCACTCGCTCAGCCATATATGCGGGGTTGGCCAGGAATGGTAGGGCTGTTGGTCACGTTTTCGCAGCACCTTTTCCCGCCCCGCCAAATCGGGCATAAGCCCGTCAGACAACCCCGAGAGGCCGATCATGCACGACATCAAAGCCATCCGCGAAAACCCCGCCGCGTTCGACGCCGCGTTGTCACGCCGGGGCCTTGCGCCGATGTCGGGGCAGATTCTGGCGTTGGATGAGGTACGGCGAACTTTCATTCAACAGGCTGAAACGGCGAAGGCCGAAATCAATAGCTTGTCAAAGGAGGCTGGTGCGGCAAAAGCGCGTGGCGTTATAGGTGACTTTGATCGAATTCGTGCGCTCGTAAGCGAGCGCAAGAACGCATCAGAAGATTACTCCAAGGATGCAGAACGAGTTGATCGACAAATGCGCGATCTGCTGATGGGCATCGACAACCTGCCGCTGGCCGAGGTGCCCGATGGCAAGGACGAAGATGACAACGTCGAAATCCACCGCTGGGGCACGCCGCGGGCCTTTGATTTCACGCCCGTCGAACATTTCGACATCGCGGGCGTCAAGCCGGGGATGGATTTTGAAACCGCCGCCAAACTGTCGGGGGCACGGTTTGTGGTCCTGAAAGGCGCCGTGGTCCGGGTGCACCGGGCCTTGGCGCAGTTCATGCTGGATACACACGTCGAACAGCACGGCCTGCAGGAAATGTGGACGCCGGTGCTGGTCAAGGATGACGCGATGTATGGCACCAACCAGTTGCCGAAGTTCGCCGAGGACAGCTATCAGACCACCAACGGCTGGTGGCTGATCCCCACGTCCGAGGTCACGCTGACCAATTCGGTTGCCGGTGACATTCTGGACGAGGCCGCCCTGCCCCTGCGCATGACCGCCCATACCCAATGTTTCCGCTCCGAGGCCGGGTCTGCGGGCAAGGACACCTCGGGCATGCTGCGCCAGCACCAGTTCGAAAAGGTCGAGATGGTCACGATCTGCACGCCGGACTCCCATCTGGAGGAACAGGAGCGCATGCGCCGATGTGCGGAAGCCATCCTTGAACAACTGGAAATCCCGTACCGGACCATTGTTCTGTGCACTGGCGATATGGGCTTTGGCGCGCAGCGCACCTTTGATCTGGAGGCATGGTTGCCGGGCCAGAACAAATACCGCGAGATTTCGTCGGTTTCCACCTGCGGCCAGTTTCAGGCCCGCCGCATGAATGCGCGCTACCGCCCGGCTGGCGGGGGCAAGCCTGACCATGTGGCCACATTGAACGGCTCGGGCCTTGCGGTCGGGCGGTGTCTGATTGCGGTGCTGGAAAATGGGCAACAGGCCGATGGCTCGGTCGATTTGCCGGTCGTGCTTCACCCCTATCTGGGTGGCAAGACCAGAATTTCGGCCCAAGGTCAGTTAATCTGAAACCAAAACGCGCATCAGGCGTATATCCTTTGACACTTTATCAAGGCCCATCATGACCCTGCGCGCGATCCTTCTGATCCTTGCCACGCTCGCCTTCGGCGTGGCCCCGTTCATAACCCCGCCCTTTACCGGCTATGATCCCGGCCAGTTCCCCGTGCAGATCACCCGACCCTCGGTGCAGCCTGCAGGCTATGCCTTTTCGATCTGGTCGGTGATCTATCTGTGGCTGATCGTGCACGCGGTCTATGGCTTCTGGAAGCGCGCACACAGTTTTGACTGGGACGAAGTGCGGCTGCCCCTGATCGCCTCGCTGGTGATCGGAACGGTCTGGCTGGCCATTGCCGCGAAGTTTCCGCTGCTGGCGACGGTCGGCATCCTGTTCATGCTGGCAACGGCTCTTGCGGCCTTTCTGATGGCGGACGAATTTTATGACCGCTGGCTGCTGGCGGCCCCGTTGGCGATCTATGCTGGCTGGCTGTCGGCGGCGGCGGCAGTTTCGACCGGCGTGGTGCTGGCGGGATACGGCGTGTTGACCGACAGTGAAAGTGCATTGGTCATGGTCGCCGTTGTTCTGGGCGTTGCGGGTATGGTGCAATGGCTGCGCCCCTACATGCCGGTGTATGGCATGACCGTGGTTTGGGCGCTGATGGGCATTGTCGTGGCGAATGCGCAAGACAACGTGTTCGTGGCACTGGTGGCCGCCGCTGCCGCTGCCGCAATGGCGGCAATCACCGGCTATGCATGGTATCGTCACCGCGCCACGCTCTAGCGCTTGACCTCTCCGCCGCGCTGGGGCAAGGCGTCGCCATGCTTCGCATTGATGACATCACCTATAACGTCGAAGGCCGCCCCCTGTTCGAAGGGGCGTCGGCCACCATTCCAACCGGTCACAAGGTCGGCCTTGTCGGACGCAACGGGGCGGGCAAAACCACCTTGTTCAGGCTGATCCGCGGCGAGCTGGCGCTGGAGGGCGGCAGCATCACCCTGCCCGCCCGCGCCCGCATCGGCGGCGTGGCGCAAGAGGTGCCGTCGTCATCGACGTCGCTGCTCGACACCGTGTTGCAGGCCGATGAGGAACGCACCAGCCTGCTGGCCGAGGCCGAGCATGCCCATGACCCGCACCGGATTGCCGATATCCAGGCCCGTCTTGCCGATATCGACGCTTGGTCTGCCGAGGGGCGCGCCAGTGCCATCCTCAAGGGGCTTGGCTTCGATGCCGAAGCGCAAAAGCGCCCGTGTTCGGACTTTTCGGGTGGCTGGCGGATGCGTGTTGCATTGGCCGGGGTGTTGTTTGCCCAACCAGACTACCTGCTGCTGGACGAACCGACCAACTATCTGGATCTGGAAGGCGCGTTGTGGCTGGAAAGCTACCTTCAGAAATACCCGCACACCGTGCTGATCATCAGCCACGACCGCGGCCTGCTGAACCGCGCTGTCACCGGCATCCTGCATCTGGACCAGAAGAAACTGACCTATTGGTCCGGCCCCTATGACCAATTCGCCCGGCAGGTCGCCGAACGTCGCGCCGTCTTGCAGGCCGAAGCGAAAAAGCAAGAGGCCCGCCGCGCCCACCTGCAATCCTTCGTGGACCGCTTCAAGGCCAAGGCATCCAAGGCTGTGCAGGCACAAAGCCGCGTCAAGATGCTGGAAAAGATGGAAACCATCACCGCACCCGAGGATGCGAAAAAAGTGGTGTTCACCTTCCCCGCGCCAGAGGAATTGTCGCCCCCCATCATCAACATGGAAGGCGCAGCCGTCGGCTATGGTGGCCCCGCGGTCCTGAAGAACCTCAGCCTGCGCATTGATCAGGACGACCGCATCGCCCTTCTGGGCCGCAACGGCGAGGGCAAATCGACGCTGTCGAAACTGCTTGCCGGCAAGCTTGACACCATGGCGGGCAAGATTGTGCGCTCGTCCAAACTGCGCATCGGTTACTTCGCGCAGCATCAGGTGGATGAGCTTCATATCGACGAAACCCCGCTGCAACACTTGCAGCGCCTGCGCCCGGCCGAAGGGCAACCCCGTCTGAGGGCGCGGCTTGCAGGCTTTGGCCTGATGGCGGATCAAGCCGAAACCGTGGTCGGGCGGCTGTCGGGCGGGCAAAAGGCGCGGCTGTCGCTTCTATTGGCCACCATCGACGCGCCGCATCTGCTGATCCTTGACGAACCGACAAACCACCTTGATATCGAAAGCCGCGAGGCGCTGGTCGAGGCGCTGACCGAATATTCCGGCGCGGTTATTCTGGTCAGCCATGACATGCACCTTCTGTCCCTCGTGGCGGACCGCCTGTGGCTGGTCAAGGGCGGGGCGGTGACGCCATACACCGATGATCTGGAAGCCTATCGCCGGATGCTTCTGGCCGGAGAAGATGTTGAAAAGCCTGCGGCCAAGCCGGTGGAAAAGCCGAAAAAGGTCAGCCGTGACGAGGTGTCGGCGCTGAAGGCCGACGTGCGCAAATGTGAAGAGCGGCTGTCGAAGCTCAACGAAATGCGCGACCGGTTGGCCAAAAAGCTGGCCGACCCCGAGCTGTATGAGGCGGCCCGCCTCGGCGAGCTGGAAACGTGGAACAAGAAATATGCCGAGGTCATGGAAGGCCTCGACCGGGCCGAGGCGATGTGGCTGTCGGCTCAGGAAAAGCTGGAAGGTGCGGTCTGACCGATGCCGATGCCATGGACCTACCGTCTGGCGACGCGGGAATGGCAAGCTTTTCTGGCTGACGCGCGGGACGAGATGGGTCTGACCAGCGACAACGCCACCTTCACGGCGGTCGAAGGTGTTTTGCGGGCGTTTCGGGCAAGGCTGACGGCGCAACAGGCCATTGATTTCGCTCAGATCCTTCCGTCAGTTCTGCGCGCCCTGTTTGTGGCACACTGGAAGATCGCCCCGCCCTTGCCCGCTGGCACCCGGGCGGACTGGACCGCCGAGGCCATGGCTCTGCGTCCGCATCACAACCTGACCCCCGACCATTGCGTGACTGCAACCGCGATTGCGCTGCGCAAGGCGGTACTGCGCAGCGATCTGGACCGCGTTCTTTCCGACCTTCCCGCCTTTGCCGCCGACTTCTGGTCCACCCCGGGCCGCGACCCGTCCAGCATCGGGCCCCGGATCGTCTGACCACATTTGTCCTTGCCGGACGAGGCAAGGCTTCGTAAAGCGACCGGATGGATCAGGCATTTCTCATCACCGGCTTTGTCACCCTTTTCGTGGTGATGGATCCCATCGGGCTTGTGCCCTTGTTCATCGCCCTGACCCAAGGGGCCGGTGCGCAGCGGCGTCGCGCTGTTGCGGTGCGCGCCTGCGTGATCGCGGCGGGGCTTTTGCTGCTGTTCGGGGTGGCCGGGGAATCCATCCTGACCTTCATCGGCATCTCGATGCCCGCATTCCGGATCGCGGGCGGCATCCTTCTGTTCCTGACCGCGCTTGACATGCTGTTCGAACGCCGCACGCAACGGCGTGAAAATCAGACGGCTGATCAGGACCATGACCCGTCGGTATTCCCGCTTGCCACCCCGCTGATCGCAGGTCCGGGGGCAATCGCCACGATGATCCTGCTGATCGGTCAGGCCGGCGGCGACTGGACGGCAACCGGCATCGTCATCGGTCTGATGTTGGCGGTGATCCTTGTCACCTTCCTGTTCTTTCTTGCGGCCACGCCACTGGAGCGGATGCTTGGGCGCACCGGAACGCTGGTCGTGACCCGGCTTCTGGGGATGTTGCTGGCGGCGTTGTCGGTACAATTCGTGATCGATGGTGTGCGTCAGACCGGGTTGATCTAGGCCCGGACCGTTGCACCAGGCCACCCGGCCCCCTAGCTATAGTCAAGGCAGGAAAGGGTTCGGCATGGACGGTGACACTCTGGCACGGCTGGGCTATCTGGGTCTGCTAATGGCAGCCGTCGGTGGCTGGGTCATTGTCGAATTCCGCGGCCGGTTCGGACAGGCCCTGCGCACCGCCGCCGCCTGGGGGCTGATCGTGGTCGGCCTGATGGCGGGTTATGGGCTTTGGCAGGACATGCGCACCGATATCCTGCCGCGGCAGACCGTGGTCGAAGGCGGCGAAATTCGCCTGCCCCGTGCGGCAGACGGTCACTACTATCTGACGCTGTCTGTCAGTGGCACCAATGTGCCGTTCATGGTCGATACCGGTGCCAGCCAAGTTGTGCTGACCATGGCGGACGCCCGGCGGGTGGGGATCGACCCAGCCAGCCTGATGTTTCTGGGCGAGGCGCGCACCGCCAATGGGGTGGTCCGCACCGCCCGTGTGACCGTGTCGGATGTGCAGTTGGGGCCGCATCGCGACGACCGGCTGACCGTCTTTGTCAACGAAGGTGACCTCGACATCTCGCTTTTGGGCATGACCTATCTGGGGCGCTACAGGATCGAAATCGCCGATGGCGAAATGATCCTGCGCCGCTGACGGGTGTCGAACCCCGACACGGGCCTTCCGGGATCAGCCTTTTTCGGCCTTCATTTCCCAGCGACCGGTTTCCTCTGACCAATATTGAGCCGGCAAGCCAGCATCGGTCAGCCGTTTCCATTGACCGCGCGCATGCGCCAGACGGTCCGGGTCTGCGCCATCAAACAGCATCCACACCCGTTCAAGGGCGCCTGCCTCGGCTTCGCTGACTTCAGCGCCATCCAGCAACAGGATTGCCTTGGCGCTGTTTGTCGCTTCCCCGGTGCCGATCAGCACGGGCTGGCGGCTGTCGTGCGGCCCCCCCTCGCGGCCATGCGGCACAAAACCGTCCTGCGGATCCAGCCAAAGCCGTGCATCCAGCCGGTCGAGTGCCCCCGCATCGGTGCCCCGGATCATGATGCGCCAGCCCTGCCCCAAGGCCCGCGTCAACAGGACCAGCGCGGTCTGCTCCGCGCTGGACTGCGTCAGATGGTAGAACATCACGATCCCCATCGGGGTTTATTTCGCCTCGAACCGGTCGCGGATCAGACGGTCAAGCGCCATGACCCCCCATCCGGTCGCCCCTTTGGGCGCAAGCGTGCTGTCTGTTTTCAACAGCGCGGTGCCTGCGATATCCAGATGGCACCATGGCACATCCGGCTTCACGAAGCGGGCAAGGAACTGCGCTGCCGTGATCGCCCCCCCTTCGCGCCCACCGACATTCATCATATCGGCAATCCGCGATTTCAGCCGCGCATCGTACGCCTCGCCCATCGGCATGCGCCACGCCCCTTCGCCTTCGGCTTTGGCCGCGCGCAGGAAAGCGTCGGCAAGGGCATCGTCATTGGAAAACACTCCGGCATTTTCATGGCCGAGGGCGATGATGATAGCACCGGTCAGCGTGGCCAGATTGATCATTGCAGTGGGTTTGAACCGCTCTTGCGCGTACCAAAGCACATCGGCCAGCACAAGCCGCCCTTCGGCATCGGTGTTGATCACCTCGATCGTGTCACCCTTCATGGACGTCACGACATCGCCGGGGCGTTGCGCGCGGCCATCGGGCATGTTTTCGACCAAGCCGACAACCCCGACCACATTGGCACGGGCCTTGCGCATGGCCAGCGTGCGCATCACCCCCGCCACCACGCCCGCGCCGCCCATGTCCATGGTCATTTCCTCCATGCCCGCCGCCGGCTTGATCGAAATGCCACCGGTGTCGAACACAACGCCCTTGCCGACCAGTGCGAAGGGCGCCTCGTCCTTCGGACCGCCGTTCCACTGCATCACCACCACCTTCGAGGGTGTCTCGGACCCCATGCCCACCCCCAGAAGCGCACCCATGCCAAGCTTGAGCAACTCGTCCTCTTCCAGAATTTCAACCTCAAGCCCAAGTTCTTGCATCGCGGCAAGGCGCGCGGCAAAGTCGAAGGTGGTCAGTACATTTGCAGGCTCATTGACCAGATCGCGGGTGAAGAACACGCCCTCTGCGACGGCAGCCCCGGCATTGGCGGCGGCGGCCACGGCTTCGGGGTTGGTCACCATCACCGTGACCGGACCAATGGTCTTGGGGGTCGAGGTCTTGTGCGGCGTGAAATCATAGGCGCGCAGGGCAAGGCCAAAGGCAATATCGGTGGCCTGCGGATGCCCTTCGGCCAGCACAAGCGTGTGCAGCGACGACAGCGATCGCCCGACCGTCGCACCGGCCTTTCGCGCATCGGCCACCGTGGCCTTGCGCGGCAAACGGACGATCTGGATCGCCTCTGCCGCCAGTCCGGCGGGAAACGCAAGATCCAGCGCCTCACCCGGCTTCAGCGCGGCGAAGGCGTCGGAGCCCACCGCCCGCACAATCGCGCCGCGGGTCAGCTTGTCGGCCTTGCGCGCCAGCGGTGGAAGGCTTGCGCCCGGTTCGGCCAGAACCACAATGCGACCGGACCGGTCAGCCAGCACATCGGCGTCACATTCACGGAACTGGATCGGCACTGGGTGGGTCATTCTTTCCTCGATGGGCTGGTGTTGCACTTGCGCGGCACGCTGCGCAAAGGCTAGCCCGCAGGGCCGGCAATGACCAGATATGAGTTTCCAATCCCGAGCGATTGGCTTAAACTGCACAAACAAAGGGTGAGGGAGCGATTGACGCCGTGCCAAGATTCGACAGATACCTGCTGTCGCAACTTCTTGCGCTGTTCGGGTTCTTTTCCCTACTGCTTGTGTCTGTTTATTGGGTCAATCGGGCTGTCGGGCTGTTTGACCAGTTGATCGGTGATGGTCAGTCCGCGCTGGTGTTTGTCGAATTTTCCTTGCTGACGTTGCCTAACGTGATCCGGCTGGTGCTGCCGATTTCCACCTTTGCCGCCGCGGTCTACGTCGCCAATCGGCTGGTGGGGGACAGCGAATTGGTGGTGATGCAGGCGACTGGTTTTTCTTCCTTCCGTCTGGCGCGTCCGGTGTTTTATTTCGGTCTTATCGTGATGCTGATGGCCTCGGTTCTGACCCATGTTCTGGTCCCTGCCAGCCGGGCCGCTCTGGCGGATCGCAGTGCGGAAATCGCCGACAACGTCACCGCCCGCTTCTTGCGCGAAGGCCAGTTCATGCACCCCTCGGACGGTCTGGCGTTATATATACGTGAAATAACGGTCAACGGTGAACTGCGCGATGTGTTTTTGTCGGATGACCGGACGCCGGGCACAACAACAACCTACACCGCGCGCCGTGCCCTGCTGGCCCGTAGCGATCAGGGCCCGAAACTTCTGATGTTTGACGGCATGACGCAGGAGTTGCACCACCAGACCCGCCGGCTTGCGGTGACGCGGTTTGCGGATGTGACCTATGATCTTGCCGGCATGATCGGCGCGTCAAACCGCAGCGGACGGTCGGTGGAAGAGGTGTCCACGCTTGATCTGCTGCGGGCTGATCCGGCCGTGATGGCCGAGGTGCGGTCAACACGGGCCAACCTGCTGCAAGAAGCGCACAGCCGGATCGCGCAGCCGTTTCTTGGGTTGGCCGCCGCCCTGATCGGGTTCGGCGCGCTGCTGCTTGGCGCGTTCAGCCGCTTTGGCCTGTGGCGTCAGATCGGCGTCGCCGTGGTGCTGCTGATCCTGGTGCAGATGATCAACACACAAGGCACCGCTTTGGCGGGTCGGTCCGAACAGGCGTGGCCCGCTGTCTATGCTGCCCCCATCATCGGCTTCTGCATCGGTGTCTTTCTTTTGTGGCTGTCGCAGCGCCCCCGCTGGCTGGGCCGCGGATCTCGATCCGGCACGACAGGAGCAGTGGCATGATCCTGTCGCGCTATATTGCACGCCGGTTTCTCTGGGCCTTTGCACAGGTGTTTGGGGCGTTCTGGGCGATCATGATGCTGATCGACGTGGTCGAACAGTTGCGCCGCTTTTCAAACCAGAGCATCAGCACCTCTGGGGCGCTGCATCTGGCTGCGATGAGCACCCCGTCAAGCCTGTATCATATTCTGCCGTTGATCACGATCCTGGCCGCGATCACGCTGTTTCTGTCGCTTGCGCGGTCGTCCGAACTTGTCGTGATCCGGGCCGCGGGACGGTCGGGGCTGCGTTTTCTACTGGCGCCGGTCCTGATGTCGCTGATCATCGGTGGGTTGGCAGTGGCGGTTCTGAACCCATTGGTCGCCGCAACGCAAAAAGAATATGACCGGTTGTGGGCGGCAGCGGCCGATGGTGCGCCCAGTGCGTTGTCGCTGGCCGACACCGGGCTGTGGCTGCGACAGGGCACCGATGATGGCCAAACCGTGATCCGCGCCCTGCGCGCCAACACCGATGGCACAGAGCTGTTCGGCGTGACCTTCCTGCGCTTTGGACCGGACGGGCTGGCGGCGGAACGGATCGAAGCCGACAGTGCCGAATTGGTCACGGGTGCTTGGGCGTTGACGGGGGCCAAGCGTTGGGACATGTCAGGCGTGAACCCCGAACGAGAGGCCGAGATCCTGCCTGCCAACGCCACCCTTGCCTCGAACCTTACGCGCGAACGTATCCGGGACAGTTTCGGTGCGCCCTCTGCGGTGTCGTTCTGGGGCCTGCCTGCCTATATCGCCGGGCTGGAGCGGGCGGGCTTTTCGGCCCGCGCCCATCGGGTCTGGTATCAGATGGAACTGGCACAACCCTTGCTGTTGGCGGCAATGGTGCTGATCGCGGCGGGCTTTACCATGCGCCACGCCCGGTTCGGCGGCACCGGGGTCATGGTGCTGTTGGCAATTCTGGGCGGATTCTTCATCTTTTTTCTTAGAAACTTTGCGCAGGTTCTTGGCAACAACGGTCAAATTCCCATTCTGCTTTCTGCCTGGGCCGCGCCGGTTGCAGCTGTTTTTCTGGCACTTGGACTGCTTTTGCATCTGGAGGATGGCTGATGGCGCGCCCCATGACGCGACGCGTCCTGACTGCCTTGCTGACCACCGCCTTCCTGTCATTTGCACCGGCCTTGCCGACACCGGCGCAAGACATGGCGGCACTGGTCGCAAATTCGGTGCGGATTGATGCCGCCGGGCAGTTGGTTGCAGATGGTGGGGTCGAGGTGTTTTACCAAGGTCGGACCTTGCGCGCCTCTCGCATTGTCTATGATCGCACTACCGACCGGCTGAGCATCACCGGACCCATCGTTCTGGTGGATGGCGACACCGCTATCCTTGTCGCGTCGCAGGCCGAGTTGGCGGCCGACCTGACAGAAGGCGTGTTGACCAGTGCGCGGCTGGTGCTGAACCGTGAATTGCAACTGGCCGCGAACCAGATCCAGCGGGTCGGTGGGCGCTACACCCAGTTGGACAACGCAGTGGCGTCGTCTTGCAAGATTTGCGATGGCGCGCCTCCCTTGTGGGAAATCCGCGCGCGACGCGTGGTGCATGATCAGCAAGAGCGGCAGATCTATTTTGATCAGGCGCAATTCCGGGTGTCTGGCGTGCCGATCGTCTATTTTCCGCGTCTAAGGATGCCAGACCCCACGCTGGCGCGCAGTTCGGGCTTTCTGATGCCTGTCATTCGGACGACCTCGGGGCTCGGGACCGGCATCAAGCTGCCCTATTTCCTGACGCTTGGGCCGCACAAAGACCTGACAATCACGCCGTTTTTGTCAACCAAGGCCGGGCGCACGGTGGAGTTGCGCTTCCGTCAGGCCTTCCCCACCGGAGAGATCGAGTTCAACGGGGCCCTGTCACGGGATGATCTGGTCCCCGGAGAGACGCGGCATTATCTGACCGGCACCGGCAAGTTTGATCTGCCACGCGATTTCAAACTGACATTTGACGCCATCATCGTCAGCGATCCGGCCTATTTGCTTGATTACGGCTTGCCTGCTGCCGACAGATTGACCAGCCGGGTCGTGGTCAGCCGCACACGGCGCAACGAATACATCGAAGGCCGACTCATCGGAATTCGGTCGATCCGGGCCGGAGAGTCCAATTCCACCCTGCCAACCATCGTTTCCGATTTCACCTTTCACCGACGCTTTTCCGGTGGCCCCTTGGGCGGAGAATCGGGATTGCGGTTCCAGTCCCACAGCCATTACCGCAGTTCCACGAATCCGTTCGACACCGCGCTCGATCTGGACTCGATTGCGGACGGGCGCGATGTCAGCAGGCTGTCGTTGCGGCTGAATTGGCGGCGCAATTTCATGCTGCCGATGGGTATTGTGGCAAGCTCCGTCGCCGAAGTCACTGGCGACGCCTATTACATAGCGCAAGATGCCACCTTTGGTGGTCAGACCGGGCGTCTGCATGGTGGCGCGGCGGTCGAATTCCGTTGGCCGTGGACCAAGACCGATCAGCGTGGGGTTGGCCATGTCATCGAACCGGTGGCACAGGTCGTCTGGTCCCCCGAAGGTAGCGAAGCCTTGCCGAATGAAGATTCCCTTCTGGTGGAGTTTGACGAAGGCAATCTGTTTTCGCTCAACCGCTATCCGGGATCGGATGCCACCGAACGCGGCGGGCGGGTCAATCTGGGCGTCAGCTACACGCGCATCGACCCGGCGGGCTGGACCCTGTCCACCGCCGTTGGCCACGTCTATCGCGCGCAGGATCTGGGCCAGTTCTCGGTGGCCTCGGGTCTAAACGGCGACACGTCCAACTGGCTGGCCGCCGCGCAGTTGACCTTACCGCAGGGAATGGGGATCAGCCAACGCCTGCTGATCAATGACAGTTTCAAATTGACCAAATCGGAAACCCGCCTGAATCTGCAGGGTGAGAAATACGGGATTGCCGGATCTTATGTGTTCCTGACTGCCGATCTGGCCGAAGACCGCCCGGTTGATATTGCTGAAATCGCGATGGATGGCAGCTACAAGATGACCGAGTCCTGGACCGCCCGCGCGCAGGCCCGCTATGATATCGAAGCCAAGCGTGCCAACCGGGCCGGGGTGGGTTTGCAGTTCCGCAACGAATGCGTTTCGGTGGATCTTTCTCTCTCGCGTCGGTTCACATCCTCGACTAGTGTGAAGCCGACAACGGATTTCGGCCTTTCGGTCGATTTGGTCGGCTTTGGCGCCGGAACCGGCGCAGGCCCGTCACGCGCCTGTCGGCGTTAAAGATGGGCCGCTGTGATGGGCAGACGGATCGGGCGCAAGACGTGAAAGGCGCAAGGGCAGTGACGGCACAACGCATGACGACAACTTTCTCTTTTTCGGTGCGGGCATTCGCCCTGCTTGCAACGCTTGCCGTCCCGGCGGCCAGCCTGCCACAGCGCGCGCTGGCGCAAGTCGGCTCGCCCTTTGATGCCGTACTACGCATCAATGACAGCGTGATCACCCGATACGAGATGGACCAGCGCAAGCTGTTTCTGAAACTGCTGCGCGTGCCGGGCGACCCGGAAAAAGAGGCATTGCAGGGTCTGACCCAAGACCGGCTTGCCGCAGCCGAAGCGAAACGCTTTGGTCTGCGCCTGACGCCTGAACAATTGACGGCCGGAATGGAAGAATTCGCCAGCCGCGCCAATCTGACGGCTGCGCAATTCGTCGAAGCGTTGGGGCAGGCCGGGGTCGGGATGGAAACCTTCCGGGACTTTGTCGGCAACGGTCTGTTGTGGCGCGAAATCGTGCGCGGACGGTTCTTGCCGACCACCTCGGTGACAGAGGCCGAGATTGACCGCGTGATTGCGAATTCCGCAAACAACACGGCGATCCAGCTTTTGCTGTCAGAAATCATCCTGCCGGTCGAGGGCGACCCCGAAACCCAACAGGAACTGGCGCGCAAGCTGAAGACCGAGATCACCACGGAAGACGGTTTTGCCGCAGCGGCGCGGCGCTATTCGGCTTCGCCCTCGGCCGGTCGTGGTGGGTGGCTGGACTGGACCCCTGCGTCCGAGCTTCCGCCGCAGGTCGTGGAACTGGTGCTGGCTCTTGGCCCCGGTCAGGTGTCTGATCCGGTGACGTTGCCGAATGCGGTGGCCATGTTCCAACTGCGGGATGTCGCCGAGGACAAGACGGCAACGGCCCCCTTGGTGGAGCTGGAATACGCGGAATACCTGCTGCCCAACACCGACGGCGTGCAGGCAGAGGCGGCCGCGCTGCACAACCGGGTGGACACCTGCAAGGATCTGTTTGCCGAAGCGCGTGGTCTGCCCGAGGACCGTTTGAAGGTGGAAACCAGAACTGTTCCCGAGATTCCGGGTGATGTCGCGTTGCAATTGGCACAGTTGGACCCCGGTGAATATTCGACCGCTCTTACGCGCGGCGGCTGGCGGGTGTTTCTGATGCTTTGCGGACGCGGTCCCAAGGGCGAAGGTCAGATTGACCGCAGCGCGATCCGTGAGCAACTGATCTCGCAAAAACTGACCTTTCTGGCGGAAGGCTATCTGGAAGAGTTGCGGTCGGAAGCCATCATCGAAACACCGTGACGATGCAACCTTTGGTGATGACCTGCGGTGAACCCGCAGGGATTGGTCCGGAACTTGCGGTCAAGGCGCGCCGCGTGCTGGGACAGGACGTTCCGTTTGTCTGGCTGGGGGATCCGCGGCATTTGCCGAGCGGCACCCAGTGGGCCGAAGTTACGACACCGCATGACGCTCGGCAGGTGCCTGCCAATGTGTTGCCGGTTCTGCCGCACAATTTTGCCGCGCCGGTCATACCGGGCCAACCCGTTGGCGCAAATGCGGCAGGCGTGATCGAGGTGATTGCGCGGGCCGTGACGTTGGTGACCGACGGACAGGCGTCTGCGATTGTCACGGCACCGCTGCACAAAAAAGTGCTGAAAGATGGCGCGGGGTTCGGCTTTCCCGGCCACACCGAATACCTTGCGCACCTGGCGGGGGACGTGCCGGTGGTGATGATGCTGGCCTCGCCGTTGTTGCGGGTTGTGCCAGCCACGATCCATATTCCACTCGCCGATGTGCCAACCGCCCTGACCGCAGAGTTGCTTGACCAGGTGATCCGGCTGACCCATGCCGGACTGATCCGTGATTTCGGCATTGCCGCGCCGCGGATTGCGGTGGCGGGTTTGAACCCGCATGCGGGCGAAGGTGGTGCGATGGGGTGGGAGGATATCCGCGTGATCGCACCGGTAGTCGCGCGGCTGCGGCGCGACGGTCTGGCGGTGGTCGGCCCCCTGCCTGCCGACACCATGTTTCACACCCGCGCCCGGGCTACCTATGATGCGGCGGTGTGCGCATATCACGATCAGGCGCTGATCCCGATCAAGACGCTGGATTTCGACGGCGGCGTGAATGTGACACTGGGATTGCCCTTTATCCGGACCTCGCCCGATCATGGAACGGCATTCGATATTGCCGGAACAGGGACTGCCCTGCCCGACAGTCTTGTGGCGGCGTGCCGGATGGCTTTCACGATGGCCAAGTCGCGCGGGCGGTAAGGTCGGACTGGGGCGCTGCCCCAGACCCCGGGATATTTTTGCCAAGATAAAGGGGCTTCGGAATGGGCATGATTGATGGGTTGCCACCCTTGCGCGAGGTGATCCGGGCGCATGATCTGGTGGCGAAAAAGCAGTTGGGGCAGAACTTTCTGCTGGACTTGAACCTGACGGCAAAAATCGCACGGCTGGCGGGGGATCTGTCCGCTTGTGATGTGCTGGAGGTTGGGCCCGGTCCTGGCGGATTGACACGGGGGCTGCTGGCGGAAGGCGCGCGCAGGGTGATGGTGGTTGAAAAGGACCCACGCTGTGTGCCGGCCCTGGACGAGATTGCAGCGGCCTATCCGGGGCGGCTGGAGATTGTTCTCGGCGATGCACTGGAAATTGATGTGGCGTCGCGGTTGGCGGCACCAATCCGGGTTGTCTCGAACCTGCCCTACAATGTTGGGACGGAATTGCTGATCCGGTGGCTGTCTCCGCGCGTGTGGCCGCCGTTCTGGACCTCGCTGACGTTGATGTTTCAAAAGGAAGTGGCCGAACGGATTGTGGCCAAGCCGGGCAGTGATCACTACGGGCGACTCGCGCTGTTGGCCCAATGGCGGGCCGATACAAGGATCGTGATGCACCTGCCGCCCGAGGCCTTTACCCCTGCCCCCAAGGTCCATTCGGCGGTGGTGCATCTGACACGGCTGGATCAGCCGCGCTTTCCGGCCGATGCGCAGGTATTGGGTCGGGTCACGGCGATGGCGTTCAACCAGCGCCGCAAGATGCTGCGCTCAAGCCTGAAGGGGTTGGGTGGGGATATCGAAGCGTTGCTGCAAAGTGTTGGCATCGTGCCAACGCAACGGGCCGAGGAGATCGGGCTGGAACAATTCTGCGCCTTGGCGCGGGCCGTCGCGGATCGGTGAGGCCAAAAGCAAGACGCCGCCCGGTTTGGGGCGGCGTGCTTGGCGGTCTTATTCGGCAGCTTCGCGCGGGCCGCTGTTCCCGCCATTTTCGCCACCTTCCGGGCCGCCACCTTCAGCGACCTTTGGCTTTCTGGGCGCACGGGGGCGACGGGGCTTTGCCTGTGCTTCCGGCGTGGACGATTCCACAGGGGCAACGGCTGGAGCGGTCTGGGCAGGTGCCGCGGCCACCGTGGCCACTGGCTCGACCGGACGACCAGCAGACGTCCCATCAGATGGTCCCTCGGGTGTGCGTTCGGGCCGTGGAGGACGAGCACCTCGATTGTTGCGCGCATCTTCACGGTTGCGATTGCGGTCGCCTTCCGGACGATCCGTACGGCGGGGACGGTCTTCGCGCCGGTCGTCGCGACGTGGTGTGTCGGCAGGTGGTGGGTCACGGCGAGCCTCGGGGATTTCCACCAAGCCGGAGTCATCGCCGCGCGGGTCCTGCATCATATCGGGCTGATCGCCATTCCCCGAGTCCGGGCCACGGTCATCACGCCAAGGGCGGGTGTCGCGTTGATCACGATTGCCATTCTGGCCGTTATTCTGACCGCCGTTCGGGCCATATTGCTGCTGCCTTGCTTCTTGCTCGGCCGCCATTTCGCGCATCGCTTCACCCAGCATGCGGGTGTAATGTTCGGCATGCTGCTGAAAATTCTCAGCCGCGACACGGTCATTCGACACCTGAGCATCACGCGCCAGATGTTGATACTTTTCGATGATCTGCTGTGGCGTACCACGCACCTTGCCTTCGGGGCCGGAGCTGTCAAACACCCGGTTTATGATATTGCCGAGGGTACGCGGGCGGTTCTGCTTTGAACGCTGGCGGGACTTGGAAGAGCGCATCGTGTCCTTTGATCCAGATAGTCCGGTTCGTTTTGCGCCTGATCCTTCTGGGACCGTCTGCCCCATGTGGGGGAAGTTGCAATGACCGGGTTTGGCGCGGCCTAGCACCGACGGTGCCTCATTCGCGTAAGATCGAATAACCACAGGGCCAAGGCTGTGACAAGAAGATTCGTACGCCCGCTGCGCGATTTGCGCCTTATGCGCTGTCGCAGCCATGGGGATCGGCGGGCTTTTGCGCCACAATCACCCGGTCCCGGCCATCAAAATCAGAAATACAGCGGATATTTTGCAGCCCTTGGGCGACAAAAAGCGCCCTGACCGCAGTGGCTTGAGACGGACCGATTTCCACGATCAGCCGCCCGCCGTTCATCAGCTGTGCAAAAGCGCCGCGCGCGATGTGCCGATAAGAGTCGAGCCCGTCGCCCCCTGGCGTCAGAGCCAACTGCGGCTCATGCTCGCGGACCTCGGGTGACAGATGCTCCATTTCGTCCGCTGCAATGTAGGGCGGGTTTGACACAATCAGATCAAACTGCCCCGGCACGGCGGAAAACCAGTCGGAGACCATAAGACGCGTGCGGTCGGTCAGCCCCAAGGCGTCAACATTGCGGGTGGCCACGGCGAGGGCGGCGGGCGACAGATCAACACCGACACCGCTGGCCATTGGCATTCCGGCAAGGCAGGACACAAGGATGCATCCCGACCCGGTGCCAAGGTCAAGCATCTTGACGAAGGGCTGCGACAGGGCCTCGGCCACAAGGACTTCTGTTTCGGGGCGCGGGTCCAACACATCGCGGGTCACAATCAGGCGGTGGCCCCAGAACAGGCGGTGACCAACCAGATGCGACACCGGTTCCCGGGCGCAGCGCCGGGCAATCAGGTCGGAAAAGCGATCAAGCGCAGCATCATCGACCGTGTCCTGCAGATGAAGCGTCAGACGATCCGGCGCAAGACCCGCAGCATGGGCCATCAGGGCGCGGGCGTCGGTCGCGGGGTCAGGCACCCCGGCGGCGCGCAGGTCTTGTATCGCGCGCCCCAAGGCGGCAGAGAGCGTCGTCACAGCCCGGCCTCGGCCAGCTTCTTGGCCTGATCATCGGATTGCAGCGCGTCGATGATGGCATCAAGATCACCCGCCATGATCTGCCCCAGCGAATACAGGGTCAGATTGATGCGGTGGTCCGTCATCCGACCTTGCGGAAAGTTATAGGTCCGGATGCGTTCGCTTCGGTCCCCGCTGCCCACTTGTGCCTTGCGATCGGCGGACCTGGCGTTATGGACCCGCTCACGCTCCAGCTCAAACAGGCGCGCGCGCAAGACCTGCATCGCGATTTCGCGGTTCCGGTGCTGCGATTTTTCAGAGCTGGTGACGATGATACCGGTGGGCAGATGGGTGATGCGCACCGCCGAGTCGGTGGTGTTCACATGCTGCCCCCCGGCGCCCGAGGACCGCATCGTGTCGATGCGGATGTCGCTGGCGGGAATGTCCACATCCACCTCTTCAGCTTCGGGCAGCACGGCCACTGTGGCCGCTGAGGTGTGGATGCGGCCTCCGGCCTCGGTTTCGGGAACACGCTGCACACGGTGGGTGCCGGCCTCATATTTCAGCCGCGCATAGACGCCATCGCCTTGCACATGCGCGGTCACGGATTTGATACCGCCAAGGTCGGACAGTTGCTGTTCAAGAACCTCGAACCGCCAGCCTTTTCCTTCGGCATGGCGCTGATACATCCGCAAAAGATCAGCGGCGAACAGGGCTGCTTCCTCGCCCCCCGTGCCGGGACGGATTTCAAGGATGGCCGGCCGCGCATCAGCGGCATCCTTGGGCAGAAGCGCCACCCGCAGGGACTGTTCGATCTCAGGGATCCGCGCCCGCAGTCGCGGCAATTCCTCTTCGGCCAGCGCCTTCATTTCCGGGTCGGCCAGCCAGCCCTCGGCCTCGGCCGCATCGTCCAGCGCACGACGATAGGAGTCGATCTGGGCCACCACCGGCTTCAGGTCCGCATAGTCCCGGCTGAGTGTGGCGATTTCCGACGGCGTCGCGCCAGCGTTCAGCTTGGCTTCGAGAAATTCGAACCGCTGGGTGATCTGGGCAAGTTTGTCAAAGGGCACCATGGCGCGTTGTGTCGCGTGATTGTGCGCCGTGGTCAAGAGGGGGTGACAGGCCGCGTACACGCAATGGGCACACGCAATATTGGCAGCCCGCGTTGGGAACCGCAAAAGGCTTGCGGCGTTGACAAGCGGTCGCCAATGTCACGGCGCAGGCATCCGGGGGAGAGTCGGTCAAAATGGCGGCTGTCAAGTATCAAGCAGTTCACAAGTTCCCCCTAGAGTCAGAGGTGATCCCGCCTCGAAGCCGACCGTCGTGGCCCCTGGTCGGACTGTTCATCATGGCTGTTGTCGCTGCCATTGCGCTGGCGCGTGATTTTCTGATTCCCGTTACCTTTGCCGTGCTCCTGTTCTTTGTCTTTGTCCCGGTGCGCCGTCGCCTGTCGCGGTTTGGGATAGCCCCGCCGGCAACAGCCGCCGTGATCGTGTTTGGGTTGTTCCTTGGCATCATTGCGCTTGGATGGTCGATCTCTGGTCCTGCGGGCCAGTTGATTGCAGAGCTGCCCGAGATCCAATCCGCCCTGACCGAAAAGCTGCAACGGCTGCGCGGCACCTTCGAGACCATCGACAACGCCATGTCGCAGATGGAGGCAGAGCCAGATCCCGAGGCCGACACCACCCCCGGCTTTGATGCCGCCACAGCGATCGTGAACGGGTTATACACCACTCCGGGCGTCCTTGGGCAGATCGCACTGACCCTGTTCTTGCTGTTTTTCCTGATCGCATCGGGCGACCTCTTGTATCTGAAAATCGTGCAAAGTTTTGACCGGATTGGGGAAAAGCGCCGGGCCTACAGTGCTTTGCGCGAAATCGAAGACAGTCTGGGCAGCTATCTAGGGGCGATTACGCTGATAAATGCCTGTCTGGGTCTGGCCATTGGACTGGCGATGTGGGCCATGGGCATGCCGTCACCGCTGTTGTTTGGACTATTGGCATTTGCGTTGAACTTCATTCCCTATCTCGGGGCGGTCACCGGCGGCATCATTGCGTTGATCGTGGCCTTGGTCACATTCTCGGACATTTTCTGGCCGCTGGTGGTGGCCTCGGTCTATCTGACGCTGACAACACTGGAAGGCCAGCTGATCACGCCCTATTTCGTGGCCCGCCGCCTACAGATGAATGCGGTTGTGGTGTTCTTGACTGTGGCGTTGTGGGCGTGGCTGTGGTCGGTGATCGGGATGATCATCGCCGTGCCGCTTCTGGTTGTGATCTCGGTGATCTGCGATCATGTGCCAGGATTGGAGAAGTTGGGGAACTTTCTGGCCGGAGACGACCCGGTTCCCTTGGCCGACGACGAACCTGAACCCCAATCCACCTGAACCGAACTGATCTAAAGAGCTTGCATCCACGCGGTCAGCCGTTTGGCATTCACGCCCAGATCTTCCGACCCAAAGCGCAGGCGGGCATGGACGTAAAGCCCATCCGCCTGAACTTCGGCTGTGGTGTAGTCGGGAAAACCCCAGATCTGGCTGCGCGTTTCCCATGTGATCCGACCCTCGGCAACGCTGCCGGCAAGGCGCGAGGTGCGGGGTGTAGCCATGGCGATGGCGTCCAGCCGGGCCAGAAGGTCGGCAGGATCGGCGGTTTGCGCAGACAGTCGCAGCCGCGCGCCCCCGGTTTCCGCCTGCACCGCGCCCCATGGAACCGACGCCCAACCCCCATCGGTTTGCGCCACATGCCAACGCACCGCATCCGTCGGGGCCAGCCGCACAAAGCTGATCAGCCCGAGCAGCCCTATGATGGCAAAGGCAATGAACAATCCCAAATTCCGCACCCCTGTCTTGGTCATCTGCGTGTCTTTGCCCAATGATAGAGGCAGATCAATTCGTGCGCGACATGGGCGCCTGCTATGGCTGTGGCCCCCGTCGTATCATACGCCGGAGAAACTTCGACGATGTCACCACCCACCATGTTGATTCCGGCCAGATCGCGCAGGGCGGCCGCCGCCTGCCATGTCTGCAAGCCCCCCCAAACCGGCGTCCCGGTGCCGGGCGCACAGGATGGATCAAGGCAATCGATGTCAAAGGTGACGTAGCACGGCCTGTCGCCGACAATCTCTTTCGCCCGCGCCACGACCGGGGCCGTGCCCCGCTCGTGTACCGATCGCGCATCGGCGTATTCCACCCCCAGATAGTCGTCGCAATGGGTGCGGATGCCGATCTGAAACGATGCTGCCGGATCAATCACGCCCGACTTCACCCCTTTGTAGAAAAAGGTGCCGTGATCGATCCGGTCGATGTCGTCGTCTTGCCACAGGTCGGAATGGGCGTCGAAATGGATCACCGCCATGGGGCCGTATTTTTCGGCATAGGCGCGCAGGATCGGCAGCGTGATGAAGTGATCGCCCCCCAGCGTCACCGTCCCTGCCCCTGCAGACAGGATGGTGCGGATGTGGTCGGTCAGCAGCCCCGGAAAACTTGGGGTATGGGCATAATCGAACGCCAGATCGCCGTAATCGACGATGGCCATGTCCTCCAACGGGTTGGTCGGCCAGCCATAGGGCGGATCATAGGGCTGCAAACTGCTGGCCTCCCGGATCGCGCGCGGGCCAAAACGGGTGCCGGTGCGGTGCGTGACCGCCTGATCGAAGGGCACGCCGGTGATGGCCAGATCGACGCCGGTCAGATCCTTGCTGTAGGTTCGACGCAGAAAACTGGTCGCCCCGGCAAAAGCATTCTCGAAAGCAAGTCCCTTCAACCCTTTGCGGGTAAAGGCAGTATCCACTTGGGTTTTTGCGTCTTCCAAAGCCATCTCAAGTCATCCCGTCGGCCAAACGGTCGTCTTTCTGTGCCTCGGAGACGCGCCCTATCCGGAGGGCACAGGATTTGACGCCCCCGCCCAAGAGTCAAGTGATTTGATCAAACCGACGCAGGCCCTGAAGCTGCGCTACCCGACGACCGGCTGCGCCCGTTCTACCAGCCGGGCAAAGAAACTGGCGCCAATCGGGGCGGCATCATCATTGAAGTCATAGGCGGCATGATGCAGGCCAGCCCCCGGCCCGATCCCCATGAACAGATAGGCCCCCGGCCGCGCTTCAAGCATATAGCTGAAATCCTCTGACCCCATTTCGCGCCCTGACCGTGCGTTCACCGCCGTATCGCCCGAAATCTCGGCGGCCACTGTCGCGGCAAAATCGGCTTCGTCGGGATGGTTGACCGTGGCCGGATAGCCCCAGTCGTAATCGACCTCTGCTGTCACATTGAACGCGGTTGCGTGGCCTTCGACGATCTCCAGCACCCGCCGCTTCAGCAAATCGCGCACCTCGGGCTTGAACGACCGGATCGTGGCGCAAAAGGTTGCGACCTCGGGGATGATGTTGGATGCGGTTCCGGCGTGGATCTGGGTGACCGAAATCACCGCCTCATCCATCGCATAGACGTTGCGGGGGATGATCGTCTGCACAGCCTGCACCATGGCCACAACCGCCACCACCGGGTCGATACATTCATGCGGGGTCGCGCCGTGCCCGCCCTTGCCTGTCACCGTGACCCAAGCGGTATCGACCGACGCCATCAAGGCACCCGGCGTGGTCTGGAAATGGCCAAGCGGGATGTTGGGGGCGTTGTGAATGCCAAACACCCGCGCGATGTCAAAACGGTCCATCACGCCTTCCTGCACCATCACATTGCCGCCGCCACCATCTTCTTCGGCGGGCTGGAACAGGAACGCCACGCGCCCCGCAAAATTCCGCGTCTCGGCCAGATACTTGGCAGCACCGAGGGCCATGGTCACATGGCCATCATGCCCGCAGGCGTGCATACGCCCCGGCACGGTCGAGGCGTAGTCCGCCCCGGTCATTTCCTCGATCGGCAGCGCATCCATGTCGGCGCGGATACCGATGGTCGGCCCGGCCCCGTTTCCATTGATGATCGCAACAATGCCGGTTTTGGCGATTCCTTCGTGAATTTCGTCCACACCCATGTCGCGCAGACGGTCCGCAATGAACGCCGCAGTCGTGTGGCAGTCGAATTGCAATTCCGGATTCGCATGCAGATGGCGACGCCAGCCCTTCATTTCTTCGGCAAAAGCCGCGATACGGTTCAGGACAGGCATGGGTCTAACTCCTCTGGGCGCAGGGCCTTTGATCAAATCCGAAAACCGAGGCCGCCGCAATGCCCCCTTCCCCCGAATCCCGTTCGAAAAGCGACCGACTTGTTCACGATCCGGATGGCGGTCTGCCGCGTCTGCGCGAAATCATGGCGCGTCTGCGCCACCCAACCGCCGGCTGTCCGTGGGATCTGGAACAGGACTTTTCGACCATTGCCCCCTACACGATCGAGGAAGCGTATGAGGTGGCCGATGCCATCGAACGGCAGGCGTGGCGTGAATTGCAGGGCGAATTGGGCGATCTGCTGTTTCAATCCGTCTATCATGCACAAATGGCCGAAGAAGCAGGTCACTTCGATCTGGAGGATGTGATCCGGTCAATCAGCGACAAGATGCTTGCCCGCCATCCGCATGTCTTTGGCACGGAATCACGCGACAAATCGGCTGCGCAACAAACCGCCGATTGGGAAGCCCTGAAAGCCCGCGAACGTGGTCCTGCCCGTGTGCTGGACGGGGTGGCGATGGGGCTGCCCGCCCTGACCCGAGCGGTCAAGTTGCAAAAGCGCGCGGCAAGGGTGGGGTTCGACTGGCCTTCGACTGACGAGGTGGTGGCCAAGATCACGGAAGAAGCCGCCGAACTGGTCGAGGCGCGCAACCAACTGACCGAGGTCGAGGTGGCCGAGGAATTCGGTGATCTTTTGTTTGTGATGGCCAATCTGGCACGGCACCTGCAGGTGGACCCCGAAGCCGCCCTGCGCGCCGCCAACGCCAAATTCACCCGCCGTTTCCAGAGGATCGAGGATTGGCTGGCACTATCCGGCAAGACACCGGCACAGTCGGATCTGGCCGAGATGGACAACCTGTGGAACCGGGCCAAGGCCGAGGAAAAGGCTGCAAAATAATTCCAAAGTCATTTACTCAACTATTGACCAAAGTAAAATAGTCAGCTTTATGGAGCGGATAGTGCCCGACCAAAGGATCCGACCATGACCTTCCGCCTGTCTCTTGCCGCCCTTGCCCTGTCATCGGTGGCGCTTCCCGCCGTTGCGCAAGAAATCAACATCTACTCGCACCGCCAGCCAGAATTGATCCAGCCGATCATTGATGCCTTCACGGCCGAAACCGGGATCAAGGTGAATGTTGCGTTTGTGGACAAGGGCATGTCAGAACGTCTGGTCGCCGAAGGCAAACGGTCTCCGGCTGATCTGGTGCTGACGGTCGATATCGCCCGCCTGACCCAGGTGGTCGAAGCCGGCGTGATCCAACCGGTGACGTCACAGGTGTTGGAAGCCAACATCCCGGCCAGCTTGCGCGATGAGGCTGGAATGTGGTTCGGGGTGACCACGCGCGCCCGCATCGTCTATGCCAGCAAGGACCGCGTCGCGCCGGGGGAGGTGACCACCTATGAAGACTTGGCCGACGCCAAATGGCAGGGGCGCATCTGCATCCGGTCCGGCACCAATGACTACAACGTGGCGCTGACCGCGGCGGTCATCGCGCATCACGGCGAAGACGCCACCCGGGCGTGGCTGAACGGCGTGAAGGCCAACCTCGCCCGCAAACCCGATGGCGGCGACCGTGATCAGGTCAAGGCGATTGCGGCCGGCGAATGTGATATCGCGGTCGGCAACACCTATTATATTGGCCAGATGCTGGCCGACCCCGATCAACGCGCGGCGGCCGAAGCGGTGAACATCGTCTTTCCGACCTTTACCGACGGCGGCACCCATGTGAACGTCTCGGGCGTGGCCATGACCAAAGCCGCCCCGAACAAGGAAAACGCCCTGCGGTTCATGGAGTGGCTGTCCGGTGCCGAAGCCCAGGGAATCTATGCCGAGGCAAATTATGAATTCCCGGCCAATCCAGCCGTTCCGCCGTCCGAGCTTGTGGCAAGCTGGGGAGAATTTGTGCCGGATACCAAGCCGCTGACCGAAGTGGCAAAGCTGCGCCCGGCCGCACTTCGGTTGATGGAAGAAATCAACTTCGACGGATAACCGTCTGATCCAAAAATAAAAAGGCCCCAGAATCTGGGGCCTTGCAGTCAGTTTGCCACTTCGACACACAAGACCGTTGGCAGGTGACGGGCGACCTCTGCCCAACGGTCGCCTTCGTCTTCGCTGGCAAAGACCGATCCGGTGTTGGTGCCGAAATAAACGCCTGCCGGCGCGTGGTGGTCAACCGACATGCCCTGCCGCAAAACGGTGAAGAAACAGTTGTTTGCGGGCAAACCTTCGCGCATGTCCTGCCAGCTTTCGCCGCCATCGCGCGACCGCCAGATCGCCGCCGATGCACCGGGTGGAAAGCGGCCTTGACTGTCGCCGTTCAGCGGAAAGGTCCAGATTGTGCCCGCGTCCCTTGGGTGGGCCGCAATCGGAAAGCCAAAGGTGGACGGCAAGCCGTCAGTCACTTCTTCCCAAACGTCTCCGCCGTTCCGGGTGCGATAGACCCCCTGATGGTTTTGCATGTAGATCAAGCCGGGAACTGCGCCGAACATCATGTTGTGCACGCACGAGAAGATCTCGTCCTGGCGGCGGAATTCCACGCCATCGCCCCAGTCCCGCGCCAAGGAACCGGCCGGACCGGGACGGTTCGACCGGCGGTTTCGCTGCGACCACTGCCCGCCACCATCCGCAGAATGGAACACGCCTGCCGCCGAAATGCCCACCCAAATTCCCCCGGCACCGTCGCACAGGATGGTGTGCAACGTCAGTCCCGCCGCACCCGGTTGCCACTGATCCGCGCCCGGCACCTGGTTCAGACCCGGCAGCTTTTGCCATGTTGCGCCGTCATCAAGGGATTCATACAGCGCTGCAGGCTTGGTCCCGGCCAAAAGCCGATCCCTGTCGCGCGCCAGCGACCAGACCGATTGCACATCCGGCTCGAAACCCTCGGATGACAGGGTCCATGTGTCTGCGCGGCGTCTCCAGACTCCGGCGGGAAACCACCCGCCGCCGCCAGCGGCCCAAATATCGTCTCCCGATGCGATGGCGTGATTGATCGACATCCCGTCACACAGCGGCCCTTCGACCCGCCAGTTGTCGCGACCGTGCAAAACAAACAGACCCTTTGTGGTTCCGACCAGAACCGTTGCGCGTCCCATCATGGCCCCCCGCCCACAGGGTATGCTAAAGCGATGCTACCATCCCTCACCCCCGGCGACAATTATTTTACCATCTGGACAAATATCGCCAATACAGATTGATTGCGCCGCAACAGGAGCCAACGATGACCCACAACCCGCGCAAGATCATCATCGACACAGATCCCGGTCAGGACGATGCCGTGGCGATCCTTCTGGCTTTGGCAAGCCCGGAAGATGTGGAGGTTCTTGGCGTGACAGCGGTGGCGGGCAATGTGCCGTTGGCGCTGACCGCCCGCAATGCGCGTATCATCTGCGAACTGGCGCGCAAACCTGAAACCAAGGTGTTTGCGGGCTGTGACCGGCCCTTGAAACGCAGATTGGTGACGGCCGAATATGTCCATGGCAAGACCGGCCTTGATGGTCCGCAACTGGCCGATCCAACCATGCCGTTGCAGGATCAGCACGGCGTCGATTTCCTGATTGAAACCTTGCGCCGTGAACCCGCCCATACGGTCACGCTTTGCGCCTTGGGCCCCCTGACCAATCTGGCAACCGCCATGCAGCGCGCGCCCGATATCATCCCCCGGATCCAACAGATCATCCTGATGGGCGGGGCTTATTTCGAGGTGGGCAACGTGACGCCCGCCGCCGAATTCAACATTTACGTTGACCCGCAGGCCGCTGAAATCGTTTTCAAATCCGGCGTTCCGCTTGTTGTCATGCCACTGGATGTGACCCACAAGGTGCTGACCAACCGCAAGCGGGTGGAATCTTTTCGGGCGTTGGGAACGGAACCGGGGCGGATGGTGGCGGAATGGACCGACTTTTTCGAGCGCTTCGATATGCAGAAATACGGAAGTGAGGGCGCACCGTTGCATGACCCTTGCGTGATTGCCTATCTGATCCGCCCCGAGCTGTTTCAGGGCCGCCATATCAACGTGGAAATCGAAACCGGGTCGGATCTGACCATGGGCATGACAGTGGCCGACTGGTGGGGTGTCACCAAGCGCCCGGCAAACGCGCTGTTCGTGGGATCGGTCGATGCGGATGGGTTTTTCGACCTGCTGACCGAACGGATCGGGCGGCTGTGATCACTCCACCGGCAGGATCACGGCAAAGGTGCTGCCCTTGCCCTTTTCACTTGTGATCTGAAGCCGACCACGATGGCGTTGAACGATATGCTTCACAATCGCAAGGCCCAACCCGGTGCCGCCCTTTTCACGCGACCGATGCCCGTCAACGCGGTAGAATCGTTCGGTCAGCCGCGGCAGATGGATCGCATCGATGCCTTCGCCCTGATCCATGACCTCGACCCGCACCGCGGCGGCTTTCGGCAGGCTGTCGGGGGTCAGACGCAAGGTCACCACCCCGCCTGCACCACCGTATTTCACAGCGTTCTCGATCAGGTTCTGGAACACCTGCACCAGTTGGTCCGTATCTCCCGGTACGGTCGTGGCCAGACCATCGGCAACGTCAAGCTCCAACGCGACAGACGACTGTTCCGCAAGGGGCCGCAGGGTGGCTTTGGTCGATCGCAGGACTTCAACCAGATCGACCCGCGTTGTCGGGCGCACGCGCTCTTCGCCTTCGACCCGGCTCAGGTGCAGAAGATCGCGGATCAGACGGTTCATACGCCCGGCCTCTCGCTCCATGATGGTCAGGAACCGTTCGCGGGCAACGGGATCATCCTTGGCAGCCCCCTTCAGGGTTTCGATGAATCCCGTCAGCGCCGTCAGCGGCGAGCGCAGTTCGTGACTGACATTTGCCACAAATTCCCGGCGCATCTGGCCGATCTGCTCGGCTTCCGAAAGATCCTCGAACACGCACAATGCGCCCGCATCCTGCGGCAAGGGCGTTACCGTCACCCGGTGAACCACATCTTGCGAAGGCCCCGGCACCAATTGCCGCGCGACACTGGCCTGCCCGTCCCGCAGGGCACCGATCAGGGCGGCCTGAACCTCGGGATGGCGCAGGGCGATGGCGTGGTGGCGACCGATCATGCCCGCACCGAACATCACGGTGGCCAAAGCGTTCATCGCCACGATACGGTCATCTAGGCCGACGATCAGCGCGGGCAGAGGGATACCGTTTATCACTGCCGCTTCGATCATTTTCAAGTCCTTGCCCGATCTGATACCGCTTGGCTTACATGCATTCTTGACCGAATGCGAGAGATCGCCTTGAACCAGTTTCGGTGCCGATGCGCTTGCCTTGCGTTGATTGACGCTACGTCATACGAAACGACGGTACGAGTTCTTAGCTGTAGCCCTTTCTTTGCAGGAGTGTCTCGTTGACGATTTCAAACGCTGGCCCGGGCCCCATGCCACGTCGCACCGGCGAAAGCCTTGGGCCGTTTGTGGCAATCGGGCTGCCACAGGTGCTTGCGGCGGCTCTGGCTGCGGACCGGCCTATCCTGTTACTCGAGCCGGACATGATCAGCACGGCGGGACTGAGTGCACTTGAAAACGCCATCGTGGGATGCCGTTTGTTGGGTGCTCAGGTCGATGCAATCGATGTGATCGCCAGGTTGGTGGCGGCCGAATATCGCGGTCCCCTGATCGTGGTGACCCCCCCCTTGCCGAACCCGCGCATGGTCGAGCGCGAATTGGCCCTTGTGGCCGACGGAATGAAGGTCAGACTGATTGAAATGTCATAGTCGTTACAGCACCGGCCGCAGGCCAGCACGAAACCGCACGGCATTGGCGGCATAGCTTGCCGCTGATTTCAACAGCCTGTCGCGCGCTTCGGCATCCAGCGTGCGGATCACCTTTCCGGGGCTGCCCATCACCAGACTGAAATCCGGAATCTCCTTGCCTTCGGTGATCAGCGCACAGGCCCCGATCAGACATCCGCGACCGATTTTCGCGCCGTTCAGGATCGTCGCCCCCATCCCGATCAGCGTGCCGTCGCCAATGGTGCAGCCATGCAGCATCGCCTTGTGCCCGACGGTGCAATCCGCGCCGATGGTCAGCGGAAAGCCCATGTCGGTGTGCAACACGCAGTTTTCCTGAATGTTCGATCTGGCGCCCAGACGGATTTCTGCATTGTCGCCGCGCAGGGTTGCGCCGAACCAGACCGAGGCCGCGTCTTCCAACACGACCCGGCCAATCAGATTGGCATCCGGCGCCACCCAAGCCGACAGCGCGATGTCCGGGGTTTGTCCGTCCAGTGAATAGATCATCGCGTCTCAAACTCCCGGTTCAGGCCGCGCACGAAATCCGAAAGATCCGGCTGACGGTCGCGGCGCATGCGTTCAGATGTAAGAATGGTCCGCAAGTCGTTGAATGTGTTGTCAAGATCATCATTCACCAGCACATAGTCATATTCCGCCCAATGACTGATTTCGTCGCGGCTTTTTGCCATGCGCCCGGCGATGACATCATCGCTGTCCTGCCCGCGCGCCCGCAGACGGCGGTCAAGCTCGGCAATCGACGGCGGCAGGACAAAGACCGACACCACATCACGCCCAAGCGCCGAATTGCGGATCTGCTGGCCGCCTTGCCAGTCAATGTCGAACAGCGTGTCCCGGCCTTCGCGCATCGCAGTTTCGACCGGCGCGCGCGGACTGCCGTAGAAATTGCCGAACACCTCGGCGTGTTCGAGCATCTGGCCCCCGGCGACCAAATCCTCGAATTCGTCCCGCGTCTTGAAGTAATACTCGCGCCCGTCCTCTTCGCCCGGTCGGGGCGCGCGGGTGGTGGCTGACACCGAAAAGCGGATCGTCGGATCCCAGAGCATCAACCGCTTGGCAAGGGTCGATTTCCCCGCACCCGACGGCGAGGACAGGATAAGAAGAAGGCCCCGGCGCTGCATCGTCACTCCACGTTCTGAACCTGTTCGCGCATCTGATCGATCACGGTTTTCAGGTCAAGCCCGATCCGGGTCAGAGCCAGAGCCTGTGCCTTGGAACACAGCGTATTGGCCTCGCGCATGAATTCCTGCATCAGAAAGTCAAACTTGCGACCGACCGGGCCGGGTTCGGCCAGCAGCGCACGGGCGGCTTCGACATGGGCCGTCAGGCGGTCCAGTTCTTCGGTCACGTCCTGTTTGACGGCGATCAACGCCAGTTCCTGCGCCACGCGGGCCTCGTCCGCACCGTCGGCGTGGTCAAGGATTCGGGCAAGCGCGTCGCGCAATGTGGCAGAGGCGGTGTCCCGGCGGGCGTCGGCTTCGGTTTTGGCGGCAAGTGTCAAGGTGGCGATCTGTTCCAACTGTCCGGCGATCACCGCTTGCAGGGCAGAGCCTTCGGCCGCGCGCATGGCGGCAAAATCGGCCAAAAGCGCCGGCAGGTCGGCCAGCAGGGCTGCGCGCAACGGGCCGCTGTCTTCATCTGTTGCTGCGGTTTCCAGAACGCCCCGCACCGCCAGAACATCTGCCGCGGTCGCTTGACCCAAGGTGACACCGATCTGCATCGCGGCACCCTCGACCTCGTGCAGGGCAGCCAGCACCGCGGCAAGGACCGGAGAATTGACGCGCAGGCCGGCCTCGGCCTCGCCCGGCTCCCGGCTGACCTTCAGCGACAGGCTGACATTGCCGCGCGACAGCGCCTTTTGCACCTCGGCCCGGATCGCCAGTTCAAGCCCATCGACCCAATCGGGCAGGCGCAGACGCAGATCAAGACCCTTGCCGTTCACCGACCGGATATCCCAGACCCAACTGTATCCGGCGCCCTGCCCCTTGCGGGCGGCAAACCCTGTCATCGAAACGGTCATGCGATATTCCCCCCACCGCCGGCGATGCGGTGTTTACCATTTGTTAAGAATGCGGACCCCAAGACCCACCCTTTGGTATAGTCTTTCCCCATCAGGGAACGTGAGTCGGCCCGCATGTCGCAAGCCAGCCTTTACTGGCGTCGCCCTGCGGTCGGCATATCACGGCGGGAAAGGTCTGGGCAACCTGAGGGTTGGCCCGGCGCGGTTTGGAGACGGAAAGATGGCATTCGGATGGACGGGTCACGGGTCTGACGGATCTGATCGCTTTGGCTCTGGCATGATCGCGGAACTGCGGGCCTATTGGGAGGCGTTGCGCGAAGGCGACATGCTGCCCCGGCGTGACAGGGTGGACCCGCGCGGCATCGCCAATGCGCTGGAACACAGCTTTCTGATCGAACGCATCGCGCCGGGTATTGCCCGGTTCCGGATCTCGGGGATGATCTACAACGATCTGATGGGCATGGATGTGCGGGGCATGCCGATGTCGTGCCTGTTTCTGGGCGATGCGCGCGACCGGTTGCAGCTTGATCTGGAACGGGTGTTCCGCGCCCCGTCGATCCTGACGCTTGACCTTCTGGCCGAACGCAGCCTCGGGCGGCCGAACCTGCGCGGACGGATGCAGATCCTGCCGATGCTGGGAAGCGATGGCGACAGCACCCTTGCCATCGGGGTTCTGGAGCTTGACGGTGCCATCGGGCGCGCACCGCGCCGCTTTTCGATCATCCAGACCCAGCTTGAACAGCTGGACCGTCACGCCACGACCGTTGCCCGCTCAGCCCCCCAGCCCAAGCCGGAGCCCATGCTGCCACGCCCGCCACGGGCGCAACCGGGTGTGCCGCATCTGCGATTGGTGAAAGCCTGAATCAAAGGGGCGGCACCATCGGCGCCGCCCCCATGAAAAAACCCCGACCCGCAGTTTACAGCGCGACGCGATGGCCGGTCTGCCGGAAGGCCAGCAATTCCTCGGCCACCAGAAACGCAAGTTCCAACGACTGGCTGGCATTCAGGCGCGGGTCGCAGGCGGTGTGATAGCGGCTGGACAGATCCTCATCCGTCACGGCGCGCAAGCCCCCGGTGCATTCGGTCACATCCTTGCCGGTCATTTCGAAATGCACACCGCCGGGGATGGTGCCTTCGTCCTTGTGGACGGCAAAGAATTCGCGCACCTCGGACAACACCGCGTTGAACGGACGGGTCTTGTAGCCCGAAGGCGACTTGATGGTGTTGCCGTGCATCGGGTCGCAGGACCAGACGACATTCGCGCCCTCTTCCTTGACCGCTTTGATCAGGCGCGGCAGGTGTTCGGCCACCTTGCCCGCGCCAAAGCGCGCGATCAGGGTCAGACGCCCGGCCTCGTTGGCCGGGTTCAGCTTGGCCATCAATACCTTCAGATCTTCCACAGTGGTGGTCGGCCCACATTTCAGCCCGATGGGGTTCAGCACGCCCCGGCAGAATTCGACATGCGCGCCATCGACCTGACGGGTGCGGTCCCCGATCCACAGCATGTGGCCCGATCCGGCCACATTCTGCCCGGTGATGCTGTCCACCCGGCACAGGGCTTCCTCGTATTCCAGCAGAAGGGCTTCGTGGCTGGTGTAGAATTCCACCGTGGTCAGCATATGGGCGGTGTCGGAGGTGACGCCGGCCGCGTTCATGAAGTCAAGCGCGTCGGCAATGCGGTTCGACAGCTCGCGATAGCGTTCGGCCTTGTCATGTTCCGCAAAACCCAAGGTCCAGGAATGGACCCGGTGAATGTCGGCAAAACCGCCGGTGGAAAAGGCGCGCAACAGGTTCAGGCTGGCCGCGGCCTGGGTATAGGCTTGCAGCATCCGCGCAGGGTCGGGCTGGCGGGCTTCGGGGGTGGCATCAAAGCCGTTGATGATATCACCGCGATAAGACGGGTATTCCACGCCGCCGATCACCTCGGTCGGTGCAGAGCGTGGCTTGGCGAACTGACCCGCCATGCGACCCACCTTGATCACCGGAACCTTGGCGCCATAGGTCAGCACAATGGCCATTTGCAGCATCACGCGGAAGGTATCGCGGATGTTGTCGGCACTGAATTCGGAAAAGCTTTCGGCGCAATCCCCGCCCTGCAGCAGGAATGCCTTGCCCTCGGACGCCAGAGCGAGCTGTTTTTTCAGCCTGCGCGCCTCCCCGGCAAAGACAAGCGGCGGATATTTCGCAAGCTGAGCCTCCACCGCTTTCAATGCGGTGGCGTCGGTATAGTCGGGCATTTGAACCCGTGGCTTCAGGCGCCAGTCCGATTTCTGCCAGGCCTTGGTCATGGCGGTCTCCCTCCCTCTCGGGGTCGTTAGCGGTATCGCGCTGCTGTATAAGGTCTGAGGTGCGGATTGCAAAGGGCGAAACACCTGATGCGGTGCGATCTGCCCCCTTGCGGCGCGCGGGGAATCCTGTCTGATATGCACGTATCCGACATGAAAAGGTCGCAAGATGTCCACGCCTCCCACCCGCGCCCAGAAAAACGAAGCACCCGCCCCGACGCGGCGTTTCGTGTTCGCGCTGCTGGACCGCTTTACGATGCTGTCGTTTTCCTGCGCGATCGAGCCCTTGCGGCTGGCCAACTATGTTGCCGGCAAGCCGCTATACACATGGGCTTTGGCGGGCGAAGGCGGGGTCGAGGCCATCTGTTCCAACGGCGCGACGTTCAAGCTGGACATGGGGCTGGAGGATGTTGACCGCGACGACACCATCCTTGTCTGCGGTGGCATCGACATCCAGCGGTCCACCACCAAGCCGGTGCTGAACTGGCTGCGGCGCGAAGCGCGGCGCGGCAATGTGATCGGCGGCATGTGCACCGGCGCCTATGCCTTGGCAAAGGCGGGACTGCTGGATGGCAAGAAGGCGACGATCCATTGGGAAAATCAGGACGGGTTCATTGAGGAATTCGAACAGGTCAAGCTGACCAAATCGGTCTTCGTGATGGATGGCAACCGCCTGACCACGGCGGGGGGCACGTCGTCGATTGATCTGGTGCTGAAGATCATCGCCACCGATCACGGGCAGGATCTGGCCAATACGGTCGCCGACCTTTTGATCTATTCCACCATCCGCACCGATCAGGACACACAGCGCCTGTCGATCCCGACGCGCATCGGGGTGCGGCACCCGAAGCTGAGCCAGGTCATCCAGATGATGGAAGGCAATATCGAAGACCCGCTGTCGCCGGCGGACCTTGCCGACCAGGTCGATATGTCCACCCGCCAGTTGGAACGCCTGTTCCGCCGCTATCTGAACCGCAGCCCCAAGCGGTATTACATGGAACTGCGTCTGGGCAAGGCGCGCAACCTGTTGATGCAGACCGACATGAGCGTGATCAACGTCGCCTTGGCTTGCGGCTTTGCCAGCCCGTCGCATTTTTCCAAATGCTATCGCAGCCACTACAATACGACCCCCTACCGCGAGCGGGGCACCCAGGGGCCGACACCACCCACACGGCTGTCGATCTGACCGCCGGGTGGGCGCTGCGCTGCGATCAGCTCGCCTCGGCCGGGGCCAGCCGGTAAATCGCGCCGTCGATCACCGATACAAACCAGATCGACCCGTCGGGTGCCTCGCGCACATCACGCACCCGACCGGTTTCGTCGGCTGCGATGCGTTCTTCGGCAAATCCGGTGTCGGCCGGGATGCTGGGATCAAGCCGCGACAGAAAGCTGGTGTTCAGCGATCCGGTGAAGATGTGACCCGCCCATTCCGGCACCAAAGCGCCCGAATAGACGATCATGCCAGAGGGGGCGATGGACGGATCCCAATAGTGCACAGGCTGTTCCATGCCGTCTTGCGCGGTGCCCTGCCCAATGTCGGCCCCATTGTAGTTCACGCCGTAGCTGATCACCGGCCAGCCATAGTTCTTGCCCGGCTCGACCCTGTTCACCTCGTCGCCGCCCCGCGCACCATGTTCGACAAGCCACAGCGCACCGTCGGGGCCAAGCGTTGCCCCTTGTGCATTGCGGTGACCTTTGGAAAACACACCCGGACGCCATCCGTCCAATGAGGTGGCCGGGCTGCCATCGCGATTCAGGTGAATGACGCTGCCTTCGACCAGCGCAGGATCCTGCGCCTGCATGCCCCCCGGACCGGTGCCCCGGTCGCCGGCCGTGATGAAAATGGTGCCATCGCCGGATTCGACGATCCGGCTGCCGAAATGCCGGCCGCCGCTGGCTGCGTCCCCGGAATAAAGTGTCTGGAAGCCTTCCAGTGTTGTGCCGTCTTCAGACAACTGCCCCTTGCCGACAGCTGTTGCCGCCCCGCCGCTGACGGGCGTTGAAAAGGATAACCACACCTCGCGGGTCTGGGCAAAATCACGCGGGATCATCACATCCAGCAAACCGCCCTGCCCTTCAACAAACACCTCTGGCGTGCCGCTGACAAGCGATGCCACACCATCGCGCACCAGTTGCAAGCGTCCGTCGCGTTCCGTCACCAGAACCGCACCATCAGGCAGAAAGCCAATGGCCCATGGCTCGTCAAAGCCGGCCGCGACCGGCGTGATCTGCATCTGTCCGGCAGAGGTTTCGATCAAGGTTTGCGCGGAAACTGGCAGCGCCAGTGCGCTCGCAACACCAAAAGAAAGAGCGAATGAGGAAAATCGGATGCGGGTCATGAAATCTCCTGTGTTTCGGTTCTGCGCTTGAAATGAAAACGTGGCGTTGCGAGATCAGGTTCCAGTCTGCTCGCGCAACCGTGACGCGATGTGACCACAGTCGCCACGCTTACCGCAGCGTCATCTCGTAAAATTCCCTGCCACAAGGCGCTTTTCTTTTGTGAAACGCCCCACTAGTTTCGTGCGCAGGATAAAATTCCGACATGGGAGACATACAATGAAGAAACTGCTTCTTGCCACCGCCGCCACCGCACTGGTTGCCGGGGCCGCGCAGGCTGAAGACATCAAGATGGGCATCATCCTTGGCTTTACCGGACCGCTGGAATCGATCACGCCGAACATGGCGGCGGGTGCCGAGATGGCGATCAAGGAAGTCAATGACTCGGGCAAGTTCGCCTTGGGCACCATGGTTCCGGTCCGGGCCGACTCGACCTGTATCGACGCCGCTGCCGCCACCGCAGCCGCAGACCGTCTTGTGACCGCCGAAGGCGTCAAGGCGATCATGGGCGCTGATTGTTCGGGCGTGACCGGCGCGATCTTGCAAAACGTCGCACGCACCAACGGTGTGGCGATGATTTCGCCGTCGGCCACGTCGCCGGCGCTGTCGACCGCCGAAGATGACAACCTGTTCTTCCGCACCGCCCCGTCGGATGCGCGTCAGGGCGTGGTGATGACCGATATCCTGATGGACAAGGGCATCAAGACCGTGGCGCTGACCTACACCAACAACGACTACGGCAAAGGTCTTGCCGACAGCTTTGTCGCAGCCTTCACCGCCGCTGGTGGCACGGTGACGATCAACACCCCGCATGAAGACGACAAGGCTGACTATTCGGCGGAAGTTGCCTCGCTGGCCTCGGCTGGCGGCGATGTGCTTGTGGTCGCGGGATATACCGACAAGGGCGGCAAGTCGATCATCCAGGCCTCGCTCGATTCGGGTGCGTTCTCGACCTTCGTGCTGCCCGACGGCATGGTGGGCGATAAGCTGGTGGCCGACATCGGTGCTGGCCTGAATGGCTCGTTCGGCCAGTATCCAGGCACGGACAGCAAAGGTTCCGAAGTGTTCCAGGGTCTTGCCACCGCCGCAGGCTTTGACGGCACATCGGCCTTTGCGCCGGAATCCTATGATGCCGCAGCGCTGATCATGCTGGCCATGGCGGCGGCCGGTTCGACCGATTCCAAGGACTGGTCGACCAAGGTCATGGATCTGGCCAATGCACCTGGCGAGCCGATCCTTCCGGGCGAGCTTGGCAAGGCGTTGGAATTGATCGCCGCCGGCACCGAGATCGACTACGTCGGTGCGACTGCGGTCGAGTTGATCGGTGCAGGCGAAAGTGCCGGCAACTATCGCGAGATCGAGATCAAGGACGGCAAGATCGAAACGGTAAAGTTCCGCTGATCGCCGACCACGGATGGTCACAGGCGCGGCCCGGGCAAAACCCGGGCCGTTGCCGTAAGATGTAATTGCAACGACAAGCCTCCGCGCCCGGACCAATCCGGGGTCCACGACGGGATGGCGACAGGGGAAATGGATGATCGAGGTTCAAGACCTTCACCGGCATTTCGGCGGATTTCGGGCTGTTGATGGTGCGACTTTGTCGATCGCATCACGGTCGATCACCGGGTTGATCGGGCCCAATGGTGCGGGCAAGACAACCTTGTTCAACGTGGTCGCCGGGCGACTGAAGCCAACCAGCGGCACTGTCCGGATGGCCGGGGAAGACATCACCGGACTGCCGCCGCACGCCTTGTTCCACAAGGGCTTGCTGCGCACTTTTCAGATCGCGCATGAATTCGGGTCGATGTCCTGCGTTGAGAACCTGATGATGGTTCCCGGCGCGCAGATGGGTGAAACTCTGTGGAATGCTTGGTTCCGCCGGGGTGCGGTGCAGGCAGAAGAGCAGCGTCTGCGCGACAAGGCGCATGCGGTGCTGAAATTCCTGACCATCGACCATCTGGCCGACCAGAAGGCCAGCCAGATTTCGGGCGGGCAGAAAAAGCTGCTGGAATTGGGCCGCACCATGATGGTCGATGCCAAGATCGTGTTTCTGGACGAGGTGGGCGCGGGAGTGAACCGCACGCTGCTCAACACCATCGGTGATGCCATCCTGCGCCTGAACGAGGAGCGCGGCTACACGTTTTGCGTGATCGAGCACGACATGGATTTCATCGGCCGCTTGTGCAACCCGGTGATCTGCATGGCCGAGGGCAAGGTGCTGGCCCAAGGCACCGTGGATGAGGTCAAGAACAACGAGCGGGTGATCGAGGCTTATCTGGGCACCGGGCTGAAGAACAAGATCAAGGAGGAGGCCAGCCATGGTTGACGCTTGCGCTGTCGGGCGAACCGCCGGGGGCTGTCTGCCCCCGGACCCCCGAGGATATTTTTGCCAAGATAAAGGGGCACGGTGATGGCTGAGCCGTTCTTGATCGGCGAGGCCATGACCGGTGGGTATGGTGGCGCGGATATCCTGCATGGCTGCACCATTGCGGTGGACCCCGGCCAGATCGCCGTGATCGTTGGCCCCAACGGTGCCGGCAAGTCGACCGCGATGAAGGCGGTGTTTGGCATGCTGGGGCTGCGGCAAGGGTCGGTGCGGTTGAAGGGAGAGGATATCACAGCGCTCAGCCCGCAGGCGCGGGTCGCCAAGGGCATGGCCTTTGTGCCGCAGACCCACAACATCTTCACCTCGATGACGGTGGAGGAGAATCTGGAGATGGGGGCCTTCCTGCGCCGGGATGATATCGCGGATACGATGGAGCAGGTTTACGGGCTGTTTCCGATCCTCAAGCAAAAGCGCCATCAGGCGGCCGGGGAGTTGTCGGGCGGGCAGCGCCAGCAGGTGGCCGTAGGCCGCGCACTGATGACGCAGCCCAGCGTGCTCATGCTCGACGAGCCGACGGCGGGGGTGAGCCCTATCGTGATGGACGAGTTGTTCGACCGCATCATCGAGGTGGCGCGGACCGGGATTTCGATTCTGATGGTCGAGCAGAACGCGCGGCAGGCATTGGCAATCGCGGACCGGGGCTATGTGCTGGTACAGGGCGCCAACCGCTTTACCGATACCGGTCAGGCCCTGCTGGCCGACCCCGATGTGCGCAAATCGTTTCTGGGGGGGTGAAATGAAACCTGTCGTGTTTCTTTGCGCCGCCGCGGCTGGTCCTGGACTTGCGCAGATGGCATCGGCCAGAACCTTTGAATGCGAAATCCTTGCCCGCTGCGAAGGGCGGATTCTGTCCACCGATTGCACGGCGATCACGTCCGAGCCCGTGCGTTTTGAATGGCACGACGGCGGGATCGTGGCGGATATCGTCCTGGGTGTCGGGCCGCATGAGCGCGTTATGGTGAACGAAACCCCGAGGGAGATTGTCTTTGTGCATCCTCTTGATGAGGGAGCGCTTTTTGACACGATGAGCAATGCAGTGAACCGACGCGACCTGACAATGATGATCGTGCCCGATTGGGAAAGACCTGGCTACAGCGGGGAACCAAACTGGACCGGAAGGTGCAGCGAAGATGCGCATATCTCGGGAATCGAGATGGGCCGTGAACGGGAGAACGGATGAATGGATATCCTGAACGCCCTCGTGGCATTCCTCAACTTCGTCTTCATCCCCGGTCTGGCCTATGGCGCGCAGCTGGCCCTTGGCGCGCTCGGGGCGACGCTGATCTATGGCATCCTGCGCTTTTCCAATTTTGCCCATGGCGACACCATGGCGATCGGCACGGTGTTCGTGATCCTGATCACCTGGGGATTTCAGGCGATGGGGATCAGCTTTGGCCCGCTGCCGACCGCGCTGTTGGCCCTGCCCTTCGGGATCGTGCTGACATCGGTGTTGCTGTTGGGCACCGACCGGGTGGTGTACCGCTATTACCGCCGCGTGAAGGCGGCCCCGGTGATCCTTGTGATGGCGTCGCTTGGGGTCATGTTCATCCTGAACGGGGTCACGCGCTTTATCATCGGAACCGGCGATGTCGGCTTTGCCGATGGCACCCGGTTCATCCTAGCGGCGGGCGACTTCAAAACCTGGTCGGGTCTGGATGAAGGGCTTGCGATCCGCACGACCCAAGGCGTTACCATCGTGGTGGCGATGATCGCCGTTGCCCTGCTGTTCTGGTTCTTGCAGAAAACCCGGACCGGAAAATCCATGCGGGCCTTTTCCGACAACGAGGATCTGGCGCTGCTGTCGGGGATCAATCCGGATCGCGTTGTGGCAGTGACCTGGATCGTCACCGCAGCTTTGGCGACGACGGCGGGCACGCTTTACGGTCTGGACAAGGGGTTCAGTCCCTTCACCTATTTCCAGTTGTTGCTCCCGATCTTTGCGGCGGCCATTGTCGGCGGCCTGGGCAACCCGATCGGCGCCATCGCGGGTGGTTTTGTCATCGCCTTTTCCGAGGTCATGGTGACCTACGCCTGGAAAAAGGTGCTGACCTATCTTTTGCCGGACAATCTGGCCCCCAGTGGATTGGTGCAACTGATGTCCACCGACTACAAGTTCGCGGTCAGTTTCGTGATCCTGATCATCGTGCTGCTGGTCATGCCAACGGGTCTGTTCAAGGGGAAATCGGTATGAGCGGCGCACAAATGACATCACTCTCCACCGCACCGGGTGCCGGGCGTGGCCTGCTGTTGGCGGGTCTGGTGGCCCTTTTGTTCGTTGGCACCGGCATGTTCCAAAGCTGGACGTTGGCACTGTTGATCGTGAATATGGCGCTTGTCTCGTCGATCATGGCCTTGGGCGTGAACATCCAGTGGGGCTATGCGGGGCTGTTTTCGGTCGGCACGATGGGGTTTGTGGCGTTGGGCGGTCTTGCCGTGGTGCTGGTATCGTCTGACCCCGCGCCGGGCGCATGGGAGGCAGGGGGCCTTGGCATCCTGCTGGGACTGTTGATGGGAGCGGCCACCATTGCGGCTGCCGTCATGGCTTATGCGCGGCTGCCCAAAGGCGGGGCGCGCAATATCGCCATTGGCTTGATCCTGATTGTCGGATTTTTCGTGTTCCGCGCCATCTTTGACCCGGCGGTCTTGGCGGTGGAGGCCAACAATCCGGCAGCCTTTGGCAATCTGGGCGGACTTGGTCTGCCGGTGCTGGTGGCTTGGCCCGTGGGCGGCCTGTTGGCGGCGGCGGCAGCCTGGGCGATTGGCAAGACGGCCTTGGGCTTGCGGTCGGACTATCTGGCGATCGCGACACTCGGGATTGCCGAGATCATTCTGGCGGTGCTGAAAAACGAAGACTGGCTGGCGCGCGGGGTCAAGAACATCACCTCGCTGCCCCGGCCAGTGCCCTATGAGGTGGACCTGCGACGGTCGCAGGCCTTTGTGGACTGGGCGACAAGCTGGGGCTTTGATCCGATCACCGCGTCGTCGATCGTCGTGCGCCTGATGTATTCGGGCCTGTTTGTGGTGGTGCTGCTGGCGCTGATCTGGCTGAGTCAGGCCGCGTTGAACAGCCCCTGGGGCCGGATGATGCGCGCCATTCGCGACAACGAAGTGTCGGCCGAGGCGATGGGCAAGGACGTGACCCGCCGCCATTTGCAGATCTTCATTCTGGGCAGCGCTGTGATCGGCATTGCGGGCGCCATGATGACCACACTCGACAGCCAGCTTACCCCCGGATCCTATTCACCCTTGCGCTTCACCTTCCTGATCTGGGTGATGGTGATCGTGGGCGGGTCGGGCAACAACTGGGGCTCTGTGCTGGGCGGCTTCCTGATCTGGTGGCTTTGGGTGATGGTGGAGCCGATCGGCAACTGGCTGATGACGGTGATCACCTCTGGCATGGCCGATGGCTGGCTCAAAGGCCACCTGATCAACTCCGCCGCCCATATGCGGCTGCTGACGATGGGCGTCATCCTGCTGCTGGTGCTGAGGTTCGCACCCAAGGGGTTGTTGCCGGAACGGTAAGGGCGATCCCATAGGCAAAGCAGCCGTTTGGGTTTGCTTTGCCTGACGCCGCGCCAGCATTGGCAAGATCATGCCCCACCGGGTTTGTCGGGGTGGTCCTGACGGTTCGAACCCCAGTTTCGCATAGACAAAAATCGCCCGTTGATTGTCCGGATGAGGGTCTGTTGCGATGACCGGGGCACCCTCTTCAAACAGGGTTTTCAGTCTCGCCCCTATAAACGCGGCCCCATGGCCAAGCCCAATCATGTCGGGAGGGCCGATGTATTGGTCTATCCCACGCGTCCCGCCAGGATGACTGGCGAAATGATGTTCGTCCCATCCGTGAACACTGTAATCCTGCATAAGCGCAAACGGACGGTCGCCCCGGAGGACGATCCAACGCGACACTCGACGATCGGTCAATTGCGCTTGATCGTAGGGCTCATCCGCCCCCCACCATGCGCGCACATGCGGTTGCGCCCACCATCCGGCCAGCAACGCGATCATTCAGCATCACCTTGCGAAATTGATACACCTTGGCAGCCCCCATTCAGGCACTTTAGCACGGCGCGCCCTGGATGGCGCCGGCGCACTCTCTGCCCGGTTCCCATCCCCCGCCCCCCGCGCTATACCCCCCATGCAGCATCTTCGCTGCGGAAAGGGCACCATCATGCTGTGGGATATCAGAACGCTCCTGCGGCCTGCCCTGTCGGTCATTGACCTGATCCCCAACATCCATCGCACCCCTGCCCTCGCCGCGCTGCGCCGTGCGGTACTGGAGGGCTGGCCCGCCACGCTGCGCCTGTCGGACGAGGATCGAGAGCTGGCGTTTCACGATGCCCATGTGCAGCTGACCTCGCCCATCGGGGCACGGGTGCTGCGGATCCTCTATGACACCGGTACCCTGAAACTGAAAAAGCCGCCCGCGAAATCCCTGCCCGCGCTGGAGGCTTACATCGCGACCGAACCTGCTTTCCGCGCCGATGTGGCGCGGATCATCGCCGCCGATGACGCAAGGCGCGCCCGTCTGACCGCCATTATCGCCGACCCCGGATGCGCGCGGGCCGACGAGATCACGCCTGCGCTGATCGACAAGGTGATATCTGCCCATCTGGGCCACACCGCTATCGGATCGATGGAGATCGGCGGCACGCTTTGCCACCGAAGCCTGGCCCCCGAGGGCGCAAGCGACCGGACCCGTGGTGAGGATAAATTCCTCTGCTGGTGGACCGACAGCACCGGCCAGCAGCGGGGCGACCCGAACTAAGCCGCCCATCCGCGACATTTCCTGTCGCGCCCTGACATGCTGTTCGCTCCCCACCCCGCCAGTCTGGCGGGCAAAGGCAACGGAGTCTTCCTATGAAATCCCATACCCGTGTGGTCGTGATCGGCGGCGGCGTGGTCGGTTGTTCGGTCCTCTATCACCTGACCAAACTGGGCTGGTCCGATGTGACCCTGATCGAACGGTCAGAGTTGACAAGTGGATCGACCTGGCACGCGGCGGGCGGATTTCACACCCTGAACGGCGATACCAACATGGCGGCGCTGCAAGGCTATACCATCCGGCTTTACAAGGAGCTCGAGGCGATCACCGGCATGTCCTGCGGCCTGCACCACGTCGGCGGCATCACCTTGGCCGACAACGAAGCGCGGTTTGAACAACTCAAGGCCGAGCGCGCCAAGCACCGCTACATGGGCCTTGATACCGAAATCCTTGGCCCGGAGGAAATCGCTGCGCTGACCGACGGCATGGTTAACCTGCAGGGAATCCTTGGCGCGCTGTATGATCCTCTGGATGGCCACCTCGACCCATCGGGCACCACCCACGCCTATGCCAAGGCCGCGCGCATGGGCGGGGCCGAAATCATCCTGCACAACCGAGTGCTGGAAACCAACCCCACCCATGACGGCTGGGAGGTCGTGACAGAAAAAGGCACCATCACCTGTGAACATCTAGTCAACGCAGGCGGACTCTGGGCCCGTGAAATCGGCGCGATGGCGGGGGTTTACCTGCCCCTTCTTCCGATGGCGCACCAGTATCTTGTGACCGACGATATTCCTGAAATCATTGACATCCTCAAATCGGGACGCGAGTTCCCGCATGTCATGGACCCGGGCGGCGAGTCCTATCTGCGGCAAGAAGGGCGCGGGCTGTGCATCGGGTTCTATGAAAAACCCTGCGAGCCATGGGCGGTGGATGGCACCCCATGGGACTTTGGTCACGAACTTCTGAATGAACAATTTGACAAGATCGAGGACTCAGTAACCTTTGCCTATCGCCGCTTTCCTGTCCTCGAACGGTCAGGCGTCAAGCGGGTGATCCACGGCCCTTTCACCTTTGCCCCCGACGGCAACCCGCTGATCGGCCCGGTGCCAGGCCTGCGCAACTACTGGTCGGCCTGCGCCGTGATGGCGGGCTTCAGCCAGGGCGGCGGCATGGGTCTGGCCCTGGCGCAATGGATGATCGAAGGCGAGGTCGAACGCGACCCGCGCGGCTTTGATGTGGCGCGCTTCGGCAGCTGGACCTCGCCGGGCTATACCGTGCCGAAGGTGATCGAGAACTACCAGATGCGCTTTTCGGTCAGCTACCCGAACGAGGAACGCCCCGCCGCCCGCCCATTCCGCACCACGCCGATGTATGAAGTGTTCGATGGCATGAACGCCGTCTGGGGCCAGCAATACGGGCTGGAGGTGGTGAACTATCACGCCCTTCCGGACGAGCCGCGCTATGAGGAGCCGAGCTTCAAACGCTCGAACGCATGGGAGGCGACGCGGCAGGAGGTGATGGCCGTGCGCACTGGCGTCGGCATCAACGAGGTGCAGAACTTTGGCAAATACCGCGTGACGGGGCCGAACGCACGGGCCTGGCTCGACCTGATCATGGCCGGGCGCATCCCTCAACCCGGCCGCCTCTCGCTTAGCCCGATGCTGGCACAGTCCGGCAAGATCATTGGCGATTTCACCGTCTCCTGCCTGTCGGAAACTGAATTCCAGCTTACCGCCAGCTATGGCGCCCAAGGCTGGCACCAACGCTGGTTCGACCAGCAGGCAGGCTCTGGCGTGACCGTCGAAAACATCTCGGACAGCCGGTCAGGGTTCCAGATCGCCGGCCCGCTGGCCCGGGACCTCCTCTCCCGCGTCACCCGCTCCGACGTTTCGGCCGACGCACTCAAGTTCATGGATGTCCGCCGCATGACCATCGGCATGGCCAATTGCATCGTCCAGCGCGTCAGCTACACCGCTGATCTGGGCTATGAGATCTTCACCGACCAGATGTCAGTGCGCCACCTGTGGGATGTCCTGAACCAGCATGGCACCGACCTTGGTTTGCGCCCTTTCGGCATGCGCGCCATGATGTCTTTGCGGCTCGACAAAGGCTTCGGCTCCTGGGGCCGCGAGTATTCTCCCGACTACACCCCGGCGGAAACCGGCCTTGATCGCTTCATAGCCTGGACCAAACCGGCTGACTGGATCGGCAAGGCCGCGGCAATATCCGAAAGGGCCACCGGACCGAAACGGCGCCTTACCCAGTTCATCGTAGATGCCGCCGATGCAGATGTGGTCGCATGGGAACCGATCTGGCTGGACGGCAGAGTCAAAGGCTATTGTACCTCGGGCGGCTACAGCCACACCACGGGCCAATCCGTCGCCTTGGGCTTCCTGCCAAGTGATACCATCACCGACGGACGGAAGGTCGAAATCGAAATCCTTGGGAAGCGGTGCCCCGCCCGCGTCCACCTCGCCCCGCTTTGGGACGATGGCGGCCGCATGCGGGCCTGACCTTCATCTGTTCAAAAATATCCTCGGGGGGTGAGGTGCGCAGCACCGAGGGGGGCAGACAGCCCCCCTTGCACCTCAACCACCCGCACCAAGGGCACCGGACCATCGCACCCACTGGCCGTGAAAGCCCGCACGCCCCAGTGACAGACGCAGATCCCCCGGCCACAGACGCAGTGTCACGGCGGCCCCTTCGCCTGCGCCATCCGCTTCCATACCCAACCATGCCAGTGGTGCATCGGCGCGCGCTCGGGCGCCTGCCGCTTCCATCGCGGTCTGGATCCGGGCTTGCGTCTGCGATGGGAAATACTGGAAGGCAATGGTGTGGAAAACCACATGCAACCGCTCCTGCACCGGCAGGGCCACGCGCGCGTCCAGCCAATCAGCCGCATCAGCCGCATCCACCACCCCGCCGCGTGCAACCGACAGGGCTGCCCGCAGACGCGACAGACGTTCGGGTTGATCCGCCCAGATATAGGCCAGCAACCGTGCGCCGTCCGACCTAGGGTCAAGCGGGTGAAGATCCACCCCACGCCGCGCCGCAATGCGGATCGGGGCCACGGCAGGCGACGGCCCGGACCAATCAGGGCAAAGCAGAAGCGGACTGTCCGCCGCGCCGATACTCCCACCCGGAACCGACAGGGCATACCGGTCAAACCACAGATTCAAGCCTGCACTGGCCCCCAGTTCTGACAGCACCAAAGGCAGGGCAAACCGCGCTGACAGGTCCGATGCCGCCGCCATCAAGACAGCACTGCGCCCGGTCTCATTGGTCTGCGGCGGGGTCTTGATCCAGTCGCTCAGGAAACTGTCCTGTTCGATCAGCGCCTGCCCGACGGCACTGGCCAATTCCGTATCCGTCACGGCGTTCGGCGGAAACGCCGCCGACAGGTCGGGCGCGCGGTCTGTCTGCACCAGCGCGTGCAGGCCACCCGCCACCCGCAGCGGCACCGAAGCCCCGCGCGGGCCGAGATCACCTGCGATCTTCGCCACACGATCAGGCAAGGCGCCCGCCAGTGGCCAGACTTGCGGGATGCAGCGCATCAGCCGCGCCGTGAACGGCGATCCAAGGCCGTCACAGGCAAGGGCCTGTTGCTCAAACGCAAGGGCAAGTGCCGGGTTCATCGCGTCACCCCTGTATGCTGTCGGCGCCCAGTTTTCACCCTTTCAAATTTAAGGTCAACAACTATGACATAAATTCTCTTGCAACGATGGTCTGGTGTCGATCACTGTCTGGTGCATGACCCAGACGCCCGCTCCGCCTCCGCCGTTGCACATTCTGATTCTGGCCGCAGGGGCGGCACGGCGGATGCGCGGGTCTGACAAACTGCTTGAACCCGTCGCGGGACAGCCGCTTTTGCGCCATATCGTGCAGCAGGCCATTGGCTCGGGCTATCCGGTAACAGTCGCCCTGCCCCCGGACCGCCCCGAACGCTTGTCGGCATTGTCCGGTCTGCCGATCCGACCCATTACCGTGGCCCACCCCGACCGCGGTATGGCCGAAAGCCTGCGGGCGGGTCTGGCAAATCTTCCGGACGCGGCGGCGGTTCTGCTGTTGCTGGCGGATCTGCCCGAGATCACCACAGAGGACTTGCGGCTTATGGCCGACGCACAGGCCGCATTTCCCGACCTGATCCTGCGCGCAACCGATGAAACCGGGCATCCCGGCCATCCGGTTGTATTTCCGCCCTGGACCCGCACAGATCTGATGGGCCTTTCCGGCGATGAGGGCGCGCGTCAGGTGCTGCGCACCCATGCCGACCGGCTGCACTTTGTGGCCTTGTCCGGTCATCATGCCACCACCGATCTTGATACACCCGAGGCATGGGCGGCCTGGCGTTCAGGCCGCGAATAGCACCCGCGCCTCATGCGCCTTCAACGTGGCGCGTGCTGCCGGATAGGCCTGCAGGCTGGCTTCCAATTCGGGAAACAAGGTCAGAACTTCATCGCGCTGACCGCGGTCCATGCCTTTGAGCGTCGCCGCCCCCGGTTGGAAACTTTCGGTCCACGCGCCTTCGGCCTGAAGGATTTCGTGCTGGCTTGCCATCACGTGCATATAGCTGACAGGCCCGCGTGGCAGGATCTGTTCAATCCCCGGAAGCCCGACAAGATGCAGCGCGGACACAAGCACCTCGCGCTCGCCGAACAGAAGTTCTGCTCGGGTGCCTTCGATCAGCATCCGGTGCTGCGGCGACACCAGCAAATCCCGGCGTGGCAGGCCATGCCCGAGGGCTCCCTTTGCAATGCGGACCGGACGCAGATGGGGGCGGACGATGACATCCCCCAGCCCAAGATC
>JBKBWK010000024.1:0-49563 GCA_046313895.1 Paracoccaceae bacterium
GTCTTCATGCGTGGTCGTGACCTCGATGAAATAGCCCAATACGTTGTTGTGCTTGATTTTCAGCCCGGCAACGCCCGACTGTTGCGCATAGTTGGCCTGCATCCTGCCAATGACCCCGCGCCCCTCGTCGCGCAAGGCGCGTGTCTCGTCCAGTTCAGGGTCATATCCGGGTGCAATAAAACCACCATCGCGGGCCAGAAGGGGTGGCTCCGGCACCAGAGCCGCGTCCAGTAAGCCGATCAGGTTGTCATGGCCGCCCAACGCGTGTGCAGCCGTTGCCAGCAAATCTGGTGCGTTCGACAGCAAAGGCTGCATCACCGAAGCCTGCGTCAGTCCGGCCCGGATTGCCGTCAGATCACGCGGCCCGCCACGGTCCAGCGCCAGCCTTGACAAGGCACGGTCGATATCCGGTACGCGCCGCAGCAGGCCGCGCAGATCTTCACGCAATCGACTTTGGTCCAGCATGAAGCGCACGGATCCAAGTCGCGACCGGATCAGCGCCAGATCGCAGGACGGTGCGGAAATCCGCCGCTCCAACAGCCTCGCCCCACCTGGCGTTACAGTGCGGTCCACAGCAAGCAGGAGCGACCCTTCGCGGCCCCCCGACAAAGCTTGGGTCAATTCCAGATTGCGCCGTGTGGCAAGGTCGATCTGCATTGACCCGCCGGCCGTTTCGCGCACTGGCGGTCGCAGCAATGGAAGCTTCCCGCGCTGCGTCAGATCAAGGTAGTCAACCAGCGCCCCCATGGCAGACACCTCGGCCCGGCCAAAGTTGCCAAAGGCATCCAGAGATCCGACACCAAACAGTGCACAAAGTCGCTTTTCCGCAGAAACAGAGTCGAAACTGCCGCGGGACAAAGATGTCACCGCAGCCCCCGTATCCTGTGCAATCGGTGCCACATCCCGGTCGCGCAAATCGCTTACCAGCACCTCACGTGGGGACAGCCGCGCGAGTTCCGGCGACAGCCGTGACAAGGGGCAGGTCATGACCCGAAACTCTCCGGTGGAAATATCGGCCCATGCAAGGGCGCCGTCATCACGCACCTCACCCCAAGCGGCAAGGTAGTTGTGACGACGCGCCTCCAGCAGCGCATCTTCGGTCAGGGTGCCGGGCGTCACCAGACGCACCACATCGCGCCGGACCACAGACTTTGATCCGCGCTTCTTGGCTTCGGCAGGATCTTCCATCTGTTCGGCAATCGCGACGCGAAAGCCCTTGCGGATCAGTGTGAGCAGGTAGCCTTCAGCCGCATGGACCGGGACGCCACACATCGGGATCGGCTCGCCCAGATGGAATCCGCGCTTGGTCAGGGCAATGTCCAAAGCTTCGGCCGCAGCAACAGCGTCGGCGAAGAACATTTCGTAAAAATCGCCCATACGATAGAAAAGAAGCGCGCCGCCATTGGCACGCTTGATCTCAAGGTATTGCGCCATCATAGGCGTCACATTGGCATCTTCGTCCGGCACACACGCCCCCTGTTCTGGTGCAAACCCTACAAAACCGGGACTGCGGGCGAAAGGCCTAACCCTTGCGATCGACCTGCCGCCTGCGCATGGTAAACTGATCGGGCTTGGGCTTCCGCAGCAGGCCAAATTGGACAATGGGGTCAGGGTGCGCAATCAGATTGATCTTTCGGTCCCGCCAGAAGCCCTGTTTCTGAACCCTGCCCGCGATGTGGGCGTAGGGTTCCTGTCAGCCCCGGAGTATTGGTGGCGACTGCGCGATCCAGCGCTGATCGAGGCGTTTGCGGCATCGGGGGACGACGCCATGAACAATCGCATCGAAGCGCATGTGCGTCATACAAAACGCCACCGCAACTTCGGCAAGGTTGTCGAATTCAATGTGGTGCCGGTGCTTCTCACGGATGCACAGTTTCGACAGTCGTATGCCGCTGCCGGAGGCCGTTGTTTGTTGAGCGGCGCGGCAGGGGCGCGGCTTTTGAATCGCTTTGGCTGGGATCAGGCGGATGCCGGAAAAGATCCGGATGCGGTATTGGGGGCCTATTTCGCAGCCTGTCAGGCTGCAAATGAGGGCGCTTTGCTGCCCATGGCGTCGCTGCCGGTTGACCTCGATTTCGCCATCGAATGTCGCAACACCTTCAACTATTTTCACTTTCTGACAGAAACGCTCAGTCAGCTTTGCGTGTTGGACGGGCTGGATTTCCGGGGACGGATTTTCATTCACTTCCCCAACCACGATTCCAAGACCCGTGCGTTTGTGCGGGGCTTCATCGGCGCTCTGTTTCCCGAACTTGCCGACCGCGTGGTGTTGGAGCGCGCGCCGAAGGACTACGCCAAAGTCCTGTCGGCCTACAGCTTTCAACTTGGATATTTTCAGATGCCACCGTCTGTCATCGGGTCTCTCGATGCGCTGGCGCCTTCAGAACTGGCATGGCACGGCCACCGCGGTACGCGCTCGACGCGGGGTGTTCTGGCTATGAACAGTGTCGAGAAAAGCTTCATTACGCTGCGCAATCGCGCACTGCAGGCTTTGAATGGCCATAACTTCAGCCATCTACCCAAGCGGTTTTACGTTGCCCGCTCGCCGGGTCATGCCCGCGCTCGGCAGATGCGGGGCGAAGCGGCCCTGACGGACCTTCTGGAAGCGTTCGGCTTTGCCCGGTTGCATTTCGAAGACCTGGCACCGCTGGAACAAGTGGCCCTTATGGCGCGGGCCGAGGTGGTGGTGTCACCGCATGGTGCAGGTCTTGCCAACATGCTTTTCGCAAACCCCAAGGCCACCGTGATCGAGATCGGCACCCTGCAAACAGCGCAAAGCCGATGGGCAGACTTCTGGCCTGTCGCGAACGCAGCGGGCTGCCGCTATGTGTCCTTCATCGCAGACCATGATAGCCCGACCCCTTCGGATGTGCCTGACTTTGCCACGACCGGCATAGCGGCGGCGCATTTGACTGACCGGGGGCTCGGCCGGGTGATGGCGTTTGTCGCTGCCTTGTGTGGCCACCTGCCCCGACTTTCCGGAAGCGGAGACGTCGCGCGGCTGGCCGGGCAATTGATCCGCGCCGGACATCTGGATCAGGCAGACAGGGTGCTGACGTTGCATCGGGATATGCAGGATTACCATGCGGATCTGTGTCTGGTGCAGGCAGATTTGCACAAGGCGCGTGCTGAATGGGGCAATGAACTGTTTGCTCTGCACGCGGCCTGGAGTCGGGATCCGACCCGCTGGCAAACATTGGTCCAGATTCTGTGGTGCGCCAGACGTTGCGGGAAGCCCGAGGTGCAGGTCTGGGCCATTCGTCTGTTACAGGCCGACTATCCTGACCGGATTGCCGAATTGTCCAAAGGTCGGGATTGGGTGAAGCAGCTTTTGTAGCCGCAACATCACCGCATTGTGCGGTTGCAATCTGGGCGCTATGACGGCTGGGTAACCCTCAAGGAACATATGGCCCATGTCCTCGAAAAACCGTGTCACGCCTGAAGAGGCGCTTGCCTATCATCTGGAACCGCGCCCTGGGAAATTCGAGATTGTTGCCTCGGTCCCGATGGCAACACAGCGCGACCTCAGCCTTGCCTATTCGCCGGGCGTTGCGGTCCCAGTGCAGGCCATCGCCGATAACCCGGCCCTGGCCTACGATTATACGGCCAAGGGCAACATGGTGGCGGTGATCACCAACGGCACGGCCATTCTGGGCATGGGCAATTTGGGCGCGCTGGCGTCAAAGCCGGTGATGGAAGGCAAAGCGGTTCTGTTCAAGCGGTTTGCCGACGTAAACGCCATTGATATCGAGCTGGACACGGAAGATCCGGAAGAGATCATCAAGGCGGTATCGTTGATGGGCCCGACCTTTGGCGGCATCAACCTTGAAGATATCAAGGCGCCCGAGTGCTTTATCATTGAACAGCGCCTGAAAGAGATGATGGACATCCCGGTGTTCCACGACGACCAGCATGGCACTGCCGTAATCTGTGCCGCCGGGTTGATCAACGCGCTGGAGCTGTCTGGCAAGAAGATCGGGGATTGCCGGATTGTCCTGAATGGTGCGGGGGCTGCTGGAATTGCCTGTCTTGAATTGCTCAAATCCATGGGTGCAAAGCACGACAACTGCATCATGTGCGACACCAAGGGCGTGATCTATCAAGGCCGCACCGAGGGCATGAACCAATGGAAATCTGCACATGCCGCCAACACGTCCCTGCGCACGCTGGAGGAGGCGATGGTGGGTGCCGACGTGTTTCTGGGCGTGTCGGCCAAAGGGGCGGTGACGCCGAAGATGGTCTCTGTAATGGCAGAAAATCCAGTGATCTTCGCCATGGCGAACCCTGACCCAGAGATCACGCCGGAAGAAGCACATGCCGTGCGCCCTGATGCGATTGTTGCAACGGGACGCAGCGATTACCCCAATCAGGTAAACAACGTATTGGGATTCCCCTATCTGTTCCGGGGCGCTTTGGACATTCATGCCCGTGCCATCAACGACGAGATGAAAATCGCCTGCGCCCGCGCTTTGGCCAAGCTGGCACGCGAAGACGTGCCGGACGAAGTCGCCATGGCCTACGGTCGCAAACTGTCATTCGGGCGGGACTACATTATTCCCACACCGTTTGACCCCCGCCTGATCTACGTCATCCCGCCAGCGGTCGCAAAGGCCGGGATGGATACCGGCGTTGCGCGTCGCCCGATCATCGACCTCAAGGCGTATGAACAAAGCCTGAAATCCCGGATGGACCCGACGGCCAGTATCCTGCAAGGCATCCATGCGCGCGCCCGGCAAGCTCAGGCCCGGATGATCTTTGCAGAAGGCGACGATCCACGCGTGTTGCGTGCCGCCGTCGCCTATCAGCGCGCCGGTCTGGGAAAGGCGCTGGTGGTCGGGCGCGACACGGAAGTGCGCGAAAAGCTGGAAGCCGTCGGTCTTTCCGATGCCTTTCGCGAACTCGAGGTGGTGAACGCCGCCAACACCCGCTACCTCGACACCTACAAAGAGTTTCTGTATCACCGCTTGCAGCGCAGCGGCCATGATCGCGAGGATATCCACCGTCTGGCCGCCCGTGACCGGCATGTGTTTTCTGCGCTGATGCTGCAACATGGCCATGGCGACGGCCTGGTGACCGGCGTCACCCGAAAATCAGCCCATGTTCTTAGTCTGATCAACCACGTCTTCGACGCCAAGGCATCTGATGGCGCCGTGGGGGTCACGGCATTGCTACACAAGGGCCGGATCGTTCTGATCGCCGACACGCTGGTGCAGGAATGGCCGGAACCCGATGATCTGGCCACCATTGCCATCCGTTCGGTCGGAGTGGCCCGCAGTCTTGGCCTTGAACCACGCGTGGCATTCGTGTCGTTCTCGACCTTCGGCTACCCCGTCAGCGAGCGCGCCACAAAAATGAATCAGGCCCCCAAAGTGTTGGACAGGTTGGGTGTCGATTTCGAATACGAAGGCGAAATGACTGTCGATGTGGCCCTCAACGCAGATCAGATGAAGAACTATCCGTTCTGTCGCCTGACAGGGCCGGCGAATATCTTGGTGGTGCCAGCCCGCCACTCGGCCAGCATTTCGGTGAAATTGCTTCAGGAAGTGGCGGGTGCCACAGTGATCGGCCCGATCCTTACCGGCGTGAAGAAACCGATCCAGATCTGTTCTACCAATGCCACGGTGAATGATATCCTGAACATGGCGGTTATGGCCGCGTGCAAGATCGGTCAGTAACAAAGAAGGCCCGCGTATCGCGCGGGCCATCTTTCACTTGGTAAAAGCAGCCTGATTGCCCCAGATCTGCTTGACCCTTTGATCGCGCCCACAGGCCTGCCGATAGTACGCATAAGCGTTTTTCTTCTGCTTCGGTCCGGCGCGCGTGATGACGATTTCGCTGCTTTTGTAGTAGTCCTGATGATAATCCTCGGCCTTCCAGAACGTGGAGGCCGATTCCACCGGCGTGACGATCTTCTTGCCCAACACCTTGCCTGCATCTCCCACAGCCGCCTCTGCTGCGGCCTTTTGGGTGTTATCAGACACGAAAATCGCTGTGCGATAGGCCGGACCCCGGTCACAGAACTGCCCGCCGTTGTCCGTCACATCAACCGAGCGCAGGAATTTGGCAATCAGATCGGCGTAACTGATCCTTGTATTGTCGAATGTAATTTCGACCGCCTCGTAATGCCCTTCATGGTTCTTGTAGGTCGGGTTCTGTTTGGTGCCACCGGTATAGCCAGAGACGACCGATTTCACCCCCGGCACCTTTTCAAAGTCTGACTCAACGCACCAAAAGCACCCACCGGCCACAATGGCCTTTTCAGTTGCGGCTAGGCTTGTGCCGGTCGTGATCGACAGTGCAGACACCGTGATCGCCATCAAGATCGTCATCGCTCGATTCATGTCACGTTCCTTCTCTTACCGCGCCAAAGGAAGTGTTTCCACCTGTGGCGTCCACTCACCCTGATGTGAGGTCACGCACAGGTGATCCTCCCCCTTCCCCTTCGCTCTCCACCGCCGTAGCGTTACGCCAAAAATGGAGACACCCATGACCGATGAAGTTTCGACCCATCAGGCTGAAGACGATGCCCGCAACGATGCCATCCTGATCTGGGTAAACGGTCAGCTGAAACCCAAGGCAGAAGCGATGGTGTCGGTCTATGACTCCGGTTTCATGCTGGGCGATGGTGTGTGGGAAGGCATACGTCTTTACAACGGCCGCTGGACCTTTCTCGACGCTCATCTGGACCGGTTGTTCGAAGCGGCAAAAGCCATCGACCTTGATATCGGAATGACCCGAGATCAGCTGATTTCCGCCGTGTCAGAAACACAATTGGCCAATGGCATGACGACGGATGCGCATGCCCGATTGATGGTGACGCGCGGTGTCAAAATCCGGCCCTTCCAGCACCCCAGACTGTCGCAAAGCGGACCAACTGTGGTGATCATCATGGAACACAGCCGCCAGAAACTGCCCCGTCCGATCCGTCTGGCCACGGTGCCACATCTGCGCGGCCTGCCGATGACACAAGACCCCAAGCTGAACAGCCACTCCAAGCTGAATTGCATCCTCGCCTGTATCGCCGCCGAAAAAGCCGGCGCTGACGAGGCGCTGATGCTGGACGTGCATGGCTTTGTGAACACCACCAATGCCTGCAACTTCTTCATCGTCAAAAAGGGCCAAGTCTGGACCAGCACGGGCGATTACTGCATGAATGGCATCACCCGGCAAAAGGTCATCGATCTGTGTCGCGAAAATGCCATCCCGGTGTTCGAGCGCAACTTCAGCCTTGTCGACACCTACTCGGCCGACGAGGCATTCCTGACCGGCACCTTTGGTGCACAAACACCCGTCGGCTCCATCGATGGCCGCCAGATCGGAACTGGCCAGATGGGCCCGATGACCGAACGCATACGCGTGCTGTACAAACAGCTTGTCGGGGAATGATTATCATCTGTTTAAAAATATCCCACGGGGGTCCGGGGGTGTGAAACCCCCGGTTCGACAGAGCAAAAGGATCCAAACCATGAAAATCGCGATGTGGTCCGGCCCGCGCAATCTTTCCACGGCAATGATGTACAGCTTCGCAGCCAGAGGTGACTGTGCAGTGTGGGACGAGCCGTTTTACGCCGCGTATTTGCGCCTGACCGGCATCGATCATCCGATGCGGGACCAGATTTTGGCTGCACATGAAGCGGATGCAACCGCAGTCGCAAGCGTTTGTGTTGGACAAACTCCGCACCATCAGAGCCTGTTTTACCAAAAGCACATGACGCTGCACATGATTCCGGAAATTGACCGGGGGTTCATGCGTGGCCTCACAAATGTGTTTTTACTACGCCACCCCGCGCGGGTCGTCGCCAGCTATGCCAAAAAGCGCGAAGGCCCGACGTTGATGGATATCGGCTTTGTCCAACAAGCCGAGATATTTGATCAGGTGGCCGACTGGCTGGGTCACGCTCCTTTGGTCATCGACAGCTTTGACATTCGCGCAAACCCGCAGGGATCGCTGACGAAACTGTGTCGTGCGTTGGGCATCGGCTTTACCGAAAGCATGTTGCACTGGCCCGTTGGACCCAAAACCTTCGATGGCGTATGGGCGCCCCACTGGTATGGCGCCGTGCATCGATCCACCGGCTTTGAAGACCCGGAGGGCGCGTTGCCAACCCTTTCCGATGCCTATCAGAAAATAGCGGATCAGGCTTTGCCCTACTACGAACGGCTGGCCGCGTTCAAAATGTGAAAGGGCCGGAAAACCGGCCCTTTTCCCAGACTTTGTGATCGCGTTCAGCCCTTGTTTGCAACCCGCGCATTGCGCGTTGCGATCAATTTCAGGCGCAGGGCGTTCAGGCGAATAAAGCCTGCGGCATCCTTTTGATCATAGGCACCCGCGTCTTCTTCGAAGGTCACATGCTTTTCAGAGTAAAGTGTTTCGTCCGACCACCGCGCCACCGTCCGGGCGGAGCCTTTGTAGAGCTTTACGCGCACCGTGCCAGACACATGATCTTGTGATTTGTCGATCAAAGCCTGCAACATCTCGCGTTCCGGGCTGAACCAAAAGCCATTATAGATCAACTCGGCGTAGCGCGGCATGATGCTGTCCTTCAAATGACCCGCACCTGAATCGAGTGTGATCTGTTCGATGCCGCGATGTGCCTCCAGCAGAATTGTGCCGCCCGGCGTTTCATATGCCCCACGTGATTTCATGCCAACAAAGCGGTTCTCGACCAAATCCAGCCGGCCAACACCATGCTTTCCGCCCAGTTCGTTCAGTTTGGTCAAAATCGTCGCGGGCGACATCGTCTGTCCGTTGATCGCAACGGCATCGCCCCGTTCAAAGGTGATCTCAACCATTTCCGGGGTATCGGGGGCAGCCTCTGGATCGACGGTGCGCTGCCAGACGTAGGCAGGCGGTTCATCCCCCGGATTTTCAAGAACTTTTCCCTCGGACGACGTGTGCAGCAGGTTGGCATCCACGCTGAACGGCGCCTCGCCGCGCTTGTCCTTGGCGATCGGTATCTGGTTTGCTTCGGCAAATTCCAAAAGTTTGGTCCGGCTGGTCAGATCCCATTCGCGCCATGGGGCGATCACCTTTATCGAGGGATCAAGCGCATAGGCCGAAAGTTCGAACCGGACCTGATCGTTGCCCTTGCCCGTCGCGCCATGGGCCACCGCATCCGCGCCGGTTTCATGGGCGATACGCACCAGATGTTGCGAGATCAGCGGCCGCGCGATCGACGTGCCGAGCAGATACAGTCCCTCGTAAACCGCATTCGCACGGAACATCGGGAACACGAAGTCCCGAACGAATTCCTCGCGCACGTCAACGATGTGGATATTTTCCGGCTTGATTCCCAGTAGAATGGCCTTTTCGCGGGCGGGTTCCAACTCTTCACCCTGACCCAGATCGGCGGTGAAGGTCACCACCTCGCATCCGTATTCCGTTTGCAGCCATTTCAGGATGATCGAGGTATCCAGCCCGCCAGAATAGGCAAGGACCACTTTTTTGGGTTTCGACATTGGAACGCTCCCTTTGGGAATTTGCGCGGGCATAAGGCGAAAAGTGGGAAAGGGCAAGAAACACAGCGTATCCGATACAAAATCGACGCGCTTGCCAAACGGATCACGCTGCGGCATCCAAAGGCATGACTGATTTTGCAACACATGCCCGCCTTGCAACAGACGCTTTGCGCGATCTGTTTGAGCCCACACCGCTGCAGCGCAACGACCACCTGTCGCAGCGCTATGGTGCGGACATTTGGCTCAAGCGCGAAGACCTGTCGCCGGTGCGGTCTTACAAATTGCGCGGTGCCTTTACCGCAATGCGCAAAGTGCGCGAGAGCCAGCCGGGGCAAGAGCATTTCGTTTGCGCCAGTGCGGGAAATCATGCGCAAGGGGTCGCCTTTGCCTGCCGGCATTTCGGGGTGCAGGGGACAATCTTTATGCCTGTCACAACGCCGCAGCAAAAGATCGACAAGACTCGGGTCTTTGGTGCGGGTCTGGTGCAGATTGTCCTGACCGGCGACTATTTCGACCAGACGTTGGCAGCGGCAAAATCGTTCTGTTCCGACCAAGGGGCCTATTTCCTGTCCCCTTTTGACGACGATGACGTGATTCTGGGGCAAGCTTCGGTGGGGGTCGAGATTCTGGATCAGCTTGGGTCTGAACCTGATCTGGTGATCTTGCCGGTTGGGGGCGGCGGGTTGTCGTCTGGAGTGACAGCCTACATGCGCACCGTATCGCCGGACACGGATTATCGCTTTGTGGAACCCTTGGGCGGTGCGTCCTTGCTGGCGGCCTTGCGCGCCGGGCATCCTGAAACGCTGAAAGAGGTGAACAGCTTTGTCGATGGCGCTGCGGTGGCACGTCTGGGTGACAAGACCTATCAGCTGTTGAAATGGGTGGATCCAGCCCAGGTGATTCTGGCACCCGAGGACCGGATCTGCATCACGATGCTGGACATGCTGAATGTCGAAGGCATCGTTCTTGAACCTGCGGGGGCTTTGTCCATTGATGTCCTGCCCGAACTGGTCGAGTCGATCCGGGGCAAGACAGTGGTCTGCGTGACATCGGGCGGGAACTTTGATTTCGAACGGCTGCCGGAAGTCAAGGAACGCGCACAGCGCTTTGCCGGTCTGAAGAAGTATTTCATCCTGCGCATGCCGCAGAGACCCGGTGCCTTGCGAGAATTTCTGGAAATGCTCGGACCCGAAGATGACATCGCCCGTTTTGAGTATCTGAAGAAATCGGCCCGGAATTTCGGATCCGTCCTGATTGGAATCGAAACAAAATCGCCAGACAATTTCACGCGCCTGTTCGCGCGCCTAGAGCAGGCAGCGTTCCCTTATCGAGACATCACAAACGACGGAATTCTTTCCGAATTTCTGATTTAGGCGGCAAGCGCCTTCATTCCGTCCAGGAACGCGGTGCGCGATTGGGAATATACGATGGCCACTGCGGACATCGATATATCAGTCATCCGGGAAGCTGCCCTTCGTTCACCATTTTGGCAAACTTCGGCAAGCTCTGAAAACCCAAGATTCAGTGCACAGCCTTTCAGAAAGTGAAGATCACGCTCCATAGAGGCGGCGTCTGTCAGGAGCGACAGCCTGCCTACAACCTCATCCGCCTCTTCCAAGAACAAGGCGGCGACATCCCCAAAATCATCTGCCCCGATTTCGGACCGCAATTCATGAACCCTGCCCCAGTCAATCATCACCCTACCCACCATACCGCCAAGACCTGTTTCGTCTAGCAACAGAGTTTCAGGCGTCTCTCTTAATGCTTTGTCACCGACTGCCGATGCAAATCAGGCAAGTGTTGAAAGTTGTACATTTTACCGGTTCTTAAGGTGGGGCGGTTTGAAGTCGGTCTGTGAAGAACAGGCAATGACACAATGACCCTGATGACCCTGACGAGGAACGGCTTGCCCGGACGCACACTTGCGCCTGACCGGCCTCTGCGCGTGCTGGTGGTGGATGACAGCAAGGCGCAGCGGATGATGCTTGCCATGTCCCTGTCGCGTTGGGGATATGACGTGTCACAGGCGGCGTCGGGCGAGGAAGCACTGTCGGTCTGTCGGTCCTCGGAATTCGACATCATCGTGTCGGACTGGATGATGGACGGCATGACAGGTCTGGATCTGTGTCGTGCGTTCCGGGCCTTGCGACAGGAAAGCTATGCCTATTTCATCCTGCTGACCTCCAAATCCGAAAAGGAAGAGATCGCCAACGGGTTGGAGGCTGGGGCAGATGACTTTCTGACCAAGCCGGTGTCAGCTGACGAACTGCGTGCGCGTCTGCGTGCGGGGGAAAGAATTGTCGGCATGCACAAGGAGTTGGTAAAGAAGAACCACCTTCTGGGGGCAACACTGGCCGAACTTCAAAGGGCGCATGAAGCCGTGGACCGCGACTTGATCGAGGCGCGTAAGTTGCAGCAAACCCTGGTGCGCGACCGGTTCCGCGATTGGACGCGCGGGGCGGCCACCCTGTTTCTGCGCCCGTCTGGGCATGTGGGTGGTGATCTGGCTGGATTCTTCGAGTTGGATGCCACTCGGGTCGCGCTGTATTCGGTTGATGTGTCCGGTCACGGGGTCGCCTCTGCGATGATGACGGCGCGTCTGGCCGGATACCTTTCTGGCGCGTCGCCCGACCAGAACCTTGCCTTGCGGCGCCGTCCCGACGGCAAGTTTGACGCCCTGCCCCCAGAGGAAGTCGCGGCCCGCTTTAACCGCACCATGCTTGAGGATCTGCAGGTCGATCAGTATTTCACCATGGCCTATGCGCAGGTGGACCTGACATCGGGCGACGTGTCCTTGGTGCAAGCCGGGCATCCCTACCCGCTTATCCTGCGCAAGACGGGGCAGATTGACCGGCTTGGGGGGGGTGGGCTGCCCATCGGTCTGCTGGCCGATGCCCGGCATGACAGGGTCGAGGCAAGGCTGTTTCCCGGCGACAGGCTGTTCCTTTTGTCGGATGGCGTGACCGAATGTCCGTCGCGGCACGGCGACGAGTTGGGCGAGGACGGGTTGGAAAGACTGCTTTACAAGAACCGCGGCCTTGAAAGCACACAACTGCTTGACGCTTTGATCTGGGATCTGGCGGCCCATATGGGGTCCGAGGATTTTCCGGATGATGTGTCGGGGCTTTTGTTCGACTACCGCGGCGATTGAACACGCAAAGCCCGCCCCAGAAAGGCGCGGTCCCCGTCATTTGAGATGCGGTCGAGAGCTTGGCGGGCGGACATCCAGACGGCAGTATGTCCGGCCTCTGACGGTGGGCCAAGACGCAAAACAGGACGTGCCAGATAGATCGCGCAGACCTTTTCGGCCCATTTGTCATATTCGGGCATGTACGTAAAACGTCGGTAGAAACCCATCTTGTGGATGATGTCGATCTTCCAGCCTGTTTCTTCGAACACCTCCCGGTGCAAGGCGGCTACGGGGTGTTCTCCGGGATCAATCCCGCCGCCGGGCAGTTGGAATTCTGGTTTTGGTTCTGCCTGATGGGTTGTCAGAACCCGACCACCGTTCAGAAGAACGGCATAGACACCGGGCCTTGGACAGTATCTTTGGCCGTATTTCACCGCTTCGCCATAGCGCCGCATGTGCCGTCCCCTTGGTCGTGGTGTTGCTCTGCCTATATAGGCGCGGTATGCCAAGTTTGGCTCGCTAAGGAAACCCTATGACGCTTGGTTCGCAGATCGCATGGGACGATACCGTCCTGCCATTTCAACTTGACCTGTCCGACATCCGGGGCCGCGTGGTGCGGCTTGATGGTGTGCTGGAGCAGGTTTTGTCGCAACACAACTATCCGCCGCAGATCGAAGCTTTGGTGGCAGAGGCCGCCTTGCTGACGGCGCTGATCGGCCAGTCGGTCAAATTGCGCTGGAAGCTCAGCCTGCAAATTCGCGGCAATGGTCCGGCGCGCCTGATTGCGACGGATTATTACGGTCCGACCGACGAGGGTGAGCCGGCGCGGATCCGTGCCTATGCCAGCTATGATGTCGAGCGTCTGGATGCGGCAGCGGACCCTTTCAGCCAAATTGGCAGCGGCTATTTCGCTGTCATGCTGGATCAGGGACAGGGTACGGTGCCGTATCAAGGCTTTACCCCGATCGCGGGAAGCTCTCTTTCGGCCTGTGCAGAGACATATTTTGCGCAGTCCGAGCAACTTCCAACCCGGTTTTCCCTGACGTTCGGGCAAAGCACGGAACCGGGTCGCGCGTCGCACTGGCGCGGCGGAGGAGTCATGTTGCAGCACATGCCCAAAGTCGGCATGAGCGTCGCGTCCGAGGGCGGATCCGGCGAAGGTGGGCTTTTGATGCACACCGACATTCTGGCCGGGGAAGAGAGTGAAAACTGGACCCGCGCGAATATGCTTCTGGACACGGTTGAAGATATCGAACTGATCGGCCCACAGGTGTCACCGTCCGAGTTGCTGGTGCGCCTGTTCCACCAAGAAGGGCCACGCGTGTTCGAGGCGCAGCCGGTTCGGTTCGGCTGTTCGTGTTCCGAAGACAAGGTTCGCAACACGATGTCGATCTATTCTCAATCTGACATCCGCAAGATGACAACGCCCGAGGGCGTGGTCACGGCAGACTGCCAGTTTTGCAGCGCGCATTACGAATTGGACCCCAAGACCCTAGGCTTTGAGGGCAAGAATGGATGACCTTGCCCGTCTGATCCGGGCCGTGCAACGTCCGGCAGGCGGGTCATCCGATTTTGATCTCAATCCTGGTATCCAGCTTCCGCCCGGCCGCGTGTTGCGCCCGGCGGGGGTTTTGATCCCGGTCTGGCGTCGCCCGGAAGGCTTGCGTGTGATCCTGACCAAGCGCGCTTCGCATTTGAAACATCACCCCGGCCAGATCGCCTTTCCGGGCGGCAAGGTCGAAGCAAGCGATGACTCGGTCGAAGCGGCGGCCTTGCGCGAGGCGATGGAGGAGATCGCCCTGCCTGTGTCGGCGGTTGACGTGCTTGGCCATTTGCCCGCGCATGAAACGGTGACCGGATTTTCCATGACACCGGTCCTTGGCTTGATAAAAGATGATTTTTCACCCGTTCCGGAGGCGGGAGAGGTCGAGGAAGTGTTTTCCGTGCCTTTGCGGCATGTTCTGGACCCTGCCAGTTTCATGATCGAACAACGTCGATGGATGGGCCAGTGGCGGCGCTATTACGCGGCACCCTATGGCCCCTATTACATCTGGGGCGCAACTGCGCGGATCCTGCGCGGACTTGCGGAAAGAGCGGCGCTGTGAAGATCGCGGGCGAGTGGATCCAACACCCTGGGACACAGGTCTTGCTCCGGACATTGGAAAGCGCCGGATATTGCGCCCTGTTTGTTGGGGGCTGCGTGCGCAACGCGGTGATCGGGGTTCCGGTCGCAGATATCGATATCGCAACCGATGCTCTCCCACAAACCGTGTCTGACTTGGCGCGATCGGCCGGATTTCGGGTGGTCCCGACCGGAATCAGCCATGGCACGGTAACGGTCATCGCCGAGGGCCACGCCCATGAAGTGACGACCTTTCGCCGGGATCTGGAAACCGATGGCCGTCACGCGGTCGTCGCCTTTTCCGACAGGGTAGAAGAAGATGCTGCGCGGCGCGATTTCACGATAAACGCACTGTACGCTGACCGATCCGGCGTGGTGATTGACCCACTGGGGGGCCTGCCTGACCTGCAAATGCGGCGTATCCGATTCATTGGCGCGGCCGCCGACCGGATCGCCGAAGATCATCTGCGCATCTTGCGGTTTTTCAGGTTCTACGCGCATTTTGGCGATCCGTCAGGCGGGATTGACCCGGATGGTCTGGCCGCCTGCGCCGCTTCGGCGGATCAGATCGACACGCTGTCGCACGAACGCGTAGGGGTCGAAATCCGAAAGCTTCTGGCTGCGACCAATCCTGCACCGGCTGTTGCGGCGATGGCTGCGGCGGGGGTTTTGTCGGTGGCGCTACCGGGTGCAGACCCGAATGGACTTGCGCCGCTGGTCCACCTTGAAGGTGCGCGATTGCCGCGCTGGCAGCGGCGTCTCGCGCTTTTGGGTGGCCACGACCTGCCTGACCGGTTGCGTCTGTCGCGTCAGGAGGCGGCGGAAATGCGCCGGATCAGGGATGAGATTGGCACAAATCGCAGCCCGGCGGTGCTCGGCTACCTGTTGGGAACTGCGGTGGCGGCAGATGTTGTTCTGGTCCGCGCCGCACTTCTTGCGCAGCCCATGCCAGCGGACTGGGAGGCCGAAATTGCCCGGGGCGCGCTGGCCGAATGTCCGGTTCGTGCGGCCGACCTGATGGCCGAACTTCAGGGGGAAGCGCTGGGCGCGCGACTGCAGGCTGTAAAAGACCGCTGGTTGGCAAGCGGCCTGATGCTGACGAAAGAACAGCTTCTGGCCTAGGCGGTTTTCCTTGGCGCCATTTGGCGTTATATGCTGCAAGCACCGCGCGAGAGGTTTTTCCCGTGTTTTCTTTTTTTGAACGGCTCGTGGACCCTTATGGCTCCTACGAGCAGACCGATACGCCGCCGCGTAAGTTGTGGCCCTTTTTACAGCAATATATCCGCCCGTTTCGCGGGGTTTTTGCGGTGACAGCCGCTTTGTCGGTGGTGTCGGCGTTCGCGGACGTGGCGTTGATCTGGTATGTGGGTCGTCTGGTAGACCTGTTGGCGAGCACTGGGCCAGAAGATGTGTGGTCCAATTATGGGTCCGAGATTGTGGCGGTCGGGGCCGCGGTTCTGATCCTGCGCCCGATTCTGTTGGTCGCCAATGTTGCGCTGCTGCACAACACCATCCTGCCAAACTTCGGCACCATGATCCGTTGGCGGGCGCATCGTCATGTAATTCGCCAGCCGGTCGGTTGGTTTGAAGGCGATTTTGCCGGCCGGATCGCAAATCGGATCATGCAGACACCCCCTGCGGCGGGCGACGCCGTATTTCAGACCTTTGACGCCGTGGCCTTTGCCAGCGTCACCGTGGTGGGGGCCGCCATCATGCTGGCCGACGCTGACTTGCGGCTTTTGGTGCCCCTGATCGTATGGTTCGTGCTTTATGGCGCGCTGGTGCGATGGACGGTCACGCGGGCCGCTCCGGCGGCGAAGGCAAGCTCTGATGCCCGTTCGGCCGTGACCGGGCGTGTGGTGGATGCCTATACGAATATCCATTCGGTCAAGCTGTTCGCGCATCACGACATGGAAATATCCTATGCCAAAGAGGCAATCGAACATGCCCGCAGCACCTTTGCCAAGGAAATGCGGATCGTCACCAAGATGGATCTGGCCCTGACGGTTCTGAACGGCGGGTTGATTGTCGGCGTGACGGGCTGGGCGCTTTTGTTGTGGTATAACGGACAGGCAACGGTCGGAACGGTGGCCGCTGCAACCGCGTTGGTGCTGCGGCTGAACAATATGACCTATTGGATCATGTGGGCCTTTACCGCTCTGGTTCAGGCGCTGGGCATTGTTGCGGAAGGGATGGAGACAATCACCCAGCCCATCCATCTGGTCGATCTGCCCAATGCAAAGCCGCTCGATTTCAAGGTGGGTCAGATCAGCCTGGACAACATCAGTCACCACTATGGTCGTGGGTCGGGTGGATTGCAGGGGCTGAACCTGACTGTGCAGGCGGGCGAAAAGATTGGTGTTGTCGGGCGGTCGGGGGCGGGAAAATCGACCCTCGTCAAGCTGCTTTTGCGGTTTTACGAAACCGAGGGTGGGGTGATCCGGATTGATGGTCAGGATATTGCGCAGGTCACGCAAGACAGTGTGCGCCGCGTGATAGGCATGGTGCAGCAAGACAGCAGCCTGATGCACCGCTCGGTCCGGGACAACATCCTCTATGGTCGGCCCGACGCCAGCGAGGCCGAGATGATCGCCGCGGCAAAACGCGCCGACGCGCATGAGTTCATTCTGACGCTGGAAGACCCGGAAGGTCGCCGCGGCTATGATGCGCATGTGGGCGAACGGGGGGTCAAGCTGTCGGGCGGGCAAAGGCAGCGGGTGGCCTTGGCGCGGGTGATCCTCAAAGACGCGCCAATCCTGATCCTGGACGAGGCGACCAGCGCGCTGGACAGCGAAGCCGAGGCCGCCATTCAAGACGCGCTGTATGGGGTCATGCAGGGCAAGACAGTGATCGCGATTGCACACCGCCTGTCTACCATTGCCGCCATGGACCGGATTGTGGTGCTGGAGGAAGGGCATATTGCCGACCAGGGAACCCATCAGGAGTTGTTGGCATTGAACGGACTTTATGCGCGCTTCTGGGCGCGCCAATCAGGCGGCTTCATCGGGCTGGAGGAGACGGCAGCATGACGGCCGCAAAACGTCTGGGCAATCTGATCGACGCCTTCCGTCCCGCGACAGGAAATCCGCCGCAACAGCTTTGGCCCTTCATGCGGTGGTGCCTGAAGGGTTCCTGGCCCATGTTGTTTGTGGCCGGTGCTTTGTCGTCCCTGGCGGGAGCGACCGAGGTGGTGTCGGCCGTCATTCTGGGCTGGGTGATCGATTCGGCGGTGAACGCTGGGCCAGACCGCTTCTTTTCGGACAATGTCGGCCTGATAGGACTGTTTTTGGTGTTCTATCTGGTGCTGCGACCGCTGGCCTTTGGGATTTCGGCGGCATCGAACAGCATTGTGGTCGGACCCAACGTGATGCCTTTGGTGCTGTCGCGTCTGCATCGCTGGACCCTTGGACAGGCGGTGACGTTCTTTGACAACGATTTCGCCGGGCGCATCGCGCAAAAACAGATGCAGGCCGCCCGCGCCGTGACAGATGTGGCGACCGAAGTTATCAACACCGTTTGCTTTGCCTTGGCCAGTGTGGTCGGGTCGGTGATCTTTCTGGTGGCGATCGACGGGCGCATCGCGCTGGCACTGGCGGTCTGGTTGGTGCTGTATCTGTTGTTGATCCGGTTTTTCATGCCACGGGTGCGGGTGAATTCGGCGGCGCGCGCGTCAAGCCGTGCGATGGTTTCGGGGCAGGTGGTCGATACCATCACCAACATCAAGACGGTAAAGCTGTTTGCCCATGCCGCCTTTGAGGACCGGGTTGCCTTGAAGGCGATGAACGTCTTTCGGGAAAGAAGCCTTGAGTTCGGGGTTATTTCGGCGTGGTTCCGGCTGTCTCTGATGACGCTGGCCGGGGTTTTGCCGGTGCTCTTGATCGGTGGCACGGTGGTGCTGTGGCAGCAGGGTCAGGCGACGGCGGGGGCCATTGCGGCGGCGGGTGCGATTGCCATGCGCATTGCGCAAATGTCGGGCTGGGTCAGCTTTACGCTGATGTCGATTTACACCAGCGTGGGCGAGATTGAAGACGGTATGCGCACCTTGACGGTGCCGCATCAATTGGCCGACGCCCCCGATGCGGCAGACCTGCCGAACGTGCGTGGCGAGATCCGATATGATGGTGCCAGCTTCGCCTACGGGCGTCGTCGGGGCGGCGTCGAGGATTTGAACCTGCACATCCGGGCGGGGGAAAAGCTGGGTATTGTCGGGGCAAGCGGCGCAGGCAAATCGACCTTGGTTTCCCTGTTGCTGCGGCTCTATGATTGCGAAAAGGGTGCGGTCCTGGTTGATGGTCAGGATGTGCGCGATGTCACACAAGAATCCCTGCGTCGGCAGATCGGGATGGTCACGCAAGAAACGGCGATGTTCAACCGCAGTGCGCGAGACAACATCGCCTATGGCCGGCCGGATGCCTCTGATGCCGAAATCATCGCTGCCGCGACGGCTGCCGAGGCGGACGTGTTCATCGGCCAGATGGTCGATCACACCGGCCGCCAAGGTTATGATGCCTACCTTGGCGAACGCGGCGTGAAGCTGTCTGGCGGTCAGCGGCAACGCATCGCGCTTGCCCGGGCCTTTCTGAAAGATGCGCCCATTCTGGTGCTGGACGAAGCCACCAGTGCCCTTGACTCCGAAGTCGAGGCCAGCATCCAAACGGCACTGGATCGCGTCATGCAGGGCAAGACCGTTCTGGCGATTGCGCATCGACTTTCCACCATCGCGGCGATGGACCGGATCGTTGTGCTTGACGACGGGCGGATTGTCGAAGAAGGCACGCATGCAGCGCTGTTGGCGCAAGGTGGCCTGTATGCGCGCTATTGGAACCGCCAGTCTGGCGGCTTTATCGGAACCGACGAAAAGGAAGCGGCAGAGTGAAAATCACGATTGATCGACTCGGCCACCTTGGCGACGGGATCGCTGTGGGGGAACACGGGGCGATCTTTGTGGCGGGGATGCTGCCGGGAGAGGTTGTCGAGGGCGAACTGGACGGCGATCGTCTGGTCAACGCCCGGATCGTGACCCCAAGTGCGATGCGGATCAAGCCGCCCTGTCCACATGCGCGGTCCTGTGGTGGCTGCATGATGCAGCACGCATCCGATGCCTCTGTCGCCGACTGGAAAACGCTTGTTGTCGAAGGTGCCTTGGCCGGACAGGGCCTGCATGCGCCGTTCCGTCCGATCCTGACCTCGCCACCACGGTCACGGCGGCGGGCCACCTTTGCCGCGCGGCGCACCAAGGGCGGGTCGATGATCGGCTTTCATGCGCGTGGGTCGGATGCCCTGGTCCAGATCCCGAACTGTCAGCTTTTGCATCCTGACCTGATTGCGGCGATGCCAGGACTGGAAGAACTGGTCCGGTTGGGTGGGTCACGGACGCAGGAACTTGCGCTGACCGTCACACGCGCGCTGGGCGGGCCCGACGTGGTGGTAACGGGCGGCAAGCCGTTGGACGGGGCCTTGCGGCTTGAACTTGCGCGTGTCGTCGAGGCCCATGCCATGGCCCGCCTGACATGGGACGGCGAAACCGTGGCGTTGCGCGCGATTCCGATCCAGACCATTGGCAAAGCAAAGGTCGCCCCGCCGCCAGGCGCGTTTCTTCAGGCGACGGAACACGGTGAAATCGCCTTGTCAGACACTGTTCGGCAGGCCCTTGGTCCGCAAAAAAAGGTCGTGGATCTGTTTGCTGGTGTCGGCACCTTTGCCTTGCCATTGGCCGAGATTGCCGAAGTGCACGCGGTAGAGGGTGATGCCGCGATGATGGCGGCGCTGGACAAGGCCGCCCGCCAAACCGAAGGCTTGAAGCCCATTCGGGTTGAAACCCGGGATTTGTTCCGCCGTCCGCTGGAGCCGGATGAATTCAAGGGCGTGACGGGCGTGGTCATAGATCCGCCCCGTGCGGGCGCAGAGGCACAGGTGGGACGGTTGGTCGAGGCAAAGGTGCCGGTGGTCGCCATGGTGTCGTGCAACCCGGTGACCTTTGCCCGCGATGCCAAGGTTCTGGTGCAGGCCGGGTATCGGCTGGACTGGGTGCAGGTCGTGGATCAATTCCGCTGGTCGCCGCATGTGGAACTTGTGGGCCGCTTTGTCAGATAGCATATCCAGCCAACGGCAGAGCAGGAGAGGTCGATGACGCGCGAAATGGTGGGGCTATGGCTGGACCGCCCGGCGGTCCGGAACACAATCATCGGGGTGATCCTGTTCAACGCACTGATCCTTGGGCTGGAAACCTCATCCACCGTCATGGCCCGGATGGGCAGCGTTATCCTACTGTTGGACAAGCTGTGTCTGGCGATTTTTGTCGCGGAGATCGCTGCCAAGCTGTTTGCGCAAGGGCTGCGGTACTTCAAAAACGGCTGGAACCTGTTTGACTTCGTGATCGTCGGCGTGGCCCTCGTCCCGGCGGGTCAGGGCCTGTCGGTGCTAAGGGCTTTGCGGATCTTGCGGGTTTTGCGGGTGATCTCGGCGGCACCACGCCTGCGCCGGGTGGTCGAGGGCTTTATTACCGCCCTGCCGGGGATGGGGTCGGTATTTCTGCTGATGGCGATCATCTTCTATATTGGCTCTGTCATGGCGACAAAGTTGTTCGGATCTTCCTTTCCGGACTGGTTCGGCGATTTGGGCAATTCGGCCTATACGCTGTTTCAGGTGATGACGCTGGAAAGCTGGTCGATGGGAATCGTCCGCCCGGTCATGGATGCCTATCCCTATGCCTGGGCGTTCTTTGTGCCGTTCATCATGGTGACAACCTTTGCCGTGGTAAACCTTCTGGTGGGTCTTATCGTGAACTCGATGCAGGCCGCACATTCGGAAGAAGACAATCAAAAGACCGATGCCTATCGCGACGAGGTGCTCAGCCGTCTTGCCGCTATCGAGTCGCGCCTTTCAAACACGGATGACACATCCGTGAGCAAGTGAACGGCCATCCCTGCTAGGCATGGCCCGCAAAGTTCGGTATGCGGGCAAAAAATGTGAGGCAGGGCGGATGGGGCTTTTTCGGATTTTTGTACTTTTGGTCGTTGCCTTCGGGTTGACGGCCTGCGGCAGCAGCAAATTCAAATCCTACAACGGACCTGCGGTCACATCGGTTCAGGTCCACAAAGGCGAACGGAAGATGTACCTGCTGCACCATGAAAAGGTGCTGAAATCCTACAATGTCGCGCTTGGATTTGCGCCCGATGGCCACAAGCAGTTTGAAGGCGATGGCAAGACTCCGGAAGGCACCTACCGGATAGATCGCCGCAACCCCAATTCAGAATTTCACCTGTCAATCGGGATTTCCTATCCGAATCAGGCTGACCGGGAATACGCGGCGGCCTTGGGGAACAAGCCGGGTGGCGACATCTTCATCCATGGCGGGCCGCGCAAACCGATCACGCGGCGCGACTGGACGGCCGGATGCATTGCCGTAACGGATCGCGAGATCGAGCGGATCTATGCCATGGTCAAGGACGGGACGCCGATCCACATCCTGCCATAAGGATCAGCCGCCGGTGACGAGACACCACCAGATCTTTCCGTTGGGCTCCTGATACCAGGCAAAGCCGATCTCGCGCGCGGTCGGGTCTATGATTATTGCCCGCGTATCCGGCTGCTTCATCCACGCCGCGAGGGTGTTTAGCTCTGTCTCGAAGGTTTCCGAGATCAATTCGCCTTTCAGGCTTCCGCTATAGCCAACCCGTTGCACACGGGTCAGCGGTGACGATCCGTCAGAGCCAAAGTGCCACGGCCGGTTCTGAACCGACATGTCCCGGGCATGAGTGGCCGCAGCCGCATTGAGTGCTGCGTTGAAGGCAAGGGGTGATGCGTTCTGTGCCCGCCGAAGTGCGTTGACCGAGTCGAGAATTCGGAAAGAAATCTCATTCTCCGATCCCGGTTGGATCTTGTACACCTGCGGCAGGGGCTGGCCGTCCGCATCCAGCCTGACGGCCGCTCCGGGTTGCGCGCATGCCGTCAAAAGACCCATCACACCAAGGGTCAGAACTGCACGTCTGTTCATTCTGAATTCCGATCAATCTAGGCCCGAAGGCATCGTCTTTAGCGTGCTGTGTAACCAAATGGCTTGGGTATTTCAAACCCAACTCTGCGTGACCCTGCCGACTAACGGCAGATTGATTTGCGGGTCTTCGCCGATCGGAGTATTCACCGCGCACATAGACAACTTCAGGAAACCTCGGGATGAGTGTCGAAGATCGGATCAAACTAAGCCGCCGGGTTTTCCTTGGCAGCGCAGCAGCAGGCTTGGGTGCGGGACTGACGCCCGGATGGGCAATGGATGGATCGACGGAGCCGGACGGCAGTGTAGTGATCGGCAACGTGCGGAACAACGTATCCAGCTTTCGTATGCTGAGATGGCAGGACTATTTCGACAACACCCGCAATGGCGCGATTCTTGTCGATATTACGTCACGCGCCCTACATTTCTGGTCCGAGGACCAGGCCATCTACCGACTATACCCGACTTCGGTGCCGTTATCCGAAGATCTGACCCGTCGGGGTCGGTGTGACGTGGTGCAGAAAGTGGTCGCGCCAACATGGCGCCCGACGCCGTCAATGAAAGAACGCAACCCCGAATGGCCGGATGTGGTTGAGGGCGGTTCGCCGGATAACCCACTGGGAACGCACGCACTTTATCTGTCGTGGACCTACTACCGTATCCATGGCACCCATGACACCCGCAAGATTGGACGCCGCTCATCCAACGGATGTGTTGGCCTCTATAATGAGCATATTGCGGAACTCTTTTCGATGTCGAAAGTTGGTACACAGGTGTTGCTAATTTGACGACAAGTCGGTGAAGCGAGTCTCGCTTTTACAAGCCAGATTGCAAATGTTGTGCCAAGCTGGTTATGAAGTTGATACGAGGTATTGTCTTGGGTGCATGCTGTCGCCTCTGCAACATTCGGCTGCATGCTATAACTGGAGGTTACTATGAAGAAACTTGCGCTCGCTGCCGCCCTGACGGTTGCTGCTTCTACCGCTTTCGCTGGTGGTATGGCTGAACCCGTTATGGAACCGGAAGTTGTTGCTGCTGCGACGTCGTCGTCGGCTGGTGGCATCGTTGTTCCGCTGCTGCTCCTGCTGATCATCGCAGCTGCTGCTTCGAACTGATCTCTGGATCACGTTTAGGAAAGGACGGCAGGGCTTCCTGCCGTCTTTTTCATTTCTGAGCGATCACTTTACAGCGCTTCCCGGCGCGTCAACGCAGCCAGCCTGACAGATTTTCGTCAATCACAGCCAAAAGCGCTGTGATGTGTGCATCATCGTCATTCAGGCACGGGATGTAGGTGAATGTCTCGCCGCCGGCATGTTCGAAGGCTTCACGAATTTCGCCGTTGATTTCCTCCAGCGTCTCGATGCAGTCGGCTGAAAAAGCGGGTGCCATGACGGCAATGTTCTTCTTGCCCTGCTTGGCCAGTTCAGCCACATGCTCCACGGTGTAGGGTTTAAGCCATTCTTCCGGCCCGAAGACCGACTGGAACGTGGTGTCTATGCTGCCCTTGTCCCAGCCCAACCGTTCACGCAGCAGGCGTGAGGTTTTTGCGCACTGGCAGTGATAGGGGTCGCCCGACATCAGATAGCGTTTTGGCATTCCGTGATAGCTGGCGACCAGAACATCAGGCCGTGTTTCCAAGGTGGCATAGACCCGCTCGACTGATTGGGCGAGTGCGTCAATGTAAAGCGGATGGTCGAAATATTCAGGCACCGTCCGAACAGCGGGCTGACGCTTTTCCTTCATCAACGCGCGAAAGAATTCATCATTTGCGGTGGCAGATGTGGCGCCGGCGTAGTGGGGATACAGTGGAAAGAACAGGATCTTTTCACAGCCCGCCTCGACCATCGCGCGCACTTTCGATTCGGTGGACGGGTTGCCGTAGCGCATGCAGAAATCAACCATGATACCGTCGCCGTATTGCGCGGATATGCCATCGGCGATCTTTGCGGTCTGATCTTTGGTGATGGTCAGCAACGGGCTCTCGTTGCGCTCATGATTCCAGATCAGTTTGTAATTCGCACCCGAACTGAAAGGACGTTTGGTCAGGATCACCAATTGCAGCAACGGTTGCCACAGCCAGCTTGAATAATCGACAACACGCTTGTCGGACAAAAACTCGTTCAGATAGCGGCGCATGGACCAGTAATCGTAGTTGTCCGGTGTTCCCAGGTTTGCCAACAACACGCCAATTCGTGCCTGACGCACGGGGGGATGGTCTGCCGGGGCGTGCAAAAGACGGCCTTGACCGGGCGAAATGACAGTGCCGCTTGTGGCATGGGTCATTGCTTGCTTGGCATCTAGCATCGCTTGCGTCCTCGGGTGATCAGAAGTTATGCGGGACATATAGGCTTATGCGCCAAGGTCAACCTTCGTGCGGACGCGGAGTCAGCGGCATTTCAGCCGTGTTGAGGGCATCCGCCAGCCTTTTTGCCGCCGAACCCGGCCGAAGTGGCTTTTGCTGGCTCTCATCCGGGGACCAGCCCGTCAGGCAGATGATTTCAAAAGTTGCCGGGATACGGCCTTCGGAGTCTGCGTACTGCGTTTGATAGATCTCTGCGGCACGCAGCAAAACGCGACGGGAGGTTGGCTGGCGCAGGCGGGTGGCAAGAGCATTGCTTTCGCCCATCTTCCGAAGGTCGCGCATCAAATGCAGCGCATCGCGGTAACGCACGGTCTTGGTAAAGCTGTCAGCGACAGGCAGTGCAAAGCCTGCCCGTTGCAAAAGCCCCCCCAGATCGCGAATTTCACCCATGGGCAGCACACGGGGCGACAACCCCCCCGTCACCTCGGCCTCAGCCTCTGCCAGACAGGCGCGCAGTTCGTGCAACGTCTGGCCGCCGAACATCAGACCCAGAAACAGGCCATCCGGGCGCAAAGCGTGCCTGCATTGCACCAACTGACCGACGGGATCATTGGCCCAGTGCAAGCACAACGCGTGGATCACCAGATCATGCGCGCCCGGCGTCAGGGACAAAGTGTCATCATCAGTGACATGCGTGCCAATATCCCGCCAGTAATCAGGGAAACCTGACACGACGGCGGGAGCTGTAAACGTTCTGTTAACCTCGATCAGTCTTTCCTGAAGTTCGGATCGCACCTCATCATGCAAGAAAAACTCGGTCGCGCGCTTGCGATTGCGCGCCAAGGCGATGCGGTCGGTCAGGATGGGTGGCGTTTGCATGGCGCGGAAGATGGGAGGATGGCGATGGGATTGCAAGCGGCTCTGCTGCACATGGTCTATCCGCCGCAGTGCATTGCCTGCGATGCGATGGTGACCACCGATTTCGGGCTGTGTGCCGCGTGCTGGCGTGACACACCCTTTATCGCGGGTCTGGTTTGCGACGTGTGCGGCACGCCATTGCCTGGCGAGGATCCGGGTCATGCCGTGCTGTGCGATGACTGCCTGACGATCGCCAGACCATGGTCGCGCGGGCGTGCTGCGATGCTTTACAAAGACCGCGCGCGGGATTTGGTCTTGCAGTTGAAACATGCGGACCGGATCGATCTGGCGCGTCCTGCCGGGGGGTGGTTGGCTCGTGCAGCCGCGCCCATCCTGCGGCCTGGTATGCTGGTTGCGCCGGTGCCGCTGCACTGGATGCGGCTGGTCAAGCGGCGCTACAATCAGGCGGCGCTGTTGTCGGCACAGGTTGCGCGCCTTTCGGGATTGGCGCATTGCCCGGATCTTTTGCAGCGACAGCGCAACACCAGATCGCAGGAAGGTCGTGACCGTGACGGTCGGTTCTTGAATATGGCGGACAGCATCCGCGTGCATCGGCGGCGCGTTTCTTTGCTAGAGGGGCGGCATGTTCTGCTGGTGGACGATGTGATGACCTCAGGGGCCACTCTGGCGGCTTCGGCCGAGGCATGCCTAGCGATGGGGGCAGCAGAGATATCGGTTCTGGTGCTGTGTCGCGTTGCGAAAGACACCTGAATCCTTATAGTTCTGCGCAAAGCCACAGGTGGCGCAGGATCACATCATGAAACCCGTCGAAATCTACACAACGCCCTATTGCCCCTATTGTATTGCCGCAAAACGGTTGCTGGACAAGAAAGGTGTCAGCTTCACGGAAATCGACGTCAGTCGTGACCCGGCAAAGCGGCAAACCATGATGGCCCGGTCTGGCGGGCGGCATACCGTTCCGCAGATATTCATCGGTGGGCAGCACGTCGGCGGTTGCGATGACCTGCACGCGCTGGATCACCGAAAAGCCCTTGATCCATTGTTGGCCGACTGATGCGCGTCGGGTTGGTGCAACTGATGGTCGGTGATGACCCGGCGGAAAATCTGCCAGTCACGCGAGCCTTGGTGCGGGCCGCAGCGGAGGGTGGCGCGTCTTTTGTGCTGACACCCGAGTGTACAAACGGGCTGTCGTCCAGCCGCGACCACCAAAAGCGGGTGTTTCATCCGGAGGCCGCTGATCCGACGCTTGCTGCCTTGCGCGACGATGCCAAGTCGTTGGGTATCTGGCTGCTGATCGGATCCTTGGGTGTGAAGACCGATGATCCGGACGGTCGATTTGCCAACCGGTCGTTCCTGATCGGTCCGGATGGCAGTGTTGTCGCGCGTTATGACAAGATCCACATGTTCGATGTGAATGTGTCCGCCACGGAAATCTATCGCGAATCAGCCGGCTATCGTCCGGGTAAGGCAGCCGTGCTTGCGCAGACTCCCATCGGCCAGATTGGCATGACTGTCTGCTATGATGTCCGGTTTCCTTATCTTTACAGGGCGTTGGCCCAAGGGGGCGCCGACATCATCACTGTTCCGGCTGCGTTCAACCATATCACCGGGGCCGCGCATTGGGAGGTGCTGCTGCGCGCCCGTGCAATTGAAACGGGCTGTTTCGTGCTTGCTCCGGCTCAGACCGGATTTCACCCTGAAGCGGACGGCAAGGGTCGCCGCACGCATGGTCATTCGCTGGTGGTGGCGCCGTGGGGCGAAGTGCTGGCCGATGGTGGGACGGAACCCGGCGTGGTCTTTTCGGATCTGGATCTGACACAGGTTGCTGCGGCGCGGGCGCGTGTTCCGTCGTTGACGCATGACCGGGAGTTCTGGGGGCCATGAGTGAAAGGGAACGGGTCGAAGAAATCGCGGTTGCCCTGTTTGGTGAATTGTTCATGGCTGATCAACTTGCCCGCAACCGTATTTCCAAGGTTCTGCCCAAGGGGATGGAGCTGTCGCATTTTGGCGTGCTCAATCACCTTGCCCGGTTGAATGAAGAGCGAACGCCGGCGCAACTGGCGCGTTCCTTTCACGTGACACGCGGGGCGATGACCAACACCTTGACCAAGCTGGAATGGGCAGGGCATGTGCATATCCGGCCGGACTGGGACGATGCACGACGCAAATTCGTGGCGATCAGCCCGTCAGGTCGGGCGGCGCGCGATGCTGCCGTGCAGGCCGTTGCGCCCCTTATCGGCGAGGTGGTGCAGTCCCTCGGGGCTGACCGAGTGCGCGCGCTGCTTCCGGTTTTGCGCGAAATGCGGACCCGGCTGGAAGGCGATGGCTGAGGCCGGTCCGATCATTGTGACTGGCGCGGGCGGACGCATTGGGCGTCTTTTGCGGAATCTGTGGCCGGCGCCGGTGTATTGGCTGACACGGCAGGAGTGGGATATCCTTCATGACCCACCGCCAGACCTGCCCCACGGTGCGACATGGCTGGATTTGTCGGGGGTGATCCGGGGCGAAGTCTCGCACAACCCGGCCTTGGCCCAGCGTGTTTGTGCGGCAGCATCCGAACGTGATGGTCGGGTCATCTATGTGTCATCTGCCGCGGTATATTCAGGTGGCGGTGTCGATATGGACGAAGCCGATACGCCACGACCATCTAACGACTATGGCCGGTCCAAACTGGCTGCCGAGACGATTGTCCGACAATGTGCCGGGTCAACTGTTCTGCGATTGGGAAATCTGGTCGGTGCCGATGCGTTGTTGGGCGTGGCGCGCGATGTCACGATGCTTGACCCGGTGCCGGGCGAATTAAGGGGGCCGGTCCGGTCATACATCGGGCCGCATGTTCTTGCGGAGGTGCTGCTAAAACTATGCCAGATGCCAAAACGCGTGCTGCCTGATATCCTCAACATTGCGCAACCCGGTGAGATCCGGATGGCCGACCTTTTGACAGCAGCAGGAATCAACTGGCGGTTCGGGCCGTCCAGAACCGATGTGCTTGGCCGGGTGGTGATGTCGGTGCAGCGCTTGACTGGTATCATCGATGTACCTGTGGCGGATCCTGAGCGGATAGTGGCCGATCTGCGCCGCCTGGGTGGATGGCCAAAATGACGCCTTCCAAACGCCTGTTCGATATCGCGGGTGCCCTGGTCCTCGGGGCAGTATTGGCCTTGCCGTTCAGTCTTTTGTTGGTTTTTCTGCTGGTTCGCGAAGGCCGGCCAGTCTTTTACGTTTCCGAGAGGATGCGGGCACCCGGCACACCTTTCATGCTGTGGAAATTGCGGACGATGCGGGTTACATCGGGGGATGCAGGCGTATCGGGTGGTGACAAGGCAGATCGGGTCACACCGTCCGGAGTCTGGCTGCGAAAGTACCGCCTTGATGAAATTCCTCAGCTTTGGAACGTGTTGAAGGGGGACATGAGCTTTGTCGGGCCCCGACCGCCGCTGCGAAGCTATGTCGAAAGATTCCCCGAACTTTACGCCGAAGTTCTGCAATCACGGCCGGGCGTCACGGGGCTTGCAACTTTGCATTTTCACACGCATGAAGAGAACATGTTGCGGAATTGCACAACCCCAAGAGAAACCGACAAGGTTTATGCCCGTCGGTGTGTCCCAAGGAAAGCAAAGCTGGATCAGATATACGGCAAGCGCAGGACATTTTGCATGGATGTTATGCTGATGGTGAAAACGGTGCGCGGAGTTTCGCGACACAAACGAAAATAGGGTGAAATTTGATCCCCGAATTCGTAAGGTCTGGTTTTAGGCGATATGTTGACTCATAAGCGGTCACCGCGCGGGCGGCAAAACGTCTTCGGTTTGGGTGGGCAGGATTGACGAAAAGACTATCGCATTTGGTGCTGTGGTTCGTAGGGCGGCTTTCCCGGCTGGAAAAGCAGGCCATTCTGCTTTCGGTTGATGTCGCTTTGGCGCCATTGTCGCTTTTGGCCAGCTACCATTTTCTGTATCCGGCCCCGTCTGCGACCGAAATGGTCGCCAATGGACTGTATGCCTTTCTGGCGGTTGCGGTTTTTACCGGCGTCGGATCGCTGGCCTTGGGGATTCCCCGGATCAAGCTGAAGTCGTACGAGGCAGTTGCTGCATTCAAAACGGCGATCTTGGCGCTTTTTGCAGCCTTTGGCCTTTGGCTGGCAAAAAGCTTGATCGGATTTGCGCTGCCAGCCGCAGGTATGCCGCTGTTCGTGCTGATCTTCATGCTTTCCATGGTTGTTGCGCGCTTTGTGATGTTGAACCTGCTGCTGTCGGTTCTTCGACAAGGTCAGATCCGGCGCAATGTGGTGATTTATGGCGCGGGCAGCACCGGAACGATGCTCGCCTCGGCGTTGCGCTCCCATGAAAGCATCCATGTCGTCGCGTTTGTAGACGACAGTCCTGCCGTTCAGGGACTGACTCTTTTGGGCCACAAGGTTTATCCTGCACATCAGCTTGAGAAGATCGTCACGCGCTACGATGTCGAGCGCGTGCTTCTGGCAATTCCATCCGCGCCCGCACCGAGACAGGCCGCCGTCGTGCGCGATCTTGTATCGCGTGGTCTGGACGTTCACGCCCTCCCGTCCTTTGCCCAGTTGGTTGGCGCAGAGGTCATTCTTGAGACCCTGGCCCCTGTCGCGCCCGGTGTGATCCTTGGGCGCGATCCAATCGACAATCTGCGGCCAGAAGCCAGCGATGCCTATGGCAGCAAGTGTATTCTGGTGACAGGCGCAGGAGGGTCAGTCGGGTCAGAGTTGTGTCGTCAGCTGATCCGTTACAAACCCAGCAAGATCATCCTGTTCGATGTCAGTGAAATTGCGCTCTACACCATTGAACGCGAAATGGCCGAACGGGACGATGCCGGCGGGATCGCTTTTATCCCGATTCTGGGAACAGTGACCGAAGCGCGTCAAGTGCGGGCTGTTCTGGCCGAGCACCGCGTGGATGTGGTGTTTCACGCAGCCGCCTACAAACATGTACCACTGGTCGAGGCCAACCCGATTGCCGGACTTGTCAATAACGTGTTGGGGACCCGCACCTTGGCGGAGGCTGCGCTGGAGGTGGGGGTCAAGCGGTTCATCCTGATTTCCACTGACAAAGCCGTCCGCCCTACAAATGTGATGGGCGCGTCAAAGCGCATGGCGGAATTTGTCGTGCAGGATATGGCGCGCAGATCTACCAGTACGGATTTCTCGATTGTCCGCTTTGGGAACGTGTTGGGAAGTTCAGGATCTGTGGTGCCGCTGTTCCGGGATCAGATCAAGAAGGGCGGTCCCGTGACACTGACCCATGAGGATGTCACCCGCTACTTCATGACGATCTCTGAAGCCGCCAGCCTGGTGCTGATCGCAGGTGGCCTGTCAATGTCGCGCGGCGCACATGAAGGTGATCTGTTCGTGCTGGACATGGGTCAGCCGATCCGTATCCGGGATCTTGCCGAACGGATGATCAAGGCCGCAGGCTATTCCGTGCGGTCGCCAGAGGCCCCGGATGGCGACATCGAGGTTGTCGTTATCGGGCTTCGCCCCGGTGAGAAGCTTCATGAAGAGTTGTTGATCAAACCCGGCATGCTGACGACACCGCACGAAAAAATCCTGCGGGTTCAGGAAAAAGGGCTGAGCAGCAACGAAATGTCCGCCGCGCTGCGCGAACTCAGAAATGCCGTTGCGTTCGGAAATGCTGGTGCCGCGCGCAATGTGATCGAGTCTTGCGTTGAAGGTTTTGGCAACTCGGCGTCATCGGCGGATCGTGTCGCCCGGACTGGGTCATAGACGTGCAAGTTTGCAGCACGTGCCCAATAGTGCATGCACAGGCATTGCGGTGTTGGGCGGGTTGCCTATGCTGTATGCAACCAAGGCAAAGAACCAAGGCGCAGAGGACCGCAGTCGGATGATCAGGCTAAAACTGTCAACGGCACTTGCGTTGTTGCTGTCAACCGGCGTGATGGGCGCATTGTCGGCCCACTCTGAAACGCGGCCGACGCTGAACTTCTACGGCGCTACGGGTTTGATCGACATGCCGTCTGCCGAGATGCAGCCCGACGGCATGTTGACGACAACTCTAAGCCGTTTCGGACCGATCAGCCGGACGACGCTTAGCTTCCAGATCTCTCCCCGATTGTCGGGCAGCTTTCGTTTTTTGGGAGTTCGCGACTGGAACCAGCGCTTTTGCCCGCCTGACTGCGGCGGGGTCAACCAGTTCGACACCTACTACGACCGGTCGTTCGACCTGCGGTATCAGATCCTGGACGAAGGCCGCTTTCGTCCGGCGCTTGCCGTTGGTTTGCAGGATTTCGTCGGCACAGGGGTGATCGCCGGCGAATATATCGCGGCAACAAAGCACATTACGCCGGACATAAAGCTGTCTGCCGGCCTGGGTTGGGGACGACTTGGCAGCTTTGGCGCGATTGGCAGCCCGTTTGGCGACAGGCCACCGATCGACGTTGGCAAGGGCGGCAAGTTCAATTTTGGACAATGGTTCCGCGGGCCTGCAGCGCCCTTCGCTGGTGTCGAATGGCAAATCAACGACCAATGGACCGCCAAGGCGGAATATTCATCCGACCTGTATCGTGAAGAGGCAAAACGGCGCAGTACGTTTGACCGACGTAGCCCGCTGAACTTCGGGCTTGAATACCAACGCAGCGATTCGCTGCGGCTTGGGGCCTATTACATGTACGGCAGTGAAGTCGGAGTGGCCGCGCATATCTACTTTAATCCGAAGTCGCGTCCGGGTGGAGGCATGGTCACCTCTGCGCCCGATCCCATCAAACCGCGCCCGATGCGTGGTGCCGATCCAGAGGCATGGTCGACCACGTGGGTAGGACAGACCGAGTCTGAAACAGCTTTGCGCGCCCGTCTGACGAAACGTCTGGCGAAAGACGGTGTGCAAGTCGAATCGGTGCGATTTGACGGTGCGACGGCGCATGTCCGGATCCGTAACCTGACTGTCGATGCCGAGGCGCAAGCCATCGGGCGCACCGCGCGCGCCATGACGGTGGTTGTTCCGGCATCCGTTGAAAATTTTGTGATCGTTCCGATGGTGAACGGTATGGCTGTGTCGCAAGTCGTGCTGCGTCGGTCTGATCTGGAACAGCTGGAGTTTGACACGGCTGGCAGCGAAAAAATGTTGGCTCGGGCACAAATCCACGCGGCTCCGGTCAGCGTGGCGGCTGGACACCGGGACGAAGAGGCCTATCCAAAGCTCTTGTGGAATTTGGGGCCGACCGCGCGGGTTCGGGTCTTTGACCAGAATGCTCCGTTCAAGGCAGGCATCGGGCTTGAATTGAACGGACGCTATGAAATGGCCCCGGGACTTGTGCTCTCGGGTGCTGTGTCAAAGCTTGTCTTCAGCAATCTGGATGAACGTCCGCCTTTGCCGGATCGCAATGGTTTGCATCCAGTGCGGTCTGCCGGCTATTTTTATGACAGGGACGGCGATCCGGCGCTGGAGACCTTGGCGCTGACCTACTATCGCAAGCTTGCCCCCGAGGTTTATGGCCGCGTGTCGATTGGGTATCTGGAGCGCATGTATGGCGGCATTTCGACCGAAGTGTTGTGGATGCCGACAACCAGCCGCTGGGCCGTCGGCGCCGAGGTGAACTATGTCGGACAGCGTGCGCCAAATCAGGGCTTTGGCTTCACTCTGCCGGTTTCCATGTATGAAACCGATGGCTGTACGCCTGATCTTGCGACCAAAGCATGCGGCGCGCGTGACAGCTATCGTGTTCTGACCGGGCATATTTCCGGCTACTACAAATTCGACAACAACTTCCATTTTCAGTTGGACGTAGGCCGATATCTTGCTGGAGATGTGGGTGCCACGCTGTCGGTCAAGCGCGAATTCGACAACGGCTGGCGGGTCGGCGCGTTTGTGACCAAGACCACCGCTTCGTCCGAAGAATTTGGCAGCGGATCATTCGACAAAGGAATCACGGTCGAAATCCCGTTTGCCTCTATCCTGGGCAAACCCAGCACGAAAAGCCAAGAGACAGTCTTGCGCCCATTTGGTCGGGACGGCGGGCAAAGGCTTGATGTTGACGGACGGCTTTATGAAACTGTGCGGGGGTACAGTGCTAGCGGTTTGACCGAACAATGGGGACGGTTCTGGAAATGAAACTCCTCTTTGGCGCGGGCCTTGTCGGCTTGGTTGTCCTTTCAGCTTGCGGAAATGACGTGGACAAGTCGTCAAATACCGAAGTGATCCGCGCGCTTTCCGCCTCGACAGCTGCGAAGATCAAGGGTGCGTCTGCACCGATCGAGCGAATGACCCGCGCGAGGCTTGCCGAAGTTGTCACTCCCGTCATGCTTTTGTCCGTTGATGCGTCGGGCAAGCAGGCCCTGATTGCTGAAATCCAAAGCAATGGCGGAGTTGAGACTTGGTCAACTGTCGATGACATCACCATTTCTCTGCGGAAGGGTGTGATTGTTGCAACACGGGGATTTGGGGCCGATTTGATGGCAGCCTCCGCTCCAGTGGTTTCGCGCGCGGTGGGAAATGGGCAAAGCCATAGTCGGGTGCACACCGTTCTGGATGGTGAAGACAAACCCGTGCGCACGCACTTTACCTGCACATTCCAAATAAATGGTCAGCAAGTAATTGATATTGTAGAAATAAAATATAATTTGACTCAAGTCACAGAAGATTGTGTGGCTGATACGGTACGGTTCCGGAACCTCTACTGGATGACCGATGACCAACACCTACGCAAATCAAGGCAATGGATCAGCCCTGAGGTTGGGTTCCTGACAATTGAAGACGTTCGCCGCTGATGCCGGAGGTAAAGTCTTTTACAACCTTGCGTAATATGGTATCCCGGCGATTAGACCAAAACGAACGGAGAGTTCAAATGTCGCGTATTACTGCTTTTGTAGCCGCTTTGGCTATTGTCGCTTCGGCTTCTGTTGCGTCGGCCGGCGGACCTGTCGTGATTGAAGAAGAAGACAACGTTATCGCCGTGATCCCCGGTGCGGCCCCTGTGTCGAGCTTGGGGTCGGGCGCTATTCTTGCAGGTGTAGCAGGGATTGCTTTGTTGGCGGCGGTTGCCAAAAACAACTCCGGCAGCCACTAAACGTCTGCACTTGCTTTGGGGCCCGCTACGGCGGGCCCCTTTGCATTTCACCGACTCCGGTGAATGGTGTTCGCCCTTGCGCTTGAGAGAATTTCGGTCTACCTAGGGGTCAACAACGGCATCGGGGTCCACACCCGAAGCTTCCGGAAGAAGTTTCACGGGCCGCTGGGCCCGTTTTTTGTTTTTGGAATCCATGACCGATCTTATCGCCAAAACTGCCATCGACCGTCGTATTGCCGGCATCATCGGCCCTGTGATTGAGGGGCTGGGGTTTGAACTTGTGCGAGTCCGCTTGATGGGCGGCAAAACCCGGATCCTGCAGATCATGGCTGACCGCCCCGATGGTGGGATCGAGGTGGACGAATGTGCCACGATCTCGACCGCTGTGTCTGCGGTGCTGGATGTCGAAGACCCGCTGGAAGACAACTACATTCTGGAGGTATCGTCGCCGGGGATCGACCGCCCCCTCACGCGGCTGAAAGACTTCGAGATGTGGAAGGGCTGGGAAGCCCGGATCGAGACAACCGAACTGATCGACGGTCGTCGCCGCTTCAAGGGTGCGTTGGGCGGAGTTGAAGATGATGAAATTCTCATCCTCATCGAAGAGGGCGGCGAAGACATCACCATCGGGCTGCAGTTCGATTGGCTGTCCGATGCAAAGCTGATCCTGACCGACGATCTGATCGCCGAAATGCTGCGCCAGAAGAAGGTCAGCGGTAATTTTGACGAATCGCAGTTTGACGAGATTGAGCAATCCGAAGGCGAGGATGAAGATCCCGTCGCAGAAACCAAACACTAAGACCGGGAGTTGACCGATGGCGATTACTTCAGCCAACCAGCTTGAACTGCTGCAAACCGCCGAGGCAGTTGCGCGTGAAAAGATGATCGACCCGGATCTGGTGATTCAGGCGATGGAAGAAACGCTCGCCCGTGCCGCCAAGTCGCGCTACGGCAGCGAACTTGATATCCGGGTGAAGATCGACCGCAAGACCGGCCGCGCAACCTTTGCCCGCGTGCGGACAGTGGTCGAAGATGATCTGGTCGAAAATCACCATGCGCAACTGACCGTCAAACAAGCCAAAAGCTATCTTCCAGACCCGCAGATCGGGGATGAAGTCATTGATGAAGTGCCGCCGGTTGATCTGGGCCGTATCGCGGCGCAGTCGGGCAAGCAAGTCCTGTTGCAGCGCGTGCGTGAGGCCGAGCGCGATCGTCAGTTTGACGAATTCAAGGACCGCAAGGGCACCATCATCAACGGCGTGGTCAAACGCGAAGAATACGGCAACGTCATTGTGGATGTTGGCCGTGGCGAAGGCATCCTGCGCCGGAACGAAAAGATTGGCCGCGAAGCGTACCGCATCGGCGACCGCATCCGGTGTTTTATCAAGGATGTGCGCCGCGAAGCGCGTGGCCCGCAGGTGTTCCTGTCGCGGACAGACCCGCAGTTCATGGCCGAGTTGTTCAAGATGGAGGTGCCGGAGATCTACGACGGTATCATCGAAATCAAAGCCGTCGCGCGTGATCCGGGTAGCCGGGCCAAGATTGCTGTTATCAGCTATGACAACTCGATTGATCCCGTGGGTGCCTGCGTCGGAATGCGCGGTAGCCGGGTTCAGGCCGTGGTGAACGAACTGCAGGGCGAAAAGATCGACATCATTCCATGGAACCAGGATCAGGCGACGTTCCTTGTGAACGCGTTGCAACCTGCCGAAGTATCGAAGGTCGTGATCGACGAAGAGATCGGCAAGATCGAAGTCGTGGTGCCGGACGAACAACTGTCGCTGGCCATTGGCCGTCGTGGTCAGAACGTGCGTCTGGCCAGCCAGTTGACCGGTCTGGACATCGACATCATGACCGAAGCCGAAGAATCGGCCCGTCGTCAGGCTGAATTCGCCGAGCGCACCAAACTGTTCATGGATACGCTCGACGTGGACGAGATGATGGCGCAGCTTCTGGTTTCGGAAGGGTTCACCAATCTGGAAGAGGTGGCCTATGTCGAGGTCGATGAATTGTTGTCCATCGATGGTTTTGACGAAGGCACTGCAGCCGAATTGCAGGCCCGCGCCCGTGACTATCTGGAAGAACAGGCCCGCAAGGCGCTGGAAAATGCGCGCAGCATGGGGGTCGAGGACAGCCTGATCAACTTTGAAGGCCTGACCCCGCAAATGCTGGAAGCTCTGGCCAATGATGGCATCAAGACGCTGGAAGATTTTGCCACCTGCGCTGATTGGGAATTGGCTGGCGGCTGGACCACGGAAAACGGACAGCGCAAGAAAGATGAAGGTATTCTCGAAAAGTTTGACGTGAGTCTTGAAGAGGCGCAAACTTTGGTCATGACCGCGCGCGTGATGTTGGGATGGGTGGACCCGACCGAGCTGCACCCGTCCGAGGATGACACCGAAACCGAGGAGGCCGAGGCCTGATCGCAGGCCTCGGAACAACGCGCATGACGCGTGGTGGACGGGAAAAATCGCGCGACGAACCGGAACGCAAATGCATCGTTTCCGGGGAAAGCCAGCCGAAGGCCGGACTTGTCCGCTTCGTGTTGGGGCCTGATGGCATGATTGTTCCCGATATTCTGGCCCGGCTTCCGGGACGCGGGATTTATGTGTCGGCAAATCGCGAGGCGTTGACCAAGGCGGCGAAGAAGAACCTGTTCTCCCGCGCCGCCCGTCAGCCGGTCGCAGTGCCGGACGATCTGGCGGAAATGGTTGAGCGGTTATTGGTGCAACGATTGATCGACCTTATATCATTGGCACGCAAAGCGGGTGACGCCCTGTGTGGCTATGAAAAGGTCAAGGACTGGCTGATCAAGGGTCAAGCACGGACACTGATTCAGGCAAGCGACGGTTCTGAACGGGGGAAGGAAAAGCTTCGTCCGCCATTTGGGCCAGAATCCCTGATTTCCTGCCTTTCTGCCGGGGAATTGGGTTTGGCATTCGGCCGCGAACGTGCCATACACGCCGCGCTTGCGGCTGGTGGACTCAACAACCGTGTTGTAGAGGAAGCGGCAAGGCTTGTCGGGCTGCGTGGGGCAGAGGACAAGCAGGTCGGCGACATGATCGCCGGGAAGGATACGAAGGACGCATGAGCGATACAGACGGCAAAAAACCCCTCGGTTTGGGTGGCGCACCTCGTTCTGGCCAGGTGAAGCAAAGCTTCAGCCATGGACGGACGAAAAGCGTCGTGGTTGAAACGAAGCGCAAGCGCGTGGTTGTTCCCACAAAGCCGGGCACATCCGGGGCACCCGGTACGGGCGGCGGATCGACATCGCTTGGCGATCCGGCCAAGCGCCCAGCAGGCATTTCAGACGCCGAAATGGAGCGTCGCCTGACCGCTTTGCGCGCCGCCAAGGCCCGTGAAGCATCAGACAACGAACGCCGCGCCGAGGAAGAGCGTCAGCGCGAAGAGGACCGTCAGCGGCGCCGCGAAGAAATTGACACCAAAGAGCGTGAAGAGCGTGAACGGCTGGAGGCTTTGCGCCTGAAGGCCGAGGAAGAAGCCCGCGCTGCCCGCGCCGAAGCCGATGCCCGAGTGGCCTCTGCTGCGGCACGCAAGGCTGACGTGCTGGGCACGCGCCCGCGTTCGGCAGAAAAGCCGGTCGAGGTCAAATCCGGACCTGCCACGCCCGCGCCAGCCGACGCGCCCACGAACCGGAATCAGGACTCGACCGGCCCGCGCGGCGTTGCCGCGAAGGCTCCGCTTGCCCCCGCTCCGCAGCGCAAGACTGACCGCGAGCGCGAAGAACGCGAGCGCAGCGCCAAGGCCAAAGGGGACGACAACCGTCGCGGTGGCAAGCTGACGCTGTCAGCTGCACTTGATGGTGAAGGTGGTCGTACCCGCAGCCTTGCTGCGATGAAGCGCAAGCAGGAAAAAGCACGCCAAAAGGCCATGGGATTTGGCAACAAGCCAGAAAAGCAGGTGCGCGATGTGCAGTTGCCCGAAACGATTGTGGTTTCGGAACTGGCAAACCGCATGGCGGAACGTGCGGCGGATGTTGTGAAAGCGCTCATGAAAATGGGCATGATGGTCACGATGAACCAAGCCATTGACGCCGATACTGCCGAAGTCGTGATCGAAGAATTCGGTCACAAGGCGGTTCGTGTGTCTGACTCGGATGTGGAACAGGTGATCGACTCGGTCAAAGACCGCGACGAAGACCTGCAGCCGCGGCCGCCGATCGTCACGATCATGGGCCACGTTGACCACGGCAAGACATCGCTTCTGGATGCGATCCGCAAGGCGAATGTGGTGTCGGGCGAGGCCGGAGGCATCACCCAACATATTGGCGCCTATCAGGTAAAGACGCCCAGTGGCGCGCTGATATCGTTCCTTGATACCCCTGGCCACGCCGCGTTTACCAGTATGCGGGCCCGCGGCGCGAGCGTGACCGATATCGTCATTCTGGTAGTGGCGGCAGATGATGCCGTGATGCCGCAGACCATTGAGGCAATCCACCACGCCAAAGCAGCAAAAGTGCCGTTGATTGTGGCCATCAACAAGATGGACAAGCACGGTGCTGATGCAACCAAGGTGCGGACAGATCTGTTGCAGCACGAAATCGTCGTCGAGGCGATGTCGGGTGACGTGCAGGATGTCGAGGTTTCGGCCAAGACCGGTATGGGTCTAGACAATCTGCTGGAGGCCATTGCGCTTCAGGCAGAGATTCTGGAACTCAAGGCCAATCCCAAGCGGGCAGCCTCTGGCGCGGTGATCGAAGCCAAGCTTGACGTAGGTCGCGGCCCGGTTGCCACTGTTCTGGTGCAGAACGGCACGCTGCGCAAAGGCGATATCTTTGTCGTCGGCGAGCAGTGGGGTAAGGTGCGTGCTTTGATCAACGATCAGGGTGAAACCATTCTGGAAGCAGGTCCGTCGGTTCCGGTCGAAGTGCTGGGTCTGTCGGGAACGCCTTCGGCTGGTGATACGCTGAACGTGGTGGAAACCGAGGCACAGGCGCGTGAAATCGCAGATTACCGCGAGAAGGCCGCCAAAGACAAACGTGCCGCAGCGGGGGCCGCCACGACTCTGGAACAACTTATGGCCAAAGCAAAGGCTGACCAGTCTGTTGCAGAGCTGCCGGTTCTGGTGAAGGCGGATGTCCAAGGGTCGGCCGAGGCGATTGTGCAAGCGCTCGAGAAAGTTGGCAACGACGAGGTTCGCGTTCGCGTGCTGCATTACGGTGTAGGCGCGATCACGGACACGGATGTCGGCCTTGCCGAAGCATCAGGTGCGCCGATCATCGGGTTCAACGTGCGGGCCAATGCGTCGGCCCGTCAGTCCGCCAACCAGAAGGGTGTCGAGATCCGCTATTACTCGATCATTTACGATCTGGTGGATGACATCAAAGCTGCTGCCTCGGGCTTGTTGAAAGCGGAAGTGCGCGAAACCTTCATTGGCTATGCGCAGATCAAGGAAGTCTTCAAGGTGACCGGCGTCGGCATGGTTGCCGGGTGCCTTGTGACCGAGGGTGTGGCGCGTCGGTCGGCCGGCGTTCGCTTGCTTCGCGACAGCGTTGTGATCCACGAGGGCACGCTGAAGACCTTGAAACGCTTCAAGGATGAAGTGAAGGAAGTTATTTCCGGGCAGGAATGTGGCATGGCGTTCGAACGCTATGAAGACATTCGACCCGGCGACGTCATCGAGATCTTCGAGCGTGAGGAAGTGCAACGTTCGTTGGCATGATGTGCCTCAGACGCGACGAAAAAAAGCCGGGGAAACCCGGCTTTTTTCATGGCTGAAACCGACACGTTCAAGCAGCGCGTCTGGCCGTGACCGGATAGCCTACAAACAATTTCTCATCAACTTTGATCACCAGTTTTCCATCAGCCAAGGTTTTGACCAGCAGACCCTGAATGGAAACGCAGCTTCCTACAGCTATCGTTCGAAGCATTAGCCTACCCCCCAGCAGCTTTGCATGGTGAACAGTTAACGCAGTTTTGATGAAAGGCCATTACAAAATTGTCAAAAACCACATGATTTTGGCAATCTTTGCAAAAGTGACTCTATAGCCAGTCGCGCAGAATCGGAATCAAAGGCAGATCTGCAGGTGGCATGGGGTAATCCCGCAGATGCCCGGGCTTCACCCAAGCCAGTTTCTGGCCTTCTTGACCCTGAACGATACCTTCCCATTTGCGGCACGCGAACAACGGCATCAACAGATGAAAGTCATCGTAGCTGTGGCTTGCAAATGTCAGCGGCGCCAGACAGCTTTTCCAGGTGTCGATCCCGAGTTCTTCTTTCAATTCGCGGATCAGGGCCAGTTCGGGGGATTCGCCTGGTTCGACCTTGCCGCCCGGAAATTCCCACAAACCCGCAAGTGACTTGCCTTCCGGCCGTTGCGCCAGAAGCACGCGTCCATCGACGTCGATCAGGGCAACGGCCGAAACAAGTACTATTTTCAAGACCGGTAGTCCGCGTTGATCTCAATGTACCGATTTGTCAGATCGCAGGTCCAGACCGTGCGTGTGCCTTTGCCAAGGCCAAGATCAACCCGGATCAGAATTTCATCTTGGCGGAAGTGGGCGGCGCCGTCGTCTTCCTGATAATCAGGGTTGCGCCAGCCATCCTTGGCCACAAGGACATCCCCAAACCGAATGGACAGCCGGTCGCGATCTGCCTGTGCTCCGGACTTCCCGATGGCGGCAACGATACGGCCCCAGTTCGGATCCTGCCCGGCCAAGGCGGTCTTCACCAGCGGAGAGTTGGCGATGGCGAACGCGACCTTTGCAGCGTCGGTTTCGTTTGAGGCGCCGCTGACACGCACTTCCACCAGTTTGGTGGCACCTTCGCCGTCCCGAATGACCTGGAGTGCCAGATCATGCATCACCCCATGCAGCGCCTTTTCAAAGGCCCGTGCCACCGGGCCTTTGACCTCGGCCGCCTCGCTCTGTCCTGTCGCCGCCAACAAAAGCGTGTCCGACGTCGAGGTGTCGCTGTCCACGGTGATAGAGTTGAAGGTCGCATCGACATTCCGCGACAGCATCCGTTGCAGTGCCGCAGGTGCGATCTTTGCATCGGTGAAGATATAAACCAGCATCGTTGCCATGTCGGGCGCAATCATGCCCGAGCCCTTGGCGATTCCGGCAATGTGGATCACGCCGCCATCGCCCTGAACCGTGGCCGCAGCGCCTTTGGGAAAGGTGTCCGTCGTCATCATCGCTTCGGCAGCCATCGCGATGGCATCCTCGCGAAGATTGGCGACCAAAGCGGGAAGGGCGTCTGTGATTCTGGCAAAGGGCAAGGGTTCGCCAATGACCCCGGTCGAGGATGAATACACGCGGCTTGCCGGAATACCCATGGCCTCGGCCACGCCGCCCGTGACGGCTGCCACGGCTTCGTCACCAATCTTGCCGGTAAAGGCATTGGAATTGCCCGAATTCACGATGATGGCTGCACCGGCATCGGCAGGCACCTTGGTGGCCAGCTTTTCCTGACAATCCCGGACGCAGCCTGACCGGGTTGATGACCGTGTGAAAACGCCTGCGATCGCCGTTCCGGGTGCCAGCCGGATCAGCATCACATCCCTGCGGTTCTTGTATTTGATCCCGGCTTCGGCCGCCGAAAATGCGACACCTTTGATCGCGGGAAGTGCGGGGAAGCCCCCTTTCGGCGCCAGCGGAGACACCGCTTTTGCCGAAGACAGCTTTGCACCGATTTTCTCGACCGCTTCGGCAACCTCGTCCTTGACGTCGCTTGCCACGTCCGAGACGGCATCAGTGACCTGCGTCTTCAGCTTTTTCAGCCGCTTCTTCAGCGACTTTGCTTCGGCCTTCCAATCGGTCTTTGCCATGGCTTCCCCCTGAGCGCTTACTTGTCCAGAAGCGTTGCATCACGCAGCAGGGCTGGGTCAAGCCCTTCGCCCGGACGCGCGATGTCCGCCGCTTCGGTCAGGGCCTTGATATGGGCCTCGACAGCCATGCGTTCGATCTCTGCCGCAAGCTCGTCGCGGGTTTCGTCAAGGGTCGGTGCTGCTTTCAACCGGGTTTCCTTGACGAGGATAAGATGAAACCCGAAATCAGACTTCACCGGGACCGTCACCTTGCCAACCTCTGCCGCGATCACGGCGTCTTCAAAGGGTTTGACCATCATGCCCGTTCCGAACCACCCCAGATCTCCGCCGTTGGCACCCGAGCCCACATCAGTGGAATTCGCTTTGGCGAGTTCCGCAAAATCGGCGCCGCCATCCAACTGCGCTTTCAGATCGTTGGCCTTTTCTTCGGTTTCCACCAGGATATGGGCCGCGTTGTATTCGGTGGCGGGTTCAACGCCCTTGAACTTGGCGTCGTAGGCAGTCTGGAGAGCGGCGTCAGTCACCGCACCTTCGACAACAGCCTGCAAGGCAACCCCGGACACATAGCCCCGGCGATCATTTTCCATAGCCAGACGGTCGCGCTTTGCGACATCGGTGACGGATTGCTCCAGCGTGGTCTGTTGGATCAACTGGTCAAGGATGCCCTTGAACAGCACATCATCCGGCAGGGCCTGATACTGCTGAGGCAGGCTTTCGCGCAGCACAATCATGTGGCCCAGCGTGATATCGGTGCCGTTCACCGTGGCCACAACCGTGTCTGCCGTGGTGTCCTGCGCGAGCGCAGGGGCCGACAGCGCCGCAATAGCAGCACAACTGGCCAAAAACCCGGTCCATTTCGTCATTTTACACCCTCCTGATCGGGCAGCGACCCCGCCAAACATTGACTATGGCAGGCCTGTCCCTTAAATCGCGGGGGGTCGCGTGCGACGGGGCCGGCCGGCCTTCTTGGGCTTTCTATGGAAGGCGATGGGGGCGGGCAAGGCCCTTGGTTCACACGATCCTGTCAGGAATACCCACGGAGAACACATGCTGGGTCTGGGTTCGCTTGCGCGCAAGGTCTTTGGTTCGCCAAATGATCGTAAAGTCAAATCGGTTCGTCCTCTTGTCGCGAAGATCAACGCGCTGGAGCCAGAGTTCGTCGCTCTGACCGACGAGGGACTGAAAGAAAAGACGAAAGCATTGGCGCAGCGGGCACAGTCGGGCGAAAGCCTTGATGCACTGCTTCCCGAAGCTTTTGCCAACTGCCGTGAAGCGGCAAAACGCGCCCTTGGCCTGCGGGCCTTCGACGTGCAGCTGAAAGGTGGGATCTTCCTGCACCAGGGCAACATCGCCGAGATGAAGACGGGTGAAGGCAAGACGCTTATGGCGACCCTTCCGGCCTATCTTAACGCTCTTGCAGGCAAGGGTGTGCATATCGTGACCGTGAACGATTATCTTGCCAAGCGCGACGCCGAGTGGATGAGCAAGGTTTATGGTGCACTTGGTCTGACCACGGGCGTTGTTTACCCCTATCAGCCGGACGCCGAGAAACGAGAGGCGTATCGCTGCGACATCACTTATGCCACCAACAACGAGTTGGGTTTTGACTATCTGCGCGACAACATGAAGGGCAGCATCGAAGACATGTCTCAGCGCGGGCATTTCTTTGCCATCGTGGATGAGGTCGACTCGATCCTGATCGACGAAGCCCGGACGCCACTGATCATTTCGGGACCGTCGCAGGACCGTTCAGAATTGTATCTGAAGGTGGATGCCCTGATCCCGCAACTGACCGATGCGCATTTCAAGCTTGATGAAAAAACCCGCAACGTCACCTACACCGACGAGGGAAACGAGTTCATTGAAGGTCTGGTGCGTGAGGCGGGTATCCTGCCCGACGGTCAGAACCTGTATGACCCCGAAAGCACCACCATCGTCCACCATGTGACGCAGGCGCTGCGGGCGCACAAGCTGTTCACCAAGGATCAACAGTACATCGTCCGCGACGGCGAGGTGATGCTGATTGACGAATTCACCGGGCGCATGATGCGGGGCCGCCGCCTGTCGGACGGCCTGCATCAGGCGATCGAGGCGAAAGAGGGTGTGCAGATCCAGCCGGAAAACGTGACCTTGGCTTCGGTGACGTTCCAGAACTATTTCCGCCTGTATGAAAAGCTGGCGGGTATGACCGGGACTGCCACCACAGAAGCCGAAGAATTCATGGAAATCTACCGGTTGGGCGTGGTCGAAGTGCCCACCAACCGACCGGTTGCCCGAAAAGACGACCACGACCAAGTCTATCGCACGGCGCGAGAGAAGTACGAAGGTGTGGTGAAGACGATCAAGGAGGCCCATGAAAAGGGCCAGCCGATCCTTGTCGGCACGACCAGCATTGAAAAATCGGAATTCCTGTCGGGCTTGCTGAAAGCCGCTGGAATTCCACACAACGTTCTGAACGCGCGCCAGCACGAGCAAGAGGCCCAGATCGTGGCAGATGCGGGCCGCTTCGGGGCTGTGACCATCGCCACCAACATGGCCGGTCGCGGCACCGACATTCAGCTCGGTGGCAATATCGAGATGCAGGTCATGGCCGCCATCGCTGCAGATCCGCATCTGAACCCTGATGAGGTGCGTGCGCGGATCGAAGCCGAACATGCCGAGGAAAAGGCCAAGGTTCTGGCGGCGGGCGGATTGTTCGTCTTGGGCACCGAACGCCATGAATCGCGCCGGATCGACAACCAGTTGCGCGGCCGGTCGGGCCGTCAGGGGGACCCTGGCCGATCATCGTTCTTTCTGTCTCTGGAAGACGATCTGATGCGCATATTCGGGTCGGAAAAGCTGGATGCCGTGCTGTCCAAGCTGGGCATGAAAGAAGGCGAAGCAATCATTCACCCTTGGGTCAACAAATCGCTGGAACGCGCCCAGGCCAAGGTCGAAGGCCGCAACTTCGATATCCGCAAGCAACTGCTGAAGTTCGACGATGTGATGAACGACCAACGGAAGGCGATCTTCAGCCAGCGGCTGGAAATCATGCAAGCCGAAGACGTCGCCGAAATTGCCGAGGATATGCGTGTTCAGGTGATCGACGATCTGGTGGATCAATACTGTCCTCCAAAGTCGTATCATGACGCCTGGGATATCGACGGCATGCTGAACGCTGTTCGCGAAAAGCTGAACGTCGATGCTCCTTTGGCGGTTTGGGGGGCAGAAGAAGGCGTTGACCAAGAGGTGATGAAGGAACGTCTCGAAGAGTTGACGGCGACGGCTATGGCCGCAAAAACCGAGGCCTTTGGTCCGGAAACCATGCGGTCGATTGAAAAGCAGGTGCTTTTGCAAAGTATTGATGGCAAATGGCGCGAACACTTGCTGACGCTGGAACATTTGCGGTCGGTCGTGGGCTTCAGGGGGTACGCACAGCGCGATCCGCTGAATGAATACAAGACTGAAAGCTTTACGCTGTTCGAATCGATGCTCAACTCTTTGCGGCACGAAGTGACGCAAAAGCTGGGTGCGATCCGTCCGCTGACACAAGCCGAACAGGATGCCATGATGGCGCAGGTGCTGGCACAGCAACGGGCGGCTGCAGCCCCGGCCGAAGCTGTCCCGGAGTTGGCTGTCGCCGGTGATGTTGCAGGCCCTTCGCTTGCCGGGTTTGATGAGTCCGATCCGACGACATGGGGCAATCCAAGCCGCAACGATCTGTGCCCCTGCGGATCGGGTGAAAAGTTCAAGCATTGCCACGGGAAACTTGTCTGAAAATAAAATCAACGACTTAAAAGGTCGTTGACCCAAGTTTGACGTAACGCAAATGTTCTGCGCGCCACTCTAGGTGTGGAGTGTAGGGCATTTTTTCGGGTCCAGGCACATGGTTCGTCAAAGCCAGAAGATGACGGTAGCGGCGGGGGTGAAGGACGATCAGATTTGATCCATCGGATCAAATCAGCGTAGCCTTCGGCCTGTGGCGTCGAAATGAAAGGCGCGTGCGTCTTCGATATCCATCGAGATCGCTTGGTCCACGCTGTAATCGTGTTCCCCGAACAACCGGATCGTCAGAAGACCGTGGGGGTCCGTACGCACATAGACCAGAGTTTCTCCGCCCAGCTTTTCAACGTGACTGACCGTTCCCGTTATCGCACCACCGTCGCGGATGCGCAGATGTTCAGGGCGCACTCCGGTTGTTTCGCCGATTTGCCCCAAGGCGCCGGACTTCAGAAAATTCATCTGGGGGCTGCCGATAAACCCGGCCACGAAGGTGTTGTCGGGATCGTTGTATAGCGACATCGGGCTGCCTGTCTGTTCCACGCGTCCGTCTCGCAAGACGACGATCTTGTGGGCCAATGTCATCGCCTCGACCTGATCATGGGTCACATAGATCATCGTAGCCCCAAGGTCGCGGTGCAGCCGTGCAATCTCGATCCGTGTCGCCACGCGCAAAGCGGCATCAAGGTTGGACAGCGGTTCGTCAAACAGAAAGAGCTTTGGCGTGCGCACGATGGCACGACCAATCGCAACGCGCTGACGTTGACCGCCCGACAGTTCGGCCGGACGTCTGTCCAGCAACGCCTCCAGGCTTAGCATCGTGGCGGCGCGATCTGTCGCTGTTCGGATCTTGTCCTTGGGGATACCGGCCTGCTTCAAGGCCAGTCCCATGTTGTCGCGCACGGTCAGGTGAGGATAAAGTGCGTAAGACTGGAAAACCATGGCCAGTTCCCGCTTGGCCGGAGCCAGATCGTTGACCCGCCTTCCATCCAGCAGAATATCGCCACCTGACGCATCCTCCAGCCCGGCAATGATCCGCAGCAACGTGGATTTGCCACAGCCAGACGGACCAACGAAAACGCAAAATTCGCCGTCGGCCACATCAAGGTTCACCCCTTTGATGACATCGGTTGCCCCGAATGACTTGGTAACGGACTTCAGTTCAAGCGTGCCCATTGCAGCCCCTCTTTAAAGCTTGACAGGTTGGCCTGTGCGCACCGACTGATCCGCAGCAAGGCAAATGGCCAGCGACTGGATCGCATCCTGCATGTGACGCGACAGGTCCAGATTTTCGGAAATCGCGCGGTATACGAACGCTTGTTCACGTTCGCAAAGGTCCTGGTGCCCTGGTTCGTCTGCCATATTCAGATCTTCATCTGGCTGACCGTTGCGATGCACCCGGATCACGGATGTCTTCGTATGGGTATCATGGTCGTCAGAGCGCGCATTTTCGGGCATGCGGATCGACACGGCGCCCTTGGGGCTGACCACGTCCTTCACGAAAAACGCGGTGTCCGACATCATCGGACCCCAACCTGCCTCGTACCAGCCCAGACTGCCATCATCGAACAGCACCTGGAAATGGCCGTAATTATACATATCAGGCGCAATCTCGTCCGACAGCCGCAACCCCATGCCCCGCACTTCGACCGGCTTTCCATCGGTGATCTGGCACATAACGTCAACGTAATGCACCCCGCAGTCCACGATCGGGCTGGTGCTTTGCATCAGCGTCTTGTGCACCTCCCATGTCGGGCCGCTCGACTGTTGGTTCAGGTTCAGCCGGAACACGAAAGGGCCCCCCAAAGCCCGCGCCTCGGCGATCAGCCGCTGCCACGACGGATGGTGGCGCAGGATATACCCGACCACCAGTTTGCGGCCATTGGCAACCGCGCAATCCACAACGCGCTGCGCATCGGCTACGGTCGTGGCCAGCGGCTTTTCGACAAAGACATGGGCCCCCGCTTCCATCGCGGCCACGGCATAGTCTGCGTGGCTGTCCGAATAGGTCGAGATGTTGACAAGGTCGGGCGACAACCGTGCCAGAGCCGTGTGGAAATCCGGCGAGATGTCATACCCCTCAAGCTCAGGGTCCAGCCGGGGTGAAGATCGGTTCACCAGCCCCACCAGATCAAACGCCGGATTGCGGTGATACGCGAGCGCATGACTGCGCCCCATGGTGCCAAGGCCGGCAACAAGTGTTCGGATCATTTCACCGCCCCCGCTGTGATGCCGCGGATCAGCTGCCGCGAAAAGACCAGATACAGAACCAGCACCGGAAGGATCGCAAGACTAAGCGCTGCAAGAACCGCATTCCAGTTGGTTACGAATTGCCCGATAAACACCTGTGACCCCAATGTGATGGTCTTGACCTCTTCGGCTGGGGCAAGAATCAGCGGGAACCAAAGATCGTTCCAGATCGGGATCATGGTGAACACCGCCACGGTCGCCATCGCGGGTCGCACCAAGGGCAACACCAGCGTGAAAAAGATCGCATACTCCGACAGCCCGTCGATGCGCCCGGCGTTTTTCAGATCATCCGAGACGGTTTTCATGAACTCCGACAGGATGAACACCGCCAGCGGCAGACCTTGTGCCGTATAGACCAGAATCAGCGCGGTCAGCGTGTTGACCAACCCGGCCGCCACCATGATCTGCAAAATGGCCACCGTGCCCAAGCGAATGGGGATCATGATACCAAGCGCCAGATACAGGCCCATGATCGTGTTGCCCCGGAACCGATATTCCGACAAGGCAAAGGCGGCCATTGCCCCGAACAGCAGAACAAGAGACAGGCTGACCACTGTCACGATCATGCTGTTCTGGAAATAGCCGAAGAAATCGCCTTGTTTCAGCACGGTCGTATAGCCGACCAGATCAAAATGCTCGGGCCAGGGCAGGGCCAGTGGGTCGGCAAAGATCGCCTTGCGGGATTTGAAGCTGTTCACGACTGTGACAAATACCGGAAACAGCGCAATTACTGTCCAGGTGATCAGGATCGCATGGGCCGCAATGGTGCGGCCAAGGGATGTGCGGGCTTTTGCCATCAGAATTGATACCTCCGAAGCCGCGTCTGGATACC
>JBKBWK010000025.1:0-49108 GCA_046313895.1 Paracoccaceae bacterium
TGGCCCCGACAGGTCCACCGCTGCAATCTTGTGCAGCAGCTTGACCTCGACCCCGGCCGCGCGGGCACCCTTCAGCAACAGCGCGATCAAATCGGCCCGGTGCACAAAGTGGTAGCCGTCCTGCGGGCGCGTGCCGGAAATATCCAGCCGGGTAACCAGATCTCCCGTCAGCCCGTCGCGCAACTCGACCGCCTTTGCGCGCATCGACACCGCCTGCAGCGCGTCGCCCAGACCCAACGCCCGCAGCACGGCAGCCCCGTTCGGACTGATCTGCAAGCCGGCCCCCACTTCGCGCACCGCATCGGATTGTTCCAGAACCGTGACCGCCGCCCCCCGCATCGCCAAAGCCCGCGACACCGCCAGACCTGCCACCCCCGCCCCCAGCACCGTGACCTGTTCACCGATCAGGGTCATCTGTCGCTATCCTTCCCGTGGCAATGCAAAACGCCGGACCATCGGCCCGGCGTCAGTGTTTCAGCTTGCGCGCATCCCGCCAAGCAAAACCGTCGGGACGGCCTACTCCTCGCGGTGGACCTTTTCACGCCGCTCGTGCTTTTCCTGCGCTTCCAAGGTCATCGTGGCAATGGGACGCGCATCCAGACGCTTCAGGCTGATCGGTTCGCCCGTCATCTCGCAATAGCCGAATTCGCCGTTGTCGATCCGGCGCAAGGCGGCATCGATTTTGGAAATCAACTTGCGCTGACGATCCCGCGTGCGCAATTCAAGCGCGCGGTCGGTTTCCTCAGAGGCACGGTCGGCCAGATCGGGCACATTGCGCCCGCTTTCCGTCAGGTTTCCAAGCGTTTCTGCGCTTTGATCCATCAGTTCCTGCTTCCAGGTGACCAACTTGCGGCGGAAATATTCCAACTGCCGGTCGTTCATGAAAGGCTCACTCTCGGCAGGACGATAATCATCCGGGAGAAAGGATTCTGACTTCATCGCAGCACTCTCCATTTTGTCGGACCGCACCGACAGGTGGGCTTCTGTCATGGCGCACTCCTGTTGGCGCAGCACCTAGACGGTTTCGCCGACTTTGTCACTAGCCGTTGCGACATTTTGTGGCCCCCGATAGCGTGCACGCAAGCAAAGAGCAAAGGCCAAACACCCCATGACATTCACATCGACAGACAGCTATGTGGCGACCAAAGACCTGACCGTGGCGGTGAATGCTGCCGTCACCCTGCAACGTCCGCTTCTGGTCAAGGGTGAACCCGGCACTGGCAAGACCGAACTCGCGCGGCAGGTGGCGGCGTCACTGGGGATGGATTTGATCGAATGGCATGTGAAATCAACGACAAAGGCACAACAGGGTCTTTATGAATACGACGCTGTCAGCCGGTTGCGCGACAGCCAGTTGGGCGAAGCGCGCGTGCATGATGTGTCAAACTACATCCGCCGGGGCAAGCTGTGGCAGGCCTTCACCGCACCCGCACGGGTTGTGCTGCTGATTGACGAAGTGGACAAGGCCGATATCGAATTTCCAAACGATCTGTTGCAAGAACTGGACCGAATGGAATTTCACGTCTACGAGACAGGCGAAACGGTGCGCGCCCGGCATCGGCCGGTGGTGATCATCACGTCGAACAACGAAAAGGAATTGCCCGACGCGTTTTTGCGGCGGTGTTTCTTTCACTACATCCGATTTCCCGAGATCGACACGTTGCGCGCCATCGTGCATCTGCACTTTCCCGGCATCAAGGAAGCCCTTCTGACCACGGCGTTGACGCAATTTTACGAAATCCGCGACATGCCGGGACTGAAGAAGAAACCCTCGACGTCCGAGGTGCTGGATTGGCTGAAATTGCTGTTGGCCGAAGACCTTACGCCCGAGGATCTGCGCCGGGACGGAAAATCCGTGTTACCCCGTCTGCACGGCGCTTTGCTGAAGAACGAGCAGGATGTGCAACTGTTCGAACGTCTGGCCTTCATGTCACGGGCAAGCCGCTAGGCCGGGCTCGAATCGCCCCATCCTGCCGAGGGGTGGCCACCGCGTCGCCGCGCCATCATCACGCGCAGCATAAGAATTGAAACATAGTGAAACCCGGCGTGTAACCTTGGGGCCAAGGTGTGGGTAGATGGAGTGGCACAGACCGCACATGTCGCCATGGGTAGACTCGGTCCAGACCCGCGATGGACAAATGATTGACACCGTCCCGCCCCGGTGCGGACATTGGCAGCCTGTTGATACGGCGTGCGGGCCCTGAGAACGTCGCCCGTCCTTTGCCCTTCGACTGGCAGGAACTGGGGTGTTCTTGCCGAATGACCCGCGGTGCGGCGGTCGGGTTTTCCCGCACTGCCGCCTGAGACTGAAACCGGGGCGCCTGTCGTGAGTGCGCCCTTGCAAGTGAGCTGCCACATTCATGCGCTTATCCAAGCTGATCACCTGCCTGATGATTCCTTGCGTCCTCGCGGCCTGCGTTCCGGGCACTGCGGCCGATGTGACAAAGAATTCCGGCGAGGACCGCGCCAGCATCCAGCGCATGCCGGCGATGTATTCTTTTGCGGGTGGGCCGGCTGTGGGCGTGCTGCGCGGCAACGACGAAATCGCGGCTGACTTCCTTGATCTGCAATTCCGGATGGAAAGCGGTCGCTCGCTGCCGGTGCTGACGCGGTTCGAAGGCCCGATCACCGTGGCCCTGACAGGGGATGTGCCTCCGTCGGCCCGCGCCGAACTGACCCGGCTGATCGCGCGGTTCCGGAGCGAAGCCGGGTTGAACATCAGCCAGACCACCGGCCCCGCGTCGATCACCGTGGATTTCCAGCCAAAGGCCGCCTTGCGCCGCGCGGTGCCCTCGGCTGCATGCTTTGTGGTGCCCAATGTCAGCAGCCTGCGCGACTATACCCGGGCACGCGGATCCTCGACGGTCGATTGGTCGCGGCTGACCCAACGTGACCGGGTGGCGGTGATCGCGCCATCCGATTCCAGCCCGCAAGAGGTGCGCGACTGTCTGCACGAAGAACTGGCGCAGGCGATGGGGCCGCTGAACGATCTGTTCCGCCTGCCGGATTCGGTGTTCAACGATGACAATTTCCATGCAGTGCTGACCGGCTTTGACATGCTGATCCTGCGCCTGCAATACGCGCCCGACCTGCGGTCTGGCATGACCGAGGCCGAGGTGGCGGCCCGGCTGCCGGCACTTCTGGCGCGGCTGAACCCCGGTGGGCAAGGCATCGGCGGCCGCCCCCAGACCATCAGCCCGCGAAGCTGGATCGCGGCAACCGAGGCTGCTTTTGGCGGGCGTGGATCGGCGGCGCAACGCATTGTTGCCGCCGACAGGATGATGGCGATCGCCTCCGCCGAAGGCTGGACCGATGGCAGACTGGCCTTCAGCCTGTTTGCTCGCGGCAGGGCCCTGACCGGGCGCGATGCGACCGGCGCCGTCGCCGCTTACACGCAAGCCGCGCATATCTGGCGCAGCCTTCCCGGCGGCCAGATCCATGCCGCCCATGTCGATATGCAACTTGGCGCCTTTGCCCTGTCCGCAGGCCGGTTCGATCAGGTGATTTCTTTGACGGACCGGTCTATCCCGGTGGCGCGCAGCCATCAGAACGCTTCGCTGCTGGCATCGCTTCTGGCGATGCGGGCCGAAGCGCTTGATGCCATGGGCCGCGCCCAAGAAGCGCAGGCTGCGCGTCTCGACAGTCTGGGCTGGGCGCGCTATGCGTTCGGGTCAGAGGCGCAGGTGCGGGCGCGGATGGCGGATATCTCGGCGCTGGCCCGCAAGGGCGTGCGGGGATAAGGCCGACCGCGAACCCCGGCCCTGCCACAAGAAGGCAAAGGGTAGCGGATGATCGTTCTGGCAGGTTTGGTCCTTGGGGCCGCAATGGGGGCAGGTATCGCCCGAAAGCGCGGCGGCAATGGGCTGGACATGGCGCAATACGCGGCGGGCTTTGCCATAGCCTTTGCACTCCTGGGCCTGTTCCTGACCATCTTCATCGAACGGTCGCTGACATGATGCGCCGCGCGCGGCACGGGTGATCCGATGTTCCTGCCGTTTTTCGAAACCCTTCGAAAGACCGGCGTCCCGGTCAGCTTGCGCGAGTATCTGGCCTTTCTGGAAGGCATGGCCGCAGGTCTGGCCACCTATGATGCCGAGGCGTTCTACTATCTGGCCCGCAGCGCCATGGTCAAAGATGAACGCCACATCGACCGCTTTGACCGCGCCTTTGCCGAGACGTTCAAGGGTCTGGAACAGATCACCCCCGATCAGGTGCTTGACGCCATCGACCTGCCCGCCGACTGGCTGGCGCGTCTGGCCGAAAAGCATCTGACGGCCGAGGAACGCGCCCAAATTCAGGCGCTTGGCGGCTTTGACGCGCTGATGGAGACCTTGAAAAAGCGGCTGGAGGACCAAAAGGGCCGCCATCAGGGGGGGAACAAGTGGATCGGCACCGCGGGCACCAGCCCCTTTGGCGCCTATGGCTACAACCCCGAAGGCGTGCGGATCGGGCAGGACCAATCGCGGCATCAGCGCGCGGTCAAGGTCTGGGACAAGCGCGAATTCCGCAATCTGGATGACCGGGTGGAACTGGGTACGCGCAACATCAAGGTGGCCCTGCGGGCGCTGCGTCGCTGGGCCCGCGATGGGGCGGCGCAGGAATTTGACCTCGACGGCACCATCCGGGCCACGGCCAACACCGGCTGGCTGGATGTGCAGACACGGCCCGAACGTCGCAACGCGGTCAAGGTGCTGATCTTTTTCGACGTTGGCGGCAGCATGGACCCTTATATCCGCGTGATGGAAGAATTGTTCAGCGCGGCGCGATCCGAATTCAAGCATCTCGTGCCGTTCTACTTCCACAACTGCCTGTATGAAGGCGTGTGGCGCGATAATGTCCGTCGCTGGGATGCGCAGACCCCGACATGGGAGGTGTTGCGCAGCTATGGCACCGACTATCGCTGCATCTTTGTCGGGGACGCGGCGATGTCACCCTATGAAATCCTGCATCCCGGCGGGGCCAATGAACATTGGAACGCAGAATCCGGGCAGGTCTGGCTGGAACGCGCCTGCGCCCACTGGCCGCACCATTTGTGGATCAACCCGGTGCCCGAGGCCCATTGGCACCACACCCAATCGACCCGGCTGATCAGCGGGATCTTCGCCGGGCGCATGGTGCCCATGACGCTGGAAGGTCTGACCCAAGGCATAAGGCAAATCCGATGACCCTGCTGCGCCGCCATCCGTTTTTGATGCTGGCCTTTGCGCTGGCGCTTGCGGTCACGCTGTTCTTTGCGGGGCGCTTTGCGGTGCAGGTGGTTTATTGGTCCAATCCCGCGCATCAGAACCAGCAGGTGCAGGGCTGGATGACCGTGGGGTATATCGGCAAGAGTTGGCGCCTGCCCCCGCGTGAGATTGATGCAGTCGCCGGCCTGCCTGTGCCCGAACGCGGCAAGCCCTTCACGCTGGACCAGATTGCCCGTGACCGGGGCATTCCGGTGGCCGAGGTCATTTCTCAGGTCGAGCAGGCCATTGCGGTTTTGCTGGCCCGGCGGCTTGCGGATGAGGCGCGTGCAAAGTGACCGATTGGGCTTTGTCCGCAGTTCCCACCTATGGCCCTTGGTTGGTGGCGCTGATCACCTTCCTGTCCTGCCTGGCCGTTCCCGTTCCGGCGTCGATCCTGATGCTGGCGGCGGGCGGCTTTGCGGCGGCGGGAGATCTGGTGCTGTGGCAAGTGGCGGGCGGAGCGTTGCTGGGCGCCGTGAGCGGCGACCAGACCGGATACTGGGCCGCGCGCAAAGGGGGGGCTGGTTTGCTGGACCGGGTTGCCACGGGCACAAAAGCCCATCTGGTTGCCCGCGCCCGCGCCTTCATTGCTGCCAAAGGGGCGCTATCGGTTTTTCTCAGCCGCTGGCTGGTCAGCCCGCTGGGCCCCTATGCAAATCTGGTCACCGGGGCCACCCGCTTTGACTGGCTCTCCTTCACCATCGCCGGAGTGCTGGGCGAAGCAGTCTGGGTCGCGGTCTATGTCGGGGCTGGCTACAGCTTTGGCGACAATCTGGAGGCCGCGACCGAATTTGCCGGATCCATCCTTGGTTTCATGGCTGCGGGTGCGGTGGCGGCTGGTCTGGGCTGGTGGCTGTGGACGCTTGCAAAACGTGGCGAGTAAACCTTTTCCTTTCGCGTCCGTCGCCCCATATTCACGGCATGATCAAGTTCCTTCCCGTCATTCTGGCCATCGGCTACGCCCTGTTGATGTGGCGCTTTTCGGTGTGGCGCACATCGAAAATGCTGGACCAGCAAAGTCAGCCGCTGACCGACCCGTCTATCACGCGACTTGCCGACCGCATGGCGGCGGCGCTGGACCTTCCCGCCATCAAGGTCAACGTGTTCGAGATCGATGCCGTCAACGGTCTGGCGGCCCCCGATGGTCGCATCTTCCTGACCCGCGGATTTCTGAACCGCAAGGCGCGCGGCGAGGTGACGGCGGAAGAGCTGGCTTCGGTGATCGCGCATGAATTGGGCCATGTCGCCCTAGGCCACACACGGCGGCGCATGATCGATTTCACCGGACAGAATGCCGTGTTCATCATGTTGTCGGCCCTTCTGAACCGCTTCATCCCGTTTTTGGGCATCTGGATCGCAAACCTGATCTCCACCGCCCTGATGGCCCGCATGTCGCGCCGCGACGAGTTCGAGGCTGATGCCTATGCCAGCGCCTTGCTGGTCAAGGCAGGCATCGGCACGGCCCCGCAAAAATCACTGTTCCGCAAGTTGCAGGCGCTGACCAACAATGCGGGTGCCGGCGTACCCGCATGGCTGCTGAGTCACCCGAAAACCGACGAGCGCATTGCCGCGATCGAAACGGCAGAACGACGCTGGACGCAGCCATCCTGAGGAAAAAACGGGGAACCATTGCCCACACCGGGTCGTTTATTCAACAATACCAATGACCCGATCAAAGGAAAACGCATGTCCGCACCACAGACAAACATCGAAAAGCAACAGCGCCGCCATCGCGGCCCCCTGATCGGCATGGCGGTTCTGGTCGTTGTCGTGCTTTTCGGTCTGGTCTGGTGGCTGGGGCAGGAAGCCGCCGGATCGGATCAACCACAAGGTGCCGCAGTGCCAACCGACGGGCGCAGCGGGGCCGAGGTGTCCACCGGATACTGACCCGACCCGTCAGGTCAACGGGTCTGACAGCGCCTTCGCAAGTCGGTTCAGCCTTGCCCGCTTGAGCACTGATTTCAGGGGCAATTCCTGGCCTGACAGTCGGCAGGCGGTTGCGTGGACCTGCGCCACCACGCGCCCCACGTCCGTCGGGTGATGCGACCATAGTTCCCACAGGAAGCCGTCTGGATCACGCCGGTCCAAGCCTTCTTCGGCAAGGACATGACGCGGGAAATCGGCCGCGTTGAACGTGACGATGCAATCAGCATGTCCCGCAATCGCCACCGCCAGCACATGCACGTCATTGGGGTCGGGCAGCATCAGCCGCGCCTCGATGCCCGGCTGATCGCGCACCACCGCCTTGGGAAACGCCGCGCGCAACAGAGCGGCCTCGCCTTCGGCAAACGCCTGTTGCGCAGGGCCAAGCTTGGCGGTCGCGCGGGTCCATTCCCGCAAAATCCGGTCGGAAAACAGCGGGGTGAACAACCCGGCCGACGCACATCCAGTCAGGATTTCGCGCAAAACCGTGGGATAGAGCACGCAGGCGTCAAGAACCGCTTTCATCCATCCAGCCGGAAGAACAGCGCCTTCAGATAGCCAGACTCAGCCAGTTGCGGCAGCATCGGATGATCCGGTCCGGCAAAGCCGGTATGGATCAACTGCGCCCGCCGCCCACCACGCCCGATGCCACGGCCAGACGCATTGCGGAAGGACGCCAGATCTGCGGCATGCGAGCAGGAACACAAGACAAGGTAGCCCCCCGGTGCCACAAGCGGCGCGGCAAGCCGTGCCACCCGCTCATAGGCCCGCAGACCTGCCTCGAGCGCGGGTTTGGCCGGGGCAAAAGCGGGCGGATCGCAGATCACCACGTCAAACCGCGCGCCTTCGGCAGCCAAAGCCTCCAGCACCTTGAACGCGTCGCCCTGACGGCTGGCAAAGCGCGCCTCAACCCCCATCGCTGCGGCCCCCTGCTGTGCAAGCGCCAGCGCCGGGGCCGATCCGTCCACTGCCAGAGCACTGTCGGCACCCGCCGCAAGACAGGCCAGACCAAAGCCGCCGACATGGCTGAACAGGTCCAGCACCTTTGCCCCTTTGGCCAGACGCGCGGCAAAGGCGTGGTTCGGGCGCTGATCATAGAACAAGCCGGTCTTTTGACCGCCCACAAGGTCCGCCATGTAAAGCGCCCCGTTCATCGGCACCGTCACCGGGCCATCCACCGCACCGGCAATCACCGCAACCTCTTCGGTCAGACCTTCCAGACTGCGTGACCTGCCCGATCCGTTCTTGACCACCGATGCCACGCCCGTCACCTCACGCAACGCTGCAACCAAGACGTCAAGATGCGCCTCGGCCCAGGCCGCATTGGGCTGCACCACGGCCACATCGCCAAAGCGGTCGATCACGACGCCCGGCAGGCCATCCGCCTCGGCATGGACCAACCGATAGAACGGCGCATCGAACAGCCGCGACCGCATCTCAAGGGCTCGCTCGATCCGCGCGGCAAACCATGCCTGATCGATCAACGCGTCCACATCGCGGTCCAGCATGCGGCAGATGATCTTCGATTTCGGATTGACCGTCACCAAGCCCAAAGGCCGCCGCTCGCCATCCTCAAGCACTGCCAGCGTTCCGGGTGCCAGGCCTTGGGTGCGCCGGTCTGTCACCAACTCGTCGGCATAAACCCAAGGAAAGCCATGGCGGATCGCCCGCGCCTCGGCCTTGGGTTTCAGCCGCACCACGGGCATAGCGTGCGCTGCGGTTTCGGGGGTTTGGTCGGGGGCGTCATGCGCAAAGGGAGGGGTCATCATACCCCTCCCCTTATCTTACCTTTGGCGTTTGGGAAATGCCTGTCAGCGCATCAGCACATCGTGCTGGGCCAAAGCCTGACTGACCAGCAAAGGATCGTTGACCCGCGCCGACAATTCGCGCCGGACCACCTCGGCCAGACGTTCGACCACCACAACCCTTTGGGATCGGCCCATCTGTTCTTCGGCCACTGCGCGCGCACCACCTGCGGCCTTGGTGTCGGCAATCACGGCACGCGGCCCGTCAAGCACCTGACCGGTCGCGGCATCCGTGACCGTCAGGTTGAAATGCATCGAATGGGTTCCCCCAACAGTGTAGCGGGTCTTTTCGGTGACGGAATGGAAGCGTGTCACCTCGATATCAACCACCACCTTGCGGCCCGAAGTCATTGCGGCGGTGCCACGTCCCATCGCCTCTTGAAACATCGACTTGACCTGAAGGTGGCGATTGCCCACCGGCTCGCCGCGCCAGACGATATCGGCCACCGGGTAGAACATGTTGGCTTCCGACACGCGCAACTTGGCGGGCACCGAAATCCGGACATCCTCGACATCGTATTGCACTGACAGAACCTGACGGACATCGGTGGCGATGGTCGGGTCTGTGCCTTGCAACGACAGGGTCAACTGACTGTCTGCCCGGGTTGCAGGTGCCCCTCCCGCACAGGCGGACAGGGCCATTGCCACGGCCATCATCGGGAACAGAAGCGCTTTCATCACCACATCCTCCGGGGGAATTCTTCCCCTCACGGATGACAATTTGCGCGGGAATCATGGCAAGAATGCGCATTAAAACGGTCAAAAGCGGGGTATTGTCATATCAAAGCCACGTGGCTCTTTTGAAGGGAGCGGCCGATTCCGGCGTCCGATCACCCTGTCGATTTGCCAGCATTTCGCTTCGTAAGGGTTGTTAGCGCTAACAAACTTTGCTAAACCAACAGCAATGGAAGTTGAGACGAGGCCCGCCATGACGCTTCACCCCACCATCGCCCGCGTAACCGACCGGATCCGCAAGCGCAGCCATGACCGCCGAAGCGACTACCTGCGCCAGATCAACGCCGCAGCGGCGGCAGGCCCCGCCCGCAGCCATCTGACCTGCGGCAATCAGGCCCATGCCTACGCCGCGATGGAGGTGGACAAGACGACGCTCGCCGCTGCCCGTGCGCCGAATATCGGCATCGTCAGCGCCTATAATGACATGCTCTCGGCGCATCAGCCGTTTGAACGCTACCCCGATCTGATCCGCACCGCCGCCCGTGCCGCAGGGGCCACCGCACAAGTGGCAGGCGGCGTTCCCGCGATGTGCGATGGCGTGACCCAGGGCCAGCCGGGGATGGAATTGTCGCTGTTTTCACGCGATGTGATCGCCTTGGCGGCCGGTATTGCACTCAGCCACAATACCTTTGACGCGGCGCTGTATCTTGGCGTCTGCGACAAGATCGTGCCCGGCCTGATCATCGCCGCCGCCGCGTTCGGCCATATTCCCGCGGTGTTCGTGCCGGCGGGGCCCATGCCCAGCGGCATCCCGAACGACCAGAAATCCGCCGTCCGCAACGCCTATGCCGAGGGCAAGGCAAGCCGCGAAGACCTGATGGCGGCCGAAATGGCCAGCTACCATGGCCCCGGCACCTGCACCTTCTATGGCACCGCCAACACCAATCAGATGCTGATGGAGTTCATGGGCCTGCACCTGCCCGGTTCCAGCTTCATCAATCCCGGCACGCCGTTGCGTGAGGCCCTCACCACCGCCGCCGTGGAACGCGCGGCCCAGATCACCGCTTTGGGCAATGATTTCCGCCCCGCAGGCGACATTCTGGACGAGCGCGCCTATGTGAACGGTCTTGTCGGGTTGATGGCCACGGGTGGTTCGACCAATCTGGTGCTGCACCTGCCTGCGATGGCGCGGGCCTCGGGCGTGATCCTTGATCTGCAGGACTTTGCCGATATTTCCGAAGCCGTGCCGCTGATGGCCAAGGTTTATCCCAACGGGCTGGCCGATGTGAACCACTTCCACGCGGCGGGCGGTCTGCAATTCCTGATCAACCAGCTTCTCGACGCGGGTCTGTTGCACGAAGACGCCAAGACCATCTCCGGCGACGGTCTGTCGGCCTATCGTCAGGAACCCACCTTGCGCAATGGCAAACTTGGCTGGCAGGACGGCCCGCGCGAAACGCTGAACGACAAGATCGTGCGTCCGGTGTCCAACCCGTTCGCCACGTCCGGTGGGCTGAAACAGCTCAGCGGAAATCTTGGGCGCGGTGTGATCAAGGTGTCGGCTGTGGCCCCCGAGCGGCACATCATCGAAGCCCCCGCCCGTATTTTCCAGACCCAGGACGCCGTGAAGGCCGCCTTCAAGGCTGGCGAGTTCACCTCGGATACCGTGGTTGTCGTCCGGTTTCAGGGGCCAAGTGCCAATGGCATGCCTGAACTCCATTCTCTGACGCCAACGCTCTCGGTATTGCAGGATCGCGGCCTCAAGGTCGCTCTTGTCACCGATGGGCGCATGTCGGGTGCATCCGGCAAGGTGCCCGCCGCCATCCACGTCTCGCCTGAAGCGGCCAAGGATGGACCCCTCGCCCGCCTGCGCGACGGCGATATCATCCGGCTGGATGCGGTCGCCGGCACGCTGAGCGTTCTGGCTGCAGATTTTGACAGCCGCCCAACAGTCACTGCCGATCTTTCGGCCAACAGCCATGGCATCGGGCGCGAATTGTTCAATGTGTTCCGCCAGACTGTCGGTACGTCAGACACCGGCGCGGGGGTTGTCATCTAAGCTCCACGCAAAAGTCTTGCCGCTTCATCTGTTCTTAAATATCCCCGCCGGAGGCTCCCGAACCCTCCGCCGCCCTGTCGCCAAAGGACCATGCCCATGACACCCGCCGAACAATCTGCCCGTGCGCTAGCGGTCTGCCGGCTCGCCCCCGTCGTCCCGGTTCTGGTGATCGACGATCTGGCCCATGCCCGACCTTTGGCCGAAGCCCTTGTGGCCGGTGGCCTGCCGGCACTTGAAGTGACCTTGCGCACGCCTTGTGCGCTGGACGCGATCCGCGCCATGTCAGAGGTGCCGGGTGGCGTTGTCGGTGCGGGCACATTGCTGACGCCCGCCGATGTCAAGGCGGCCAAGGCGGCCGGCGCCACCTTTGGCGTCTCGCCCGGATCCACCCCTCGTCTTCTGGATGCCTGTGCAGAATATGACCTGCCGCTTCTGCCGGGTGCCGTCACCGCGTCCGAGGTCATGGCGCTGCTCGAACTGGGCTACACGGTGCAGAAGTTCTTTCCGGCCGAACAATCGGGCGGGGCCGCCTTCCTCAAATCCATCGGTTCGCCCATTCCGCAGGTCAGCTTTTGCCCCACAGGCGGCATCAGCCTGAAAAACGCGCTTGATTACCTTGGGCTGAAGACCGTTCTGTGTGTTGGCGGCAGTTGGGTTGCGCCGAAAGAGGCCATGGCGACGGGCGACTGGGCGGCCATCACCCGACTTGCAGCCGAAGCCAAGACGCTCCGGGCCTGATCGCAGAGGGGCCTGATCTCAGTTGGGTCTAGCCGGCGTCAAAGAAGGATCAGGCTGTGGCCCCCTTGCCATAGCCCCATAAAAGGCAATCCGTTCGGCATGATCGGCCACGCGTGACAACCAGCGCAGCGCGTCGGTTTCGCGAAACACATCCGCGGGCTCGATCATCCCGGCGTGTTCGCGCAGCAACGTGCCGTGCCGATAGCGCAGCGCGAAGGCCCGGATCAGCGTCACCAGGCGCGCGGCTTTGTCCGGAGCACGGCGCAACACCACCGCCGCAGCCACGGCCCGGGCAGGACGCGCCAGACGCGGGCTGTCGGCCAGATAGGCAATGCGGTTCAACTCGCGGGCCCGCGCCATCAGTCGCGACGTGTGATCCATCAGGTGCATCAAGGCGGTCATTCGGGCGATCTGGGTCTTCTGGTCTGGCGCGAGCTTGATCTGCGCCAGCCACGCCTCCAGTTTGGTGCGTGCCGGGTCCACCCGTGACGGCAGGGCGGCAATCGGGCGCAAGTCCCGATCCGGTGCCACCGCAAGCGCCGACCGTAAAGACCGCCCGATGTCTTCGGCCATGATCTGGGCTGTCCGGGCGGCGGCGTCCAGCGCCGTTCCGGGATCAGACAAAAGACGCGGGTCAAGCGCTTCGGCCAGCGTCACCGGACGATCGGGCACCAATCGGGTGACAAGGGAGGCGAAGCGCCGGGTCAACGGCAGGAACACAGCCGTTCCCACCACATTAAACCCGGTGTGGAACAGCACCAGCGCCGTCTGATGCCGCGTGCCTTCATCAACCGATTCCAGCAGCGGCAGCACAAGATCCAGCAAAGGAAAGGCCAGAGCGGCCGTGCCAAGGTTGAACAGCAGATTGGCCACCGCCGCCCGCAGCATTTCGCGACTTCCCCCCAGACTGGCCAGAACACCCGTCAAGGTCGACCCAAGATTCATCCCGATCAACATGGACGCCGCTTGCGCAAAGCTGATCGCCCCGGAACCCAAAAGCACAATAGCCAGCGCCACCCCCGCCGAGGAACTCTGGATCACCGCGACCAACGCAAAGCCGATGGTGACCAGTGCCAGCCGTCCCGGCCAGCTGTCGCCGGGCAGACGGTCGGGCGACAGAAGGCCTTCGATCCCGGCCGTCGCGGATTGCATCAGATCAAGCCCGATGAACATCAACGACAGACCCGCCACCATCCGGCCCCATCGCGCCATGCGCCCGTCGCCGAAGATCCCCGCCAACGACGCGATGAACAGCCCCGGCAGCGCCACTACGCCCAACTTCAGCTTGACGCCAACCAGCATGACGATCCAGCCGGTCACGGTCGTGCCGATATTGGCGCCATAGATCACGCCCAGAGATTGCGTAAACCCGATCAGGCCGGCACCGACAAAGCCGATGGTCATCACCGTGACTGCCGTAGAAGACTGCACGATACCGGTGATCCCTGCGCCAGTCAGCACCCCCCGCCATGGGGTCGAGGTCATGCGCAACAGCCACTGCCGAAGTCTTTCACCAGCCAGTTGCCGCAAGGCGGCCGTCATCGTCTCCATCCCGAACAGGAAAAGCCCGATGCCGCCCAGAAAACCCAAAAATCCGCCTGTCATGCCTTCAGACTGGACACATGGCGGCGATTTCGCAAGCCGATGATCCTGAATTCGCCGGTACGCAGCCAGAACCAGCGGGAAACTGGCAAAAACATGCCCCTATACGCCCATGCGTGCCGCGCGCCCCCCCCGACGTCGCGGCGGCTCTGGCGCGATCAGCGCCTCGGCCAGAACCTTGGTCATCGGATGATCCGGGGCCGCCAACCCGTATTCCGCAATAACGACCCGCAAGGCATCGGCACTGTCTGTGCCGGGCTTCAGGCTGAGCGCCCAGTCGATGAAGATCGACCGGCACTCGGGCCCCGAAATCCCGTCGATGCGATAGCTTTCCCGCACCAACCCCTTCGGATCCGCCTCATCCAACCGCATGGCTTGTCTCCCCATTCATGCCTCCGCCACCATCTGTGCCTCGATCACGGCTTCGGCAAGCGCTGTCGCGGCCTCCAACCGGGCGGTCAAAGCTGCGGCGCTTGGTTCGCCTGTTTCGCGCAGAAGGAATGCACGTCCGCCCTCGCCCAGATCCGCCAGCTCCAAGGCACCTTCGGTCAGAAGACGGGTGCCGCATTGCAATCGCCAGAGCAACCTGTAGGCATCCAGCAGCGCCGTCTGGTCCGAATGCGACAATCCGGCACCCGCCCCCGCCGCGATCTGCCGCTCGACTCCCCGCGCCGGGCTGCCCACGATCAGACAGACCATTTGCGCACAAAGTTCGATATCCATCAGCCGACCAGACCCGTTCTTGGCCTCCCAACTGCCTTTTGCCGGTTTTGCGGCCTGCACCCTTTCCCGCATCGCGGCGACATCTGCCCGCACTGTGCGCCCTTTGCCCTTGCGGGCCAGAAGGTCTCGGCGAAACCCTTCGACCTCGCCCGCCAGACCGGGGTCGCCCACAAGAACCCGTGCGCGCGTCAGGGCCAGATGCTCCCAGGTCCACGCTTCGGTTTCCTGATAGTCGGTGTAACTTTGCAGGCTGGTGGCCACCGGCCCTTGGCGACCGGAGGGCCGCAACCGCATGTCCACCTCATAAAGCCGCCCCTCCGGCATCTGTGCGGTCAGGGCCGTCACCATCGCCTGCGTCAGCCGCGCATAATAGGGCCGGGTCGCCAGCGGCTTTGGTCCGTCCGACTGATCCACCCCTACCGCGTCATAGACCATGATCAGGTCAAGGTCAGACCCTGCGTTCAACCGTTGCGCGCCAAGCGAGCCCATGCCGATCAGCACCGCCCCCCGCCCCGGCATCGGCCCGTGCTTGCGCGCAAATTCCGCCACCACCACCGGCCAGAGCGCACCAAGCACGGCATCGGCCAGATCGGCATAGGCTTTGCCGGCAGCGAAAGCGTCTTTCAACCCGCGCAGATGGTGCACGCCCACCCGGAAATGCCATTCCTTCATCCAGCGCCGGGCGGTATCGAGCTTTTTCTCATAGTCCGGCACATCGTCCAGCACCTGCACAAGTTCGGCGCGCAGCGCCGCCATTCCCGGCCATGGTGCCCAGAAACTGCCGCCGATCACCGCATCCAGCACGCCCGCGTTGCGTGACAGGTGCCGCGCAAGACCCGGTGACGTGCCCGCGATATCAACGATCAATTCGATCAGCGTCGGGTTGGCTTCGAACAGTGAAAAGATCTGCACACCTGCGGGCAGGCCGCGAAGGAACCCGTCCAGCGCGCGCAACGCCTCGTCCGGGTTTGTTGCGCGATCAAGCTGTTTCAGAAGTTGCGGGCGAAGGCGACGGAAAATGCCCTGTGCGCGCTCGCTGCGCAGGGCGGGATACTGCATCCAGCCGGACACGATCCGGGCCGCTGTTTCGGACAACTCCGGCCCGGTCTCGGCTTCACCGGGGGCAAAAAAGCCTTCGGTCAATTGATCGACCTGCGCGAGACGCTGCAGGAGTTCAGAGCGGAAGTCCGCCTCATCCTGACCGCAGAACGCGGCGATGCGCGCCACACCCTCGGGGGTCACCGGCATGGTATGGGTCTGCGCATCGTTGACCATCTGCAACCGGTGCTCGACTTCACGGTGCACACGATAGAGCCGTGTCAGATCGTCGGCAACTTCAGCGGGCACCCAGCCCTTTGCCGCAAGCGCGGCGAGGCTTACCAAGGTTCTGCGGTCGCGCAATCCGGGGTCGCGCCCCCCGGCAATCAACTGTCGGGTCTGGGTGAAGAACTCGATCTCGCGGATCCCGCCCTGCCCGAGTTTCATGTTGTGGCCTTCAACCGTGACGCGGCCATTCAACCCGCGATGCTCGCGGATGCGCAGGCGCATGTCATGCGCATCCTGAATGGCTGCAAAATCCAGATGCTTGCGCCAGACAAAGGGCGTCAGCGTCTTCAGAAACCGCTCGCCGGCCGCCAGATCCCCGCCACATGGCCGCGCCTTGATATAGGCCGCGCGCTCCCATGTGCGACCGACGCTTTCATAGTAGGACTCCGCCGCCGCCATCGACAGGCAGACCGGTGTCACGCTTGCATCGGGGCGCAGTCGCAGATCGGTGCGGAACACATAGCCCTCGCCCGTCAGATCCGACAGAAGTGCCGTCATCTTGCGGGTCACACGGATGAAAGCGACCCGCGCCTCTTGTTCCACCCCCGGATAGCGGGTTTCGTCAAACAGGCAGATCAGGTCGATGTCCGAGGAATAGTTCAGCTCACTTGCCCCCATCTTGCCCATGGCAAGACTGACCATACCCCCCGCCGTTTCAGCATCTTCGGGTGTTGCCCCTGGCAGTTTGCCCCGCCGGATCTCATCCGCCACCAGCAGCACCATCGAAAGATGCACCGCGCGATCAGCCAGATCGGTCAAGGCCCCTGTCACCGTTTCCAGCGGCCAGACACCGCCCAGATCGCACAGCGCCGTCAACAGCGCGACACGACGTTTGGCCAAACGAAGTCCGGAACCCAACGTGTCGAGCGCAAGACCGTCAAGCCGCCCAAGCTCTGCCGCCAGCGCCGTCTCAGGTCCAACAGACAGAGCCGAACGCAACCAGCCGGCCTCTTGTCGCATCAGTCCCCTAAGATACGGGCTGCACCCTGCGGTGCCAGCGATCAGACCGGCAATCGCAGGGCCAAGGTCGGCAAAGGTAGTGCGCGCCTCGTCGCCTGCCGATTGATCAAAGGGATGCGGGCAACGGGTCAGTCTGTGCGAGAAATCAGTCATCATGGCGCAAGCTTTGGCCAAGGACAGACCCGGGGTCAATTCCTGATCGGTCGAGCGGGGGTATCTATAGAGGGGGCGCTGCCCCCGCCTGCGGCTCCCCCGGGATATTTGCGCCAAGATAAAGGCAAAACCTCGATAGGGCTGATCTCCGTTCACTCTGGCCGGGGGACGATCCGGAGCCGGTTGGCCGCAGGCCAGAGGCGACATGCCAGCGTGCGGCGCAGCCGCGCCATCTGTATCCGGTTCCGATGAAACTCAGGTGTCGGCTTGGTCTTTGAACTTGATCGACTCACCACACCCACAGGCTTCGGCGACGTTGGGATTGCGAAATTTGAATCCCGCCTGAAGCAGGTCCACCTCGTAGTCGATTTCGGTGCCGATCAGGAACATCTGCGCCATCGGAGCGATCATCACCCGCGCGCCATCTTGTTCCACGATCTCGTCCAGCGGATTCACCTCGGACACATAGTCCATGGTGTATTCCATCCCTGCGCAACCACCCTTTTTCACGCCGATGCGAAGTCCCTGACGGCCATCTTTTTCCATCAGACGCGCGATCTGCCGGGCGGCGACGGGGGTCAGCGTGACGGCGGCTTTGCCGGGAATGCCAAACATGATGCGCTCCTGTATCTTTTACCAATCTAGGGGGAAAGATCCGGAATTCCAAGCGGGGGCAGCACGGAAAGCAGCATCATCGTGAAAAGCGCTGTCAGCATCGCCCAACCGAATGACGCCAGTGTGCCGATGATCACATATTCCGACAACCGCGATTCTTCCTTTACCGCGCCGAAGCGCAAGACCGACTTTGCCGCGATCAGAAAGCCGATGCCCCCCGGTTCGCCCGCGAGGATCAACAGAAAGATGATCCCCCGTTCCAGAAGGCCGATCAGCCGGCCAGCGCCGGGCAAGCCATTCATTCCCATATCGCCAAAGGGTCGCATCAGCAGCGCCAGCGCGAAGCCCCCGGCACGGGTTGCCAGTACAGCGCCTGCCACCAAGGCTGCGCAGGCGGGCAGCCAGGACGGTGCGAGAGATGCCCAGAGGCTTGTCGCCCACAGGCCGGGCCACAAGGCCGCAACCGCGACCAAGGTCACCAGATGCGCCGCCTGATCAGCAAGGAAGGCGGCGATTCCGGATATCCGCGACCCAGCCAAGACCTTGACCACATCAATCGTGAGATGGGACAGGGTCAGCCCCCCCACCACCAGCAGGGCTGTGACCGTCTGCACCCCGAGGGCGACGGCCGTCGCAAACCCAACGGTTGCGACATGGCCCAGCATCCAGCCCGGATGGCGCGCCGCTTTCGCCACTGACATGCGGTGGGTTTGAAACACGAAATCGGCCAGCACATGGGCCAGAAGCAGCGCGGCAAGGGTTTCAGCCATCGGCAGGCTCCGGTGCAAACTGCGCGGAAAAAGCATGGGTAGCGGTTTCGACCAGGCCAAAACCGGCGGCGTTCAGCCGGGCAGCAAAGGCCTGGCGCGAAATGCCCAACTGTCCGGCAAGGGCCTGTTGCGGCAGCGGACCCTCCGGGTCAAGCGACAACGCCACCGCCTCGGCCTGCTGCGGCGACCAGTCTTGCACCTGCGCATCTATATAGGCCACCAGCGCACGGTGAAGCGGGTCCACACCGACCCCGGCCAGAGCCAGCCGTTGAGTGCCTTCCATCGCGTCAAGCGCGCGGCCCGAGTCCACAAAGGCCGACCCGCTTGCCATGCCAAGGTTGTCCTGATCCAGCCCGCTTGCCTCGCCCAGCCCGAGGGCAACCCGGCTTGTGAGGCCTGCCCCGGCCGCCAGACGGGCCGACAGATAGACCATCGCCCCCAGCCCAAGGCCAGCGGCGCCGATATAGACCTGCCAGCCATCTCCGCGGTATCGCTGAAAACGGCTGATCACGCTGAAACGTCGCGCGGCGCCTTCGATCAGACCCATGGTGTCATCCACCTGCGCAGGCGTGCTGCGGGTGGACAGGATCAGATCTCCGGTCAGGACTGCATGCACAAAAGTCATGATGCAAGTCATATGGCTTGCGGATGGCACATGCAAGTCCAAAAGGTTGCAAATAAAAAATGCAAGCCAAAGGACTTGCATTTTTCGTACCAAAAGTATGTTGCCGGTCAGACCTTACATGAAGCCCAATTCCAGCTTGGCCTCGTCGCTCATCATTTCCATTCCCCATGGCGGATCGAAGGTCATGTGAACCTCGACCTGCTTGACGCCGGCAAGCGGTTCGACCGCATCGGCCACCCAACCCGGCATCTCGCCGGCCACGGGACATCCCGGCGCGGTCAGGGTCATGGTGATGTCAACGGCGCTCTCTGCGTCGATCTCGATCGTATAGACCAAGCCAAGGTCGTAGATATTCACCGGGATTTCCGGATCGAACACGGTGCGACAGGCATCAACAACACTGTCGTACAACGGGTGATCCGTGCTGGACGGCTTGATAAGCGGGGTGCCCTCGACTTTTGCTTCGCTGTTCATTCCGGCCTCATCAGGGTTGTTGAGGGATTATATAGGGAATCCCACCCGCCCCGTCCAGTGGCGTCGAAAGTGCGTCACCGCAGACCCGGTCACTCCCGGCGCGGACGCGCTTCGGGCAGGTTGATGCGTGCCACCTGTTCGGCAATCGGATCGACCGAAAGCGGGTGCAGTTCCGACCGATGCTCGGCCGGGTCACCAAGGGGCTGCCACCGCCCTGCCTTGTAAATCTCAAGCGCCGAGAACCCGGCCTTGTAACCCATCTTGCGGCTGCCTGGCACCCAGTACCCCAGATAGACATAGGGCAACCCGGCCTCACGCGCGATGGCAATGTGATCCAGGATCAGGTGCGTGCCAAGACTGAGGCCTTCAAGGTCGGGGTCGTAAAAGCTGTAAACCATGCTCAGGCCGTCATCGAAAACGTCGGTCAAGCAGACAGCGGCAAGAGACACGCCGCGCGCACCCGCTGCGTCCCGGTGGGTGTATTCGATGACGCGGCTTTTGATCGGTGTCTCCTCGATCATCGCTGCGAATTCGAAGATGTCCATGTCGGCCATTCCGCCATCGGCATGGCGCGCATCCAGATACCGGCGGAACAAATGGAACTGATCCTCGGTCGCCCACGGGCTGGTGGCATTGCGCCGCAGGTGTGCCGCGCGGCGCATCACTTTGCGTTGCGTCCGGCTGGGAACGAAATCGGCAACCCGGATCCGCGCCGACAGGCAGGCCGCACATTCCGAACAGGACGGGCGATAGAGCACGTTCTGACTGCGGCGAAAGCCTTGCTTTGACAGGGTATCATTCAGCTTTTGCGCGTGTTCGCCCTGCAACGATGTGAACAGCTTTCTTTCCATCCGTCCCTCAAGATAGGGACAGGCCTGAGGAGCCGTCACATAGAACTGGGGCGCGATCGGTAAGGTATGGCGCATGGCTGACTGATTGTGAAATGTGCCCTACGTTAGCAAGCCGCGCGACAGCCGCCAAGATGGCATTTGTCACGCGGCAGCTATTTCCCGGCTTGGCAAACGGGCGTCAGCGCGCGGCAGGGCTGTTGATCGCCACCGACCCGAGCACCAGATCGCTCAGACCCTGACCGCGGGATGACATCAACATCAGCACCACCGACAGGATCTGCGGCATCACAAAGGCCATCGACAGCGTGTAGCCCAAGGTGTGCAGCAGCGCCGTCGCACCATCAAAGCGCTGGCCGTTGCGGTCCAGAAATTCAATGTTCATCAGCCGCATGCCCCAGGTCGCCGAACGCCCGGTCAGCGTGGCCCAGCGATAGACAAAGCCCACGACCAGAAACAGCATCGGCAGGAAAAACAGGGCGGTGAACGCGGTGAACGGCACGATCATGGCCGTGACCACGGCGATCAGCACCAGATCCAGCACCCAAGCCAAAAGCCGCTTGGGCAAGACGCCTTCGTAAAAGCTTGCGTGGCGTTCGGGATCGGGCTGCATATCAGACATCATCATGGTGGGGGATACAGTGCGCATGGGCGTGGTCCTGCAACAAGAGGGGGCAACTTACAAAAAGGAGTCGGCGGCCCCGACCGGGGCCGCCATACAACACGCTCAATAGTCACCGCGCGGCGAGTCTTCGGCAGAAACGGCCGGACGCGCAGCGGCTTTGGCGCGGTCATCCATGAAGGCGTCGAATTCCTGTTTGTCCTTGGCGTCGCGCAGACGCTGCAGGAAGGATTCGAAGGCGTTCTGTTCTTCTTCCAGACGGCGCAGCGTATCGGCCTTGTACGAGTCGAAGGCACTGTTGCCGGATGAGCGCCAGTTTTCCTGACGACCCATCATGCCGTTGCGGCGACCGCCGCAGGATTTACCTCTGAACATGCTGTTGCTCCATTTGTTTGCGAAAGTCATGTAGGCCACAAGGGCCAATCCAACTGGCCAGAAAAAGACAAATCCAAGCACCATGACAGCGATCCATGCGCCGCGGCCTTTGGAATCCAGCCAATTTTCGGCCCGGTGCAGTCGGGACGTCAGACCGCCGAGCATGGGCGCTTTGGCGGACGTGTCGGGGGAGTAGGTCATCTGCGTTTCTCCATCTCAGCGGCTATGTGAATACCTTTCACATTACGCAAGATGCGCATGGGCATCTGCCTCTTCAAGATGCGATGTAAAACATTTTTACATTATCCGAACCCGGATCGATGGGTTTCCGCACAGGCCATACAGCGGCTTTTGGCGCTTGTGTCATGGATGCCGGGTTCTATGATCACGCCGACACCTATTATTCGGGAGACCGCACGATGCGCAAACTGGCCGCCGGAAACTGGAAAATGAACGGCACGGGCGACAGCCTGTCGGAAGTGGCCAGTTTGCTGAAGGCGCATCCTGCCCCGCGCTGCGACATGCTGCTGTGCCCGCCCGCCACGCTGATCGCCCGGATGGCCGATGTGGCGCGCGGCACGGCGCTGCATGTCGGCGGGCAGGATTGCCACGCCAAGGCGTCGGGCGCCCATACCGGCGATCTGTCGGCGGCGATGCTGGTCGATGCGGGGGCCAGTCATGTGATCCTTGGCCATTCCGAACGCCGCACCGATCATGGCGAAACCGATGCGCAGGTGCTGGCCAAGGCACAGGCAGCACAGGGGGCCGGTCTGGTGGCCGTGGTCTGCATCGGCGAAACCGAAGGCCAGCGCGACGCGGACCAGACACTGGACGTGATCGGCACGCAATTGGCCGGGTCGGTTCCCGAAGCATCAACTGCCGCCAATCTGGTTGTGGCCTATGAACCTGTCTGGGCCATCGGCACCGGGCGCACGCCCACCATTGCCGAGATCGCCGAGGTGCATGCCTTCATCCGCACACGCCTGACTGCAAAAATCGGCGAACAGGCCGCCGGGGTGCGGCTGCTGTACGGCGGGTCGGTCAAGCCATCGAATGCCACCGAGATTTTTGCCGTGCCCCATGTCGATGGCGCATTGGTCGGCGGGGCAAGCCTGAAGGCAGGCGATTTCGGCGCCATCGTCGCGGCTCTGTCGGCGGCCTGATTGCGGCATCCGCCCGTCGCGAGCTGACAAGCCAAGCCACGGTCGGGCGGGCATCACTGGGGGATGAAAAATGCGCCCTCCTCGCTGCCTGCCGCACATCTGGCCTGCGCCGCGTCGATGCTGGTCTGGGCGGCGGGCCTGCCTGCCGCTGACATGCTGATCCCGCATATGCCGGCACTGACCCTGACCACGGCCCGGATGGGACTTGCGGCCCTTGCCCTGTTGCCGCTGTGGTGGCTGATCGAGGGGCGTCGCGCGGTTCTGGGGGCTGCATGGGGACTGGGACTGTTGATCGGGGCCGTGAACAGCCTTGGCGCCTTTGGCCTGATCCTTGGGCAGGCCCGGTCGGACGCGGTGACGGTCGCCATAGTCTCGGCTGCCATGCCTATCGTCGGCATGGGGATCGAGGTGGTGTTCGACGGCCGCCGCATCACTCCCTCGCTCATGCTGGGTATGGGTCTTAGCCTGCTGGGCGGCTTGATCGCCTTGCAGGGCGGCGAGGCGGGCGGGGGAACGGTTTTGGGGGCGCTGCTCTGCCTTGCGTCGGTGGTAATCTTCACCTTCGGATCGCGGATCACCGTGACCGCCTTTCCTGACCTGACACCTCTGGGACGCACCACGATCACCCTGAGCGGGGCGGCAATCGCCTCGTTCACCATGGTCACGCTTGCCACGGCCTTCGGCCTGCCTGCGCCGGACTGGTCAGCGCTTGGGGCACCGCAGGCCGGTGCATTGGTGGTCTATGCCTTTGCCGGGCTTGCGCTGTCGCAACTGCTGTGGATCGTCTCGGTCGGACGGTTGGGCATCGGCCTTGCGTCGCTGCACATCAATGCCACACCGTTCTATGTGATGCTGATCCTGTTTGCCCTTGGCGGACCATGGCTTTGGCATCAGGTTTTCGGTGCAGCCCTTGTGGCCTTGGGTGTGGTCATCGCGCAAGGCATCTTGCACCCGGTCCGCGCCCAAGGCTAAGCCTTACGCCATGCAAACCCTGTCACAATCCCCGACTGACCCCGACTTTGTCCAAAACCCCTATCCGTTTTATGAACGCGCCCGCGCCGTTGGCCCGTTCTTTCACTGGGGCGACTATGATCTGGTCTGCACGCCATCGGCGGCGGCGGCCAATGCCATCTTCCGCGATCGTCGGTTTGGCCGTGAGGTGCCGCGCGAACTGGCACCCGACGTGGCCCCGCACACCGCCGCCTTCTACGCTGTCGAAGCCCATTCGATGCTGGAGCTGGAGCCCCCCCGCCACACCCGCCTGCGGTCCCTGGTGCTGCGCGCCTTCACCTCGCGCCGGATCGCCGGGTTGCACGGTGATGTTGAGCGGCTGAGCCACAGCCTGATCGACGCGCTGCCAGCGGGTGACTTCGACCTGATCACCGCGTTCGCGCGGCCCCTGCCGGTGATCATCATCGCCCGCCTTCTGGGCGTGCCTGAGTCGATGGCGGATCAGTTGTTGCGCTGGTCCAATGCCATGGTCGGCATGTATCAGGCCCGCCGGACGCATGCGATGGAACAGGCCGCCAACGACGCTGCGCGCGATTTTTCCGATTTCCTGCGCGGATATGTCGATCAGCGCCGTGCTGCGCCTGCCGACGATCTGATCACCCAATTGATCGCCGCCGAAAGCGAAGGCGAGCGGCTGTCCACGGATGAATTGATCACCACCTGCATCCTGTTGCTGAACGCCGGCCATGAGGCAACGGTGCACACCATCGGCAACGGGGTAAAGACGCTGTTGGAAACCGGGACCGTTGACCGGATCCTGGCGCCCGACACCGTGCCCGCCTCAGTCGAAGAGATCCTGCGTTTTGACCCTGCCCTGCACATGTTCACACGCTATGCCTATGAACCGGTCGAAGTCATGGGCCACACCTTTCAGCGCGGCGACCGGGTGGGTCTTTTGCTGGCGGCGGCCAACCGCGACCCGCAGGTATGGGACCGCCCCGGCCAGTTCCTGCCGCAGCGTCCGGACAAGCCAAACCTGACCTTCGGCGCGGGGCTGCACTTTTGCGTCGGCGCCCCCCTTGCCCGGCTGGAGCTACAGATCAGCCTGCCGATCCTGTTCCGCCGGCTTCCCGGCTTGCGCCTTGCAAAAAAGCCCGCCTATGCGGATCTGTATCACTTCCACGGCCTGCAATCGCTGATCGTCACCCGATGATGGCCTTGCACGGATTGCGCGCGGCCCTTTTCGATGTCGGTGCTAGCGCGCCGGGGCGATCTCCAGCTTGACGGCTTCATACCATGCAGCGGCGGCGCGCATGTCTTCGTCCGTCAGATCAGCGGCGATGGCGGACATGATGTCATGTGTGCGCTTGCCGGTGCGGAACGCCTTCAATTGCGTCTCGATATAGATCACGTTTTCCCCGGCAAGGTTCGGCGCGTCCTCGATCAGGGCCACACCATCCGCACCATGACAGGCAACGCACGCCTCGGGGGCGGCGTCTTCAGTCCGGCCGGCGGCCAGGGACACGGTGATGGACTGGCTTGAAAACCATGCCGCCAGATCGGCAATCGACTGATCGTCCAGATCCTTGGCGACAACGGTCATCATCTCGTGTTCGCGTCGCCCGTCCCGAAACGCCGCAAGTTGGTGCTCGATATAGGAAGGGTTTTCGCCCCCGATGTGGGGCGCAATCGGAATCCGCGCAAAGCCATTCAGGCCGTGACAGGTCCGGCACACACCCGCCTTCAGCTTGCCCGCTTCGGGGTCGCCCTCGGGCAGGTCGGCCAAAGCCCCCTGGGCGAGGAAAACCCCGCCCAGGATGATTGTTGTGACAAACCGCATCACGGTGCTTCGTACCAGATGCGATAGAGCGCCCCGGCCAGATCATCCGACACCAGGATCGACCCGTCGCGCAGTTGCGCCACATCGACGGGGCGGCCCAGATATTCGCCGTTCTCGTCGATCCAGCCCTCTGCAAACGGCTCCATCTTCGCATTGCCCTCGTCGTCGATCAACGTCACCATGACCCGTGCACCGACCGGCGTGGTCCGGTTCCATGATCCGTGTTGCGCCGAAAAGATGGCGTTCTTGTACGTCTCGGGGAACATGTTGCCGGTGTAGAAGGTCATGCCCAGATCGGCCGCATGGGCCACGGTTTCGACAGCCGGCATCACCACCTCGACCGGCACCTCTTGCCCGGCATATTCGTTGGTGCGTACCGATCCGCCACCATACCACGGGTGGCCAAAGTGCTGACCCATCGCGGTCTGGCGGTTCAACTCGCCGGGCGGGATATCATCGCCCATGCCATCCACCTGATTGTCGGTCCACCACAATTCACCCGTGACCGGGTGGAAATCGTGCCCGACCGAGTTGCGCACGCCGTAGGTGTAAACCTCGCGCCCCGTACCATCCAGATTCATCCGGATGATGCCGCCAAGCCCCCATTTGGTGTTGACCTCAAGGTTTTCAGGCGGTGCCACGTTGAACGGCTGGCCCAGAGAGATGTAGATCTTGTTGTCCGGCCCGATCCTGCACACCCGTGCCGTGTGGTTGAAGCTTTCCTGCTCTGCCGGGATCAGATCGCCTTTGGCCACAAGGTTGAACGCCGCGACATCCGGGCTTTCATAGAAAAACTCGGCAGCGGGGAACAACAGGACGCGGTTCTGTTCGGCGATATAGAGGAACCCATCCTTGGAAAAGCATGGCCCGTTCGGGATCGAGAATTGCAAAGACGGGGCGAAATCCTTGACCTCATCCGCCACGCGGTCCTTGTTGCGGTCGGTGACCGACCAGACCTTGTCCTTGCGGGTGCCGACAAAGGTGACAACCCCCTGTGGTCCGACGGCGATATGGCGGGCATCCGGCACCACCGCGTAAAGCGCGATCTTGAAGCCGGGCGGCAAGGTGATCCGTTCCAGATTGCGTTTGATGCCCTCGGCATAGTCGCCGGTTTGCGGCACAAAGGTGAATTCCGTTGTGCCCGTGCTTTGAAAATTCGACAGCTTTTCCAGATTGTCCGGCACGGCCGCAGCCTGCCCAAACGCCATTGTTGCTGTCAGTGTCGCGGTGGCAACTGTCGTCAACAAGATACGCATCACATCCTCCCGATTGTATAGGTGTTGATTTAGTATCGCTAGAATCGGCATTGGGCCTCCCATCCCCGCCAATGTGGTAAGCTGGCATTACCAAAGGCGCGACGTCAAGTCGCATCAGACATATTGGTCAAAAAGGCAGACCGCCTTTGCGGATCTGCTTTTGCGGGGTGGCAAGGCGGTGGATGTCAGACCGGAAGCACGGTGGTGGATTTGATCTCTTCCATGCTCAGCAATGCGGTGACATTGTAGATTTTCACCTCGGAAATCAGCGCCTGATAGAACTGATCATAGGCACGGGCATTCCTGACGCGTACTTTCAGGATATAATCGATGTCCCCCGCCAAGCGGTGTGCTTCCAGCACTTCGGGGCGGTCTCGCAGGGTTTTCAGAAACTTGCGCTGCCAGTCGGCCTCATGCTCTGACGTCCGGATCAGGACAAAAAAACACGCCTCCAGCCCCAATGCCTCGGCGTCCAGAATGGCGGTCTGGCGGGTGATGACGCCCTGTTCCTTCATCCGACGGATCCGGTTCCAGACCGGCGTTTTCGACGACCCAACCTTTCGGGCGATTTCATCCAGCGACTGGCTGGCGTCCTGCTGCAATTCCGCAAGGATTTTCCGGTCCAGTTCATCCAGTTGGGCCGCCATTCGTCAAATCCCCCGATTTGCAGAACCCTTGTCCCGCACTGCCGCACTATTGGAACAAACTTCCTTATCTGCAAGAGCCCATAGCCAGAATATGGGAAAATATCCTATATTTACCGTTGAACACCAACAGGATCCCGCCATGACCCTATCTTCCCAGCCCACGCTGCGCGCCGTTACATTTGTGGGTGCTGGTCCCGGTGCGGCTGCGCATCTGACACTTGGGGCGTGGCGCGCGCTGCAAGAGGCGGAGGTGGTGATCCACGACCGTCTGGTGGGGCCCGAGGTGCTGGCACTCATCGCGCCCGGTGTCCTGCGGATCGACGTCGGAAAAGAGGGCTTTGGTCCGTCAACCGAACAGAAGACGATCAACGCCACACTGGTTGCCCATGCCGTCACGGGCGCGCGTGTGGTGCGGCTCAAGGGCGGCGATTGCGGTATTTTCGGGCGGCTGGACGAAGAGATCGACGCCTTGGAGGCCGCTGGCTTGTCGTTCCACATTCTGCCGGGCCTGACCGCTGCAACCGTCGCTGCGGCCGAGATCGGCCAAAGCCTGACCCGTCGCGGGCGCAACGCATCGCTGCGCATCGTCACCGGACACGACATGCAGGGCTTTGCCGAACAGGATTGGCGCGGATTTGCCCGCAAAGGGGAGGTCGCAGCGATCTACATGGGCAAGAAGTCGGCTCGGTTCATCCAGGGCCGCCTGATGATGCATGGTGCGGATCCGGGCACCGACATCACGATCATCGAAAACGTAAGCCGCGCCGACCAACGCATCATCGGCACCACTCTTGCCCAATTGCCCGAGGCGATCGCTGCGTGTGATGGCCCTGCGGTCATCCTCTTCGGCCTTGCGCCACGCGCTGCCGCCCTTTCCCTTGACCTGCTGAAAGAAGCCCAAGCATGAGCCGCCGTTTCACCCCCAAGGTCGTCACCGCCAACCGCCTGCGCGAAGGCGATGTGGTTTACCTGACCACTGATGATCAATGGTCGCCACACCATCACGAGGCGGAACTGATCGAAGACGAGGCCCATGCCCAGATGCGGCTGTTGCACGCATCGGCCCAGAAGCTGCTGGTGGTCGGCGCCTATCTGGCCGATGCCAAGGCCGGACCAAAGGGGCCGGAGCCGGTGCACTTCCGCGAGGCGTTCCGAACCCGTGGCCCGTCGAACTATGACCACGGCAAGCAAGCAGATTTCCCTGCGAATATTGGGGTTTGAGATGTATTCCTATTCCGATTTCGACGAGTCGTTTGTTCGCGCCCGCGTCGCCCAGTTCACCCAGCAGGTTGAACGGCGGCTGGATGGCAGCCTGACCGAGGACGAATTCCGCCCTCTGCGCCTGATGAACGGACTTTATCTGCAACTGCACGCCTACATGCTGCGGGTCGCCATCCCTTATGGCACGATCAGCCCGCGCCAGATGCGTCAGTTGGCCCTGATTGCCGATACCTGGGACAAGGGCTATGGCCATTTCACCACGCGCCAGAACATCCAGTTCAACTGGCCCAAACTGCCGGACGTGCCCGCCATCCTGTCGGCCTTGGCCGATGTCGAGATGCACGCGATCCAGACCTCGGGCAACTGCGTGCGCAACGTCACCGCCGACCACTTTGCCGGGGCTGCGGCGGACGAAATCGAAGACCCCCGCCCCTATGCCGAGCTGTTGCGGCAATGGTCCACCGACCACCCCGAATTCCAGTTCCTGCCGCGCAAGTTCAAGATCGCCATCACCGGCAGCCCGAATGACCGCGCCGTGACCCGCGCGCACGATATCGGCCTGCGCATGGTGAAAAATGCTGCGGGCGAGTCCAGGTTCGAGGTGATGGTAGGCGGTGGTCTTGGCCGCACCCCAATGATCGCCCATACCGTGCGCGATTTCCTGCCGGTGTCCGATCTGCTGCCCTATGTCGAGGCGGTGCTGTCGGTTTACAACACGCTGGGACGGCGCGACAACAAGTATAAGGCCCGCATCAAGATCACCGTGCATGAGACTGGGAAAGAAGAAATTTCCCGAATGATCGAAGAGCGGTTTGCCGAGTTGCGCCCGTTGTTCGGCGGCGCGGATCAAACCCTGCTGGACGACATTCGCGCGGCCTTTGCGCCACCCGCCTTCCGCTCCGCGCCGGTGGATGCCTATGACGCGTTCTACAAGGCCGACCCGGTGTTCCGGTCCTGGGCCGACACCAACCTCGCCCCGCACCGCCACGACCAATACGCCATCGTCACCATCAGCGTGAAAGCACATGGCCAGACTCCGGGCGATGCCTCGTCGGATCAGATGCGCGTCATGGCCGATCTGGCCGAGCGCTACGGCCATGGTGATCTGCGCATCAGCCATGAGCAGAACGTGATCCTGCCGCATGTCCACAAATCCGACCTGCCCGCCGTGCATGCAGAATTGGCTCGGGTGGGACTGGCCACCGCCAATGTGGGGCTGATCTCCGACATCATCGCCTGCCCCGGTATGGATTATTGCGCGCTGGCCACTGCGCGGTCGATCCCGATCGCCACCCAGATCGCCGAGCGGTTCAAGGCTTTGGATCTGGAGCATGAGATTGGTCCGCTGAAGGTCAAAATCTCTGGCTGCATCAACGCCTGCGGCCACCACCATGTTGGCCATATCGGAATTCTGGGACTGGACCGCGCCGGTGTCGAAAACTACCAGATCACCCTTGGCGGCGACGGCACACAAACCGCTGCGATCGGGGACAAGACCGGACCGGGCTTTGCGTATGACGAGATCGTGCCCGCCATCGAGCGCATCGTGCAAGCCTATCTGCACCACCGCACCGGCGCCGGGGAAACCTTTCTGATGGCGTTCCGCCGTCTGGGGATGGAGCCGTTCAAGACCGCGCTCTATGAAACCGAAGGCGCACAGGATGCCGCTTGATCTGCACTCTGGTCCTGTCGCCGAACGCGTGGTGGCGCTAAACGCGCGCTACCGGCACCATTCGGCGACCGCCGTGCTGGAACACAGCTTGCGCGACGACGATCTGGGTCGGGTGGCGCTGGTGTCGTCTTTTGGCGCGGAATCGGTGGTGCTGTTGCATCTGGTGTCGGTGATTGCGCCGGAAACCCCCGTGCTGTTCATCGACACGCGGATGCTGTTTGCCGAGACGTTGGACTATCAACGCACGCTGGCCGAAACGCTGCATCTGTGCGACGTCCGCACCATCCGTGCCGCACAACCGCGTGTCGTGTTTGAAGACCCCGACGGCACCCTGCATCAGTTCAATACCGATGCCTGCTGCGCGGTGCGCAAAGTGGAGCCGTTGGAACGTGCCCTGGCGGGCTTTGACGGCTGGATCACCGGCCGCAAGCGGTATCAAAGCAACACCCGCACCACGGTCGATTTTTTCGAAGCCGAAGGCGACACAAGGATCAAGGTCAACCCTCTGGCCCATTGGGGCCGCGAGGATCTTGAGGAATACATGGTCAACAACCGTCTGCCACGCCATCCGTTGGTGGCAAAGGGCTATCCCAGCATCGGCTGCGCGCCCTGCACCAGCGCGGTGAAACCGGGCGAAGATCCACGCGCAGGTCGTTGGCGGGGAACGCAAAAAACCGAATGTGGGATCCATTTCATCGATGGCAAACCTGTTCGCATCACAAAGGACACCGCCGCATGAGCGTGATCGTCACCGACACGGGTTTCGCGCCCGGATCCCCCGTCAACGCCGTGCCACTGGCCCGCATAGCAGACCATCAGGGCGTGCTGGATCTGACCCACACCGATGACCCGGTGGCGGTTGCCCCCTATCTGGACGGCCTGTCGCTGATCCGGATTTCCTTTCCCGCCTTCAGCGATGGTCGCGCCTTTACCATCGCCCGACGTCTGCGGATGATGGGCTATGCGGGGGAATTGCGCGCCGCAGGTCCGGTAATATCAGACCAATACGCCATGGCGCGGCGCGTCGGGTTCGACTCGGTGGAAATTCCCGACAATCTGGCCGCTCGCCAGCCAGCCGAACAATGGGTGTACCGCGCCGACTGGCAAGCACATCACTATCAGGCCCGCCTGCGCGCCTGAGACACCCCGCCGCTTTCCTCTGATACGGATCAAAGATAGAAGGAAGACGCCGGTGTATCGCCGGACATACACATCATGACCGAAGTGACCCTGATGACCGACGCAAGCCCCGCCGCAGCCCCCGTCAAACCACATCTGCCAGATGCGGCCCGCGTAACAGCCGTTACACATTGGACCGACCGGTTGTTTTCGTTCCGGGTGGAACGCCCGCGCAGTCTGCGGTTCCGGTCGGGCGAATTTGTGATGATCGGCCTGTTGGGCGATAACGGCAAACCGCTGCTGCGTGCCTATTCCATCGCCTCACCCGCCTGGGATGAGGAATTGGAGTTCTATTCGATCAAGGTGCCCGATGGTCCGTTGACCAGCCGGTTGCAGCACATTCAGGTGGGCGACGAGATCATATTGCGCCCCAAGCCGGTGGGCACGCTGGTGCATGATGCGTTGCTGCCGGGCAAACGGCTTTGGTTTCTTGCCACCGGCACCGGGATTGCGCCCTTCGCGTCCCTGATGCGAGAGCCCGAAACCTATGAAAAATACGATCAGATCATCATGATGCACACCTGCCGCCAGGTGGCAGAACTGGAATACGGCAGGCAGCTGGTGGAAAGCCTCAAGGATGACCCGCTGATCGGCGACTTGGTCGGCGACAAGCTGCTGTATTACCCCACCACCACGCGCGAGCCGTTTCACCACATGGGCCGCGTGACCGACAACCTGTCGTCGGGCAAAGTGTTCGCCGACCTTGGCCTACCGCCGATGGACCGGGCAAATGACCGGGCCATGGTCTGTGGATCGCTGGCGTTCAACGTTGACGTAAAAGCCATTCTTGAAGGCTTTGGCCTGCGCGAAGGGGCCAATTCCGGGCCGCTGGAATATGTGGTTGAAAAGGCTTTTGTTGGCGACGGTATCTGAAACGGAAACCCGCGATAAAAAAAGGCCGCGCAACCTGCGCGGCCTTTGTTCTTTTGCTCAAATGACTTACAGGCCGAGGGCCGTTTTCACCCGTGCAATCGCGCTTTCGACCAAGGCCGGGTTGGATGCCGCCGCGTCCACAGCCGATTTCAGCGTGGTCTTGGTCGCATCGTCAAGCGCCGAGCTGTCGATCAGCCCCTTCACAGAATCGGCGTTGAAGTTGGCCGGGTCCAGCGCGGCCGCAGCCGCAGTTGCCGCACTTGCAGCGGCTTCGGTGGCGGAATCCGCAGCGCCTTCGGCGGCTTGTGTCGCAGCGTTGGCGGCGTCGGTGGCCACATCGGTGGCCGCCGCGGCGGCGCCTTCAACTGCTTCGGTCGCGGCTGTGGCAGCACCGGCAGCAGCATCGGTCGCGGCGGCGGCAGCGTCGGTTGCAGCCGCAGCGGCGCCTTCGACGGCCTCTGTTACCGCAGCGGCGGCGCCTTCGGTCGCGGCGGCGGCAGCAGCGGCGGCTTCTTCAGCAGCCGTTTTGGCAGCAGCTTCAGCCTCGGCAGCAGCGGCGGCAGCTGCCGCTTCGGCGGCTTTTGCCTCGGCTGCGGCGGTCGCGGCAGCCTCCTCGGCGGCCCGCTGGGCAGGCACGTAGCTGAATTGATAATAGCCGCCAGCGGCAAGCAGAACGACGATCGCTCCGATGATCACATTCTTGTTCATCTTCAATACTCCCATCCCCGGGTGTCCCGCCCGGTTGTGCCAATGATATGGCATTTGACATAGGAATTGAAAAGACCCGTCGCCGCAGCGCAGCGTGGATTTGGGAACAAAGGGCCACATTTCGCCCAATCTTGCCTGTTTTCGAAGGCTGTCGCGCAACGAATGGCATTGAACCCAAGGCGCGGGACGTCTATCTTGCTCGCGCCTGAGTTAACCACCAAAGGACGCACACCATAGCCCGCAGACCCCACAACGCCCCGCCACAACGTGACACCGGCCCGCGTATCAATGATCGTATTCGCAGCCCGGAAATCCGCCTGATCGGTGCGGATGGCGAAAACGTTGGCGTCGTGACGCCCGCCCGCGCCATGGCCATGGCCGAAGAGGCTGGCCTCGATCTGGTCGAAATCAGCCCGAACGCCGAGCCGCCGGTCTGCAAGATCATGGACTTCGGCAAGTTCAAGTATGAGACGCAAAAACGCGAAGCCGAGGCGCGCAAAAAGCAAAAGATCATCGAAATCAAGGAAATCAAGTTCCGTCCGGGCACCGACACGCATGATTATGACGTGAAGATGCGTTCGGTGCTGAAGTTTCTGGAAGAGGGTGACAAGGTCAAGATCACCCTGCGCTTCCGTGGACGTGAGATGGCACACCAAGGGCTTGGTCTGGAACTCCTCAACCGTGTTGCCGCAGATGTGGGTGACAATGGCAAGGTCGAGTCCATGCCGAGGCTGGAAGGCCGCCAGATGGTCATGATGATCGGGCCAAAGTAGGCAACTGCGCATGATCCGACCAACGCGGGGGCCTTTGGCCCCCGTTTTCCGTCCATCAAAGGCACCACAGGCCTAAACCGGGCGGCGTTCGCGGGGTTGCGGACGAATCGGGATCTCTTTCAGCAGGCCGCCAACCCCCATGGCCGCGATATCCGCATCCGTCAGGGCAAGACCGCAGGCAAGGCGTTCCAGCACCCAATCGGCTCCGTTCAGTGCCGGACTGCGCGCACAACCCGGCAGGCCGATCACCGGGCGGGTGCCCAGCGCGCCGTGAAACAACAGATTTCCCGGATCCACCGGCATCCCGAACCGGGCCACCTGTCCGCCGGCACGGCGCACCGCCTGCGGTGCGGTGTCAAACAGATCCGACGTGGCCGATCCGGTCAGTATCAGCAGCATCGCGCCCTTGGCGGCCCCAAGCGCCGCCGCAATCGCCGCCTCGTCATGCGGAATCGTGACACAATCGGTCAAAGTCATCCCCAGCGCCTGCATTCGACCCTCGACGGCTTCGCGCCCCTTCACGGCCAGTTTTTCCGGCAACCCCGGCACTTCGGTCAGGATCAGGCTAGCATCGCGCAACACGACAGGCCGCACCCGAAGGGCACCTCGCGCGATATCGCAGGCACGCACCAGGGCCGTGTCGGGCACCGCATAGCTGATGATCTTGACCGTCCCGACCAACATGCCCGCGCTGACCCGCGTCAACGGCGCAAGGGTCGCCAGGGTGATTGCCGGATCGACCGCGTTCAGCGCGTGAATGGCGTCCACGTCCAGCTCGACCACGCCCGGCCCAATGGCGTTCAGATTGACCCGGCCGGTGAAGGCCGGGGTCAGCGCCAGATGCGATGCCGCAGGATCGGGCACCAAGGTCGTTGCCAGCCGCGTGGCCGCCGCATCCTCGGCCACGTCGCCGGGCTCCAGCCGGGCCACCATCACCCGTGCAACCCCTGCGCCACGCAGATAGGCAACTTCCTCATCCCCCAGAACAACGCCCTTGCGCAAGCGCCCCTCACCCTCCATCACCGAATGGGCAAGGATCGCGCCCAAGGCCCGGTCCAGCGCGACTTCGGCAAAGATCATGCCGCCCTCCGCAGGCTTTGGGTGATCTGCGCCATGATCGACACTGCGATTTCCGCCGGAGTCTTGGCCCCGATATCCAGCCCGACCGGCGCATGGATCCGCGCGATGGCGGCGTCGGACACACCGGCAGCCCGCAGCCGGTCCAGCCGTTTGGCATGGGTGCGGGTGGACCCCAGACAGCCCAGATAGAAACACGGGCTGTGCAGTGCTGTCAGGATCGCCGGGTCGTCCAGCTTGGTATCGTGGGTCAGCGTGACAACCGCCGTCCGGGAGTCGGGCGCAAGTGCCGCCATCGCCGCATCCGGCCAGTCGTCCACGATCACCTCGCCGGGAAAGCGGTCTTGGGATCCGAAGGCCCCGCGCGGGTCAATCAGGGTTGGGGAATAGCCACAGGCCCGCGCCATGGTCAGCAAGGGCTGGGCGATATGCACTGCACCCACGACGATCATCCGCAGGGGCGGGTTGTGCACGGCGATGAAACGCCCGTCGTCTTCCATGCCCGCCTTGTCGGACCGCAGCCGTGCATCCACGGCCGCGTCCTGGCCTGGCGACACCAGATCACGCGTCCAGGTGTCGGGCCGGACCACATACCCCCGCCCTGCCCGCGCCGCTCGCGCGGCCACCAGATCGGCCAACAGCCCCGGTGGCAACCGATGCCCGCCGTCCCCCACGGGTTCGACCAGCACCCGGATCGTGCCACCGCAGGCCAGCCCCACGGCAAAAGCGCTGTCATCGCTGACCCCAAAGGTCAGCAGCCGCGGCGTGCCATCTTCCATCGCCTCCAGCGCTTCGGTCACGACAGCCCCTTCGACACAGCCGCCCGACACCGAACCCATGATCTCGCCCCGTCCCGAAATGGCCAGCTGGCTGCCGGCCTGCCGTGGCGCACTGCCCCAGGTTTCCACCACGGTGACAAGGGCCGACCCCCGCCCGTCCCGGTGCCAATCCAATGCGATTTCCGGAATGTGGTCATGGTCTGCGGGGTTCATGATGGTCCTCCCTGCCCGGCGACGTGGGCTTTGCCCGATTATGCGGCAGGTGGTGGCGACCCGCCACTGCCAAAAGGTGCCATGCGCGCAAATGACAAACGCCGCGGGAAGGGAATCCCGCGGCGTGTCGTGGTCGCGCTTTGAACGATGCGCCTCGGGGACAGGATCACCGCAGGCGGCTTTGGGACAGTCGCCGCCGATCCCTTCGGTCTTGCCGCTCAAGATCAGAGCAACCTAGATTTGGGTCAAGCGCTGCGGGAGGTCTCGCCTGTCGGCTTGCCTCCCGCAGCGCCCTGTGTCAGCGCAGAACCGCAGTGCGCATCAGTGGCGTGACCACGCGCAGCACGGCCCGACGGTTCCGGCGCTCATCCGCCTGCGTTTCGACGCGCAGTTCTGACTCGCCATACCCCTGCACCACCATGTTTTCCGGCGGGATGCCGTAGTATTCGGTCAACGCCAAAGCCACCGATTCTGCCCGACGGTCGGACAAAGTCAGGTTGTACGAAGCGGCCCCGACAGCATCTGTGTGGCCTTCGATCAAGAACACCTCGCCGGGATTGTCGCGCAGGATATCTTCCATGACGCCACCGATAGCCGCCAGCTTGCGGGCCTCGGTCGGACGGATCACCGCCGAGCCACTGTCGAAGGTGATGTTGTCCACATCAATCGTGGCCGCCAATGCCCGAACCTGCGGGATCTCGCGGATCTGACGCAGGCTGAAGGTCCGGCCCAGTCGCCGGGCCTCTTCGCGGGCAAGTGCTGCCTTCAGCGCCGCATCACCATCGCTGGCCGAGATCGTCACCCGGTCAGCGCGCGGCCGCGGCAGGGTCGAGACGTCGATCCGCTCTTCGCGGGCAAGGTCATCAATCAGGATCACCTCGTTGCCACGTGAGTCGTAAGTGGCCCGGCGCAAAACCCGGCCTGACGCATCGCGGATCGTCACCACCTGGGTGCCGTCGGTGCGGTCCACCGTGCTGCGGGTCGAACCATCGCGATAGGTTTCGGTCCGCACCGTGGCACCAGGGCGACGCAACAGCGTGTCGTCATCCTTGTAAACCGCATAACCTCCATCGGGGTTGCGGACAACAACACGGTCACCGGTGTTTTCCACCACTTGCCGTCCGTCGCTCAGCACCTTGCCAACGACCAGCGCGCCAAGGGCCAGAAGACCAACCTTTTCCAGATCCGACAGACCGGATTTCTTGGTGCTGCCAATCGCCGTCGGGGCTGCGGCAAATTCCTGCGCCGACGACCGGGTGCTGTCTTCCGTGACGGTGGTCACGGTTACGCTTTCCGGTTCTGGTTGCACGGCCGGCGCCTGCGTGCCATCGGCCGGGACTGCGCCATCGGGTGCAGCGCCGGGGGTGCCTTCGGCGGCGCCGAGGCTCAGGGCGGCGGCCAGTGCAGCTGCGGTCGAGACTGGAGCATCACCACCTGCGTCCGTGGCCGGGGCCGCGAAAAGGTTCATCAGACCTTGGGTTTCTTCTTCGGTCACAACAGGAATATCCACCGGAGCAACCTCGGCCACCGGTTCGGTCACAGGGGCGGCAAACGGATTTTCCGGAGCTTCGACGACGGCCTCTGGTGCAACCGGGGCTGTCTCTGGCGCTGCGTTCTCGACGGGCGTATCGGGAGTGACCTCGGCAGGCGCGGCCTGCGCTTGCGCGGCGGCCTCTGCCGCAGCAGTGTCCTCGGCCGCCTTCAACGCGTCAGCCAAGGCTGCGTCTTCAGTCGCCTTTGCCGCCGCCGCTGCGGCTGCATCCTCGGACGCTTTCAGCGCGTCTGCGGCCGCCGCATCTTCTGCGACCTTTGCCGCCTCAGCCGCTGCGGCATCACCCGCTGCGGCCGCTTGTGCAGCCGCTTGTTCTGCAGCCTGCAGTTCCTCGGCCAGGGCGGTTGCCGCGGCTGCGTCTGCTGCTGCTGCGTCGGCAGCTGCTGTCGCCTCTGCCGCTGCCGCTGCTTCCGCCGCAGCCGTGGCCGCCACTGCCTCGGCAGCCGCCGCTTCTGCTGCTGCAGCAGCTTCCGCGGCGCGCGCGGCTTCTGCCGCTGCCGCAGCTTCTGCTGCCTGTGCCGCTTCTGCCGCCGCCGCAGCTTCTGCTGCCGCCGCCGCTTCTGCCGCTGCAGCCGCTTCTGTTGCCTGTGCCGCCGCTGCGGCTTCTGCCGCGACTGCGGCCTCTGCTGCGGCCGCGTCCTCGGCCACCTGTGCGGCCTTGGCAGCGGCCACCGCTGCAGCCTGGACCTTCAGTTCCTCGGTCAGACCATCGGCCACCTGCTGCGACACCACGTCCAGATCGCAGGCCAATGCGGCTGTCGGGGCGCAAAGCAAGCTGCCATCAGGGGCAAGAATCGAACCGTCCTCGGCAACCGTCAGCTCCACCCCTTGGGCCAACAGGGGCCAGGGTTGGATCGGGGCGAGGGCAAGGGACAGAACCGTGGTGGTGGAGAGCAGGCGTTTCATGGGCTTCCTTTCGAATCGGACCATTTCGCAGAGCGGGTCAAGACGCCAATGCGCCCGTGACCGTCGGTGATGGAGGCAGATCTAGGACAAGGACCGTCGCTATGCGATATCAATGCCCTGTCCACGCCGCTTCCACCATCAACTATTGGTCTATAACGCACGACGGAGCGATCAGGTTCCCGCTATCAGCCGCAAAAGCCGCGCTTTTTCGCCGCCGTCACCCGGATCCGATATCACGGCCGCCAGTGATTCCAAAGAGGCGATGGAATGGCCTGCGCGAAAGGCGTCGCAATGGGGCAGCATCGCCCGGATCCCTTGCGCCTTGGGCGCAAAGCCTTCCCACCGTAACAAGGGGTTGAGCCAGATCAGCCGACGGCAGGACAGATGCAGCCGTTCCATCTGCCGGGCCAGCACGCCGCTGTCATCGCGGTCGAGGCCATCGGTGATCAGCAAGACCACGGCACCCTGCCCCAGCACCCGCCGCGACCAGTCGCGGTTGAAATCCGCAAGGCACGACCCGATCCGGGTGCCGCCCGACCAATCCTGCGCCTCGGCCCCGGCGGCGCGCAAGGCGGCGTCAACGTCACGGTTCTGAAGGTGACGTGTGATATTGGTCAGCCGGGTGCCGAAGGTGAAGGCATGCACCCGTGCCCAACCCTGGCCCTTGCGATTGGCGACGGCATGCACGAAATGCAGCACCAGCCGGGAATACTGGCTCATTGACCCCGAAATGTCGCACAGCACCACAAGGTTGGGCCAACGCGTGCGCGGGGCCTTCAACGCCAGTCGGGTGATTTCACCGCCCTGCCGCAGACTGCCCCGCAAGGTGCGGCGCAGATCGACGCGGCTGCCAGTCAGCGCGGCCCGGTTCCGCCGGGTGATCAGAGGCTTCACCGGCAACGACAGCCGCGCCAGCATGCGCTTTGCCTCAACCACCTCGTCCACCGACATCAACTCGAAGTCGAGCGATTTCAGGCGTTCTTCGTGGCTCATGGTGGCCGAGGCGTCGATCTCGATTTCGGCATCCTCGTCGGGGCTGTCCTCGCGTTCGGGCAGATCGCGCTCCACCCCGTCGAGCAGCGCCTCGGCCGCGCGCTTTTCCGCCGCTGCCGCCGTGCGGTCTTCTTGCAGCCCCTGGATCGACGGCAGCAACAGGCTCATCATGTGGTCAAGATATTTCGGATCGCGCCAGAACAGGCGGAACACCTGCTCATAGACCGCGCGCTGTTCGGGGCGGTTCACGAAGCAGGCGTGCAGGGTCCAATAGAAATCGACCCGCTCGGTAAATCCGGCTGCTTCGACGGCGCGAATGGCATCGAGCACCCGGCCCGGACCGATCGGCAAACCGGCGCGGCGCAACGCCCGCGCAAAGTGGGTGATGTTCTGGGCGAGTTTTCCGTCTTCGGGAATGTCGAGCGGAGCGTAGGTTGCCATTGTTGCCAACCGGGGGGTTTCACACCCCCCGGACCCCCAGTGGGATATTTATGAACAGATGAACGGCCCTGGCAGGAATACCGACCATCATGCCGGGGCCAGTTCCTTTTTGACCTGATCAAGCAGGCGCTTGGCTTCTGATCCCTGGATCTTCTGGATATCATCCTGATATTTCAAGATGGCGCCGAGCGTGTCGGCAATGACCTCGGGCGAGAGTGCGATCACATCCAGCGCCAGCAGGCACTTCGCCCAGTCGATGGTTTCTGCCACACCCGGTTTCTTGAACAGATCCTCGCGGCGCAGGCGCTGGACGAAACCCACGATTTCGCGGCTGAGGCTGTCTTGCGCTTCGGGCGCGCGGGCGTGCAGGATTTCAAGCTCGCGGCCGAAGGCGGGGTAGTCCACCCAATGATACAGACAGCGGCGTTTGAGCGCATCATGCACCTCGCGCGTGCGGTTCGACGTCAGAATCACGATCGGCGGCTCGACAGCCCGGATGGTGCCAAGCTCGGGGATCGTCACCTGCGCGTCGGACAGCGCCTCGAGCAGGAAAGCCTCGAACGGCTCGTCCGTGCGGTCGATCTCGTCGATCAAAAGCACGGGCGCGCCCCCGGGTTGTGGACGCATGGCCGCCAGAAGCGGGCGTTCGATCAGGAAGTCTTCGGTAAACAGATCCGCCTTTGTGGTGCCGGTGCCGGTGGTTTCCGCGGCCCGGATCGCCACCATCTGCGCCGCAAAGTTCCATTCCGCCACCGCCGAGGACGCATCCAGCCCTTCGTAGCATTGCAGCCGGATCAGCCGCCGCCCCAGGGCCGTGGCAAGCGTCTTGGCGATTTCGGTCTTGCCCACCCCGGCTTCGCCTTCGAGAAACAGCGGGCGGTTCAGTTTGAGCGACAGAAACACCACCGTCGCCAAGGCGCGGCTGGCGACATAGCCCTGCCCGGCCAGCATCGTCTCGGTTGCGTCAATCGTGGCCGGAATGGTTGTCACGCCGTGTCCTCCCCCAAAGTCGCACCATGCTGGCCGCAAGCCAAGGGAGGGTCAAGCCGCCGCGACCGCGCATGCGACCAAGGAACTACGTCGCCGGTGCGCGTCGGATCCCGGGCAGGCCAACGCCGGCAGCGCCACAGCACCCGGACGGCACGCATCACAGCGTCAGCATGCCTTGCCGGATGAACCGGTTGTCGCCCCGCGTCAAAACCCAGCGGCCCAGTTTGCGGGCCAGACCGGGACGGCCCCGGTCCAGCGCGCGCTTGAACAATTCGCGCTGGTAGCGGGGAAAGCTTTTGCGGGCGCGCAGGGTGCGGTAAAACTCGGCTTCGGTCAGGGAGCCGTTCAGGGCCGCCAGCGTGATCGGTGACAAAATGCCCATCTGCTGCAGACTGGACCCCAGCCGGTGGCCCAGAAGCGGCGCGCGCAGCTTCACGACATTCGCGCCGGTAAAGCGGTCGGCATGGCCGGTATCCAGCGGCTCGTAGGGGTCATACAGCAAAAAGACCCGACCTGCCGCCGCACTGACCTGTGCGGCGTCACCGTAAGGCCCGGAATAGTCGCGCCCCCACGCGGTATGATAGCGCGTCTCCCAAGGAACCAGAGCCTTGTCGAGCGTGGATTGCGGCGAGATGGCCACCACGTCCGCGCCGGGACAGGCGGCGACGAAAGCACAGGCGGCGTAACCGCCCATGGACGCGCCGTAAAACACCACCCGCTTGAATCGCTTGAAAAATCCCGTATCGCGCAGATCATCGAACTGCTGCCAGACCCACGGATCGCGATACCACGTCCAGCCGTTCGCCATCACACCCAGCATCGACCAGCCCTGCTTTTCGATGAAGGCAAAGCCCCACGGACGCCGGTCCTCACGCTTGCCCATGGCGATGTCGAGGTTGTCGAAGGTCACGACAAGCGTGTCGGATCGCGGGATGAACACCACTGAATGGTCCGGGCTTTCGCGGAAGAACCCGTCCCGCCCGGCCAGTGTCGAGGCAATTTGAGCCCAATTCCCCTCGTCCGGGCGCTTTGCCACCGATTGCGGTCCGGCCCGGAACAGCGCGCGGGTGATGGTGACGCCATCCGCCTCGCGCTGGGACAGCGTCTCGCAGGTGCCATAATCGTTCAACAAAGGATAGGCGCCCGAGCCTTTGCGGATATCGGTCAGCATCCGGGTATCGGCATGAAGCATCGCTTGAAGAACAGATTCCAGATGTTTGACTTTATTGACATCTCCGAAACCTGAAAGGTTTGCGATCACATCCATGGGCTGCCACTCCCGCGCCGCGCCGATCCAGCGGATTTTCGTCGCGGGCACCCCGTTGGCGGTGAGGAAATCCACATAGGGCGCGACCCAAGGCGAGGCTACCTCGGCAAAACGGCCTTTGTGGTCGATGTCGATCAGGTGGATGTCACAGTCCCACTTGCCCCAGACCGCAAGGGCCAGAGACTGGGCGTTGCCGCCGATATCGGCGAAGCTTTGCGGGTCGATTGCGTCGAGGCTGTCGATCAACCCTGCATCGAACACCCGTCTGCCCCGCCCCTTGATCGGTGCGGCCTCGGCCGGGATATCGTGAAGTTTCAATAGTTTGTCGAGATAGCTTCCCGCTGGCGGGATACCGTTATGGCGCAGACCCAATTCGCGCTTGTTCGAGGCCCACAGGTGCAAAGCCGTGGTGCGCGGTGTGATGATGCCTTCGGCGACCGACGCCGGACGCAGGAACTTCAGCCGGTCGGGAAATGTGATCGGGTAGAACGCATCCAAGGGCTGCACCATGCCTGCAAGTCCAAGCGAATGGGTGAAATGCGTCACCATCATCGGCCCCCAGACGCCCCAAGGCTGCTGGCTGACATGCACCGGATTACCCGCTGCGGCCGCCGCGCGATAGTCGTCTTGCAGCTTGCGCTTGACAAAGGGCGGGATGGCAAATGGATCCGACGTGTACTCCAGCATCGCGCGCAACAGCGGCCCGTCAGGCGGCAACCCCAGAACCGCGTTGTTCACCCGCATCTCACCCGGCAGTTCGAAGCCCAGAACGTGGTCATCGTCATACGTCATGGGGCGCAGGCAATAGACATCGGTATCGACCCAGATCATGCCGGGATTGCGCGCAATCATATGCAGGCGGAACAGATCGGCAAACAGCGCGTAGCTGTCTTTCTTTTCGTATTTCAGGAAGTTGTCGGTATCGAGCACCTCACGCCCGTCGCGGCGGATCACGCCGGCGGGCACGTTGGGGATGGGTTCATACGAGAAAAGGGTGATTTTCTGGCCCCGGTCCACAAAGGACTTCAGGCACAGCTGCTCCATCCACGACAGGCTGCCGCCGATCCACAGCGTGCCGACCTCCCTGACCCTGCCCATGCCTGCAACACCTCTGACGCGACCATCTATTGTTGGCCTTAGGGAAACAGTCTGGCGAAATTTGGGCGCTTTGCCAAGGGAATGGACAAAATGCGCGGCACCATACTTTGCCGCAAGGCCGCCATCATGCTATGCCACTGGCTGCGGGCGGCATCAGACCGCTGACAGAACAAGGCGGTCGGGGCATGGCGGGCAGCCCAAGGGCAGGAAAGGCAGAGGTGCATCACCGGATGATGGCCGCGCGCGAGATCGGTCGCGATGGCCTGACGCGCCTTTTGGAGTGCATCCAGACCCCTGAAGGTCGCGTGCGCAGCTTCTTTGGTGTGGGCACTGCCCCCAACGCCTTTCTGCCCGATGGCGCGGTCGGATGCGCCCTGCCGGACGAATTGCGCGAGATTTCGGGCGGCACCATGGTCGTGACCTCCGGCCCCGCGCCTCTGGCGCTGTCCTGCGGTGCCGTGCTGGATCTTGCCCCGGTCGCCGCCGAACCGGAATTGTTTGCCGGGCTCAACACCATCTTTGGCTTCCGGATCGACGAGTCGCCTGCGCAAGTCGCCGAAGGACTGATCTATCACGCCAATCACCACGGGCTTCACGCGGCGCTGATCGTCAATCGCCTGACCGACGGTGCGGCCTTTGCCAGCGCCTTGCGCTTGGCGCTGTCCGATACCGCGCTGACCGTGGTGGTGCTGGATTGCCCGCTTGCCTTGGGCAAGCCGGACGAAGGTCCGTCCAACCATCCCTATTTTGCCCCGGATGCCCCCGGCAAGGACCGGATGCAGGTGCCCGGCCACGATCCATGGCGCGCAGCGTTGGCCGAGCAGATTCTGTTCGAGGCGCTGAAATGGCGGTTTCTGTATCAGGCCCGCGCGGTGCTGACGCTGGATGTCAGCGATATCATTGGCCCCGACACCCCCGACGCCTTTGATCGGTGCGTGTCGGCAAAGCATGGGGTGATCCTGCTGGTCGGGCGACGCATCTATCCATGGCGGGTGCGTGCCAAGGCCGAGCCGCGCTTTGGCGACCACATCTGCCGCCAGTTCGACGCCCGCCGCGGCATTGCGCGCTGGGGTGTGGCACCAGCGCAGGCCGGTCTGGCAAACACATGGCGGATGGTTCGGGTGGCCTATGCCAAACCTGATCCGGCCGAGGTGGTGCCCTTTCTGCGCGCCATGGCGATCCGAGTGCCGGGGCAGTTGGCAGGCGCGTTGGTGCCCAAAACCTCGCTGATCGAAGACCCCGACCTTGTTGCGCTGTGCGAAGGTCTGTTTGCCCACAAACCGGTGCGTGCGCCGCGATCAAACCCGCGCCCGGCCCCGCAGGCTGCGACCGAGGCCGGACGCACGGCCATCGTCACCACGATGAAGAACGAAGGCCCGTTCATTCTGGAATGGATCGCCTATCACCGTGCCATCGGGGTGGATGACTTTCTGATTTATACCAACGACTGCACCGATGGCACCGACACCATGCTGGACCTGCTGCAATCCAAGGGTCTGTGCCAGCACCGCGCCAACCCCTGGGTGCCAGGGGGGGAGTTGAAACCGCAGCACGCGGCCCTGCAGGCGGCGGAATCCGAACCCGTCATGCAAAATTGCGGCTGGGGCATCTGCATGGATGTAGACGAGTTCATCAACGTCAAAATCGGCGATGGCAGCTTGCGCGCGCTTTATGCCGCAATGGGCGACGCCAACATGATCAGCCTGACATGGCGGCTGTTCGGCAATTCTGACGTGGCTGGGTATCAGGATCGGTTCCTTCTGGATCAATTCAACGACTGCGCTCCGCAAGTGATCCGCAAGCCTCATCAGGCCTGGGGGTTCAAGACGCTGTTTCGCAACATCGAGATCTACAAGAAGTTGGGCGTTCATCGGCCCAAAGGGCTGAAGCCGGACCTGTGGGATCAGGTGAAATGGCTGAACGGATCAGGAAGGCCGATGCCGAAAGCGTTGTTCCGCAACGGCTGGCGCTCGACGCTGGAAACCTACGGCTATGACTGGGTGCAACTGAACCATTATGCGGTGCGCAGCGCCGAAAGCTTTCTGGTGAAACGCGACCGTGGCCGGGTGAACCACGTCGATCGTGATCAGGGGCTGAACTACTGGTTCCGCATGAACCACAACGCCGACCGAGACATGTCGATCCAGCGCATGATCCCTTCGTGCCGCGCCGAGTTCGACCGGCTGATGGCCGATCCCGAGATCCGCGCCGCGCATGACCATTCGGTTGCCTGCCACCGCGCCAAGATCGCGGACCTGATGCAGACCGAGAATTACCGCACCTTCTATGCCGAGCTGACCGGCACGCGGATGAAGCGTCTGTGCCGTTTGCAGCATCATTTCGGATCGGAGGTGTTTTCTGCGGGCCCCGGCGTCATCCCGTTGGATCTGCACGAAAAGGATCTTTCCCCAGACTTCTTTTTCACCGTGGACCACAGCGCAGAGGCGGACCATTGACCGGCTTTACCGTCATCACCACGATGAAAAACGAAGGCGCATTCCTGTTGGAATGGGTGGCGCATCACAAGGCTTTGGGGTTTGACCATATCCTGATTTGCACCAATGATTGCGCTGACCATACCCGCCGGATAGCGCAGCGTCTGCAAGGGCTTGGGCTTGCTGTTCACCACCCGACAAAACCATGGGCCGCCACCTCGATCCAGCGATCCGCGCTGAAGCAGGCAACCCGATATCCCATCGTGCGCGAGGCCGAGTGGGTCTGGGTCTGCGATGCCGACGAGTTCCTGACCATAAGATCGGGCGACGGATCGGTGCAGGCGCTTGCCGCCGCGGCTTCGTCCGAGGCCGAAGTGATCTCGGTGCCATGGCGGATTTTCGGGTCCGATGGTCTGTGCCGCTATGACGACGCCCCGGTGACGCAGCAGTTTCGTCGCGCAGGCGGTGACGGACGGCATTTCGCTTATTGCAAGTCTCTGGTGCGGGGGACCGCCCCTGTCGGGCGGATCGGAGTGCATGCCCCGGTGGCCCGCGACGATCTGGGGCGGGATCTGGTCCGAGAAGAACCGGGGGGGCGGCCCTATCGCCCGCAGCGCCACCCGATGTTTGTGGCCGCGGATTACAGCGTCGCTCAGGTGAACCACTATGCCCTTCGCAGTGCCGAGAGTTTTCTGGTCAAGCGTGACCGGGGCCGGGTCAATCATGTGGGACAGGACATGGGCCGCGCCTATTGGGACCGGTTCAATCTGGCCGAAACGCCCTGCGATGCGATCCGGCGGTATGATGACGCAGTTCAGGACTGGACCGCCCGCCTGATGGCCGATGCCGAGCTTGCCTTCATGCATCGCAAATCCGTGGCATGGCACCGCGCCCGGATTTCCGCGCTGAAAGCCTGTCCAACCCATGCGGCCCTTTGGGCCGAGATCACCGAAGGGCAACTGGCATGAGGGCGCTTGCCATCACCACCTTGCGCAACGAAGGCGCGTTCCTGCTGGAATGGCTGGCACATCACAGGGCCGTGGGCTTCACCGATTTTCTGGTTTTTACCAATGACTGCGATGATGGCACCGACGCGATGCTCGACCGTCTGGCGCAGATGGGATGGCTGACCCATCTGCCCAACCCCGGCCCGTGGGACGAAGGTCCGCAATGGGCCGCCCTGAAAGCCGCCGATCGCCATCCGGCCTTCAGGGATGCGGATTGGGTCATGGTGCTTGATGTCGACGAATTCGTGAACATCCACGCAGGCGACGGCAGCCTGTCTGCGCTGATCGCAGCTTCCGCCGGGGTTGATGCCTTTGCCCTGACATGGCGCATGTTCGGCAACGGCGGGGTGATCGGCTACGAAGACCGCCCCGTGACGGAACAGTTCACCCGCTGCGCCCCGCATGTGCTGCATTGGCCATGGCGGGCGCTGATGATCAAGACCCTGTTCCGCCGCGCGGCCTTTCGCAAGCTGGGCGTCCATCGCCCGCGCGGTCCACAGGGCGACCCGCGCTGGAACGACCCGACGCTCGGCGCACGGCTGTTTTCCGAACCCGGTCGCGACCCCTATGCCTTGGCGCAACTGAACCATTACCCCTTGGGTGCCGCCGAAAGCTTTGTCGTCAAATGTGACCGGGGCCGCGCCAATCGAGGCGGCAATTTCGACATGTCCTACTGGTGCGACCGCAATTTCGCGTCCGACGAAGACCGGTCGATTTTGCGCATCGACAGTCGGGCCTTGCGCACAGACCTGCACGCCGACCCCACACTGGGCACCTTGCACAAGGCGGCTGTTGCGTGGCGACACACCCGCTTTGCCACGCTGATGGCGCAAGAGCCATGTCGCGCCCTGTTTGGCCGCCTGCTGATGACGCCCCCTGCCCGTGTGCTGGGACCGGAAGCAGCGGCATTAATTCGCCGTTATCGCTTGATCTGATAAGCGGGAAACAGTCTGTCTTGCCAAGACACCTTGTCTGTGTCCGGCCAAAGACCGACACTGTGTATATATTGATTTTGATATTTGCGGGTTATTCGCCCGCGCTCTGAACGGAGTGTGACATGTCGGAAACCCTATCGCCGCCAGAAGCCGCAGAAGCGGTCCCGGAGGCGTTGTCTGGCCCGACAACTACGCGCGGCGACTGGTTGGCGCTTCTGGACCGGATTGGCGACGATGCCGGTTACTTCCAGCCGCTTGGGACACATCACTGGGCGTTCTTTGTGGACGAGTCTCCGACCCTTCTGGTGACGTTCGAACAGGCCGACGATATTCGCGCCCGCCCCAACCAGATGCCCCTGGGGTATGATCTTGCCAAGGAAAAGGGATGGTCACATCTGTGCCTGATCTGTGATGGTGACACATTCTATCGCGATCCGCGCGTCTATGGCTATTTCGACCGGCTGGTGGATGACGCCTTTTTCGAGGATTTCGATTCGGTGCTGTTTTTGGGTGCCGGCGTGCAAGGCTATGCCGCAACGGCGTTTTCCGTCGCCGCACCCGGCGCATGCGTGGTTGCACTGTCGCCACGCGCCACATTGCTGCCCGCCATTGCCGGATGGGACAAACGCGCCCTGAAAGCGCGCAAGCTCGACTTCAAAAGTCGCTACGGCTATGCGCCCGACATGATCGAAGCGGCGGGCCGGGTGTTTATCCTGTTCGACCCCGATGTGGCGGAAGACGCCATGCACGCTGCCCTGTTCCGCGGGCCGCATGTCACGCATCTGCGCTGCCCCCATCTGGGCGGGCGGTTGGAGTGGGCGTTTACCCACATGCAGATGATCGCCCCGTTGACGCAGGCCGCGATGGCCGGAACCCTGACCCGCCACAGCTTTGCCCGGATGTGGCGCAACCGCCGCACCTTTGGCCCCTATCTGCGCGCGCTGCTGACCCGGGCAGAGGCCGAGGGCCGCATCAAGTTGGAAAAGATGATCTGCCAGAACGTCACCGCCCGACTGCAGGCCCCGCGCTTTCGCCGGCGGCTGGCCGATATTCTGGCGGCCGAGGCAGAGGCGTCGTTGAAAGATTAGGGGCAGGGTCTATCCGTCCAGTCCGGTCGCCAGATCCCACAGATCCCGGGCACGCTGGCTGGTCAGGCGCGACATGCAGCCATAGACCAACAATGGTTCGGCTGACCCGCCCCGCATCTGAAACCCTTCGGCGGCGCAAGCGGCATCGCGAAAGGTGATCCAGGCCCGTTGTGCATCGCGCAGGGTGGTTTCAGCACCGCGCAGGTCGGCATCCAACTGATCGTCCAGACGCTTCATCGCGCCCCGCGCCATCCCGTAGGCGGCGTTCAGGTCCGAATCCGCCATCTCGAAGTCCAACGCCGCGCAGGTGTTCATCTGACTTTGGGTCATGGCATTGTCGCAATCCGCAATCTGCGCCCCGGCGCCCGACCAGATCACCACACCGAATGTGGCCAAGATCAGTCCTGCCAAAATCCGCATTTCTGCCCCCTGCTCTTCCAAGCTTCAGAATAGCGGGCAACGCCATTTTGGCCAGCCCGAACCGGATCAGTTGGCGTAAACGGTGACCTCGGGCAAAGCTGTCAGC